>NZ_QQXK01000009.1 GCF_003575975.1 Galactobacter valiniphilus | reverse complement strand
AGAACGCCACCTTGGCTACCCTCAAGAACGCGGCATAACCAAAAGAACACCGTGTCCAAGATCAGGGGTCAAGGCCCCACCTTGTGAACGTGGCGTCGAAGCGACGACGCCACACACCACCTGTCCGATGGTGGGAAACGATCAAGAGAATGCTCTGCCTTGACTTGTCCGCGGAGCTGGTCCCGGCGTGGCTGATCGTCGCTGCGCCGGCGAGGGCCTCCACGCTCACCGTGTGAGCGGGCCAACTGCGAAGTGCGAGGTGCCAGCATCAACACCGCGTCGTCGTTCCGGCCGGTAAAGTTGCGCGCTGAACAAGTCCCGGATGATTGGGCACCTCAGCCTGGCCAGAGGATCCGCTCCCGTGGCCAACGGAGGATCGATTAACGACAACGGCTCGGCTATACAGTCACCAAGAGCATTGCGCTTCACGACCACGTCCATGAACGGTTCCGTCGTCGTCACCAACTGCACCGCCGTGGGCGTGGATCACAGCACCCTGCACGGTTCACTGTGGGGCCAGCGTCCCTCTGGGCGGTTGAGCGTCTGGACCAGCAAACTCGACGCCATCCTGGACGTGCCCCTCGACCCGAGAGGTGAACATCGCGGCGTGCACGGCGCTCAGCAGTCTCAGAATCAAGAACTCACGCGATGTCCAGCTCAACCTCAACCACATCAACGGCCGCCTCGGCCGCTAGGGCACTGCCCCACCCCGCGCGGCAAGTGCGATTCGGTTTCCGGGACACCGGGCGGGTCAATACTCAAGGATGCATTGAGGAGGTGGCAGGGCGCACACCCGTGGAGGGGGCGTCCGTCAGGGCGCCCCCTCTGTCGTGTGGCTCAGGATCGTCGACGGAAAGAATCGTCAATCGAGTACAGCGGGCGGCCCTTGACCTCTTCAAAGATGCGTCCGATGTAGCTACCGAGAATGCCCAACATGATCAGCTGGATTCCACCGACAAAGAAGATCGCGACGACCGTGAAGGCCCATCCGGCGACGGCAATCTGCGGGAAAAAGAACTTCGTGACGATCGCGTAAATGATCCCGAGCAGACTGACGCCGGCCACGAAGAAGCCCAGGCGGCTGATGAGCTGAAGGGGGACCTTGGAAAAGCCTAGGATTCCGTCTGCACTGAGTTTGAGCATCTTGCGCAGTGGGTAGCCCGTCTCGCCGGCGATGCGCTCGTCACGGTCGAAGGGGACGGCCTTCTGGGTGAACCCGACGTGCGCCGCCATTCCACGCAAGAATCGGTCGTGTTCTCCGTAGCGGGCCAGCTCGTCAACGACCGACCGCGACATCAGGCGGAAATCTCCGGTATTTTCCGGGATGTTGATATCGGCCAGGTGTGAGAGCGACTTGTAAAAGGCAGCGGCGGTGGCTTTCTTAAACAGCGTGTCCTGGCGTGTGCGGCGTTGCGCGTAGACAACGTCCGATCCCTTGACCCACTCCTCGATCAGTTCAAGACAAACCCGGGGCGGGTCCTGCATGTCCGCATCCATGATGACGACGGCGTCGCCACGGGCGGCGTCCATGCCGGCGGTCACGGCAATCTGGTGACCAAAGTTGCGCGAAAGGTTCACGACCCGAACGTCGTGACGGGAACGTTCCAACTCGAGTAGCGCCGGAAGCGATCCATCTCGACTTCCATCGTTAACCAAAATCAGCTCATGAGACTGCGTCAGCTTCGAAAAGACTTCAGCATCGAGCGCAGGCAGCAAGTGCGGAAGGGTCAGTTCTTCGTTGTAGATCGGAACAACAAAGGAAATCAGTGCGCCTGGGTTGGCGCGATCGGTAAAGGACTCACTGCCGTTCATAGTCGGTCTTTCTTAGGATGGAGGGTGGAGTGGGGGCGTCGACAGCACGGGCCGACTACTTCTTGAAAACTACGTACTTGTACAGGTAGTAGTTCCACAGCAAGGAAACAACGGTGGCCACCAGCTTGGCGCCAAGGGCTACCACGGGAGGCTCCCAGCTTTCCGGCATGAGCTGAGTCACACCGGCAATGACAAGTGGCTGAAGAATCCACAGACCAACGGCCGTCACCCCGAAGAAGGCCGTGACCTCCTTGAGGCTTACCCGGCCGCCCGAGCCAAAGGTATGTTTCCGATTGAGCAGGAAACTAGTCACCATTCCAGCGCTGGTAGAAATAGAATTCGCCGCCAGCATAGGCAGTCCTATGAAGGAGCCCAGGATCAGAAAGAGGACGATATCAATCGCAGTGTTCAGGGCACCGATCGCGAGGAACTTGATCTTTTCAATCCAGTGCTGGCTCACTCAGCCCCGCCTCCTTGGGTTTTTCGGTGAACAGCCCAACGGCGCCGAGGACGAGCACGAGCGGCAGGATGATGACCAGGTAACGAGCGCGGGCCTCAAACATCACGAGGAAGAGGCCCACGCCCACCAGGGTCAGGACCACAGTGGGCCAGAGCGTGCGTGCGCGGATCCACAGGGCCCATGCCGCAGACAGCAGGATGACAAACCACGCACCCGTCACGGCCTCATTGTGCGTGCGATACGCTGCTCCCGATGGGGAAGAAATCTCCTGGATAAGGCGAGCTGGCGCGGAATGGTGCTTCAATGGCGCCGAGGCATCCCTACCCTCGGTCCACACACCAAAAGATCCGTCGCTCCACGTCCACACCGTCTTGGCAACGAGGAATCGCGCGGTACCGAGGACCCCGAGTTCGCGCAGCTCTTCCTTGGCCGCGGCCAAGGAGCGTTCATTTCGCTCCTGTGGCGTGGCCAGCGCACGCATCTGCGCAACGGCGACGACGTCGTAGCCTCCATACATCGTCACCGTACCGTGCGCCGTCTGGAGCTGCTTTTGGGTCATTCCCATGCGCATCCAGTGGGCCATCGGGAAGGCCCGTTCTGCGACAATCCGGTCCGCGTCTAGCTCTGAGACGCGAAGAGCCGTTTGCGGCAGTCCGGCCCCCACAAGGCCGGCCATCGCGGCAATGGCAAGCGCTGACGCGAGGGGACGCACGCTCGCCCGAGGGCCAGACGCGGAGGCGCGCATGAGTGCCGCCAAGACGCCGGCCAACACCAGGGCGATCACAACGATCCAGGCCGTGGGCTTGAGCGCGGCCGCCAGGCCGATCAGCACCGCCGCGAGGATCCAGCGAATCCACACACGCACGGTCCAAGCTGGCGTCCTGGGAACCAAGGCGAGTGCCAGCCCGGCCGTCAGGAAGGCAGCGACGGGAACGTCGGTATACGACACGGCCATCCACGGGCTGGTAGCAAGGAACAACAGAACAAAGAGCTGTGCGAGCAGGCCAGCGCCCTTCCCCCCAGCAGCGCGCGCGAGCCGGCTAGCGGACATGGAAAGCACCCCCAGCATGATTGCGTTGAAGCCAACGACCACTACGTCGAACGGGACGTGCAACCAACCGCTAAGGGCTACAAAGATTCGGTCTAGCGCGACCAGCGAAATGTTGTTGGGATAGTTCGAGAAGTACTCGTACACATTTGGCTGCTCGCCACGGGCGAGCGCCATCGCCGTATCTCGCGCCACCCCCACATCCCAGCCGTTGTTAACACAGAGCGCATAGCCCCACGCGGCACCGGTCAGGGCAGTGAGCGCACCCACTGCCCACGCGAACCACGCACGGCCAAGCACTGGTATGCATCGGCCCAGCCGCGCCCCCCAACGGCGCACGCTCAACGCGATCAGGGCAAACGCGGTGAGAAATCCGAGCACCCACGCGGGCCGGAGTTCGTTCAGTTGGGGTCGCGGCGCCACCAGAGCAAACAGTACGATGCTCACGAAAACAATGGCCAGGGTTCGCGCAACGACCACACCTGGCCAGCCGACCCAGGTTCTGAGCGCCACGCGTCCCGCTGAACGTCTACTTTTCACGCTGGGAAAATCCTTAGTTAACAACACTCAAGACTGATACGAGGTATTCGCACAAGTCAGGTTAAGAATACTGAATGGCGACAGGATCTACATTCCTGTCTGAGTCGAAGGCATGAGTGCCCCCGTGGTCTGCGTTAGTCGCGCACAAAGTGCGTCGTCAGCGTCCCGATCCCCTCGATGGAAATGTCAGTGCGCTGCCCTTCCCTGACCAGCCCCACCCCGGCCGGCGTTCCGGTGAGGAGCACGTCACCGGGCAGCAGGGTGAAGGCGGCCGAGGCCTGCGCCACGAGCGCTCGCACGCCGTGGATCATGTCCGAGGTGGAGCCGTCCTGCACCAGCTCGCCGTCCAGCTCGGTCTGCAGCGCCAGGTCATCGGGATCGAGTTCCGTCTCGATCCACGGGCCCAGCGGGCAGGCTCCGTCCCAGCCCTTCGCTCGGGCCCACTGGCCGTCGGTGCGCTGGGCGTCGCGCGCGGTGAGGTCATTGGCGCAGGTGTAGCCGAAGATGACGTCCTCGGCGGACTCGGCCGGCACGTCCTTGCAGATGCGGCCGATGACCACGGCGAGCTCCCCCTCGTAGGAGACCTCCTCCGAGAACGCGGGCAAGCGCACGGGCTCGCCCGGACCCACCACCGAGGTGTTCGGCTTGAAGAACATCAGCGGGGTCTGCGGGACCTCGTTGCCCAGCTCGGCCGCGTGCTCGGCGTAGTTGCGGCCGAACCCCACGATCTTTGAACGTGGGATGATCGGCGCGACCAGGCGCACGTCCTCGAGCGCGTGACGGGTGCCCGTGGGCTGGATGCCGTGGAAGAACGGATCACCGCTCAGGGCGACGACTTCATCCCCCTCCACCACTGCATAGAAGGGTTCGGCATCCAGGACACAACGGGCAATACGCATGATGCCTAGCCTATCGGCTCACGCGCTTTCTTCGGTGTCTTCGTCCGGGTAACCCAGCGGGTTCTGGCTCTGCCACCGCCACCCGTCGCGGGCCACGTCTTCAAGTCCACGCTCGGCCTTCCAATGCAGTTCGAGGCGGGCGCGGCTCGGGTCGGCCACGAGCTCCGCGACGTCGCCGGGGCGGCGGTCCACGATCTCGTAGGGAATCTCGCGACCGCTGGCCCGTTCGAAGGCCCTCACCACCTCCAGCACACTGTTTCCCTCACCGGTGCCGAGGTTCCAGGCGCGCGCACCGGGGTGCGCGGGCAAGGCCTCGAGCGCCGCAACGTGACCGGCGGCCAGATCCACCACGTGGATGAAGTCGCGCACACCGGTACCATCGGCCGTCGGATAGTCGCCGCCAAACACGCTCAGCTTCTCGCGGCGTCCCACCGCCACCTGCGACACGTACGGCATGAGGTTGTTCGGGATGTCCCGGGGATCTTCGCCGATGCGACCGGAGGAATGGGCGCCCACCGGATTGAAATAGCGCAGCTTGGCGATGTGCCAGCTCGGATCGGAGACCGCGACGTCGTCCAGGATCTGCTCGATGAAGAGCTTGGTCGCGCCGTACGGATTCGTGGTCCCGAGGCTCACGTCCTCGGTGCAGACCGAGACACCCGCCGTGCCGTAGACCGTGGCGGACGAGGAGAAGACCAGGGTGCGCACGCCGTGGGCCTGCATCGCGTCCAACAGGTTCATGGTGGAGACGAGATTGGTGCGGTAGTACTTCAGCGGTTGAGCCACGGATTCGCCCACCGCCTTGAGCCCGGCAAAGTGGATCACGGCGTCGAAGTTGCCCTGGGCCATGATCCGGTCCACGGCCGCTGCATCCAGCAGATCGGCCTCGATCAGCTCGATCTCGCGCCCGGCCAGCTCCGAGACGCGTCGCACGGCCTCGGGAGAGGAGTTATCGAAGTTGTCGAGGATGACGGGCTCGTGCCCCGCCTCAACCAAGGCCAGCACGGTGTGAGAACCGATGTATCCGGCGCCGCCGGTCGTCAAAACACGCATGCCCCCGATCCTAACGATCGGGGGCATGCGCACAAAGTAAAGACGCGCTCAGACGAGCTTCGTCAGCCAACCGTGGGTGTCGGCCACGGCGCCGGTCTGCACGCCGAGGAGCTGCTCGCGGATGCGGGCCCACACGGCGTCCGCCCCGGTCCCCGGGAAGGTCATGGTGCCCTGCTCGCTGCGCAGCTCGGAGACGGGCGTGATCACCGCGGCGGTGCCGCAGGCGAAGACCTCGCGCAGGGTGCCCTCCGCCACGGCCTCGCGCCACTCGTCGATCGTGAACTTGCGTTCCTCGACGCTCAGGCCCAGATCTGCGGCGATCTGCAGCACCGAGGCACGGGTGACGCCGTGGAGGATGTTGCCGTTCAGGCGCGGGGTGACCAGGCGGTTGCCCTCGAGCACGAAGAAGACGTTCATGCCGCCGAGCTCCTCGACGGCGAAGTCGTCGGTCGGATCGAGGAAGAGAACCTGGGCGCAGCCGTGGTCCTGAGCCTCCAGCTGCGCGGCCAGGGAGGCGGCGTAGTTGCCGCCACACTTGGCCTCGCCCGTGCCGCCGTGGCCGGCGCGGGAGAAGTGCTCGGAGAGCCAGATCGGCACAGCGTGCAGTTCGCCGCCGAAGTAGTTGCCGGCGGGCGAGGCGATGACGCGGAAGCTGACCTCGCGGGAGGGACGAACCCCCAGGAACGCCTCGGTGGCGATCATGAAGGGGCGCAGGTACAGGGCCTCGCCGTCGCCCTCCGGAACCCAGGCCTCGTCGACCTGAACGAGCAGCTTGACGGCCTCGACGAAGGACTCAACGGGCAGCTCGGGCAGGGCCAAACGGCGGGCCGAGGCGTTGAGGCGCTCGGCGTTCTTCTCCGCGCGGAAGGTCTGCACGGAGCCGTCGGCGTGACGGAAGGCCTTCAGCCCCTCGAAGATCTCCTGGCCGTAGTGCAGCACCGAGGCGGCGGGATCGAGGGCGATGGGGCCGTACGGCTCAACGCGCGCGTCGTGCCAACCGACGCCCTCGGTCCAGTCGATGACGACGGTGTGGTCGGTGAAGTAGTTGCCAAAACCGGGGTCCTTCAGGATCTCGGCGCGGCGCTCGGCCGTCGCGGGATGCTCGGACAGATGGCGGGCGAACTCCACAGTGCTCACGGGGTGTTTCCTTTGCTGTGTCCCGGCCGGTGAGTCGGGGGTGTTGGTGCGGCACCTAGCGGCCGCTGCTTGTGGCGGGCCGGCGTCACGCGCTGACCCGTCAAGACTATGCGAGAGATCACACGGTGGCACCCAGTAGGGCGCCGACGATCGCGTCCCCCACCTCGGAGGTGCTGCGCTGGCCCTGGCCGGCACGGGACTGGACGTCCTGCTCCACGGCCGCTTCGATGCGCTCGGCCGCTGCGTCGAGGCCAAGGTGGTGCAGCAACAGGGCCGCGGAGAGGATCGCGGCCGACGGGTCGGCGATCCCCTTCCCGGCGATGTCGGGGGCCGAACCATGCACGGGCTCGAACATGGAGGGGGCGGTGCCGTCCAGGTTGATGTTGCCGGAGGCGGCCAGGCCGATGCCGCCCGTGACCGCGCCGGCCAGGTCGGTCAGGATGTCTCCGAACAGGTTGTCGGTGACGATCACATCGAAGCGGGCCGGGTCGGAGACCATGAAGATCGTTGCAGCATCGACGTGCAGGTAATCGACGGACACCTCGGGGAACTCGGCCGCGATGGCATCCACGGTGCGGCGCCACAGATGACCGGCGTGGACCAGGACGTTGTGCTTGTGCACGAGCGTGAGCTTCTTGCGCGGACGGGCGGCGGCGCGTTCGAAGGCGTCGCGGACCACGCGGGCCACGCCGTGGGCGGTGTTCAGGGAGACCTCGGTCGCGATCTCGTGCTCCGTGCCCTGACGGATGACGCCGCCGTTGCCGACGTACGGTCCCTCGGTCCCCTCGCGGACCACCACAAAGTCGATGTCGCCCGGCTCTGCGAGCGGGGAGCCGGTCCCCGGGTACAGGCGCGAGGGACGCAGATTGACACAGTGATCGAGGCTGAAGCGCAGCTTGAGCAGCAGCTCGCGCTCGATCAGGCCGGACGGGATGCGGGTATCGCCGGGGGCGGCACCCACGGCACCGAAGAGGATCGCCTCGTGCGAGCGGATCGACTCGAGCGTCTCGGCGGACAGCGTCTCACCCGTCTCCAGCCAGTGGTGCGCGCCAAGGGAGTACTCGGTCAGGCTCACGCCGGTGTCGCTGCCGTGCAGGGATGCCTCGAGGACGCGCACGGCCTGGGCCACCACTTCCGGTCCGATGCCGTCGCCGGGGATCACTGCCAGGTCGATGTTTCGCGTCATGGGTCCATCCTAGAAAGGGAGTCCGAATGATGGGCAAACCATCTCACTATATGAACCACACGCTCGCGGACCAGCGGACCAAGAGACGCGCCTCACCCCGGAACTCAGACCGCGGTCTGATCTCCACTTTCCTGTGGCCGCCTAGGCTTGCCCCCATGAAGTGGCATCGCAGACTCGACGCATGGGTGCGCTCGCACCCTGGTCGGGTGGACGCCATCGTCGCCATCACGGCGTTCGTGATCTTCGCGGCCGCCCCGCTCCTGCTCGGCGTCGGCGTGAGCGTGCTCACCGGCTCCCGCACCAGCAACCTCGCCAAGGAGGCCTCCGCACTCTTCGTCGGGGCGGCGCTGGCCTGGGCCCTCTCCGAACGCCGGACCCACCCGCGACGCGCGCTCTGGGTGTCGGTCGCCTCCTGCCTCGTGCAGGTCGTGGTGCCGGGCGAGCCCATCCCCATGAACCTCTTTGTCCCCGTGCTGCTGTACTCGATCACGGCCTATGGGGCCCGGGTCGATGCACGCTGGGCGCTCGCATTCTCGGCCATCGGCTCGGTGCTTGCCACGCTCAAGTTCACGGGGTTGACCTTCGCCCACGATCTGCCCACCTACGTGGCCGTCCTCATCTTCCACGTGCTGATCTGCACCGTCGCCTGGGTCGCTGGCGACCTCACCCGCACCCGACGCCTCGCGCTCGAGGCCGTGGCCGACCGCGCGCGGCGGCTTGAACAGGAGCAGGAGCAGGAACGCGCCCTCGCCGCCGCCGACGAAAGGCGACGGATCGCGCGCGAGATGCACGACGTCGTCGCGCATTCCCTCTCCGTGATCATCGCCCAGGCCGACGGCGCGCGGTACGCCGCCGCGGCCGATCCCGAGGTGGCTCCGCGCACCCTCGGCACGATCGCCCAGACGGGGCGCGAGGCGCTGCGGGAGATGCGGTCCCTGCTTGGCGTGCTCCGCGCCGACGAGGACGAGGCTGCCCCCAAGGCCCCGGCCCCCGACCTCGCGCGCATTCCCGAGCTCGTCGAGAACACGCGCCGCGCCGGCCTCAGCGTGAGCCTCACCCACCGGGGCGAACCCCTCCGCCCCCTGCCGGCCGGCGCGGGGCTCACGGCCTTCCGCGCCGCCCAGGAGGCGCTCACCAATGTGCTCAAGCACGCCGGGCCCCACGCCGCGGCCACGCTCGACCTCACCTGGACCTCCCGCGGCCTGACGCTCAGCGTCACCGACACCGGGCGGGGTGCCACCGCCTCCGACGGCCTCGGCCGCGGGCAGCAAGGCATGCGCGAGCGCGCCGCCCTCTACGGCGGCAGCGCAACCTTCGGGCCCCGCGGCGGTGGCGGCTACGCCGTCACCGTGTTCCTTCCCTATCAGGAGATTTGATGACCGAGTCCTCCCCCATCCGCGTTGCCCTCGTGGACGATCAGACGCTCGTGCGCAGCGGCTTCCGCATGCTCATCGACTCCCAGCCGGACCTCGAGGTCGTGGCCGAGGTGGCCTCCGGCCGCGAGGCCGTTCAGAGCCCGGCGGTGTCGCACGCCGATGTGGTGCTGATGGACATTCGCATGCCCGAAATGGACGGCATCGAGGCCACCCAGCGGATCCTCTCCGCTCCGGCGAGCCAGGGTCACCCTCGCGTCCTCATCCTCACGACCTTCGACCTGGACGAGTACGCCCTCGACGCCGTCAAGGCCGGCGCGAGCGGCTTCCTCCTCAAGGACGCGCCGCCCGAGGAGCTGCTCGGCGCCATCCGCACCGTCTTCCACGGCGGCGGCGTGGTGGCGCCGACCACCACGCGGCGCCTGCTCGACCACATGGCGCCGCTCCTGCGGCGCACCAGCACCGGCTCGCCCGAGGCGCTCGCGCGCGTGAACTCCCTCACCGCACGCGAACGCGAGGTCTTCGAGCACATCGCGGCCGGCCGCTCCAATACCGAGATCGCCTCGGATCTCTTCCTGTCCGAGGCCACGGTGAAGACGCACATGGGCCGCATCCTCGCCAAGCTCGAGGCACGCGATCGCGTCCAGGCTGTGCTGATCGCCTACGAAACGGGCGTCGTCACCCCGTAGCCTCACGCCGTCGGCGGGGGAAGGTCATACCAGGGTCTGACCCGCGCACCGTTCAGCTTGGGACCCCCGCCTGATGCCGCGGCCTCGGCTGCTTTTTAGGCTTGATGCCATGAGCATCCAAGCACCCGAGGCGACCGCGCTGGCCGTCGCCGCCCAGAACCTGACGAAGACCTACGGCACCGGCCCCACGGCCGTGACGGCGCTCGACGACGTGAGCGTCGGCTTCGAGCGCGGCAAGTTCACCGCCATCATGGGCCCCTCCGGTTCCGGCAAGTCAACGCTCATGCACTGCCTCGCCACCCTCGACACCCCCACCTCGGGCGCGTTGACGCTCGGCGGCAGCCGCGTGGACGGGCTGGACGACGACGCATTGACCACCTTGCGCCGCGATCGCGTCGGTTTTGTTTTCCAGGCCTTCAACCTGGTTCCCACGCTGAGCGCTGAGCAGAACATCGTGCTTCCGCTCGAGCTGGCGGGCAAGAAGCCCGACGCCGCGTGGATGGCCGAGCTCGTGGAGCGCCTCGGCCTCGGGTCCCGCCTGAAGCACAAGCCGCACGAGCTCTCCGGAGGGCAGCAGCAGCGCGTGGCCGTGGCCCGCGCCCTCCTCCCCCGCCCCGACGTGGTCTTCGGCGACGAGCCGACGGGCAACCTCGACTCGAGCTCCGGCGCCGAGGTGCTCCGCCTGCTGCAGCGCAGCGCGCACGAGGACGGCCAGACGGTCATCATGGTCACGCACGATCCGGTCGCGGCCGCCTCGGCGGATCGCGTGGTGCTGCTCAAGGACGGCCGCCTGGCCGGCGAAATCATCGCCCCGCAGGTGGAGCAGGTCTCCTCCGCGCTGGCCCGCCTGGGGGCCGCCTCGTGAACTCGCTCGTCAAAGCCAATGTGGTGGCGTACCGGCGGCGCTATGCCGCCGTCATCGCCGCCATCACCATCGGCGTCGCCTTCCTCGCCGCCACGCTCTATGTCGGTTCCTCCGTCCGGGCCACGCTGGGTGCCAGCGTGGGACAGGCGTACCAAAAGGCCGACCTCGTCGTCACACCAGACTTCTGGAAGGCGGAGGAGCCGCCCAAGCTCACCCCGGCCCAGGCCGTGGAGCACGTGAAGTCCGCCTCCGGCGTACGGGCGACCCTCGCCTACGAGAACACGATGCTTGGCGCCGAACTGGCCGGAGGCCAGGAGTCGGTCCACGTCACCGTCACCGACGGCGATACCGCCCTCCTCGGCACCGGCCTGACCGAGGGCAAGGCGCCCGGTGTTGGCGAGGCCACGCTGAACAGCAGCGCCGCCGCGAAAGCCGGGCTCACGGTGGGTTCCACGCTCACGGTTCAGGTCATGCCGGAGGGCGGGAAGCCCGTCACCAAGGAGCTCACGATCTCAGGCCTGCGCCAGGATCCGCAGGACCCCTCCTCCGCCGGCTACTCCAATCTGCAGCTGAGCAAGCAGGGCGCCGAGGCGCTCGGCCTCACGTTCACTCCCGCCACCATCTTGGTCGGCGTCGAGCCCGGCACCGACACCGCCGGGCTCGTGGATCAGCTCGGCGCCTTCTTCACCGAGGAGGGGCTTCCGTGGGCCCAGGTAGGGACCGCCGAACAGCGGGTCACCGAGCAGATCTCCCAGCTCTCCGGTGGCGTCGACGCCCTGACGTGGGTGCTCGGCGCGTTTGCCGGCATCGCCCTCGTGGTGACGGTCCTCGTCGTGGCGAACACCTTCTCCGTCATCCTGGCTCAGCGCACCCGTGAGCTCGCGCTCCTGCGGACGCTGGGTGCCCGACGCGGTCAGATCCGCGGCATGGTGCTGGGCGAGGCCGTGATCGTTGGCATCGTGGGCGGCGTGCTCGGCGTGCTCATCGGCACGGGCGTGGTGGCCGGTGGCGCGGCCGTGGTGCGTTCCGCCTTCAAGCTGCCCTACGTGACCTTCGGATTCACGTGGGCCCCCGTGATCGTCGGCCTGCTCGTGGGCCTGCTGGTGACGGTCGCCGCGTCGTTGCGCCCGGCCCTCGCCGCCACCAAGGTCTCCCCTCTGGCCGCCCTGCGCCCCAGCGACACCGTGACGGTGCGTTCCAAGGCCGGCACCACGCGCGTCGTCATCGGCCTGCTCCTCCTGCTCGTCGGCGCAGCGGCCCTCATCTACGGCATCCTGCCCAACGACGGCGGATCCGATGCGTTCCAGACCTCCTTCGGGATGGCCTTCCTGGGCGGCCTCGTGAGCTTCATCGGCGTCCTCGTGCTCGGCACGCTGCTCATCCCGTGGGCCGTGCGGCAGCTGGCCCGCCCCTTCGGGGCCAAGGTGTCCGGGCGTCTCGCGGGCCTCAACGCCCTCCGACACCCGCAGCGCACCTCGGCCATCGGCACCGCCCTCCTGCTGGGCGTCACGCTCGTGGCGCTCATGCTCGTGGGTGCCACGAGCGCCCGCAGTACGCTCAACTCCGAGCTGGCCAAGCAGTACCCGGTCGACCTGGTGATATCGAGCAGCGCCGAGAACCCGCTGCCCGCGTCACTCCAGGACGCCGTCGCCGCGGTCAACGGGGTTGAGAGCACCGCCTACCTCACCCCCGCCGGCGCCACGCCCGGTTGCCCCGGCTACGGGAGCGAGCAGGAGCAGGCGAACTCGACGTGCGCCTTCGCCGTTGCCGGCGACGAGGCGGCGCTGCAGGCCGTGGGCACCGACGGAGCCAAGGCTCCCCGCCTCGGCATGGTGGCCGTCGGCGAGTATGCGCTTCAGAGCCCCGACGGCGCGGTGCCCACCGAGGTCACGCTCAGCGACGGGGCCGGCCGCACCGTGACCGTGCCGATCGACACGGAGGCGGCGGCGCCCGCTACGCGGATCGTCATGACGGAAGAGACCCGCACCAAGCTCGGCCTGCCCACCACCACGAAGACGCAGGACGAGGCCGATGGCTACATGGGTCCCGGACCGCAGCTGTGGCTCAAGGCCGATGACACCGTGGCGACGGGCACGCTCATGAGCGAGGTGGCCAAGGCCGCCGGCGTGGATCAAGGCAACCTGGACGGGGCCCTGCCCATCCGTACCATCGCCTCACAGATCATCGACACGCTGCTCATGGTGGTCTCCGCCCTCCTGGCCGTGGCCGTGATCATCGCCCTGATCGGCGTGAGCAACACCCTCTCGCTCTCGGTCATCGAGCGCACGCGGGAAAACTCGCTCCTGCGGGCCCTGGGCCTGACCAAGAAGCAGTTGCGCGGCATGCTGGCCCTCGAGGCGGCGCTCATCGCCGGGGCGGCGGCCGTGCTGGGCGTGCTCCTCGGCTCGCTGTACGGCCTGGCCGGCGCCAAGGCGGCGACGAGCGCGCTGGGCGGTTTCACCCCGGGCATCCCGTGGCTCTGGCTCGCCGTGGTGCTGGTGGTCTCGGTCGGTGCGGCGGTCCTGGCCAGCGTCTGGCCCGCGCGCCGCGCGGCCCGCATGTCCCCCGTGGAGGGACTCGCGGTCGAGTAGCCGTGTAGCAAGAACGAGGGGCCCCGCTCAGTGAGCGGGGCCCCTCGTCGTGTGCTCGGGACAAGCGAAGGCGGCCGGGGCTACTCGGCCTCGGGCTCCTCGAACTTGGGGAACACCGGGGTGGGCTTGGGCAGCGCCGTGCCGGCGGCGAGCTCGTCGTCGAAGGCGGCGAAGGTGCGGGCTGCACCGGCGGGCACGCCGAGCGCGTCGAGCAGCGCGGAGGCCGAATCAGGCATGACGGGCTGGATCAGCAGGTCCACGCGGCGCACCACGGCCATGGTCACCCACAGCACGGTGGCCATGCGGGCCGGGTCCGTCTTGCGCAGGACCCACGGCTCCTGCTCGGCGAAGTACGCGTTGGCCTCGTGCAGGACCTTCCACGTCGCCTCCAGGGCGAGCGAGAACTCCTGACGCGAGTAGTGATCGCGGCTCGTCTCCAGCAGGGCACCAGCGGCGGCCAGCAGGGTGCGGTCGGCGTCGCTGAGCTCGCCCGGCTCCGGCACCATGCCGTCCAGGTTCTTGGCGACCATGGAGAGCGAGCGCTGGGCGAGGTTGCCGAGGTTGTTGGCCAGGTCCGCGTTCATGCGGTTGACGATGGCCTCGTGGCTGTAGGAGCCGTCGGCGCCGAAGGGCACCTCGCGCAGGAAGAAGAAGCGCGAGGCGTCCAGGCCGTAGCGGGCCACGAAGTCCTGCGGGGAGACGACGTTGCCCAAGGACTTGGACATCTTCTCGCCGTTGTTGTTGAGGAAGCCGTGGATCATGACGCGGCGCGGCAGCTCGATGCCGGCGGACATGAGGAAGGCGGGCCAGTAGATCGCGTGGAAGCGCGAGATGTCCTTGCCGATGACGTGAACATCGGCGGGCCAGAAGCGCTGGAAGGTCGCCGAGTCGGTGTCAGGGAAGCCCACGCCGGTGAGGTAGTTGGTGAGGGCGTCGACCCACACGTACATGACGTGCTTGGGGTCGCCCGGCACCGGGATGCCCCAGTCGAAGGTGGTGCGGGAGACGGAGAGGTCCTGCAGGCCGCCCTCGACGAAGCGGATCACCTCGTTGAAGCGCGAGCGCGGCGCGCCGAAGTCGGGGTGCTCGGCGTAGTACGCGAGCAGCTTGTCCTGGTAGGCCGAGAGGCGGAAGAAGTAGCTCTCCTCCTCGGTCCAGGTCAGTTCCGTGTTGGTCTGGATGGAGTAGCGCACCCCGTCGCGGACCTCGGTCTCTTCCTCGGTGTAGTACGCCTCGTCGCGCACCGAGTACCAGCCGGCGTACTTGTCCAGGTAGATGTCGCCGTTGGCCTCCATGCGCTTCCAGAGCGCCTGCGCCGCGGCGTGGTGGTCGGCGTCCGTGGTGCGGATGAAGCGGTCGTAGCTGATGCCCAGCTCGTCCTGCGTGGCCTGGAAGCGATCCGAGTTCCGGCGGGCCAGCTCGGCGGGCGTGATGCCCTCCTTCTGGGCCGTCTGCAGCATCTTCTGGCCGTGCTCGTCGGTGCCCGTCAGGAAGAAGACGTCGGCGCCGTCGAGGCGGCGGAAGCGGGCCATCGCGTCCGTGGCGATGTACTCGTAGGCATGCCCGATGTGCGGATCGCCGTTCGGGTACGAGATGGCCGTGGTGATGTAGAAGGACTTCTTTTCCGGGGAATCGCTCACCCGATCAACTCTACCGGCTGCCCGGCCACGACAGGTGATCCGAGAAGCGCGCAGGGCGCCATCCCGACCAGCGGGATGACGCCTTGCGCGTGCGGCGTGCCGAGGCGCTCAGTCCTCCAGGTTGACCTCGCGGGCCGTGGAGGCCTCGACGGCGGAGGCCACGGCCTCCAGGACGCCCTCGGGGAGGGCGTTGTCGATCGTCACGACGGCCACGGCGTCGCCGCCCTGATCGGCGCGGGAGACCTGCATGCCGGCGATGTTGACGTTGGCCTCGCCCAGGGCGCGGCCCAGGGTGCCAACGACGCCGGGGCGGTCCGTGTACTTGAGCACCAGCAGGTGCTCGGTCAGCGGGATCTCGACCTCCTGGCCGAAGACACCCACGAGCTTCTGGATCTGCTTGGGGCCCGTCAGCGTGCCGGCCACGGAGAGCTGGTCGCCGTTGGCGAGGGCACCCGAGACGGTGAGCTGGTTGCGGTAGTCCTCGGAGACCTCGGTGGTCGTCAGGCGGTAGTCGACGCCGCGCTGCTCGGCGAGCACGGGGGCGTTGACGTAGGAGACCTGATCGGAGACGACGTCGGTGAAGACACCCTTGAGGGCGGCCAGCTTCAGCGAGGTGACGTCCTTGACGGCGATCTCGCCTGCCACGTTGAGCTCCACCGACTCGAGGCGCTCACCCGAGGCCAGTGCGGAGAAGATGCGGCCCAGCTTCTCGGCGAGCGGGATGCCCGGGCGGACGTTCTCGTCGATGACGCCGCCGGCGACGTTGACGGCGTCGGGCACGAGCTCGCCGGCCAGCGCGAGGCGCACGGACTTGGCGACGGCGATGCCGGCCTTCTCCTGGGCTTCCTCCGTGGAAGCACCCAGGTGCGGCGTGGCCGTGACGTTGTCGAGCTCGATGAAGCGCACGTCGGTGGCGGGCTCCTTGACGTAGACGTCGATGCCGGCGCCGGCGATGGTCTTGTTGACGAGCGCCTCGTACAGGGCGTCCTCGTCGATCAGACCGCCGCGGGCCACGTTGAAGACGAAGGCGCTCGGCTTCATCTTGGCGAACTGCGCCGTGGAGATCATGCCGGTGGTCTCCGGCGTGCGCGGCATGTGGATGGTGATGAAGTCGGCGGTGCCGAGCAGCTCATCCAGGCCGAGCAGCTTGACGCCCAGCTGCTGAGCGCGGGCCGGGGTGACGTAGGGGTCGTAGGCCACCACGTTCATGCCGAAGCCCTGCAGGCGGGCGGCCACGAGGGCGCCAATGCGGCCCAGACCGATGATGCCGGCGGTCTTCTCGAAGAGCTCGACGCCCGTGTACTTGGAGCGCTTCCACTCGCCGGCCTTGAGGGAGGCGGAGGCGGCGGCGATGTTGCGGGAGGCGGCAACGATGTGACCCACGGTCAGCTCGGCGGCAGAGATGACGTTGGAGGTGGGGGCGTTGACGACCATGACGCCGGCCTGCGTGGCCGACTTGATGTCGACGTTGTCGAGGCCCACGCCGGCGCGGGCGATGACCTTGAGGTTCTTCGCCGCGGCGATGGCCTCGGCGTCCACCTGCGTGGCGGAGCGGACGAGGATGGCATCCACGTCGGCGATGGCGGAGAGCAGCTCGGAACGGTTGGCACCATCCGCGGACCGGATCTCGAAGTCGGGGCCGAGGGCCTCGACGGTGGCGGGCGAGAGTTCCTCGGCAAGGAGGACGACGGGCTTGGTCTGCGACACGTGAAAGCCTTTGCTGGACGCTGTGGTGTGTTCGGGTGCTGCGGTGCGTCACCGCGCACGTTCACGCTATCGGCACGGCCCGGATGCCCCAGCATCCGTGTCGCGGACATGACGGACACGCACGGAGCAAGCCGCGTCACACACCGACCCCGTAGGCTGGAGGCGCCACGGGCCCAGCGTCGCGCCCAGCCCCACCTCGCCTCCCTGGAGTCCCTCGCTTGTCGCCCTCCCCCGCCTCGGTGCCCGCCTCCCGCTCCAGCTGGGCCGGTCTCATCCTGCTGGCCGTCGCGATCTTCGCCGTCATCACCACCGAGGTGGTGCCGATCGGCATCCTTCCTCGCGTGGTGCAGGACTTCGGCCTCGACGAGTCGGTGGGCGGCATGCTGGTCTCCCTGTACGCGGGCCTCGTGGCCCTCACGGCCGTCCCGCTCACGCGCTTCACGGGTTCCCTGCCGCGCAAGCCGGTCCTGCTCTCGACGCTCGTGATCTTCACCGCCTCCAACATCCTGGCTGCCACCGCGCCGTCGTTCGTGTGGCTCGTCGTGGCCCGCGCCGTGGGAGGCATGGCGCACGCCCTCTTCTTCGCACTCGCGATCGGCTACGCGACCCGCATCGCCCCACCGGGCGCGGTCGGCAAGGCCATGGCGATGACCAGCATGGGCGCCTCGGCCGGCTTCATCCTGGGTGTGCCCGCCGGCACGGCCCTCGCCGAGGTCGCCGGGTGGCGCCTCACGTTTGGAGCCCTCGGCGCGCTCACCGCGATCGCGTTTGTCGTGGCGCTGGTCCTGCTGCCCTCGGTGAAGCACGACGCCGCCGCCTCCCGCACCCTCGTGCCCGGCGGGAGCTCCCTCCTGCTCGTGGCCGGCCTGGCCGGCACCACGTTCCTTGGCCACTACTGCCTGTACACCTTTGTCTCGCCGCTCATCCTGTCCACGGGGCTGGATCCCGTGTGGCTGAGCCCCGTGCTGGTGCTCTTCGGTGTGGCCGGCCTCTTCGCGATCCGCGCCGTCGCGCCGCGCCTGGACGCCCACCCCGTGCGCTGGATGATCCTCATGCCCGTGAGCATTCTTCTCAGCCTCGCCGCCACGGTCCTGGCCATGCCGATCCTGTGGCCCACGCTCATCATCGCCGGGCTCTGGGGCGCCTGCTTCGCCCCCGTGAACTCGACCTTCCAGAACGTGCTCGTGCGCGTCGGCAAGGAGAACCCCGAGATGGCCGGCGCGTGGATCAACGTGACGTGCAATCTGGGCATCGGCGGCGGCGCCGCCCTGGGCGGCCTGGCCCTCGACGCCGGAGGCCTCCAGGGCGCCGGCCTGCTCGGCTGCGCGATCCTGGCGCTCAGCATCGGCTTCACGCTGCTCATGCGCGCCCGCCTGAACGCCGCCGCGGCCCGCTGACGCGGCCCGGCGGACCCGGCGGGCCCGGACGGCCGGGCGGCCTGCTTTGCGGACTCTCTCGGGCCGGCCCACCCGGCCAGCCCAGCGCCCGACGCCGCCTACTCGCCGCCCAGCGCGAGTTCCGCCTCGTCCGGCGCGGCCTTGCGCGGCACCCCCACGCGGATGAGCGGCAGCACCTGGAGGACGGCGAGGGTGGCGGCGAACCAGAGCGTCCATCCCACGCCGGCCAGCGCCCCCAGGGCCGCGCCGAGCAGGCCGCCCACCACGGTGGCGCCCTGCGTGAGCGTACGCCGCACCGAGGACACCCGGGCCAGGAGCTCGTTGGGCGTGAGTGCCGCCGCCACGCCGGAGGAGCTCACGGCCATGAAGCCGATGCAGGCCCCGAAGAGGAAGAACGACGCGAAGATCATGAGCGGCTGCGCCGCGTGCGGCACCCACGAGGCGGCCGGGATGAGCGCAAAGTTCAGGGGCATCACGCAGCAGGCGGCAAACATGACGCGCAGCGCCCCGAAGCGTCGCCCGGCGCGCGGCGCCAGGATGGCTCCGCCGATGCCGCCCACGGCGCTCAGGGACCACACCAGGCCGAACACCACAGGGTCCATGCCCAGCTCGCGCAGGATGAAGACGGTCTCGGCCGACTGATAGAAGCCGGCGGCAAAGTTGTTGAGGGTCGCCGCTGCCATGATCGCGGCGAGCAGGGGCGTGCCCCGCAGATAGGCCCAGCCCTCGCGCATGGACGGCCACACCCGCTCGCGCGGCCGCTGCGCCGCGGGGGGATCGGCGGGAAGCCGGGTCAGGCCGCCGATGGCCAGGAACTGCGTGAGGGTGGAGATGCCCAGCACGAGCGGCGCCGGCATGAGGCGGGTCAGGAGGCCGCCGGCCGCCGGCCCCGCGAGGGTGATGACCTGGTCGGTCGCCATGAGGGACGCCGCGGCGTCCGGAACGCGGGACCGCCCCACCAGGGCGGGCAGGACGGCCTGGTGGCCGGTGCTGAAGAAGGTGTCCGCCACGGAGGCCAAGACCACGCACACGAGCAGCTGCCACGGCGCCAACAGATCCGCGCACCACAGAAGCACCGGCGCCCCGTAGGCCAGGACGCGCAGCCAGACGCTCGCGAGCATGGTGCGCTTGGCGCCCCACCGGTCGACGTAGACACCCGCCACGAGGCCCAGGGCCAAGGCGCCCGCGTTGGACAAGGGCGAGACGAGCCCCACCTCGAACGTGCTCGCGTGCAGCGTCAGGGTCATGGAGACCTGGATGGCAAAGACGGCGATGAGCCGCGCCGCGTCCGAACCGGCATTGGCGAGCCACAGCCCACGAAAGGCGGGAAGCGAACGCAAGCGTGCGCCGTCGTTCATCTGCTCCCCCTGCATCTGCCACTGTGTGATCAACCTCACCGTACCCGGCCGCGCCTCCCCCGAAGCGCTCATCCGGCCCCCAGCCGGTCACAATTTCACAAAAATTGTGACATATGACACGAGCGCCCCCGTCCCCTTCGAAAAGGGGGCGGGGGCGCTTGCGTATCTCAGGCGTGGCGCGCTCAGCGAGCGACGGCGCCCTCGGTGTAGTCGTCGTCGGACTTCATCCACGAGAAGAGCTTGCGCAGCTCGCGGCCCGTCTCCTCGATCGGGTGAGCCTCACCCTTGGCGCGCAGCTCCTTGAACTCCGGGGCACCGGCGGCCTGGTCGTTCATGAAGCGATCGGCGAAGGCGCCGTTCTGGATGTCGGCCAGGACGGCCTTCATGTTCTCCTTCACCTCGGGGGTGATGACGCGCGGGCCGGAGACGTAGTCCCCGAACTCGGCCGTGTCGGACACGGACCAGCGCTGCTTGGAGATGCCGCCCTCGACCATGAGGTCGACGATCAGCTTCAGCTCGTGGAGCACCTCAAAGTAGGCGATCTCGGGCTTGTAACCGGCCTCGGTCAGGGTCTCGAAGCCGTACTGGACGAGCTGCGAGGCGCCGCCGCAGAGCACTGCCTGCTCACCGAAGAGATCGGTCTCGGTCTCCTCGGTGAAGGTGGTCTCGATGACGCCGGCGCGCGTGCCGCCGACACCCTTGGCCCAGGCCAGGGCGATCTGCTTGGCGTCGCCCGTGGCGTCCTGCTCCACGGCGATCAGGTCCGGCACACCGCGGCCGGCCTCGAACTCGCGGCGAACCACGTGGCCCGGGCCCTTGGGGGCGATCATAATGACGTTGACATCGGCCGGGGGCTTGATGAAGCCGTAGCGGATGTTGAAGCCGTGGCCGAAGGCCAGGGTATCGCCGGCCTTCAGGTGATCCTTGATGGACTCCTCGTAGACCTTGGCCTGGACCTGGTCCGGGGTCAGGATCATGATGACGTCGGCCTCTTCGGCGGCGTCGGCGACGGAGAGGACGCGCAGGCCCTCGGCCTCGGCCTTGGCGGCCGACTTGGAGCCCTCGGCCAGGCCGATGCGCACGTCGATGCCGGAATCACGCAGGCTCAGCGCGTGGGCGTGGCCCTGCGAGCCGTAGCCGATCACGGCGACCTTCTTGTCCTGCAGGAAGCTCAGGTCGGCGTCGTCCTCGTAGTACATCTGAGTCACGGAAGATTCCTCTTTCTTGGAATGCGTGGTGGTTCTAGGAAAGTGTGTCTGCTGCGCGGCGAGAACCGCGCAAGTGTGTCGCCTCGGTGTCAGGCCCTCAAGGCCCGACGGCGCGGGGCCGGCTTAGGCGGAGACGGCGCGGAGCGCGCGCTCCGACATCGACTTGTGGCCGCGGCCGATGGCCAGGGTGCCGGCCTTGACGATCTCGCGAACGCCGAAGGGCTCGAGCACGGCCAGCAGCGCCTCGATCTTGTCGGAGCTACCCGTGGCCTCGAGGACCACGGCGTCCGGGGAGACGTCGACAACGCGGGCCCGGAAGAAGTCGGCGGCCTGGGTGACCTGGAGGCGGGTCGCGGCGTCGGCCTTGACCTTGATGAGCACGTGATCGCGCTGCACCGAGGACTCGGGGGCGAGCTCCACGATCTTGATGACGTTCACGAGCTTGTTGAGCTGCTTGGTCACCTGCTCCAGCAGATCGCCCTCGGCGTCCACGACCACGGTCATGCGGGAGAGCCCCGGGACCTCGGTGGGACCCACGGCGAGCGAGTCGATGTTGAAGGCGCGGCGGGCGAACAGGCCGGCGACGCGGGTCAGGGTGCCGGGAACGTCCTCCACGAGCACCGAAAGGGTGTGACGTGCCATGTCTCAGTCCTCTTCGTTCCACTCGGGGGTCATGCCCCGGGCAATCTGGATGGCGTCGTTCGGGACGCCGGCGGGCACCATCGGCCACACCATTGCATCCTTCGAGACGATAAAGTCGATGATCACGGGGCGGTCGTTGATCTCCAGCGCCTGCTGGATCGCCGCGTCCATGTCCTCCTCGCGCTCCACGCGGATGCCCACGCAGCCGTAGGCGTCGGCGAGCTTCACGAAGTCGGGAACGCGGATCGAGTCGGCGCCCGTGTTCAGCTCGGTGTTCGAGTAGCGGCCGTCGTAGAAGAGGGTCTGCCACTGGCGCACCATGCCGAGCGAGGAGTTGTTGATCAGGGCCACCTTGATCGGGATCTTGTTGATCACGCAGGTGGCGAGCTCCTGATTGGTCATCTGGAAGCAGCCGTCGCCGTCGATGGCCCAGACCACGCGGTCCGGCTCGCCGACCTTGGCGCCCATGGCCGCCGGGATGGCGTAGCCCATGGTGCCGAGGCCCGCGGAGTTCAGCCACTGGTGGGGGCGCTCGTACTTGACGAACTGGCTGGCCCACATCTGGTGCTGACCCACGCCGGCGACGTACACGGCCTCCGGGCCGGTCAGCTCGCCGAGGCGCTGGATTACGTGCTGCGGGGTCAGGGCGCCGTCCGTGGAGGGGGTGAAGCCCATGGGGTAGGTCTCGCGCAGGCGGTTCAGCGTGGCCCACCACGGGGACAGATCGGGGGCCAGGCCCTCGGCCTTGCGGCGCGCAAACTCCTCGGTGAGATCCGGCAGGACCTCCTCCAGGGAGCCGACGATCGGCACGTCGGCCGTGCGGTTCTTGGAGATCTCGGCCGGGTCGATGTCGGCGTGGATCACCTTGGCACCCGGAGCGAACGACGCCAGCTGGCCCGTCACGCGGTCGTCGAAGCGGGCACCCAGGGCGATCACGAGGTCGCTCTGCTGCAGCGCGGCGACGGCGGAGACCGTGCCGTGCATGCCGGGCATGCCGACGTGCTGCTCGTGGGAGTCGGGGAAGACGCCGCGGGCCGTCAGCGTGGTGACGACGGGTGCGCCCGTTGCCTCGGCGAAGGCCATGAGCTCACGCGAGGCGTGGGCCTTCTGGACGCCGCCGCCGGCGTAGATGACGGGGCGCAGCGAGGCCGTAAGCAGCTTGGCCGCCTCGCGCACCTGCTTGGCATGGCCCTTGGTGACGGGGCGGTAGCCCGGCAGGTCCATGACCGGCGGCCACGAGAAGACCGTGGGCTTCTCCTGGGCGTCCTTCGTGATGTCCACGAGCACGGGGCCCGGGCGGCCGGTGCCGGCCAGGTAGAAGGCCTGCGCCAGGACGCGCGGGATGTCCTCGCCCTTGGTGACGAGGAAGGAGTGCTTGGTGATCGGCATGGTGATGCCGACGATGTCCGCCTCCTGGAAGGCGTCGGTGCCGATGAACGCGGAGTTCACCTGGCCCGTGATCGCGACCATGGGCACGGAGTCCATGTGGGCGTCGGCGATGGCCGTCACGAGGTTGGTGGCGCCGGGGCCGGAGGTGGCGATGCAGACGCCGACCTCGCCCGTGACCATGGCGTAGCCCTGAGCGGCGTGACCTGCACCCTGCTCGTGGCGCACCAGCACGTGATTGATGGTCTCGGAGGCCATCAGCGGATCGTAGGTGGGGAGGATGGCGCCGCCCGGAAGGCCAAAGACATCCTTGACGCCCAGTTCTTCGAGCGAGCGGATAATCGCCGCCGAACCCTTCATCTCCGTCGGCTCAACAACCCGGCCAAGCCCGGGAACGGGCAGGCCGGCCAGGGGCGCGGCGGGGTTCGGCTTGGACACGGCGCGGGCCACCGTGGACGGGGTGGCGTTGGGTGCCTGTCCCATCTGCTCCACCTTCCTTCGAGTGCGTGAATGACTCAACTCAAACAGGGGGCTGGCGCGCACGCAAATGCTACGAGCCGCCGTCTCATTATTTGGACCACGGTCCGCAAAATGGACAACCCGGCCCCCGCAGCAGATGCGTGGACGTCCAAGGAAGCACCGGCTCCGCCGCCCACGATCCGCGCGCCTGGGGCGGCCGACGGCGGCGCGCGAGGCGCTCGCGCCACGCAGGAAACCGCCACTTTCGCGCGCACGACGGCGGGCCGTCGGCCCAGCGCGCGGGCGGGGGTGTCAGGATGGTCGCCACGGGGAGGCTCCCAGGATGCTTCGAGGGGGAAACATGCAATTGCTCTGGTTCGGCAATGGAACCTGGTGGGGCCTCCTCATCGGCCTCGGCCTGGTGCTGCTGCACCTCGCCGTGATCATCCGGGCCCTGACCCGCCCGCACCGCGCCGCCGCCTCGCGCGTGGCCTGGGTCGCCGTGCTCCTCTTTCTCCCGTTGCTCGGCGTGATCGTCTACCTCTTCCTGGGCGAGACGAGCATCGGCCGCGGGCGCGAGGAACGCATGGCCGCCGCCGAGGCCTCGCTGCCGCTCCCCCGCCCGCCGCACGCGCCGGCGCTGTCGGCGAGCGCCGAGGCGATCATGAAGCTGGCCACCTCGGTCAACGGCTTCGAGCCCACGGAGGGCAACTCGATCGCCCTGCAGGCCGACTCCAACGCCGCGGTCGATTCGCTCGTCGCCGACATCGACGCCGCGCGCTCCACCATCCACATCAGCTTCTACATCTGGCTCGCCGACAACAACGGCACCAAGGTGGCCGACGCCATCACCCGCGCGGCGGCGCGCGGCGTGACGTGCCGCATCATGGTCGACGCCCTCGGCTCGCGCGCTTTCCTCTCCTCGAAGCAGTGGGCAGGCATGAGCGCGGCAGGCGCCCACTGCGTCGCTGGCCTGCGCGACGTCCCGCGTTGGGGTCGCCTGGCCGTGGGCCGTCCCGATCTGCGCAACCACCGCAAGATCGTGGTCATCGACGACGCCATCGCGTACATGGGCAGCCAGAACTGCGCCGACCCCGAGTTCCGGGTCAAGCCGAAGTTTGCCCCGTGGGTTGATGTCTTCTTCCGCTGCACCGGTCCGCTCGTGGCCCAGCACCAATGGCTCTTCCTGACCACGTGGCTCACGGAGCAGCCCGACGACGCGGCGGCGCGGGTCCCCGCCCGGGCGCCCCAGGCGTCGTCGGGCCGGTCCGGTTCCGCCGCGGAAGGCGAGCGTGGCGTGGCCGCCGTGGCGTTTGGCACGGGGCCCACCGTGCGCGCTGGCGCGATGAGTGAGGCCTTCGTGGCCGTCATCGGCTCCGCGCACGACGAGCTCGTGGTGACGACCCCGTACTTCGTGCCGGACGAGCCGCTCCTGGCCGCGCTGTGCGCCGCGCCGCGCCGCGGCGTGGACACGACCCTCATCGTCCCCGCGCGCAACGACTCCTGGCTCGTGGCGCAATCGGCCGAGAGCGCGTACGAGCGCCTGCTCGAGGCCGGCGTGCGCCTGTACGAGTACCCCCTGGGCCTGCTGCATTCGAAGACGATCACGGTGGACGGCCAGCTCGCCCTCGTGGGCAGCGCCAACATGGACCGGCGCAGCCTGGAGCTGAACTACGAGAACAACGTGGTGATCGCGAGCGCGGCGGTGACGGCGGATGTGCGGGCCAGGCAGCAGAGCTACCTCGACGCCTCCTCACCCGTAGCGCTGGAGGCCGTGAGCGCGTGGTCGTTCCCCCGGCGCCTTGTGCACAACGTGGTGGCGATGCTGGCGCCGCTGCTCTAGCGAGGAGGCCGTCCCGGCCTGCGCTTCCCACCGAACCACCCGCCGTCGGGCCTCTCCCCCGCGCCGGGACTCAGCGCAGCAAGAGCGGCAGCCGCGCCGCCGTGCCCGTCCCCTCGCGCGGCAGGTAGGCGACCACGCTGAGCTCGGGCGCGTCCTGCGGGACGAGGCCGAGCTGTTCGAAGTCCAGCTCGCCCGCCTCCGGATGCAGGAAGGTGCGCTGGCGCGAGGCGAAGCGCAGGACCGCGTGCTCGTCCCAGGCGCGGGAGAAGTCCTCGCTCACGGCGCGCAGGTGCTCCAGGAGCCGGACGTGGGCCGGGCCGGCGACGCGGGAACCCGTCTCCGCGCGGTACTCCGCGAGGAACTGCCGGCTCGTGAGCTCCCAATCCGGGAGCATGGCGCGGACGTAGTCGTCGGTAAAGACAAAGAGCAGCGGGTTCCGCTCCTCGGCCGGGGCCGCGAGCACCCCCGGGAAGAGCCCGGCGTAGGAGCGGTTCCACGCCGCGATGTCCCAATGCGGGGTCAGGGCGAAGGCCGGCGCCGGCTCCAGGGCGTCAAGGAGGTGCTGCACGTGCGGGGGCACGGGAGCCGGGGCGAGTGGGACCACGCGGGGGCTCGGCGAGAAGCCGACGAGGCCGAGCACGTAGTCGTGCTCGGCGCGGCTCAGGCGCAGGTTCAGCGCCACGGCGTCGATCACCTGGCGCGAGGGGTTGATGTCCCGGCCCTGCTCGAGCCACGTGTACCAGGTGACGGAGACGCCGGAGAGGAACGCGATCTCCTCGCGGCGCAGGCCCTTGGTGCGGGCGCGGGCCACGGGCGGAAGCTCGTAGTCCGCGCGATCCGCCGCGGTGCGCTTGGTACGCAGGAAGGCCCCGAGTTCCTTGCGTGCTGCCTCGTTACTGCTCACCCGCCAAAACTAGCACTCTCACTACTAGTATCAGCGGCGTCCGGCCCACGGACCCCGGGCGGACGTGAGCCACCCCATACTTGATGCATGCCCATGCTTCGTTCCCGCACCATCACCCACGGCCGCAACATGGCGGGCGCCCGCGCCCTCCTGCGCGCTTCCGGCGTCGCCAACTCCGATATCGGCAAGCCGATCATCGCGGTGGCCAACTCCTTCACGGAGTTTGTCCCCGGCCACACGCACCTCGCGCCCGTTGGCCGCATCGTCTCCGAGGCGATTCACGCCGCCGGCGGCGTGGCCCGCGAGTTCAACACCATCGCGGTGGACGACGGCATCGCCATGGGCCACGGCGGCATGCTCTACTCGCTGCCGAGCCGCGACCTGATCGCCGACTCGGTCGAGTACATGGTCAACGCTCACTGCGCCGATGCCCTCGTCTGCATCTCCAATTGCGACAAGATCACCCCCGGCATGCTCATGGCCGCCATGCGCCTGAACATCCCCACGGTGTTTGTGTCCGGCGGTCCCATGGAGGCCGGCCGCGTGACCCTGACCGACGGCTCGGTGCGCTCGCTCGACCTCGTGAACGCCATCTCCGACGCCGTGGACGAGTCCATCTCCGATACGGACATCAACCTCATCGAGGAGAACGCCTGCCCCACGTGCGGCTCCTGCTCCGGCATGTTCACCGCCAACTCCATGAACTGCCTCACCGAGGCCATCGGCCTGTCCCTGCCCGGCAACGGCTCGGTGCTCGCGACCCACACGGCCCGCAAGGCGCTCTACGAGCGCGCCGGTTCCACCGTCGTGGAGCTGACCCGCCGCTACTACGAGAACGACGACGCCTCGGTGCTGCCGCGCTCGATCGCCACCCACGAGGCCTTCGACAACGCCATGGCCCTCGACGTGGCCATGGGCGGCTCCACCAACACGATCCTGCACCTGCTGGCAGCGGCCCGCGAGGCCGGCGTGGACTACGACCTGCACGACATCGACGCGCGCTCGCGCCAGGTGCCCTGCCTGGCCAAGGTGGCGCCGAACGTGGCCTACGACAAGACCTACTACATGGAGGATGTGCACCGCGCCGGCGGCATCCCCGCCCTGCTGGGTGAGTTGCACCGCGGCGGCCTGCTGCACACCAACGTCAACACGGTGCACTCGGAGTCGCTCGAGTCCTGGCTGAACGATTGGGACATCCGCGGCGGCAAGGCCACCGACGAGGCCAAGGCGCTGTGGCACGCGGCCCCGGGCGGCGTGCGTTCCTCCACGGCCTTCTCCCAGTCCAACGAGTGGACCTCGCTCGACACCGACGCCGAGGCCGGCTGCATCCGCTCCGTGGAGCACGCCTACTCCAAGGACGGCGGCCTCGCCGTGCTGCACGGCAACATCGCCCGCCACGGTTGCGTCGTCAAGACCGCCGGCGTGGACGAGTCCATCTGGACCTTCGAGGGCCCCGCCGTGGTGTGCGAGTCCCAGGACGAGGCAGTGGAGAAGATCCTGAACAAGACCGTCAAGGAGGGCGACGTGGTGGTCATCCGCTACGAGGGCCCCAAGGGCGGCCCCGGCATGCAGGAGATGCTCTACCCCACGTCCTTCCTGAAGGGCCGCGGCCTCGGCAAGAAGTGCGCCCTCATCACCGACGGACGCTTCTCCGGCGGCACCTCGGGCCTCTCGATCGGCCACATCTCCCCCGAGGCCGCCTCGGGCGGAGAGATTGCCCTGATCCAGGACGGCGACCTGGTCCACATCGACATCCCCACCCGCGCCATCAAGGTGCTCGTGGACGAGGCCGAGCTGGACGCGCGCCGCGAGCGCCTCGAGGCCACGACGGGCTACCACCCCGTGGGCCGCGAGCGCGAGGTCTCCGCGGCGTTGCGCGCCTACGCCGCCATGGCCACGAGCGCCGACAAGGGCGCCGTGCGCGACATCGACGCGCTCTACCGCATGACGTCCCCGCAGAACGCCTGACGCAGCTTCGGCCCGCGCCGATCCGCCGAACGCCGCCGGCCGTCACCGCTTTCGCGGTGGCGGCCGGGGGCGTTGTGGGGTCGGCCCCGGTCCCGCGCTCATTGCGAACGGATGACGTTTTAGCCCGGACCCGACCATTGCGTGGGCCAGTCCGCGTAGGGTGGGCCGCATGGACCCCAGGCAGAACGAGGAACTCGACGCCCTGCTCAAGGATCGCCTGCACGAGGCCTTCGACTCGCAGATCCCCAACTTTGGGGGCTACAACCTCGTGTACGCCTCCGGCGACTCCGGCGCGGGCGGCTCCTTTGTTCTCGGCTTCCGCGCCCAGCCGCTGGAGCTCATCGTCGCCCCGGTCGACCCGCGCACGCACACCGCGCTGGAGCCGGCCACGAGCATCGACCTGACCAACGTCTCCCACCTCGCCCAGCTGCGCGAGGCCGGCTACGAGTTTGGCCTGAGCACGGGCCGGGTCTTCCGCTTCGACGTGGCACCCACCCCCACGCTGTACCTGCACAAGGACGGGCAAAAGGTCCAGGTGCAGCTGCGCCAAGAGAACGATTGCCGCGAGCTGCACGCCTTCCTCGAGGGCTTCATGGACCACCTGGATTCCATCGTGGAGGCCGCCGCGGCCGCCGACTCGGCGCAGTAGGCGAGCCGGCGCGGTGAACTGCGCCACAGGGCGACGCCCCGATTTGGCATCAACGGCGGCGGCGGGTAAACTTATGCGAGTCGAAAGCGCGCCGAGCCAAAGGCGATCAACGCGGAAGACGGTAAGCACCTCTAGCTCAATTGGCAGAGCAATTGACTCTTAATCAATGGGTTCCGGGTTCAAGTCCCGGGGGGTGCACCAAGGAGAAGACCCCTTCCGGGAACGGAGGGGGTCTTTGCTTGGGGGTGGGCCTCGGCCTACCTCGGAGCGGCCCGCTCCCCGTTTTGGTGATCCGGAACGGAGGATGTAAGCTGTTCCTCGTTGAACAAACGGACACCACAAAGTGAATGTTTGAACAGCGATAAGCACCTCTAGCTCAATTGGCAGAGCAATTGACTCTTAATCAATGGGTTCCGGGTTCAAGTCCCGGGGGGTGCACCACGGAAGGGCCCCGATCATGCGTGATCGGGGCCCTTCAATGCCTCCGGGGTCAGCGCGCCCCGGTCACGCCGAGGAGGAACGCATGAGCCAGCCGACCGAACGCCTGAGCGTGGGCGCCACCGCCCCCGACTTCACGCTCCCCAATCAGGACGGTCGCGAGGTCTCCCTGCACCAGCTCCGCCAGCAGGGCAAGGTCATCGTGTACTTCTACCCCGCCGCCTCCACGCCCGGGTGCACCAAGGAGGCCTGCGACTTCCGCGACTCCCTGTCCTCGCTCAAGGCCGACGGCTACACCGTGGTGGGCCTCTCCCCCGACCCGGTGGCCAAGCTGCGGGCCTTCGCCGACAAGGAGGGCCTGCCCTTCGAACTGCTCAGCGACGAGGACCATGCGGTGGCCTCCGCCTACGCGGCCTGGGGCGAGAAGAAGAACTACGGCCGCGTCTACGAGGGCCTGATCCGCTCCACCTTTGTCGTGGAGCCGGACGGCACGCTGTCGCTGGCCCAGTACAACGTGCGCGCCACGGGCCACGTGGCCAAGCTGCGCCGCGACCTCGGGCTCGCCTCGTAGCCCCTCCTTGCGGCGCGCGGTGCGCGGGATTGATCCCGCGGCCGTGCGTCCCGCCCGGTTAGACTGCACTTCGGTCTCACCGGCCCACGCGGGCGTGGCGGAATTGGCAGACGCGCTGGATTTAGGTTCCAGTGTCTATTGACGTGGGGGTTCAAGTCCCCCCGCCCGCACTGAAGGACAGGCCGCGGCGGCACCACCCGCCGCCGCGGAGCACAGGAGGACGTCAGGGATGCACAAGGCCGTCGCCACCCCCACCCGCCGGTCGGTCCTGGCCGGCGTCGGAGGGACCTTGGGCCTGCTCCTGGCCGGTTGCACCGTCTCCGAGCCCGCACCCACCGGGACGTCCTCCACCCCGACCAAGCGCAGCCTGCGCTTGCTCACGCCCGCGCCGTCCGGCAGCTGGGATCCCGTGGAGGCCTCGGACCTCGAGGCCCAGCGCGTGGTCCGGCAGGCTTACGACACCTTGCTCGGACTCGACGGGGCCTCCGGCGCCCCGGCCCCGGGGCTCGCCGAGAGCTGGAGCGTCTCCGACGACGGGCTCGTGTACGAATTCGTGCTGCGTCAAGGCGTCTCCTTCCACGACGGAACACCCTGCAACGGCTCGGCCGTCGCCACCAATGTTCGCCGCTGGATCGCCCTGGGCGGCTCTGACGACCCCGCCGTCTCCACCGTCGCCACGCTCTTCGACGCGGTCAAGGACGCCAAGGAGCGCGAGGTAGCCCCCGAGCAGACCGACGACGAGCCGACGCCCTCCGCCTCCGCCCCGGCCGACGGCGAGCAGCCCGCGAGCCAGGATCCCGCGCCCACGCCGAACACCACCCAGGCCGACCCCCTGGGCCAGCCGACCGCGCTCGTCGGCTCCCCCGTGGCCTCCGTCAGCGCCGAGTCCGAGTTCACGGTGCGCCTCGTCCTCACGCGCCGCATCACGCCGCTCATCCAGGCGCTCACGCACCCGTGCTTCTCCATCGTCTCCCCCGCCCAGCTCAAGAGCGCCGGCGCCCTCGAGGGCCGGGCCAGCGGCGACGGCCTGCGCCGCGCCGACGCGGGAACCGGTGCCTTCCGCCCCGGCGAGGACGGCGACTCGATCGTGCTGAGCGCCGTCACCGATCACTTCCTGGGGGCTCCGTCCGTGGACGAGGTCAGGCTCACGCCGCAGACCTCGGCCACCCGCCGCGCCTGGGAGCTCGTGCGCGGCACGTGCGACGGCTTCGACCTCGTCACGGTCGACACCATGAAGACCCTGGCCCAGGACACCCAACAGGTCCTGCAGCGCGATCCGTTCTCCGTGGCCTACCTCGGCATGAATCAGGCCAACCCGTGGCTGGCCGATGAGCGGGTGCGGCGCGCCATCGCGCACGCCATCGACAAGAACGGTCTCGTCGACGGGCTCTACATCACCGGGACCAAGGCGGCCGCCTCGCCGCTGCCCCCCTCGCTCGGGGTCGCCGATCCGAGCTCCCCCTACGGCCACGACCCGGCCAAGGCCAAGCGGCTCCTCGCCGAGTCCGGCTACCAAGGCGAGCCCATCGAGTTCCTCTACCCCACGCACGTTGCCCGCCCCTACCTGGCCCTGCCCGAACGCGTCTTCGCCGCCGTCGCTGGCCAGCTCGGCGCCGTTGGCATCGCCGTCACCCCCGTGGGCATCGCGTGGGACGAGGGCTACTTCGAGGCGGTGCAATCCGGCAAGCACCACGGCCTGCACCTGCTCGGCGCCCAGGGCACCTACCGCGACCCCGAGAACTTCATCGGTCGCCTCTTCGCCCGGGCCACTGCCCAGCTGAACTTCGATTCGCCCGAGGTGCGCCGCCGCGTGCGCGCGGCGCGCGCCCTCCCGGCGGGCGAGGAGCGTGCGGCGGCCTACGCCGACATCGTGGAATTGGTCACGGTCGCGGCCCCGCTGGTGCCGCTTGTCTACCCCATCTCCGCGCTCGCGGTGGCCCCGCGCGTGAGCTCCTACCCCACCAGCCCGGTGCTCGACGAGCCACTGTGCTCCGTGACCCTCGCCTAGGGCAAGCGCCCACACGCCGTCGCGCACCTGCGGCGGCGCGTTGCATGCGGCGCCACCGATTTCAAGGGCACGCCCGCACGGCGGTAGCCTGGCCAAGATAGACATCCGCATCTGAGATGGAGTCACTGTGTCCGCAGCTACCCCCACCCTCTCGCTCGACGTCGCGCTCGTCGGCGGGGGCATCATGAGCGCCACGCTTGGCACGCTCTTGCAGCAGATCGAACCCGGCTGGAGCATCGGCCTGTTCGAGAACCTCGAGGCCGCCGGCCTCGAGTCCTCCGGTCCGTGGAACAACGCCGGTACCGGCCACTCCGCGCTCTGCGAGCTCAACTACGCCCCGGCCTCGCCGGACGGAACGGTTGACCCGAAGAAGTCGCTCGGGATCAACGAGCAGTTCCAGCTCACCCGCCAGTTCTTCGCGTGGAGCGTCAACCAGGGTCTCGTGAAGGACCCGAAGAGCTTCATCCACCCGCTGCCGCACATGAGCTTCGTCCAGGGCGAGGCGCACCAGCGCTACCTCAAGGCTCGTTACGAGTCGCTGAGCGCCCACACGCTCTTCGACACGATGGAGTACACCGAGGACCTCGACCAGATCGCCGAGTGGACCCCGCTCGTCGCCGAGGGCCGCACGCAGCGCACCGTCGCAGCGTCGCGCGTGGTCGGCGGCACCGACGTTGACTTCGGCTCGCTCTCCAAGCAGCTCGTGGACGGCCTGGCCGCCCGCGGCGCCGATGTGCGCTTCGGCCACCGCGTCACCAACCTGGTCAAGACCGGCTCCGGCTGGCGCCTGACCGTGAAGAACCACGCCTCCGGCGAGACCTTCGAGGTCGACGCCAAGTTCGTGTTCGTCGGCGCGGGCGGCGGCGCCCTGCCGCTGCTGCAGAAGTCGGGCATCGACGAGATCAAGGGCTTCGGTGGCTTCCCGATCTCCGGCGTCTTCCTGCGCTCCACCAACGACGAGGTCATCGCCCGCCACGAGGCAAAGGTCTACGGCCAGGCGGCCGTGGGCGCCCCTCCGATGTCCGTGCCGCACCTTGACACGCGCTACGTGGACGGCAAGAAGGCCCTCATGTTCGGCCCGTACGGCGGCTTCTCGCCGAAGTTCCTGAAGACCGGCAAGCTGTGGGATCTCCCCGGCTCCGTTCGCCCCGGCAACCTGCTGCCGATGCTCAACGTCGCCAAGGACAACCTTGACCTCGTGAAGTACCTGCTCACCGAGCTCACGGCCACGAACTCCAAGCGCATGAACGCGATGCGCGAGTACTACCCCGCCGCGAACCCCGACGACTGGGAGATGATCACCGCCGGCCAGCGCGTGCAGGTCATCAAGAAGGACCCCAAGAAGGGCGGCGTGCTGCAGTTCGGCACCGAGGTTATTGCCTCGGCCGACGGCTCCATCTCCGGCCTGCTGGGTGCCTCCCCGGGCGCCTCGACGGCCACGCCGATCATGCTTGGCCTGCTCAAGCGTTGCTTCCCGAACCAGTACTCGGCCTGGGAGGGCAAGCTCAAGGAGATCGTGCCGACGCTCGGCACCTCCCTTGACTCCAACGCCGACCTCTACCACGAGGTCAAGGCGAGCACGGATCAGGTCCTCAAGCTGGCCTGATTCACCCCTGCGACGCGACCGCGGACGAGCCCCTCGTCCGCGGTCGCGTCGTATCCTCGAAAGACCCGGCGCTCGCCAGCCAACCCTAGGATGACGGTTCATGCACCTCCTCGCTCGCCTCTCGCTGCGCAACCGGGCACTCATCGTGCTCGTGTGCCTCTTCGTCTGCGTCTTCGGCGTGATCTCGATGACGCGCCTGAAGCAGGAGCTGATCCCCAGCGTCGAATTCCCGCGGCTCACCGTCATGGCGACGCAGCAGGGCTCGAGCCCCGCCGTCATGGACGAGCAGGTGGGCCGCCCGCTCGAGTCGGCCATGCAGGGCGTGGAGGGCCTCGAGTCGAGCTCGTCGACGTCCACGACCGGCATGAGCGTCGTGTCGCTGACCTTCACCTACGGCACCGACCTCGACCGCGCGCGCAACCAGGTGGACCGCGCGATCTCCAATGTCTCGCAGCTCCTGCCGGACGGCGTGCAGCCGAACACCTTCGCCGGCTCCGTCGCGGACATCCCGGTGGTGTACTACGCGGTCTCTGGCGAGGGAAGCCTGGCCGAGACGGCCGACAAGCTCAACGCCGATGTGGTCCCGGCCCTCAGCAAGCTCGACGGCGTGCGGGGTGTTGACGTCTCCGGCGCCGGCAGCCAATACATCCGCATCACCCCCCACGAAGCCTCGGACGAGGAGCCCTTCGCCTCCCCCGCTGAGCTGCAGGCGGCCATCGCCAACGCGGGCCGGGCTGCGAGCCTCGGATCGCTCACGGACGGCTCCTACACGCTGCCCATCCAGACCAACGGCGCGCCGGCCTCCGTGGCGGAGTTGCGCCAGCTGCCCGTCGCCACCCAGGACGGCGGCACGTATCAGCTCGGCGAGCTCGCCAAGGTCGAGGTGGCTGACAACCCGACCACGTCCATCACGCGCACCAACGGCAAGGAAACGCTCGCGCTGTCCGTGACGAAGACGCCCGACGCCGACACGGTCCGGGTCTCCGAGGCCGTCCGCGACGCCCTTCCGGCCCTCGCCGAGCAGTCCGGCGCGACCTTCACGCTCGTCTTCGATCAAGCGCCCTCCATCACCAACGCCATCCACGACCTCACGGTCGAGGGCCTCATGGGCCTGGTCATGGCGATCGTGGTGATCCTGCTCTTCCTGCGTTCGATGCGCTCGACGCTCGTCACGGCGATCTCCATCCCGCTGTCCCTTCTGGTGACGTTCATCGGCGTGTGGGCGTTCGGCTTCTCGCTCAACATGCTCACGCTCGGCGCCCTCACGATCTCGATCGGCCGCGTGGTCGACGATTCGATCGTGGTCATCGAGAACATCAAGCGGCACCTGAGCTACGGGCAGCCCAGGGGCCGGGCGATCATCGACGCCGTGCGCGAGGTGGCCGGGGCCATCACCGCCTCCACTCTGACCACGGTCGCGGTCTTCCTTCCCGTCGCGTTCGTGGGCGGTCTGGCCGGCGAGCTCTTCCGCCCCTTCGCGCTCACGGTCGCCGTCGCCCTCATCGCCTCGCTCTTGGTCGCCCTGACCATCGTGCCGGTGCTCGCCTACTGGTTCCTGGCCGGCGCCTCGAAGGCGCGCGCCAAGCGCGAGGCCAAGAAGGCGGCCAAGGCCGCCCAAGCCGCCGCAGTGCCCGACGGCGCGGCCTCCTCCCAGCCGGCCCCCGCCCAGGCGGGCGAGGGCACCCGGCCCGACGCCGCGGCGTCGGGCACCGAGGCCCTGGCCCCCGTGCCGGTGGCGGCCGCCTCGGCCGCGGCCACCGAACGGGCAGCCCGCGAGGCGGCGGAGGACGAGGAGAGCCGCTCGTGGCTGCAGCGGGGGTACGTGCCCGTGCTGCGCAAGACGCAGGCCCATCCCGTCATCACACTGGTGGCCTCCGTGCTCATCCTGCTGGCCACCGTCCCGCTGGGCATGCTCATGAAGACCAACCTGCTCGGCGGCATGGGGCAGGAGGCCTTCAGCGGCACCCTGACCATGCCGGCCGGCTCGTCGCTGCGCACTACCGACACCGCCGCGAAGCGCTACGAGGAGGCCCTGCGCTCGGTCGACGGCGTCAAGGACGTCCAGGTCACCATGGGCCCCTCCGACTCCAACTTCGTCATGATGATGGGCCCCTCCTCCGCCGACACCGCGAGCTTCACGGCCACGACCGCCGAGGGTCGCGACGTGGAGCAGGTGCTCGCCGCGGCGCGCGAGGAGGTCGCCAAGCTCGACCTGGCTGGCGAGCTGGAGCTCAGCGCCACGCAGGGCGGCGGCTTCAGCTCCGACATCACGATCGACGTTAAGGCGGCAGATCCCGACACGTTGGAGACTGCCAACTCGGCGGTCATGGAGGCCATGCGGAACATTCCCGGTGCCGTGAGCGTCGAGTCCAACCTGACCTCCAAGCAGCCGCAGGTGCTCGTCACGGTGGACCGTCAAAAGGCGGCGGAGGCCGGGCTCTCGCAGGAGCAGATCGCGGCGCTCGTCAACGGGACGCTCAACCCGCTCTCCGCCGGCAAGCTGACCTTCGGTTTCACCACGCTGGACGTCAAGATCGGCGAGGGCACCCAGCTCAACGGGCTCGAGCAGCTGGAGAACCTGGAGATCATGACGCAGGGCGGGCCCGTACCGCTCTCCGAGATCGCCACGGTGAAGCGCGTTGAAGCCGAGGTCTCCATCACCTCGCAGAACACGGACCGCGTCTCCACCGTCACGATCACGCCCATCGAGACCGAGCTCGGCAAGGTGGCTGCCGAGGTCACGAAGCGCCTCGACGCGCTCTCCCTGAAAGACGGCGCCACGGCCACGCTCGGCGGCGCCGCAACCCAGCAGGCCGAGTCGTTCCAGCAACTGGGCCTGGCCCTCATCGCCGCCATCGCGATCGTCTACGTCATCATGGTCGCGACGTTCAAGTCGCTCATGCAGCCGCTCATCCTGCTCGTCTCGATCCCCTTCGCCGCGATCGGTTCCATCGCCGCGCTGCTCATCACGGGCGTGCCGCTCGGCCTCGCCTCGCTCATCGGGATGCTCATGCTCGTGGGCATCGTCGTGACGAACGCGATCGTGCTGATCGACCTCATCAACCAGTACCGCAAGCCGGCCCCCGGCCGCGCGGCGATGAGCCTCGACGAGGCGATCGAGCACGGCGCCCGCCGCCGCCTGCGCCCCATCCTCATGACGGCGCTCGCGACGATTTTTGCCATGATCCCCATGGCCCTCGGCCTCACGGGCTCCGGCGGCTTCATCTCGCGCCCGCTCGCCGTGGTGGTGATCGGCGGCCTCGTCTCCTCGACCCTGCTCACGCTCATCCTGGTGCCGGTCCTCTACCGACTCCTCGAGTCCCGCCGCGAGCGCAAGCGCCTCGCGGGCGAGGGCCCGGAGCCGGACGGGCTCGACGACGCCTCGCTCGGCCTGGGCGGCGGGCCCGCCGGCGGCGAACCTGCCCCGGCCGGCCCCGGATCCGCGAGTGCCGAGGCCCTCGCCGCGCTGCAGGAGGCCTGGACCGGCACGATCGACCTGGCCACGGGCCTGCCCCGCCCCTCGCGCGGGCGCCACGCGGCCGAGCCGCCGACCTCCACCGGCGGGGTGGTCCTGCCCCACTAGGGCCCACCTCCCCCGCCGCCGCACGCAGCGCAACGGCGCCCCTCGTCCCGGTGAGACGAGGGGCGCCGTTCGTCGGATCAGGCCTTCTTCTGCGCCGTGATCTTCACCTGGTCAACGGCCCAGAAGGCCGAGTTGGTGCCGGTGTCGCGGAAGTGCACGCGGGCCGAGGAGGAGCCCCTGGGCGCCTTGACCACGCGCGACTCGGTGCCGTTGAAGCTCTTGGTGGAGGACTTCAGCAGCTGCGGGGCCGCGGCGTCTCAGGAGGCGAGCACCTGGCCCGACTGCGGTCCGTCCACGAGGTAGTCGGAGACGAAGTCCACGCGCAGGCTCTTGGCGCCGTTGAGCTTCACGGCCTCCGAGATGAGCGTCGAGTCGAACTCGCCGGCACCGAGGGCCTTGTCGTCCCACTCGTCCGCATCCGCCACGGCGAAGACATTGCGGGAGCGGACGTTGCCCTCACGGCCCCGGCCGGGCGCGGCGGCCGTGAAGAAGTCGTCGTTCGTGAAGGACCAGCCGGCCCACTCGGTCACGCCGCCGGCGGGCATGCGGGTGTTGTCAATGGACCACCCAGTGGGGGCGAGGTCCACGATCGTGACGTCCTGGCGGCTCGGGGGCTTGATGCCCTTGCCGCTGGCGATGACGAAGGTCTGGCGCTCGAGCGCCGAGGTGCCGCCGTGGTGTGGGCCGTGGCGTAGGCGGCCGAGGAGCTGCCGGCGCTGTGGCCGGCGCCGTCGATGTCGTCAAGGTGCACAAAGGTGGCGTCCGGGTTGCCGTTCTTGAGGTCATCGGCGGCCTTGGCCGTGGTGTCTGCGTCGTTGCCGCCGCGCACGCGCAGGTCGGTGGCCTTCCCGAAGATCGTGTCGGGGATCGGGTTCCACGTGCCGACCACGAGCATGGAGGAGCGCGGGCTGGCCGCCTCGAGCCGCGACATAGAGTCGGGGTAGTACTCGTCGTTGGGCTTGGCGAAGGAATGGTCGACGACGTTGTGCTTGTCGGGCCAGGCTCCCGTCGCGATCGTGGACCAGCCGGCGCCGGACACGGTCTGCGCCATGGGCGTCGAGTAGAGGTCCGACGCCGCACTCAGGCCGGTCGCGGCGAACCTGGCCATGCTCTGGGCGGTGGCCTCCGTGATCTGGCTCAGCGAGCACCGTCCAGGCCGATGACGAGGGTCTTCTTCTTGCTCGTCCCGGAGGGCAGCTGCTGGTCGTCGGGGGCCGGCGGATCGCCAGCGCGGCGCCCGGGCCCTTGAGCGCCGCCTGCCCCTCGACTGTGCCGAGCCGGGCCCCAGCCGCCCCACCGCGGCGACGACTTGTGTGCACAAGCCGGCCACGCGCCGTCGTGCGCTGGCCCTTCTCTGGAGACCACCCAACGCACGAACCCGCCCGGACCAGCGGTCCGGGCGGGCTCGTGCGTTGGGTGCGAGGGGAATCAGGCGGTGACGCCGAGATCAACGTCCTTGCGCTCCTTGACGACGCTCACGGCGATCAGGGAGATGATGGTGATGCCGGCCAGGTAGATGCCGATGTGCCAGGACTGGCCCGTCGACTTCAGGATGGCCTCGGAGATCATCGGGGCAAACGCGCCGCCGAGGATGGTGCCGAGGGCGTAGCCGATGGAGACGCCCGAGTAGCGGATGTGCGGCGGGAACATCTCGGCGTACAGCGCCGCCTGCGGGCCGTAGGACAGGCCCAGGCCGATCGTCAGGACAAACGCAGCGATGAAGTAGAGGCCAAGGTCCTTGGAGTCGATCAGGAACCACATGGGGATGGCCCACAGCAGAATGATCGTGTAGCCCACCTGGAAGGTGCGCTTGCGGCCCCACTTGTCGCCCAGGTAGCCACCCACGAGCGTGAAGATGAGCCAGCCGAAGGAGGCGAGGGCCGTGGTCAGCAGCACCGACGGCATGGGCAGGCCCAGCGTCTTGGAGAGGTAGCTGATGAAGAACGCGATGACGAGGTATCCGGCGGCGTTGTTCGAGATGAAGATCAGCGCGGCGAGCAGCACCTCCTTAGTGTTCTTCTTGAAGAGCTGGCCCAGCGGGGCGGAGGACTCGGCCTTGCGGGCCTGCAGCTCGGCGAAGATCGGGGACTCCTCGACGGCGCGGCGGATGACCCAGCCGACAAACACGAGGACGATCGAGAAGAGGAACGGCAGGCGCCAGCCCCACTCGAGGAAGGCCTGCTGGCCGATGACCTGCTGGATGATCCACAGCACGGCCGTCGCCAGGATCATGCCGATCGGCACGCCGATCTGCGGGAACGCGCCGAACCAGGAGCGCTTGCCCTTGGGGGCGTGCTCCACGGCCATGAGGGCGGCGCCGCCCCACTCACCACCGGCGGAGAAGCCCTGCAGCACGCGCAGCAGCATGAGCATGATCGGAGCGGCAATGCCGATCTGGGCGTAGGTCGGCAGAACGCCGATGAGGGCCGTGGAGGCGCCCATCAGGATCAGCGTCAGCACGAGCATCTTCTTGCGACCCAGGCGATCGCCCAGGTGGCCGGCGACGATGGCGCCAAGCGGGCGGAAGAGGAAGGAGATGCCGATCGTGGCGAACGAGATGATCGTCGCCAGACCCGGGTTCTCCTTCGCGACGGGGGCAAAGAAGAGGGGGCCGAGCACGAGGCCCGCGGCCTGCGCGTAGATGAAGAAGTCGTACCACTCGATGGAGGTACCGACCAGCGTGCCGGCGAGGACCTTGCGCTGCTCGCGGCGACGCTCTGCGCTCACCGGAACTGCTGCGGTAGTGCTGCTCATGGATGTGTCCCTTGTTCGGGGCACCGGAGGGTGCGGGTGTCGAAATGCCGCGTTCCCATACCGAACGCTCGGTCAGGAACGGCGACCGATACAGCATGCCACAGGATCGCGTGATGCACATCACGCGCGGCAAAGTTTTTTCCGGTGCAGGCCGGGCGGTGCGCAACCGCCCGGCCGGGAGCCTCGGGGCGAGTCGGCTCAGGCGTCCTGCAGCGAGGCCCGGGGCACGCGCAACAGCAGCGCAGCGGCGAGCAGAGAGGTGCCGGCGCAGATGCCCCACACGGTGAGGTAGCCCGAGAGCGGGGCCGAGCCGTCCGCGCCCGCACCCCCGTGGGCCAGCGCCAGTCCAAAGACGGCCGAGGCGAAGGCGCCGCCGAGGGTCTTAATGGCATTCGTGGCGCCCGTCGCCATGCCGGTGCGCTCGGGCGGCGCAGCGGCCGCGGCCGCGGGAGGCAGGGCCGCCACGAGGAGGCCCGAGCCCAGGCCGGCGACGGCCATGTTCGCGATCACGCCCGCGAGCGAGGCGTGGTTCGGGAGGAAGAGGGCGTAGCCGAGCGCCGTGAGGAGGGCTCCCGCGATCAGGGCGTCCCGCAAGGCCAGCCGCTTGGTGAGCGGGCCGAGCGCGAGCGCGCCCAGGGCCAGCGAGAGCACGTACGCGCCGATGACGTACGAGGCCTGGCCGGAGCTCAGGCCCAGGCCATGCCCTGAGACGGCCGGGTCGGTCCGGGCGAAGGTCGAGAGCGGCGCCTGGGCGCCGAGGATCGAAGCGCCAAAGAGGAAGGCCGTGAGCTGCACCGGCCCCTGGCGCTTGGTGCTGAGCACGCGCAGGTCCAGGGTGGGGCTCGCGTGGCCCAGCTCCTGGCGGGCAAAGAGGTAGCCGAGCACGAGGGCCACAGCCACGAAGGCGAGCACGGGCCAGCCCAGGCCCTGCACGCGCAGGAGCGAGAGGGCGCCCATGAGCGCCGCGATCGTCAGGGCGAGGAGGCTCGCGCCCAGGATGTCGCCGCGGCGGCGCTCGCGCTCGGCTGGGCTCTCGGGAGCGGACCCCGGGCCGCCCACCGCCGCGCCAGCCGGGGCCGGATCCTTGACCCACACCGCGATGACGCCGACGCAGAGCGTCGTGACGATCGCGGGGATCGCGAGGGTCAGGCTCAGGTTTCCGGTCACGGTGATGAGCTGACCGCCGGCCAGGGCGCCGACGATGACGCCGAGCTCCAGTGCTCCGACGAGCAGGCCGGCCGCCCGCCGGGTCACCGCGCCGGGGGCGCCGTGGGCCCTGGCGCGCGTGTGGATCAGGGCGATCTCCGCCGGGAGCCAGACGGCGTAGAGCCCCTGGAGCGCCCACGCAGCAAAGAAGAGCACGGGCGCTCCCGTGGCCAGGAGGGCCCACGACGCGGCCGCCGTGACGACCGAGGAAATGATGAGCACCCGCCGGTGTCCCACCCGGTCGCCCGCCGCGGCGAGCAGCGGGACGGTGAGCGCTGAGACCGCGAGCTGCACGGCCTCGAGCCACGTGACATCGGCGTCGGTGATGCCCAGGGCCCGGGCGATGTCGGTGAGCAGCGGCGTGTAGTAGCCCTGGAGCACGCCCGAGGTGAGCTCGACGAGGACGAGCGCGCCGACCACTGCGGACACGACGGAGTACGGAACGGCATGTCCGGCGCGGGGGCTCGGGGCCTGGGAACGAATCACCGCTGAAATCTACCTTGATGGAGGGCGGGAAACAGCCCTTCCGGTCAAAGAAGAGGGGTTTATTGCCGCCCGGGTCGGGACGGCACTCAGAGCCGGGAGAACAGCTCCCGGTAGAAGACCACGCCGCGGCCGAGGGCCTCGACGCGCACCGACTCGGCCACACCGTGGATCCGCCCGCGCTCGGCGGCATCCATCTCCAGTGGGGCCAGGCGGTAGACGTTGCGACTGATGCCGTGGAAGCGGCGCGCGTCGGTGGCGGCGAGCGTCACGTACGGCGCGAGGTCGGCGTGCGGGTGCGAGACGGACAGCGCCTCCCGCAGGAGCCCGAGCGGGGCCGCGTCCGGAGCGCTGACCGGTGAGGGCTCGTTCGACTCGAGGATCTCCAGCTCCACGCGCTTGTCCCGGATCACCCGGCGCAATCGGGCCACGGCGGAGTCCACTGAGTCCCACGGCGCCAGGCGCAGGTTGAGCACGGCGCTCGCGCGCGCGGCGAGGACGTTGTTGGCCTCGGACCCCTCCAGGCGCGTGACGGCGACCGTGGTGCGGACCAGCGCGGCGGGTTCGCCGCCCAGGCGGGCCAGGAGGCCGGCGCCGAGCGGCCCGGCCGCTGCCACGGCGCGCAGCACGGGCGCCATGGCCCCCGTGGCGCGGGAACCGAGGTGGGCCAGCAGCCCCGAGGTGACCGGGGCGAGTCGGGCCGGGAACGGGCGGCGGCGCAGGCGGCCGAGGGCCTCCGTGAGCCGGTCGACGGCACCCACCCGCGGCGGGGCCGAGGCGTGCCCACCGTCCGAGCGGACCGTGAGGCGCACGCTCAGCAGCCCCTTCTCCCCCAGGCCCACCATGGCCTGGGGCCGCTTAACGCCGGGGAAGGCCTCCTCGGCCACGGCGCCGCCCTCGTCCAGGACAAACTCGGGGCGCACGCCGGCCGCGGCCAGGCGCTGGGCCATGGCGACGGCGCTCGAGCCGGCCACCTCCTCGTTGTCGCCGAGGCAGAAGTACACATCGGGGCCCGGGGCGTAGCCCTCCTCGAGAAGGGTCTCGGCGGCGAGCAGCGTGGCGACGAGGTCGCCCTTGTCGTCGAGCGCACCGCGGCCGTGCACGCGCCCGTCGGCGATCTCGCCGGAGAAGGGGTCCCGGCTCCACCCATCGCTTGGCAGGGCCGGCACCACATCCTGGTGCGCCATGAACACGACCGCCCGGTCAGGCTCGCTCCCGGGCCAGCGCCAGAGCTGCCCGTGCGCGCCGATCGTCTCGCGCTCACACGCGGCGGCCAGCAGCGGGAAGCCGCTGCGCAGCGCCTCGACGTGGGCGTCAAACGCCGCGGTGTCGTACGGCTCACCCTCGGGGCGGGAGACCGTGGGGATCCGGATCAATCCGGCCAACAGCTCGGCGGCACGGGGGGCTAGCGTCTCGGGGGTCGGCATGGGCGACAGTCTAGGCGGGCGGGCGGGCGCAGCCGCGCGCCCCGCGCGGGCCCGTCCAACGCGTGCCGGGCACCCAAGCGAGGAGGGGCACGACGGCGCCCACGCGCCGTCGTGCCCCTCCTTGTGGTGGGTGCGTTGGTTGCAGAGCCTGGATCAGGCCGGGAGCTCGACCACCTGGCCGGCGAAGGTGAAGCCTCCGCCGAAGCCGAAGAGCAGGGCGCGGCCGCCGCGGGGCAGCTCGCCGGCGTGCCAGGCCTTGGACAGGGCCAGCGGCACCGAGGCCGCGGAGGTGTTGCCCGAGTACTCGACGTCGTGCAGCACGATGTGGCGCTCGGTGGCGCCAAGGCCCTTGGCGAGCGGCTCGATGATGCGCAGGTTCGCCTGGTGGAAGGCCAGGACGTCGATGTCGTCCATCGTGACGCCGGCCTTGGCCAGGACGGCCTGGGCCTCCTTGACCGAAGCGGTCAGCGCCCAGCGCATGACGTTGCGGCCGTTCTGCGAGAACACCGGCGGGTTGCCCTCGACCACCACGGCGTCGGCCATCCCGGGGACGGAGCCCCAGTGCACGGGCGAGACCTTGAGCTCGGCGCTCGCGCCGAGCACCACGGCGCCCGCGCCGTCGGCCGTGAGCACGCACGTGGCGCGGTCGGTCCAGTCGGTGACGCGCGAGAGCGTCTCGGAACCGATGACGAGGGCCGTCTCGGCCACGCCGGCGCGGATCGACTGGTCTGCGAGGGCCACGGCGTACTCGAAGCCCGAGCAGGCCGTGTTGATGTCGAGCACGGCCGGGCGCGTGAAGCCGAGCTGGGCGCTCACGCGGGCGGCGCCGTTGGGGCTGCGCGTGTCCGAGGTGGTGCTCGCGACGATCACGAGGTCGACGTCGCTGACGCCGGCGTCCTCGAGCGCCATCTTCGCGGCGGCGACCGCCATGGTGGTCGTGTCGTCGGCGTCGGTGGCGATGCGGCGCTCGATGATGCCGGTGCGCGTACGTATCCACTCATCGTTCGTGTCCACGAGCTTCTCGATGTCGTGGTTCGTCATGACGTGGCTCGGCTGGAAGTGGCCGAGGCCCAGAAGGGCTGAGCCACGAGGAGTGGGGATGGTCATGTCTGTACGGTAGCAAGCCGAACGCTACGAGACGGTGTGCATGTCCGCCACGGCATGTACTTCGCTCCCCCGCCGACGGCGCTGGGAGGCCACGGCGAAGAGCGCTCCGGCCAGCAGGAGCGCCACGCCGGAGCCGAAGGTGACCCACAGCGCCGTGCCGTGGCCGCCGCTCAGGGCGAGCTCGCCGCCGAGCCAATTGCCGAGCGAGGTGCCGAGCGTCATGCCGGCGCTGAGCAGCGTCATGACCAGGCCCAGGCGGTGGGCCGGCGTGCGGGTGCCGGCCGCCGAGAACACCGTGACCAGCACGGGGCCGATGGGCGCGCCCACGATCAGCAGCGCCACGGCGAGGTGCCACGGCTCGCGCGCGAGCCAGAGCAGGGCCAGGGCGGGCAGGAGCAGCGCGGCGCACGCGAGCCAGCGGCCCTGAATGCTCCAGCGGGCAGGCCAACGCGACACGCTCAGCGCCGCGAGGCCCGAGGTCAGGCCGAGCGTGGAGTAGATGAGGCCGCCCGTGCCTTGATGCCCCGTCTCGTCGGCGAGGGCCGTGGAGACCGTCGCGAGCGAGCCGAAGACCGAGCCGATGCTGAGCATGCCGAGCAGCAGGAGGCCGAGCAGCGCCCACGGGACGGACCGCGGCGAGGAGGGGGCCGCCGGGACGTCCCCGTCGGCGGCGTCCGCGCTGGCGGCGTCCGCGCGGGCGGCGTCGGTCCCCGCCGTGTCGGCCGGCGCCGGCGTGCCGGGCAACGGCTCCACCGCGTGGGCGCGGGAGCCGTAGGCGGAGGTGGAGTGCAGGGCGAACCACGGGATGAAGATCGCCGTGAGGACGAGTGCCACGAGCAGCGGGACGGTGCCGCCCCAGAGCGCGGCGATGACGCCCACCGCCGCGGGGCCGAGCACAAAGCTCAGCTCGTCGACGGTGGACTCGTACCCCTGGGCCGCGTCGAGCGAGCGGGCGTCTGCTGGGCGCCCGGCCCAGCGGCGGATCCACCGCACGCGCGTCATGGGACCGGCCTGCGGGACCACGACACCGGCGCCGGCGGCGGCCAGGGCGAGGGCGGGCGTGACGCCGCGCTCGGCCCCAGGGGCCGCGAGCAGGAAGGCGATGAGGGCCGCGACGTAGAGCACGGCGGAGACGAGGAGGGTGGGGCGCTGGCCGAAGCGATCGGAGGCGAGGCCGCTGAGCGGTGCGCCCACGGCCACGCCGATGCCGGCGATTGCGGCGACGGCTCCGCCTGCCGCCACGTTGCCCGAGACGCCGACGACGGCGGTCAGTGCACCGATGACAAGCATCGAGAGGGGGAGCCTGGCGAGCGCCGAGACGAGGAAATAGCTCGGCCCGGCGGCCTGGAGCAGGGAGGAGAGGCCCGCGAGGGCGGGCGAGGACTGGGCCACGAAAGGACCTCCGGAGTTCCCCGGGCACAGGAATGCCCGGCGTGCGACGTCCCTGCCTCCCGTCGCACCGGACCCTAGGATGACCGGCTCAGTCTACCCGGGGCCGCCGCGTTCCGCCCGGGACGGCATCCCCGGGTGGCGACGGCGCGGCACCCGAGGCGACGTCCCTGCGGCGGAGCGGGCCGGCACCTCGCCGTGCCAGCGGGCTTAGTCCGCTTCCCCTTCCGGCTCGGCTGCCGCCCCGGCCACGCCCACGAGGCGTAACGACGAACCGTGCCGCGTCTTGTCCACGCGCACCTGCGCCCCGATGCGCTGACCCAGCTCGGCGACGTGGGAGACCACGCCCACCAGGCGGCCGCCGCGGCGCAGTTGGTCCAGGCCGTCCAGCACCAGCTCGAGCGTCTCGGGGTCCAGCGTGCCGAAGCCCTCGTCCACGAAGAGGGTCTCGACGTCCACGCCGCCGGCCTCCTCCTGCACCACGTCGGCGAGGCCCAGGGCCAGGGCCAGGGAAGCCATGAAGGTTTCGCCGCCGGAGAGCGTCTCGGGGGCCCGCCTGCTCCCCGTCCAGGCGTCCTCCACGGCCAGGCCGAGGCCCGAGCGCTTGTTGCCGCGCTTCTCGTCCACGTGGACGAGCCGGTAGCGGCCGTCGCTCATGGCATCCAGGCGCAGGGTCGCCGCCTCGGCTACGGCCTCGAGCCGGGCCGCAAGCACGTAGGTGGAGAGCGACATGTTGAGCCGGTTCTCGCCGTTGCCCGAGGTCAGGTCCGCGATGGCCTTTGCCACCTTGGCCCTGGCCATGAGCGGGCCCAGCTCGCGGTCCAACCCCTCGATCACGCCGCGCCGCGCGGCGAGGTCGGAGCGCAGGTCGGCGGCAAGCGTCGCGGCGGAGGCCAGGGCATCGCGCTCCCCCGCCGCCGCGGCGGCGCGCTCCTGGGCCTGCGCGAGGGCGTCCTCGCCCGGGACCTCGAGGCCCTGCTCGCGGGCGGCGAGGGCGCGAACGACGGGCTCGGAGGTGGAGGCCTCGAGCACGGCCGCCTCCTGCGCGGTGCGGGCACGCACGGCGGCCGCGAGCTCCTCGGCGGCGGCCGCGGGCAGCACGGCCGCCGTTGCTTCCTCCGCGCTCAGGCCGGCCTCGGCGAGGCGAGCGCTTGCCCGTTGCGCCGCCGCCCCGGCCTCGGTACGGGCCGAGGTGAACTGCTCGTGGGCGCGGGCCGCGCCGTCGACGACGCGGGCAAGGTCCGCCACCGCGGCGCGGCGCGCCGCGACGTCTGCATGCCCCGCGGCCGCCCCCTCGTGCTCGGCCTCCGCCGCCGTGGCGGCCGCCTCGGCCTCCGCCGCCTCCGCGCCGCGCCGCGCGTGCTCCTCGGCTGCCGCCGCGGCGGCGAGCTGGGCCTCGCGGGCCTGCTGGGCGTGGGCTCGCTCCGCCTCGATCGCCCGTTCCCTCGCGGCGGCGCGCTCCTTCGCCTCCGCCGCCGCCTGGCGCGCGCCATCCAGCACCGCCCGCGCGGCCTCCGGCGCCAGTCCCCCGGCGGCCGCAGCGTGTTCCCCGAGCAGGGTGCGCGCCGCCTCGTGCGCGGCCAGCGCCTCGGCGTGGGAGCGCTCGGCGGCTGCCACCGCGGCATCCGCCGCCGCGATGGCCTCGGTTGAAACCTCCTGCAGCCCCTCCTGCGTGGCCGGGTGCGGGTGTTCCGTCGAACCGCAGACGGGGCAGTCCGCGCCGTCGCTCAGGCCGCTGGCCAGGATCGCCGACATGGCCTTCTCGCGGCGGACGCGCAGCGCGTAGGCGGCCTCCCTGGCCGCGGTGCGGGCGGCGTCTCGCCCGCGTTCCGTCTCCGCTGCCGTGGCCTCGGCGGCGCGGGCCTCCTCAGCGCGCTGGGCCGCGGCGAGCACGCGCTCGGCGTCCGTCACGCGGGCCGTCGCGGCCTCGAGCGCGCCCGGTTCCTCGGGCAGGGCGAGCGCCGCCAGCCGGGCGGTCTCGGCCTCGGCCCGGGCTGCTGTGACTGCCGCGGCCGTCTGCGTCACGGCGGCCGCCGAGCGGGTGAGCTGGGCCTGCAGCGCCGCGGACGAGCCGCGCAGCGCACGCGCGCGTTCCTCCGACTTGAGCGCCTGCGCTGCCACCTCCTCGCGGGCGGCGGCCGCGGCTCGCCAGAGCTCGAGTTGCGCGGCAAGCGCTGAAGCACCCGCGGCGTCAGCGGCCTGCCCCGGTGCTGAGGACGCGGCGGAGGCCGCGCGGAGGCGCCCGTGCAGATCGGCCCACGCCTCGGCGTCGAGCCCCTCGCCGGTGAGGGTGCGCGCCGGCAGCTCCGCCAGGGCGGCGGCAGCGGCGCCGAGCCGCTCGGCCGCCTTCCCCGCCCGCTCGGCGGCGACGGCGCTGGCGTCCAGCTCGGAACGCACCGAGAGCCCCGTGCGATGCAGGGCGAGGCGCGCGGAGCGCTCCGCCGCCGCTTCACTCCCGGCCGCCAGCTCGGCAGCACGTGCCTCGTAGGTGCTCAGCGCCATGGCGTCCCCGGAGCGCGTGCGCAGCGCGCCCAGTTCGGCGGCCAGCCGTTGGGCCTCGGCGTCCCCCTCGGCAGCGGCCCGCGCCGCCGCCGCCTCCCGCTCCCCGGCCAACCCGAGCACGGCGTCGAACCACGCCCCCTCGCCCGGCTCCGGGGCGCTCGCGGCGGCCTCCCCCACGGCCTCCACGGCCTCGACCGGGTCGGCCGTCTCGCCGCCCCCGGCGTCACCGGCGTCGCCCACATCGCCGCCACGGGGTGTGCCCCCCGCCGCCGGCGGAAGCAGCGCCGCGGCGACGGCCTCGGCGCCGAGCCGCTCGCCCGCGTGCCGCGCGGCGTCCTCCGCGAGGGCCGTGCGGATCTGCCCCTTCTCGCCCGCCGCCAGCTCGGTGAGCCGGCGGTGCTCGGCGGCGGAGGCCGTGGTGCGGTCGAAGACGCGGGTGTCGAAGAGCCGCTTGAGCAGCGCCTCGCGGTTCTTGTCGTCGGAGCGCAGGAAGGCAGCGAATTCGCCCTGCGGGAGCATGGCCACGCGCGTGAACTGATGCACGTCCATGCCGAGCACGGTGGAGATCTGCTGCCCCACCTCGTCGAGGCGCGTGGAGAGCGCCGCGTACTCGCCGTCCACCAGCTCGGCGAGCGCCACCGAGGCGTTGGCGCGCGTGAAGCCCGTCCCGCGCTTCTTGGGCCGCTGCCATTCGGGGCTGCGCGTGATGCGGAAGCGCCGCTCGCGCACCGAAAACTCGAGCTCCACCTCGGGGATCGCGTCCTCGGTGGCGTAGTGCGAGCGCACGCCCTTCTCGGAGCCGGCGCGCACGCCGGGCAGGGTCCCGTAGAGCGCAAAGCAGACGGCGTCCAGCACGGAGGTCTTGCCCGCGCCGGTCTCGCCGCGCAGCAGGAAGAGCCCGGCCTCGGAGAGGGCGTCGAAGTCGACCGCCTCCGTGCCGGGGAAGGGGCCGAAGGCGTTCAGGCGCAGGCGGTGGAGCCTCACTTGGCGTTCTCCTCGAGCTGGGCGGCGGTGACGAGCGAGGTGAGGAGCTCGTCCTCCTCCTCGTTGACGGGGCGCTGGCGGACGTGGTCCACGAAGCCGCGTGCGACGAGCGCCGGGTCGGCGGCGTCGCGGCGGACGCGCTCGCGGTAGCCGAGGTGCGCGTCCTCGCGATCGCGTTCGGGCTCCCAGCGCAGCACGAGCGCGTGCGGGAAGCGGGCCCGGAGCCGTTCCATGGGCCGTTCGGGGCGCTGCGGATCGGTGAGCGTGAACTGGCACCACGCGTCCTCGGCATGCGCCAGTGAGGGATCGCTCAGCAGCGTCTCCAGGGTGCCGCGCAGGCGCGCCAGGGGCCGCGGCGGGGGCCAGGGCAGCTCCGTGACCCGGGCCGGGGCCCCGGGTTCCAGATCGACGAGCAGCCCCACCTTGTGTTGGCTCGCCTCGGAGAAGGAGTAGGGCAGGGGGGAGCCGGAGTAGCGCACGTGCGGCAGGGGCGCCTGGGCGCCGTGCAGGTGCCCGAGCGCCGCGTAGTCGACGTCCTGGAAGAGGGTGGCGGGCACGCGGTCCAGCTCCCCCACCGCGAGCGGGCGTTCGGACTCGCTCGCCTCGCCGCCGGCGGCAAAGACGTGGGCCATGACCACGACGCGCTGGGCTCGCCCCGACGCGGCCTCGGCCCGCCGCGCCGCGTCCGCCCGCACGCGCTCCAGGGCGGCGCGCACCACGGGTGTGTGCCCCGGCTCGCTCACCCCGAGCGGCGCGGCAACCAGCCGCGGTTCGAGGTACGGCAGCGCGTAGACGAGCACGTCCTCCTCGGCGCCGGCCAGCACCACAGGAACGTCGAGATCCTCCGGACGCGTGCGCAGATGCACACCCGCGGCCTCCATGAGCCGGCCGCCGAAGCCCAGGCGCACCGCCGAGTCGTGGTTGCCGCTCGAGACGATGACCTTGACGCCCGTCTCCACGAGCCGCGCCAGCGTGCGGTCGAAGAGCTGGACCACGTCCACGGCGGGCAGGGCCCGGTCGTAGACGTCCCCGGCGATCAGCACGGCGTCCACCGCGTGCTCGGTCACCGCGGCGACGACGCGATCCATGGCGAGCTCCTGCTCGGCCAGGAGCGAGGAGCCGTGGAAGGTGCGGCCGAGATGCCAGTCTGAGGTGTGCAGGAGGCGCATGCCTTCACCCTACGGGCGCACCCCGACGGCGTGAGGCAGCGGCCCGCCGCCGGTGCACGGGCTGGGCCGGTGAGGGGAAGGGCTTTCGTAGACTGGGGCGGTGAGCAACGCCTTCTCCCCCGCCCCCCTTCCCTCCCGCGAGGCCCTGCACGGCCTCCTGCTCGGCACGGCCGCCGCCTCCGCCGCCGCCCGCGGCAGCGACGGTTCTCGCCCCGGCGCCGAGGCCACCTTGCAGGTGGCCCTCCTCGACGGGCTCGCGGATGCCGTGGAATGGGCGCAGGCCGGCGTGGGCGCCGACGACGTCGCCTGCCTCTGGCTCGGTGCCCTGCGCTGGGTCAAGGCCGTGGACGGCGCAGTGCCCGACGGCGCGCCGGAGCCTCCCAGCCGCGGCGTCGCCTCCGCGCTGGGCGCCCTGGCGGACGCCGAGGGCGGCGACGCCCAGAACCTGGCGGGCCTGCGTTCCCCCGAGATGAGCCAGCCGCATCGACCCTTCAACCGCCCGGCAGCCACGGTCCCCGAGCTGGCCTCCACCGACGGCCCGGGTGTCCTGGCCCGCGCCCTGGGGCTCGGCCTGCTTGAACACGCCACCGAGGAGGACGTGCGCCGCTTGGCCACGTGGTCGGCCGCCTTCTCCCACGGCGCCCCCGCGGCCCACGCGGCAGCGGCAGACGCCGCCGTCCTGATGCGGGCCCTGCGCACCGGCGCCGAGCCCGTCGCCGCCCTGCGCGAGAGCCTCGCCGCGCCCAGCGAGGGCGAGGCACGCGAGGCGCTGCGCCGCGGCGTCGGGCACGTCATCACGGCCCTGGAGGCCGGCTCCTCCCCGTTCAGCGGGGCGCTGGCAGCGGCCGGCGAACACGACGAGGCGGCGGCGATCGTGGCCGGTGCCCTCGCCGGAGCGCTCACCGGACCGAGTCAGGTTCCGGCGGCCCGCGTCAGCGACGCTGAAAACGCCGCCGCGCTCCTGCTCGCTGACTCCCTCGGCCCGGCCCTGGGCTCGTAGGCTCGCCGCGCCTCGCCGGAGGGATCGGCATGAGCGGGCGGCCGGCGGCAGCGCCGCCCGCGGCCCGCTCTTGACGGCGCCTAGCGCCCCTCGGGCCAGGACCCGCCCACGGCCTGCAGGAACTCGGGCTCGGAGAGGATATGGATCTTGCGGCCCTGATCGCGCAGCGCCAGGACGTGCCGGGCCTTGCGCGTCAGGCGGCCCGTCGTGAGGTCCTCGGGCACAAAGCCGTCGCCCACCACCAGGACGGTCGTGGCCCGCGTGACGCGGTCGGCGGTGCGGGCGCCCACGATGGCCGCGCGCACCTTGGCCTCCGGGCGGGGAACGCCGAGGTCACCTGTGAAGACGAGCGTCTCGCCGAAGAGCGGATTGCTCGGATCTGCCTGCGCGTTGGGCTCCGGGTTGGGGCCCTCCGTGGGCCACGGCTTGCCCGGCTGCTTCGGCAGGACGTGTCCCGCCGCCCGCCAGCCCCGCGCGTCAACGAGCTCGGCGCACTCCGGGTCGCCCGGCGCGAAGGCGTCTTGGTGCCCCAAACCCAGCCCCACGGCGTCGAACAGCGCATTGACGCTGTCCGCGCCGTGACGACGCGCGGCGTCGATCGCGATGTGGGCGCACGCCTCGGCGTCGGCGAGGGCCTCGTGGTGGCTCGTCAGCTCGTAGCCGGCCGCCGCGGCGGCGAAGGGCAGCGAATAGGAGGCAAGGTCGTAGGTGCGCCGGGCCAGCTTGACCGTGCAGCCGTAGTCCACGGCGACGCCGGCGGCGCCCGAGGCCTGCAGGCCGGCCTTGATGACGCCCACGTCGAAGGCCGCGTTGTGGGCCAGCAGGACGTCGTCCCCCACGAACGCCGCGAGGCGCTCGTACGTCGCGGCGAAGCGCGGCGCGCCCTCCACGTCCTCGGGCCGGATGCCGTGGATCTGCACATTGCGCGCGTCGAAGTGGTCGAAACCCTCCGGGGGGCGCATGACCCAATAGTCGGTGTCAACGACTCGGGAATCGCGCACCTTCACGAGGCCCACCGAGCAGGCGGAACCACGGAAGCCGTTGGCGGTCTCGAAATCGATGGCCGTGAAATCGACGGCCATGCTCACTTCCCTTCGGTGTCCGGCACCTCGGCCGAACCGTCTTCTCCGCCCGTGCGGGCGATCTTCTTCGCGCGGTTGAGGCTCCACACGCGCCAGCCGATGAAGGCGAGCACGAGGAGCGCCACGACGGCGATGATCACGTTTTGCAGCAGGCCGGAGATGTCCTCGACGATGTGCCAATGATCCCCCAGCCAGAACCCGGCCATGATGAAGATGGTGTTCCAGATCAGCGAGCCGGCCGCGGTGAGCGCCAGGAACTTGCCCTGATGCATGCCGGTGATGCCCGCCGGGATGGAGATCAGCGAACGGAAGATCGGGAGCATGCGCCCGAAGAACACGGCCTTGGTGCCGTGCTTGTCGAACCACGCCTCGGTCTTGTCCACGTCCTCGACCTTGACGAGCGGGAGCCGCTCGAAGACCCAGCGGGTGCGCTTACGGCCCAGGGCCCGGCCGATCCAATACAGGGCGTAGGCGCCCACGATGGATCCGATGGTGGCCCACAGCAGCGCCTGCCACAGCGGGAAGAGGCCGCGGCCGGCGGCGATGCCGGCGAGCGGCAGGATCGCCTCGGAGGGGATCGGCGGGAAGAGATTCTCGAGCGCCACCGCGATGCCGGCCCCCACGGGACCGATGATCTCCATCAGCTCCACGAGCCAATTGGCGATGCGCAGAAGGAAGGACTGGTTCGAGTCGTCGGTGGCCGCCGTGGCGGCAACGCCCGCCAGGATGAGTGCGGTCATGGGGCTCGTGTGCTCCTTGGGTTGTGGCCGCGGGATGGGAAAACTGGCGCGCACGGCGCCGCTGTCGGGAAGCGTCCAGTCTACGCGAGTACCCTTTTGAACCATGCTTGATTCCCTGGCGTCGGGGCTCGACGCCCTCACCTCCGCCGCGTCCGCTTCCCTGGTGCAGGGCTCGCTCCTGCCCGATTGGCTCAACCCCAATGTGTTCCTGCAGAACTCTCCGCTGGGGCCCGCCATCGTCTTCGTGGTGGTGGCGATCATCTTTGCCGAGACGGGCCTCCTGGTGGGCTTCTTCCTCCCCGGCGACTCCATGCTCTTCACGGCCGGCATGCTCATGGCCACGGGCGCCATCCAGTTCCCGCTCTGGCTCGCGATCCTGCTCTTCATCGTGGCGGCCATCGTGGGCAACCAGAGCGGGTACCTCATCGGCAAGAAGGCCGGACCGGCCATCTTCAACCGCCCCGACTCCAAGTTCTTCAAGGCCGAGCACGTGGACAAGGCGCAGGCCTTCTTCGACAAGCACGGCGGCAAGGCGCTGATCCTTGCCCGATTTGTGCCGATCGTGCGCACCTTCGTGCCCGTCATCTCCGGCGTGGCCCGCATGGACGCCCGCCGCTTCTTCGTCTACAACGTGATCGGCGGCGTGGCCTGGGCCGGCCTCGTGACGCTGCTCGGCGTGTGGCTGGGCCAGATCCCGTGGGTCGGCAAGAACATCGACCTCATCTTCATCGCGATCGTGCTGATCTCGGTGGTGCCGATCATCGTGGAGCTGCTCAAGGCTCGCCGCGCCGCCAAGAAGGATTCCGAGCCCGCCGCCTGAGCTGGCCCCTTCCCCACTCCGATTCTGGGGAAAGACAGAGAACGACGACGCGCCGGTCACCTCCCGTACGGGAGGTGACCGGCGCGTCGTCGTTCAGCTGGCGTCCGCCCGTCTCAGCCGAGGCGGGCGGAGAGCAGCCGCACGAGCTCCGGCAGCAGGGAGCGGAAGGCCTGACCGCGGTGGCTGATGGCGTTCTTCTCTTCGCTGGAGAGCTCGGCGCAGGAGCGCGTCTCGCCGGCGGGCATCAGGATCGGGTCGTAGCCGAAGCCGCCCTCGCCGCGCGGGGCCGTCAGGAGCGTGCCGCGCAGTTCGCCGAAGTGCACCACGTCCTCGCCACCGGGGACTGCGGCGGCGGCCGCGCACACGAAGGCGGCGCCGCGGCGCTCGTCGCCCTCCACATCGGAGAGCTGGGCCAGGAGCAGGTCCAGATTGGCCTGGTCGTCGCCGTGCTTGCCGCTCCAGCGGGCGGAGAGGAAGCCGGGCGCACCGCCCAGGACGTCCACGGCGAGGCCGGAGTCGTCGGCCACGGCGATGAGGCCAGTGGCCTCGGCGACCTCGCGGGCCTTCAGCAGCGCGTTTTCGCGGAAGGTCACGCCGGTCTCGCGCACATCCGGCGCTCCCACGGCGGCCGCGTCCACGACGTGGCGCTCCACGTCCAGGCCGGGCACGGCGCCGTCGAGCAGCTGGCGCAGCTCGCGGACCTTGCCCTGGTTGTGGGTGGCCAGGACCAGCAGTGCCTCGCTCACTTGTCCCAGCCCAGCACGTTGCGCTGGATCGAGGCGAGCTCGGCGTTGCCGGCGAGGGCCAGGTCCAGGAGGGAGTTGAGCTCGTCGCGGTCGAAGGGCGCGCCCTCGGCGGTGCCCTGCACCTCAACGAAGGTGCCGGAACCCGTGACGACGACGTTCATGTCGGTCTCGGCGCGGGCGTCCTCGACGTAGGGAAGATCGAGCATGGGGACGCCGTCGATGATGCCCACCGAGATCGCGGAGACCGTGTCCGTGAGGACCTCGGCGTTCTTCTTCACGAGGCCCTGCTCGCGGGCCCAGGTCACGGCGTCGGCCAGGGCCACGAAGGCGCCAGTGATGGACGCGGTGCGCGTGCCGCCGTCGGCCTGGAGGACGTCGCAATCAAGGACGATGGTGTTCTCGCCGAGCGCCTTGGTGTCGATGATGCTGCGCAGAGAGCGGCCGATGAGGCGCGAGATCTCGTGCGTGCGGCCGCCGATCTTGCCCTTGACCGCCTCGCGCGTGTTGCGCGTGTTGGTGGCGCGCGGGAGCATCGCGTACTCGGAGGTGACCCAGCCGGTGCCCTCGCCCTTGAGCCAGCGCGGCACGCCCTCCGTGAAGGAGGCGGTGCACAGCACGCGGGTGTTGCCGAACTCGATGAGGGCCGAGCCCTCGGCCTGCGCGGACCAGCCGCGGGTGATGGTGATGGGGCGCAGCTGTTCGGGGGTGCGGCCGTCGGCGCGCGTGATGGGGTTGGTCATGGTTTCCATCGTAGTGCTCGGGCGTGCGGGGGCGGGCGCGACCCCGCCCCCGCTGTGGGGTGCTAGAGCACGGTGATCTTGTCAACGTAGAACATGGGCACCGTAGTGTTTCCACCGATCTGCGTGTCATATGAGTACGAGCCCATGGACGTCGCGTGCACCTTCACGATGTCGTCAGTAACAACGTCGTCCAGGATTGAGCAATCCGACTCCGTGTCACCAGCAACCAGCATCGAGTTGTGCTCGTAGTTGTACTTGCTGCTCTGCCGCGATTCCGAAACGTTGGCCCGGAACACGCACTCGCCAGTGGCGGCATCGAACTGCGTGACCTGCCCATAAAGCACGAACGACTTGCCCTTGCTCGAGTCCGGCTTTTTCACGAGCTTGTTCAGATCGCGAACACTCAACGATTTTGCGGCCTTAATGCGCTCCTTGCGCGACAGGTCGCTCACATCGCCGAGATTGTTGTCGCCAACAGGAGCAGTCTCCACAGGTTCCGGCGTGGCCTCTTCGGTGCTCTCGACCGGAGTCGGTGTGGGGGTCGGAGTGCTTGCGGCAGCTGAAGTGCTCGGAGCTGCCGAGGTCTGCGGCGCGGAGCTCGTCGCGGTCTGCGACGTTTCGGAAGCAGCATCCGTCGCGGCGGGGCTGCAGGCAACCATCGCCAACGTCGCGAGCATTGCGATGCCCAGGCCTACTGACTTCGCCGCCTTCTGTCGATTGATCATCATTCCGCCTCCTGTAAGCAATAACGGTGACGCCTACTAGACAGGCATCATCACGAAATTATCAGACCATAAGCAGCCGACAACAATAACAATGTATTCGCATGAACTTTCACCTCTCCGCGGGCCACAGCTCGCCGCCGGGCACCTAAACCGACTGCGCGCCCGCCTGGCTTGTTGGCGCACCAGGCATGCGTTCAACACCGGCCGACGCCGAGGCCTGAGTCGCCGCGATTCCATCCGATGCAAGAGTCCACCCAGGGCTAGCCGCACCGCGTATCAACCTCGCTTCCACCGCTCTCGCACCCCATCTGCAGCCAGGCTGGTCAGCATTTGCCGCGAGGTCGCGTGGCCCGAAGCTGGGCGCACCGCGAAATTTCTCGCCATCTTGCGAAGAGGGCGTTGGCAGAGGCACTAGCACTTGACCGATTGCAACGTGGGTTCAACGACCTGACGGCACCTGCCCGTCGGGACCGCGTCTCCGCCGGATCACGCGGAGGAATATTCGTGCATTAGGTGCGCGAGCCGGGCCCTACAGCACGAACGGCCCGGGCAGCTTCCCGTTGACCCGCCCGTAGCGCACGGACCATTCCTCGCCGTCGTGGCTCCGGTGCGCGATCGTGGCGCGCTGCGGATCGGAGCGGCGCCACTTCAGCGCGGACATCGCTGCAACGGCACCGAGCTCGCCATCCATGCTGCGCGCAAACACGTGGCACACGAGCTCGCCGTCTCCCGCGCGCTTGCCCCGGTCCCAGCCGTCCACGTAGCCGAGCCCGCGTTCCTCGAGCGCCTGCTGCACGTCCTCGACGGCACGGCGCAGCAGGCCCTCGTCCGCCGACTTCCGCCCGGCCGGGAACTGGATGACGACCCAGTCCATGAGCTCATCGTCGTGTTCCGCGAAGCCGCGCCCCAGAACGGGGGCGGCAAGTTCCTCGAGCGGCACGGCCTCGGGTCGCAACCCCGTCTCCGTGAGCCTGCCCGCGCGCCCCAGCAGACCCTCGCGGACGATCCACTCCCCCGTCTCGAGGCTGGGCCAGATCTGCACGAAGCGGCGCGGCTCGCCGGCGAGGAAGAGGTCCACGGCTCAGCCGCCGAGCACCTGATCGCGCTGACCGCCGGCCTTGCGCAGGGCCTCGGCCAGGGAGACCGGGATGCGGGACATCGAGCTCGTCTTGGGCGCCTCGAGCCGGTTGCCGGTGCGCACGCCGTAGGTGACGCCGGAGACCGCGACGGCCAGCTCGCCGTCGTACTCGCCCCTGGCCTCCTCCAGCACGGTGGCCTCGTCGGTCCAGACGGGGATGTGGGTGAGCAAGAGGCGCTCCACGTCCGCCGCGCGGGCCGCCTCGCCGGCGCGCTTTCCGGTCAGATGCACGCCATCGATCGCGTCGTCGCGCCCCTCCTGGAAGGCCGCCTCGCACAGGAAGAGGTCGGCCTCGTGGGCGGCCTCGACGAGGCCGTCGCAGGAGTCCGTGTCGCCGGAGTACGTGAGCACGGACGTGGCCGTCTCCCCGTAGAGCTTCTCGGTGGCCTCGACGCGCAGGGCGTAGGCCTCATCCACGGGGTGGCGCACGGGGTACGGCGTGACCTTGAACGGCCCCACCTTGACGGTCTCCCGGGGCGTGAAGGCGCGGAAGTCGAAGTCCTCGTGCATGCCCGGATCGCGCGGCAGGCCGTACGCGTCGGCCATGCGATCGCCCGTGGCCGCCGGGCCCCACACCAGGATCCGGTCGCGTCCCCAGCCGGCCGGGTCCCAGTGCACCGCCACGTGCAGGCCGCACAGGTCCATGCAGTGATCCGGGTGCAGGTGGGAGATGAAGATCGCGTCGATGTCCTTCAGGTCCATGTAGCGCTGCAACACACCGAGGGAACCGGAACCGAGGTCCATGAGGATGCGCCATGGGCGCGTTCCGTCGTGGGCGGTCAGCAGGTAACACGACGCGGGGGAACCCGGGCCAGGGAAGGAGCCCGTGCTCCCGATGATGGTCAGCTTCATGGCGAAACGTCTCCTTCGGAGCGCGCGGCCGCGATCATTTCGGGCGTGATGCGCTGCAGGGCGGCGGTCGGGAAGTGTTGGGCCACGTGGTCGGCGTGTTCGACGCCGCGCACCTCGGGGCCCAGGAAGCGCCTGGCCAGGGTTTCGAACGCCGCGGCGTCCCCCGTGGCGACAAAGTGGTGCTCGCCGGTGCCCGGGTCGGGGGTCTCCAGCCCCAGGCGCGCGAGGGAGCGATAGACGTCCTTGGCGGTCTCCTCCGCCGACGAGACCAGCGTGACGTCGTCCCCCATGACCAAAGACAGTACGCCCGTGAGCAGCGGGTAGTGCGTGCAGCCGAGCACCAGCGTGTCCACGCCGGCGGCCTTGAGCGGCGCCAGGTACTCCTCCGCCGTGGCAATCAGCTCGGGCCCGGAGGTGATGCCCTGCTCCACAAACTCCACGAAGCGCGGGCAGGCGGCGGAGACGATCTCCAGCTGCGGGGCGGCGGCGAAGGCGTCGTTGTAGGCGCGCGAGCCGATGGTCGCCTGCGTGCCGATGACGCCGATCTTGCCGTTGCGGGTCGCTGCCACGGCGCGGCGCACGGCCGGCTGGATGACCTCCACCACGGGGATGCCGTAGCGCACGGTGTATCGCTCGCGCGCGTCGTGCAGCACGGCGGCGGAGGCGGTGTTGCACGCGATCACGAGCAGCTTCACGCCGGCGTCGACGAGCTCGTCCATGATGCCGAGGGCGTTGGCACGTACGGTGGCCAGCGGCAGCGGGCCGTAGGGGCCGCGTCCCGTGTCACCCACGTAGTGCGTCGACTCGTGCGGCAGCTGGTCGATGACGGCCCGCGCCACGGTGAGCCCTCCCACGCCGGAATCGAAGATGCCGATGGGTGCCTCGGCCTCCGGTGCGTGGGAGGTCGCTGCCGCGCCGGTGGCGCGCTGGGCGGGGAAGGTCACAGGATTCCGTTTCGGTGGTGGTTCAGTGCTTGCGGCGCAGCAGGGCGGTCATGAGGGATTCCTGCAGCCAGGAAACAAAACCGTAGAGCAGCGCAAGGTAGTGCTCGAGCTCGTCGTCCGGGTTCTCCTCGGCGGCGGCGACGCGCTCTGCGTCCTCCTCCGTTTCGATGCCGAGGCGCTGGGCCAGCACGAGCCGGATGTCGTTGAGGGCCGAGGCGAAGCGCGGGGCGTCGGCCGCCGGCACGCGCAGCGGATCCATGGAGAGCAGGGCGGCGGCCTCGGCCAGGTTGGCTCGCTTGCCGGCCACGAGGCCGGGCTCGGTCAGGGCACGCAGGCGCTCGGCCTCGCCGTCGGCGGCCTCGCCGTGCGCCACGAGGTCCGGCAGGAGCCGGGCCAGGGCCGGATCGGCGGGACGTGCACGACGGCGCGTGGTGGGCCTGGGTGCCTCTCCCCCCGTGCCGGGGGCGCCGACGCCCGGGAGCGCCTCGTTGTCCGGCAGGAGTTCGCCGTCGGGGCCCACCCCGAGATCGGCCGGGCTCAGGCCCAGCTCCTCCCACCACTTCTCCCCGCCCGCGGCGGGGGCGCCCGGCGCGTCGTCGCCCTGCCGCCCCGCGCCGGAGGGCGCGGGGGCATCCGGGCCGGGCGCGGCGTCGTCGTGCTCTTGATCGGGGACCAGGTCCCCCGTCAGTTCGGCGCGGGTGTCCAGCATTTCCTTGACGTCCAGCGCCAGCTGGGCCACGAGCTTGGACTCGGCCTCGTCGAGCTCGGCGATGTAGGCGCCGCCCACGGGCCGGAAGCCGCGCGCCATCAGGCGTCCACCTGCCGCAGGGTGGCCTGGAGGCCGTAACCGTGCATGGCCACGACGTCGGCCTCCATGCGCTCCTTGGAACCGGAGGCGACGACGGCCTGCCCGTCGTGGTGGACGCGCAGCATCAGCTCGTCGGCGCGCTCGGCGCTGAAGCCGAAGTAGCTGCGGAAGACGAAGGCAACATAAGACATGAGGTTCACCGGGTCGTCCCACACGATGAGCAGATAGGGGCGCTCGTGCTGCACGGAGAGCTCGGTGTCCTCGCGCGGGGAGGCCACCGGGGAGGCGGTGACGGTCATGCCTCGATTCTAGGTCGCTTCGGGCCCGGCGCGGGCGAAGGGGTGAGGCAAGCCACCGCGCGGGCGGGCCCTGGGCGGGTTCGCCGACCGCCGCCCGCCCACCGCCTGCCCACCTTCCCGGCGCCGGGAGCATAAGCTGAGCGCAAGCGAGAACTGTGAGGCTGCGGCCTCGTCACCCAGGAGGACCTGCATGGCACCGGCCACGTCCCTGCTCACCGACCACTATGAGCTGACGATGGTGGAGGCGGCCCTCGCCGCCGGAACCGCCCAGCGCAAGAGCGTGTTCGAGGTGTTCGCCCGCCGCCTGCCGGAGGGGCGCCGCTACGGACTGCTCGCCGGCACGGGCCGCCTGCTCGAGGGGCTCGCGGACTTCCGCTTCGGCCCCGAGGAACTCGAGTTCCTCGCCGAGCGCAAGGTCGTCAACGAGCAGACCCTGAACTGGCTCGCCGACTTCCGCTTCTCCGGCACCATCACGGGCTACGCCGAGGGCGAGATCTACTTCCCGGGTTCCCCGCTGCTGCAGGTCGAGTCGACCTTCGCCGAGGCCTGCCTCCTGGAGACCTACCTGCTCTCCATCCTGAACTTCGACACGGCCGTGGCCTCCGCGGCCTCCCGCATGATCGCGGTGGCCGACGGCCGCCCGTGCATCGAGATGGGCTCGCGCCGCACGCACGAGTCCGCCGCCGTGGCCGCCGCCCGCGCCGCGATCATCGCCGGCTTCACCACCACCTCAAACCTCGAGGCCGGGCGCGCCTACGGCCTGCCGACCGCCGGCACCGCCGCGCACTCCTTCACGCTCCTGCACGATTCGGAGCGCGAGGCCTTCGAGGCGCAGGTCGCCACGCTCGGCAAGGGCACCACGCTGCTCGTGGACACCTACGACGTGGAGCAGGGCGTGCGCACCGCCGTGGAGGTCGCCGGCCCCGAGCTCGGCGGCGTCCGCCTCGACTCCGGCGACCTCGTGGACCAGGCGCGCTGGGTTCGCGAGCTGCTCGACTCGCTCGGCAACACCAAGACCCGGATCGTCGTCACCTCCGACCTGGACGAGCACGCCATCGCGGCGCTGCGCTCCGCCCCCGTGGACGTCTACGGCGTGGGAACCAAGCTCGTCACGGGCTCCGGCGCCCCCACGGCCGGCATGGTCTACAAGCTCGTCTCCCGCGAGGGCAACGACGGCGAGTGGAAGGACGTGGCCAAGGCCGCCACGGGCAAGGCCTCGGTGGGCGGGCGCAAGAGCGCCTACCGCCGCATCAACGAGCGTGGACGCGCCACGGCCGAGGTCATCGGCATCGACGAGGCGCCCGAGCTGGGCGAGCGCGATCGCTCGCTCATCGTGCCGCTCGTGGTGGACGGTGTGGTGCAGCCGGGCTTCACCGGCGCCGAGGGCGTCAAGGCGGCCATCGCCCGCCGCGAGGCCTCCATCCAGGAGCTGCCGGGCGCCGCCAAGCAGATGCTGCGCGGCGAGCCGGTCATCCCCACCATCTACGTGGACGAGAACTAGTCAGCCCTCCCGCACTTTTCGTCTCCTCCCTCCCCTTGTGGGCGGGATTCGACGAAAAGTGCGGGATCAGTGCGGGATCAGAAGGAGCGCACCATGGCCAAGGCCCTGATCATCGTCGATGTGCAGAACGACTTCTGCGAGGGCGGTTCCCTCGCCGTGGCCGGTGGCGCGGCCGTGGCCTCCTCGCTCGCCGCGGTGCTCGGCAACGGCGCGGCGTCCGCGGGCTTCGACACCGTCGTGGCGACCCAGGATTGGCACATCGATCCGGGTTCGCACTTCGCCGCGGAGCCCGACTTCCAGCACTCCTGGCCAGTGCACTGTGTGGCCGGAACGCCGGGCGCCGCCCTGCACCCAGGCCTGGATCCCGTGGTGCATTCCATCGACGCCTTCGTGCGCAAGGGCCGCTACGAGGACGCCTACTCGGGCTTCCAGGGCCGCGCGCTCACGGCCCACGAGGCCGTGGGGACGCCGGAGCCGGCGCCGGGCGAGGCGCTCCCCGGCGCGCCGCTGGCCGAGTGGCTGCGCGGGCGCGGCGTGGACTCCGTGGTCGTGGCGGGGATCGCCACCGATTTTTGCGTCAAGGCCACGGCGCTCGACGCCGCGCGGGAGGGTTTCGAGGTCAGCGTCGCCGCCGGCCTCACGGCCGCTGTGCACCCCGACGGCGTGTCGGCGGTCCTCGAGGAGCTGCGCGCCGCGGGCGTGCGCGTGGACGATTAGAAGTCTCCTGGCGCGGCCTGCAGGCAGAAGAGGCCGCGGCGGCGCCACATGTCAACGACCTGCTGGCGGTCGTCCACGACGCCGAGCACGCGGTAGCGCGGCAAGATGTCGCGGTCCAGGATCTCCTCCTTGACCGCGTCGTCCCGGCGCTGGTCGCCGTCGGGGCGCATATAGAGCGCGTCCCAGGGGACGTCGTTGAAGGTCAGCCAGGCCTGCGTTGCACGCCGGGCCGCCTCGTTGCGCCCCGAGGCGATGACGATCCGGTCCACGCCCGGGTGCGCCGCGAGCGCCTGCGCCACCTGGACCACGGGCGGGTTGGGGACGTCCTCGGCCACGCGGTGCATGTCGTAGGGCGAGCGGCCCTCCATGAGCGCGAGCGTGCCGTCCATGTCGAAGATCCAGCACGTGGGTAGCGTCTCGCGGGCAGTCATGGCCCCATTCTGCCGCCCACGCTGTGGATCTGCCTCCCGCACGTGGTGCCTGCACCGCTCCCGAGGGGGTGCAAAGGCAAGGTGCGGATGATGGGGCGCGCTACTTGCGCCCCACGAACCAGTCCTGCAGCTTCTCCAGGCGCGCCTCGAGCTGCGCCTGAGACGCCTGAGCCACGGCCGGGCCGCCGCACACGGAGCGCAGCTTGGTGTGCACCTGCCCGTGCGGGGTCCCGGTGCGCGCCGACCAGGCGGCGACGTTCTTGGCCAGCTGGCTGCGCAGCTCCGTGAGCTTGCGGTGGTCAACCACCTCGCGCGGCTCCACGGGGCCGGCCTCCGGCCCGCGCCGCTTGCGCCGCGAGACCTGCTCGGCCTGGCGCTGGCGCAGCAGCACGCCCACCTGATCGGCGTCCAGCAGGCCGGGGATGCCCAGGAAGTCCTGCTCGTCCTCCGAGCCCACCACGCCGCCGAGGCCGAACTCGCCGCCGTCGAAGAGCACGCGGTCGAAGGAGGCGTCGGACTCGAGCGCCTCGAACTTGCCCTGCGTGAGCGCATCGGAGGCCTTGTCCTCGCGCTCGGCGGCGGCCGCCTCGGCCTCCTCCGGGGAGAACTCCTCGGTCAGCCCGTTGCTTGGCTTGTCCAGGGCGTGGTCGCGCTCCACCTCCATCTCGTTGGCGAGGGTGGTGAGGATCGGCACGGACGGCAGGAAGATGGAGGCCACCTCGCCGCGCTTGCGCGAGCGCACGAAGCGTCCAATCGCCTGCGCGAAGAACAGCGGCGTGGACGTGGAGGTCGCGTAGACGCCCACGGCCAGTCGGGGCACGTCGACGCCCTCGGACACCATGCGCACCGCGACCATCCACCGCTGCTGGCCGGCGGAGAACTCGTCGATCTTCTTCGAGGCCTTGGCGTCGTCGGAGAGGATGACCGTCACTGCCTCCCCGGAGATCTTTTTGAGGAGCTTGGCGTAGGCCTTGGCGTCCTCGTGGTCGGTGGCGATGACGAGCGCGCCGGCGTCCGGGATGGAGCGGCGCACCTCGGTGAGGCGGCGATCGGCGGCCGCGAGCACGGCGGGGATCCACTCGCCCTCGGGGTTCAGCGCCGTGCGCCACGCGTGGGCCGTGATGTCCTTCGTGGCGGCGCCGCCGAGCTGCGCCTCCATCTCCTCGCCCGAGGAGGTGCGCCAGCGCATGTTGCCGGAGTACGCCATGAACAGCACGGGGCGGACCACGTGGTCCTTGAGCGCGTCGCCGTAGCCGTAGGTGTAGTCGGCCTTGGAGCGGCGGATCCCGTCGGGGTCCTCCTGGTAATCCACAAACGGGATCTGCGCCGTGTCGGAGCGGAAGGGCGTGCCCGTGAGCGCGAGCCGCTTGACGGCCGGCTCGAAGGCCTCGCGGATGCCGTCGCCCCAGGAGAGCGCGTCGCCGGCGTGGTGCACCTCATCGAGGATGACGAGCGTCTTGCCGGCCTCGGTCTTGGCGCGGTGCAGCAGCGGTTTGTTTGCCACCTGCGCGTAGGTCACGGCCACCCCGATGAAGCCCTTGCCGTGGTGCCCGTCGGCGTTCTTAAAGTTCGGGTCGATCGAGAGCCCGATGCGCGCGGCGGCGTCGGCCCACTGCGTCTTCAGGTGATCGGTGGGCGCCACGACGGTGATCCGGTTGATCCGCCCGGCCTCGACGAGCATCGCTGCGACGCGCAGGGCGAAGGTCGTCTTGCCGGCGCCGGGCGTGGCGACGGCCAGGAAGTCCTTTTCGTTGCTCTGGAAGAACTTCTCCAGCGCCTCCGCCTGCCACTGGCGCAGTTTGGTCGCGGTGCCCCACGCGGCCTTCTGCGGGTACGCCGGTGGCATGTCCTGGCCCAGGGTGAACAAGGCATCGGACATAAGTGGGCATCTCCTGACGTGGACTGCTGGTGGTACTGCTTGCCCCTCGCCGCGCCTGACAGGGCGGGCGGACGGGGCACGACGACGCCTCACCCGCCCTGGGTGCCCAGGGGCGGGTGAGGCGTTGGCGTCACTTCTTGGGCTTCTTGCCGCCCTTGTCGTCGCCGCCGGGGCGCAGGCCATCGAAGATGGCCTTGCAGTCCGGGCAGACGGGGAACTTGTTCGGGTCGCGACCGGGCACCCACACCTTGCCGCACAGGGCGATCACCGGCTCGCCGGAAAGCGCCGACTCCATGATCTTTTCCTTGCGGACGTAGTGGGCAAAGCGCTCGTGATCGCCTGGCTCCGCGTTCTGGAGCTGACGCTCGCGCTCGATGACGGCTGCGCCGCCGCCGACCGGCGTGGTGGGGTCGTCGAGGAACGGATCCGGAGGAAGGCTCATGCCGACCAGTCTAGCCGCGCACCCCGATGAGAACCCACGGGCGACACTCAGCGGTTGAGCATCACGGCCTGCATGAGCTCGGGCTCACGCGCCTCCATCCAGCGCCCGCCGATGCGGACGCCGAGCACCAGCACCCCGGCGCCCCAGAGCAGGCCGACGACGAGCGTGAGCCAGCCGAGCAGCGCCGATCCCGTGATGAGGGTCGCAATGAACAGGCCAATCGCGGGGGCCGCGACGACCGCCACGGCCACCATGAGCGCGCTCTGCGTCAACGCCATGCGGGCGCCGGCGCCCTGCGGCGTCTTGAACGGGGACTCCCCCGGCAGCGGCACGGCATACGTCCAGCGGGCTGAGGCCACGGAGGCGAGGCCGCCGGAGACGAAGAGCGTCCCCAGGCCCGCCCCGAGCGAGGCGGGCAGCAGCTCCCACGATCCGCTGGCGATCGGCGGGACCACCGAGGCGATGAGCGTCAGCGGCAGGCCGATGCACAGGAGCGCCACGACGCGCCCCAGCCGGTCGGCCACGCCGCGCACGCCCGTCAGCACGTGGAGGGCAAAGGCCGTGGAGTCGTAAGAGATGTCGGCCGAGATGGAGAAGCCGAGCAGCATGCCTACGAGCGGGCCGAGGATCAGCGCGAACTGCGGGATCTCGGAGGTGATGTTCGGGATGATGAAGGCGTACAGGATCACGAGCATGGGCACGATCGCGAGCGAGGCGGCGTAGCGCGGATCCTTGATCCAGTAGGTCAGGCTGCGGGCCGCGACGGCGCCCCACGGCGTGGCGGGGAAGCGCGAGAACCAGCCGAGCCCCTTGATGCCCGCCGCGGCCTTGACGCGCGGCGGCGTGACGATGGCCCGCTTGAGCATGCGCGAGTAAACCCACCAGAGGACCACGAGGGTCACGAGACCCACGGCGAGGCACGCGAGGGCCCCCTCGACGTCGTGCTGGGCCACCGACGCGGGGACCCCGGCGAAGGCGCCGAAGGGCGTGAAGCGGATCCAGCCCGCGACGCCGGGCAGGGCGCGACCCACGGCCTCGGCGTTCTCGGCGAGCGAGGCGATGGCCGGGCCCAGGAAGAAGATCGGCAGGAAGAGCAGGATCGAGGCGACCTCGCGCACGCCGCGACGTGCGGCGAAGGTCGTGGCGATCGCCGTTCCCGTGCGGGCCAGGAGCTGCGCCACGAGCGCCGAGCCGAGCGCACACACGAGGGAGAGCGCCAGCGCGAGCGGCTCGTGCAGGTAGGCGAGCGAGGTGAGCCAGAAGAAGAGCAGCGTCGCGACGCCGGGGACACCGATGAACCCAGCCAAGAGCAGGCCGGCGGCCAGCGTTCCGGGCTTGATGGGGAAGAGCGCAAAGCGCTGCGGGTCCATGGAGCCGTCCATGCCCGTGAAGAACACCGGAATCACGAGCCAGCCCAGGGTCATGAGCGCGCACGCGAGCACCGCCACGATCGAGGCGAGCTCCAGGTCGTGGGCGCCCAGCGCCGCCAGGCCCACGCCCGCGAGGACGAGCAGGCCCACCACGTAGAGGGCGCCAACGATGACGCCCACGAGCTGCCAGACGTTGCGCTTGAGGCCGTTGGCGAAGAGCGCCCAGCGCAGGGAGATCAGCTGTGCAACCACGAGAGCCCCTCCCCCGTGCCTCGCCCGCCCACGAGATCGACGAAGCGCTCCTCGAGCGAGAGCCCGCCGCGCACCTGGTCCACCGTGCCCGCCGCCCGCAGCTGGCCGTCGGCGATCACCGCAACGTGCGTGCACATGCGCTGGACCAGATCCATGACGTGGCTGGAGACCAGCACCGTGCCGCCGTGGCGCACGTAGTCGTTGAGGATGTCGCGGATGTTGGCGGCCGACACCGGATCGACGGCCTCGAAGGGCTCATCCAGCACCAGCACGCGCGGGGCGTGAATCATGGCGCAGGCGAGCGAGATCTTCTTGTGCATGCCAGCGGAGTAGTCAACCACCAGCTTGTTGCCCGCGTCCGTCAGGTCCATGACGCGCAGCAGGTCCTCGGTGCGCTGGGCCACCTCGTCGGCCGGCATGCCGCGCAGGCGACCGGAGTACGTCACGAGCTGGCGACCGGAGAGCCGGTCGAAGAGCCGCACGCCGTCGGCGAGCACGCCGAGCGCCGCCTTCGCCTCCAGCGGGCGCTGCCACACGTCGATGCCATGCACCGCGGCCGTGCCGGCGTCGGGGCGCAGCAGGCCGGTGAGCATGGACAGCGTCGTGGTCTTGCCCGCACCGTTGGGGCCCACCAGCCCGTAGAACGAACCGGTGGGCACGTCGAGGCCGAAGGGCGCCACGGCGACCTTGGGGCCGAAGCTCTTCATGAGCCCGCGCAGGCTGACGGCCGCGTTCGGGTCGATGGACGGGAACGGCGAGGCGGGCGGCGGCGGCAATAGTGGCTGGCTCATGCACCGATTCAACCGCGTCCGCGGCCCCCGCGGGGCCCGCGCGCGCCGGATTCATCCGCGAGGGCCGAGAAGATCATCCGCGCGGATGAGCGGGGTGGACCGGCCGCCCCGCCTCGAACCTCGTGGGCAGCGTGGCCGTGCGTTCACGGGGCAGGGCTCCGTCAGGCACGACGACGCACGGCGGCCCGGGGCGGTCCGGCCACCCCACGCGGGGCGGCCGGCCCGTCCCGGGCCGGGAGGTGCGTGGGGCGCGGTTTAGAAGAGGGCGGCGGCGAGACGACCGCGCGCGCTCACGACGCGCGGGTCCCGCTGGCCCACGACGCCGAAGAGCTCCACGAGGTGCGAGCGTGCCGCCTCGCGGTCCTCGTCGACGTGCGAGGCGATGAAGCGGACCAGGCGCAGGAAGGCGTCCTCGACGTGGCCGCCCACGACATCCAGATCGGCGACGTCGAGCTGGGCCTGCACGGCGTCCGGCTGAGACGCGGCGGCCGTGCGCACGGCCTGGGCGTCCATGCCCGCGACACGCTCGAGCAGGCGCGCGCGATGCAGGCCCACGGCCGCGTCGTCGTCGCCCGGGTTCTGCTTCAGGGCCTCCTCGTAGAGCGCCTCGGCCTCGGCGTAGGCGCCCTGTGCCACGAGCTCTTCGGCCTGCGCGAAGCGCGAGGGCGGGACCGTGGTGCCCTCCGGATGGCTGAACGGCGGGACCGTTCCGGCCATGCCCTGTTGGAGGGCCACCTGCAGCAGCTCCTGGAGGAGGGCCTGGATCTGGGTGCCGTCAACGGGTCCGGCGAAGAGCGGCATGGGGCGACCGCCCAGCACGGCGAAGACCGTGGGCATCTGCTGCACCTGCAGCGCCTGGGCGATGCGCGGCTGCGTGTCCGGATCGGCGAAGCCCAGGACCACGCGGCCCTGCTCGGCGTCCACGGCGCTCACCAGGGCGGCGCGCAGCTCGTCGCCGCCCTGCACGCGATCGTTCGTGACCGCGAGGACCACTGGGACGCGGCCGCTGATCTGGACCAGGTCCTGGAAGGTCGCCTCGTCAAGATCGACGCTCCACGCGCCGAGCACCGGCCCGCCCTCCGCGAGTGCGGCGGGGGCTGCCTGCGCGGCGGAACCGAGGTTCGAGAGGTCGACAGCTCCCCTCGCGTCGGCGGGCTGGGCCGGCGCCTGCTGGGCGTGCTCGGACGGTGTGCTCATGCTGGGTGGTGCTCCTTCGGCGCCGCGGTGCGGCGCGGTGGGTGACTTACTTGAGGGACGCGCTGGCCAGCACGAAGCTGGCGGCCACGAGGCGGATCTTCTCGCCGGAACCGGAGGCCGGCACGTAGAAGACCACGGGCATGCGGTAGGTGACCACGAGGTTCTTCTTGGTCGTCTTGTCCTTGGTGCCCGTGAGCTTCTGGAGCTGATCCGTGAGGCTCACCGTGCCGTTGTCGTCGGGCGCGATGGTGTTCGTGGCCGTGACGTAGCCGGTGACCAGGCTGCCGCCCTGCGGGGCCGAGATCGCGCGCGTGGCGCTCGGATCGGCCTCGAAGGTCATCTGGTTCTTGGCGCGCTGCTCCACGGACTCGTTGGCCTTCTGGGCGGCGGCAAGCTGCTCACGCAGGGCCGTGACGAAGTCGCTCGCCTCGAACTTGTCGTTCCAGCTGCTCTTGGCGTTGCCGACCCAATCGCTGAAGCCGTCCAGCACCTCGGTGGGCTTGGCCACGAGGCCCGAGACGTCGTCTGCCTGGGTCGTCACGCCCGTGGAGCCGAGCGCCACGCCGGGGAAGGACACGCCGGGGACCATGCCCACGGCCGAGATCACCTTGTAGTTGCTGCGCGCGTCGAGCTGCTCGAGCGTGAGCACCACGGGGGTATCGGCCGGCGTGGCCTGCGTGACCACCATGACCGTGCGCGGCCACTGGGTGGTGGTCGTGACGGCGGCGGCCTTGATCGGCTCGGCCACGATGGCCTGCACGGGAGCGGCGGAGAAGGTCACGCCCTTGGCTGCGGCCTCGTAGTACTCCTTGCGCACCTCGAGGGCGGAGCCGCTGAAGCGGGCCTGCAGCTCCTTGACGTCCTTGGACTTGTCCCCGGCCGTGGCGCCGGCCGCGACGTCCTTCAGGATGCGGTCGAGCTGCTCCTGCAGGATGACGGGCAGCGCGGCGCTGCCCGCGGCGTCGGTGCCGGAGCTCTGGCCCGAGCCCGACGGCGTGCTCGAGGCGTCGCTCGGGGGGGTGCTCTCGTCGGCGATGGCCGGGGTGGCCGGTAGCACGAGGCCCACGGCCGCGAGCACGGCGGCGCCGAAGTGCAAGGCGCGGCGGCGCGGAGAGGCCTGGGCGGCGACGCGCTCGGACCGGGCCGGACGCTCGTCCGCGGTGGGGTCGGCGTCGCCGGCCAGCGGCGCGCGGTGATGGCCCGTGTAGTCCTGCGTTCCGCCCGAGGCATCGCCGGAATCGTCGCCGTCGCGGTCCTCGTCCTCGCCCGGCTCCTCATCGCGGGAGGCGGCGGCGGGGTCGGCGGCGGACTCGGCAAACGGCGCGAGGGCCTCGTCGATCGCGGCATCGGCGTCGGTGAGTTCAGCCGCCTCACCGGCCTGGGCCCGCTCGGCGGCGGTGCCCCAGGCGTCCTCGGCCGGCAGCGGCGCCTCGGCGGCGTCGCTCGCCACAAGGCGCGGGTGAATCATGGTCTCGTCCATCGCGTGCGGCTCCTCGGCCGCGGCACGGGCCGCCTGCACGCTGGGGGCCAGCGCGGCGGGGTCCTCGGCACCGGCGGGAATGACGGCAGCGGCGGCGCCCGGCACGGCCGGCGTCACCACGGGAAGCTGACCGGTCTCGGCCGCGTAGCGCGCGGCGCGGCGCGGCGAGGACGCGAGGTCCTTCTTGCGGCGCGGGCGGCGGGGACGGGACATCAGCACGAGGGCGCCCAGGGCGAGCGCCAACACGCCGCCCACGAGCCACGGCAGGGCGGTGCGCCACTTGGCGCCCGTCTCCGCCGCGGGGTTGTCCCAGGTCATGGAGATGTTCATGGGAGCGGCGGTGGCGCCGTCCGTGGCCAGGAGCATGGTCCATTCGCCCTGACTCGGGACGGTCCAAGAGGCCTCCCAGTCGCCCTCGTGGCTCTCTTCGGTGATCCACAGATCGGAGCCGGCGGGGTTAGGGGTGGTGCCCACACCGTTGCGGTGGGTCACCTGGAAGCTATGGGACGTACGGTCCACACCCGTCACCACGTTGGCGGCGGCGTCTGCCACCCACGCGTCGACGTCGGCCGAGCGTCCGAGCGCCGCCGTGAAGGGGCCCTTGGCGTGCACCGTCACCTTGGCGTCCCCCGCCGTGGCATCGCGCAGAGACTGCGTCAGGAGGGTGACCGGGGCGTCCTGCGATCCGCCGGAGACGGACGCGGTGAGCGTCTTCTCTGGGGACAGGAAGCTGACCTTGCCCACGCCGACGACAAGCGCGGCGGCGGCGACTAGGAAGAGCAAGACGGAGACGATACGACGCACTGACGATCCTCTGGGATGGGTTCCATGACAGGGCAAGGTTCATGCGCCCCGCAGGTTCACGGAGCACACGTTGGCACCATCCTAGCCAGGGAGCCTGTGTCGATCCTGGAAACGCGCGGAAAGCCTGCCTACGCTGAGGCCATGACGAGCCCCACAGACTCCCCCACGCCGCCCGAACCGGTGGACGACGCCGCGGGCTCGGCTTCCGGCCGGACGCCGGCTCACGCCGCCGCACCCGTCGACGGCGCGGCCCCCGCTGGCCAGGCCCAGGGCGCCGCGGCCACCGAGGCGGCGATCGCCGGTGCCGCCGGGGCCGGGACCCTCGGCCCGTGGGCGGCGACACGGGCGCCCAAGTGGCTCTCGCGCCTCTTCCATCAGCAGCACGAGGGCGAGGAAGAGGAGGACCCGGAGGTCCCGGACTCCGTCAAGGAGCTCTTCACGATCCGCCCCGTCCGGCTCGGCTTTGGTCTGGCCATCGGTGTGGCGCTTGCCCTGATGCTCTGGCTCGCGCTCGCGAGCCTGTCCCAGCTGCTCATGTGGATCGCGGTGGCCCTGTTCATCGCGCTGGGCCTTGACCCCATCGTCCGCTTCTTCGAGCGGCGCAACTGGCCGCGCCCGGCCGGCGTCGCGATCGTCGTCGTCCTCTTGCTCGGCGCCATCGGCGCGTTCCTGGGGACCCTGATCCCCGCCCTCATCGCGCAGATCACCACGCTGGTCCGCAACGCGCCGGCCATCGTCGATTCGCTCACCAACAATCCGACGATCCAGGCGTGGGACACGCAGTTCCACCTCGTGGAGCAGGCGCAGCAGCAGCTGGAGAAGATCCTCAAGGACTCGAGCGCCGTGGGCGGCGTCTTCACGGGCGTCATCGGCGCCGGCAACCTCGTGGGCCAGTTCGCCTTCGGCGCGCTGATCGTGCTGGTCCTGGCGATCTACTTCCTCGTCTCGCTGCCGGCCATGAAGCGCTTCGCGTACTCGCTTGCGCCGCGCTCCAAGCGGCGCAGGGCCCGCGAGCTCGGCGAGGAGATCACGCGCAGCGTGGGCAACTACGTCATGGGGCAGGCCACGGTGGCGGTGTGTAACGCCATCATCGCGTTCATCCTCATGACGATCTTCAAGGTGCCCTACCCCGCCCTGCTTGCCCTCTGCGTGGCCGTCCTCGCGTTCATCCCGCTCGTGGGCGGTGTGTTCGCCGGGCTGCTCGTCATCGTGGTGGCGCTCTTTAGCGGTGGATGGCAGGTCGCCCTGTTCTACGCCATCTGCTACTTCGCCTACCTGCAGGTGGAGGCCTACTTCGTCTCGCCCAAGATCATGGCGCGCGCCGTCAAGGTGCCGGGCGCCGTGGCGGTCATCGCCGTCATCGCCGGCGGCACGCTGCTCGGCGTGGCAGGAGCGCTCATGGCGATCCCGATCGCGGCCTCGGTGATGCTGCTCGTGCGCGAGGTGTGGATCAAGCGCCAGGACGCGCGCTAAGCCCTCAGCCCTGGGCCAGCGCCACGGGGCCGCTGACCTCGGTGGGCAACGTGGGGGCCGCGGCCCCGAGCACGGCGTTCACGATCTCCTGATGCACGCGCTGCACGTACTTCTCGCCGACCCACAGGTGCTTGGCGCCCTCCACGGGAATCAGCCGCGCCTGGGGCACCGCCGCGAAGCGCTCCGCCGCCTCGGCCGGGCGCAGGTAGTCGTCGAACTCCGGGACAAGAACGCTCAGCGGGAGCCCGGTGCCGGCCCAGCGCGCCAGATCGGCGTCGTCGGCGCGGTGCAGCGGCGGGGAGAGCAGCACCGAGCCGCGGATCTGCTCCGCGTTCTGCGGCTGCGAACCGTACTTGAGGGTGAGTTCGGTCCCGAAGCTCCAGCCCACGAGCCAGGGGTTGGGCAGGCCGCGCTCGCGCACAAAGTCGAGGGCCGCGGCGACGTCGGCGGCCTCACCGATCCCCTCCTCGAAGCGTCCATCGGAGCAGCCGCGCGGGGAGCACGTGCCGCGGGTGTTGAAGCGCAGCACCGCCATGCCGGCGAGCTCCGGCAGGCGCCAGGCGGCCTTCTTGTAGACGTGGGAATCCATGAAGCCGCCGTGCGTGGGCAGCGGGTGCAGCGTCACGAGCGTCGCGACGGGCGTCACGGCGGCCGGGACGGCCAGCTCGCCCACGAGCGTGAGCCCGTCCGCGGTGTGCAGCTCGATGTCCTCGCGCTGGGCGGGGAGGATCGTGTTGGAGCGCAGCGCGGTGGGCTCGCGGTGCAGCTTGTAGGCGGGGCGGGGCGCGGGAGCTGGCGTAGTCACAGCGACCATCCTAGGGGCGAGGCTCAGGCCCGCCCGGCGTGGTGGTTCCAGCAGCGCTGGTGCCAATGCCGGCGATCCGCCTCCTGCTGCGCGTTCGACCGGGCGCCGTCAGCGCGCCAGGCCACCACATGGGAGACGCCTGGTGCGATGCGCTGCGAGCAACCGGGGCACACGTAGTCCTTGAGCGCGCCGTAGGAGGGGATGACGCGCACATGCCACGCGCCGTCGGAAAACTCCTGCAGCGTCGAGACCCCGTGATGCCGCCACGAGCCGTCCGTGCCGAGGTCCCAGCTGCGATTCTGCACGGGGGCACCGGTGGAGCGCTGGCGCGAGGTGGTGCGGCGGGGGCGGTTGGAGCGTGGCATGGTTCCCATTCTCCCCCACCGCGTGGGGCGCGCGCGGCGGGCGCGGCCCGGGCCGGTAGAGTTGCGCAGGTGCGTTTGGTGATCGCGAAGTGTTCAGTTGACTATGAGGGGCGCCTGCGCGCGCACCTCCCCTCGGCCAAGCGGCTGCTCATGGTGAAGGCGGACGGCTCCGTCCTGATCCACTCCGACGGCGGCTCGTACAAGCCGCTGAACTGGATGAGCCCGCCCGCCACGATGCATTCCACGGCCCCCTCGGATGAGGAGCGCGCCGAGGGCATCGTCGAGGTCTGGCGCGTGCAGCACTCCAAGAGCGACGATCACCTGACGATCCGCATCACGGAGAAGATCTCCGACACGGCCCACGAGCTCGGCCTCGATCCCGGCCTCATCAAGGACGGGGTGGAGTCGGATCTCCAGCGCCTCCTGGCCGAACAGATCCACCTCATCGGTGCGGGCGCCACCCTGGTGCGCCGCGAGTACATGACGGCCATCGGCCCCGTGGACATCCTCGCCCGCGACGCGTCCTCGCACGCCGTCGCCATCGAGCTCAAGCGCCGCGGAGACATCGACGGCGTCGAGCAGCTCACGCGCTACCTCGAGCTCCTCAACCGCGATCCCCTGCTCGCGCCAGTGCGCGGCATCTTCGCGGCTCAGCAGATCAAGCCGCAGGCGCGCACGCTCGCCGAGGATCGGGGCATCGAGTGCCTCGTCCTGGACTACGACGCCATGCGCGGCGTGGACGACGCCGAATCCCGCCTCTTCTGATGCAGGACTCCCCCGCACCGCTCGTCCTCGCCGACGAGGAAGGACACGCCCTCCACCTGTGGATCGAGGGCTACGAGTTCCCCGAGGTCACCGACGCCGAGAACCCCGACTCGCAGTGGCTGCAGATCGGCGTGCGGCTGAGCGGGCCCGAGCTCGAGGCGCGCTTCACCGAGCCCTGCCTGCGCCTGGCCGAGGCCGCCTCGCTGGGCGTCTGGCTCGACTCGCTCGCGCGCACGGCACCAGAGGCCCTCCCGGAACCGCCGCTGACCTTCCTCGACTTCGCGGAGCCGCTGCTGGCCTTCGGGCTGCGCGGCGCGGAGGAGCACGGCGTGCGCCTGGCCGTCGTGCTGCCCCAGAGCGACGACGAGCCCCGGGTTCCCGAGGCCTGGCCCGACGTCTTCGAGGTGCTCGCCGAACGCGAGGAGCTGGCCGAGATGTCCGCCGAGTGGCTCGCGGCCCTCGACGCCCTCGCCCCGCGCCGCTAGGCGCGCACTCGCTGGCGGCCCGGCCGCGGCACCACCCGGCCCGGCCACAGCACGCGCCCAGGCGACCACCCGCCGTCGGGCACCCGACTCTCCCACCACCAGCATCGGAGTGGGCCCAGACGCAACGAGGGCCCCGTTCCTTCCCTTGCGGGAAAGGAACGGGGCCTTCGTCGACACCAAGTGGGTCAGCCGCTTGAGGCCAATCCGGTGTGATCCTAGGGTGCCTGCCGCCACGTGCCGACGCCGGCGACGGGGCCGGCCTCGATCCAGGCCGACAGGCCCGTGTACGCGCCGTAGCTCATGCCGAGCTGCAGGGGGCCCTGGGGAGAATCGAGCTCCACCAGGATCGCGTCCGAGGCAAGCCTCGGGCGCTCGGCGTCCGTGGGCTGGCGCCAGCCCTTCAGCTCGAGGCCCGTCCGCTCGAAGCGGTAGGCCGCGACCGGGGTCAGCGACAGCCAGCGCAGGAACTCGAGGGAGTGATCCGCATAGCGGCACACCCCGGAACTCCAGCGCCCCTCCCCCACGCGGAGGGAGGCATCGAAGGTGCCCAGGGTGCGCCGCAATTGCGAACGACGCACCCCGAGCAACACGAGCACGATCAGCGCGAGGGCAAGAAGCCCCAGCACGCACCAGACGATCACACCGAACTCGCTCAAGGTCAGGTGACTATCGCGCCCTAGGCCGTGGCGTCGACGACGGCGTCGTCGGCCACGATGGTGACGCGGTTGTTCTCCACGGAGAAGAAACCACCATCGGCCTTGATGTGGACGCGGGGGCCCTCGAGGGGCTGCACCTCCACGCGGCCGGCGGCCAGCAGGGCGATCACGGGCGTGTGACCCGGCAGCACGCCGATGTCACCGTTGACCGTGAAGGCATTCACGCGGCGCGCCGCCCCGGACCACACAGCGTGGTCCGCGGCGACGACCTCGACGTCCAGCTGCGCCATGATCAGGCCGTGGCCTTCTGGATCTCGGCCCACTGGCGCTCGACGTCGTCCAGGCCACCCACGTTGAAGAAGGCCTGCTCGGCGATGTGGTCGAGCTCGCCATCGGCGATCGCCTTGAAGCCCTCGATGGTGTCCTTGATGGACACCGTGGAGCCCTCGACGCCCGTGAACTGCTTGGCCGTGTAGGTGTTCTGCGAGAGGAACTGCTGGATGCGGCGGGCGCGAGCCACGACGATCTTGTCCTCTTCGGAGAGCTCATCGACACCGAGGATGGCGATGATGTCCTGCAGCTCCTTGTTCTTCTGGAGGATCTGCTTGACGCGGACGGCCGTGTCGTAGTGATCCTGACCCACGTACTGCGGGTCCAGAATGCGGGAGGTGGAGGTCAGCGGGTCCACGGCCGGGTACAGGCCACGCGAAGCGATCTCACGGGAGAGCTCGGTGGTCGCATCCAGGTGCGCGAACGTCGTGGCCGGGGCCGGGTCGGTGTAGTCATCGGCCGGCACGTAGATGGCCTGCATCGACGTAATCGAGTGACCCTTCGTCGAGGTGATGCGCTCCTGCAGGAGGCCCATCTCGTCGGCCAGGTTCGGCTGGTAACCCACGGCGGAGGGCATGCGGCCCAGCAGCGTGGAGACCTCTGAACCGGCCTGCGTGAAGCGGAAGATGTTGTCGATGAAGAGCAGCACGTCCTGGTTCTGCACATCGCGGAAGTACTCCGCCATGGTCAGGCCGGTCAGGGCCACGCGCAGGCGCGTTCCCGGCGGCTCGTCCATCTGGCCGAACACGAGGGCGGTGTCCTTCAGAACACCCGCCTCTTCCATTTCAACCCAGAGGTCGTTGCCCTCACGGGTACGCTCGCCGACACCGGCGAACACGGAGGTACCACCGAAGTTGCGAGCAACACGGGTGATCATCTCCTGGATGAGCACGGTCTTGCCCACGCCGGCGCCGCCGAACAGGCCGATCTTGCCGCCCTTGATGTAGGGGGTCAGCAGGTCGATGACCTTGATGCCGGTCTCCAGCATCTCCGTCGAGCCCTCGAGCTCGGAGAAGTGCGGGGGCTTGCGGTGGATGGGCCAACGCTCAGACGCAACGATCTGATCGTTGGGGACGTCCAGGGACTCGCCCAGGACGTTGAAGATGTGACCCTTCACGCCGTCGCCAACCGGGACGGAGATGGGGGCACCCAGGTCCTGCACGGTGGCGCCGCGGACCAGGCCGTCGGTCGTCTGCAGGGAGATGGCACGAACGAGGTTGTCACCCAGGTGCTGGGAGGTCTCGAAGGTGATCGTACGGGTGACACCCGCGAGGGTGACCTCCGTGGACAGGGCGTTGTAGATGGCCGGGATCGCGTCCGCCGGGAACTCGACGTCGACGACCGGGCCGATGACGCGGGCGATGCGGCCGGTGGCACCCGGCACAGCGGTCGTCCCCGCTTCGGTAACTTGAGCAGTCATCTCTCTCACTTCACTTGGTGTGGGCTGCGTAGTCTTCGTTGGATCGTGTCAGGAGCTGAGCGAATCAGCGCCGGCGACGATCTCGGTGAGCTCCTGCGTGATCTCGGCCTGGCGGGCGTTGTTGCGCAGTCGCGTGTACTTCTTGATGAGTTCGGTGGCGTTGTCGCCGGCCGTCTTCATCGCACGCTGACGCGCGGCCAGCTCCGAAGCCGCTGCCTGCAGCAGGGCAGCGAACACGCGCGAGTCGATGTAGCGCGGAAGCAGGGCGTCAAGAACCTGCTCCGGCTCCGGCTCGTACTCGTAGAGCGGAAGGATGTCGGCGGTGTTCTCCGTGACCTTCTCCTCGACGACCTCCAGCGGCAGCAGGCGGACGACGTTGGGCTCCTGCACAACCATCGACTTGAACTGCGTGTAGACGAGGTGAATCTCGTCCACGCCGCCGGCGGTGGTGTCGGTGTTGAAGGCCTCGAGAACGGCGGCGCCGATCTCCTTGGCGGTCTCAAACAGCGGCTCGTCAGTGTGACCGGTCCACACGCGCTTGTACTCGCGCCCGCGGAACTCGAAGTACGCCTCGGCCTTGCGGCCGTAGAGGTACACGTCGACCTGCTTGCCCTCCGCCGCGAGCTTCGTGAGAAGCTCCTCGGCCTCCTTGAGCACGCTCGAGGAGTAGGAACCGGCCAGGCCGCGGTCCGACGTGCAAATCACGACGGCGCTGCGGGTGCTGGTCTCCGGCTCACGGGTGAGCGGGTGGTCAACCTCGGACTGAGAAGCGACGGCCGAGACGGCGCGGGTGATCGCCTTCGCGTACGGCAGCGAGGCGGCCACGCGGGCGCGCGCCTTGCCGATACGCGAGGTAGCAATCAGCTCCATCGCCTTGAAGATCTTCTGCATCGACGACGTCGAGCTGATCTTCTGGCGGTAAACCCGAATCTGGGCTCCCATGGATGTCCTTTCCTCCCCCGGTCGGGCGGGCGGGGTTTCCCCCGCCCGCCCTCACGGGAAGCGGTCAGCGCTTCTGAGTGACGATCTGCTCCTGCTCGACCTCTTCGGCCGAGAGAGCAGCGTGCTCCTCGTGACCGGCGGCGACCAGTTGGTCATCGCCCTCACCGAAGAAGCCGGCCTTGAACTCGGCGATGGCGGCCTTCATGGCATCCACCGTCTCGTCCTCGAGCTTGCCGGTCTGGGCGATCGTGGTCAGCACGGAGGTGCGGCGACGCAGGGCGTCGATGAACTCGCGCTCGAAGCGCAGGACATCCTCGACCGGAACGTCGTCCAGGTAGCCGTTGGTGCCGGCCCAGATCGAGACGACCTGGTCCTCGACCGGGTACGGCTGGTACTGGCCCTGCTTCAGCAGCTCCATCAGGCGCGCGCCACGGGTCAGCTGCTGCTTGGAGGCGGCATCCAGATCCGAGGCGAACATGGCGAAGGCCGCCATGTCGCGGTACTGAGCCAGCGAGAGCTTCAGCGTGCCGGAGACCTTCTTCATGGCCTTGACCTGAGCGGCGCCACCCACGCGGGAGACGGACACGCCCACGTCCACGGCGGGACGCTGGTTGGCGTTGAAGAGGTCCGACTGCAGGAAGATCTGGCCGTCGGTGATGGAGATGACGTTCGTCGGGATGAACGCCGAGACGTCGTTGGCCTTCGTCTCGATGATCGGCAGACCCGTCATGGAGCCGGCACCCATCTCGTCGGAGAGCTTGGCGCACCTCTCGAGCAGGCGGGAGTGCAGGTAGAACACGTCGCCCGGGTAGGCCTCGCGTCCCGGCGGACGGCGCAGCAGCAGCGACACGGAGCGGTAGGCCTCGGCCTGCTTGGACAGGTCATCAAACACGATCAGAACGTGCTTGCCGCCGTACATCCAGTGCTGGCCGATGGCCGAACCGGCGTAGGGGGCCAGGTACTTGAAGCCCGCGGCGTCGGAGGCCGGGGAGGCCACGATCGTCGTGTACTCCAGGGCGCCCTTCTCCTCGAGGGTCTGGCGCACGGCCGCGATCGTGGAGGCCTTCTGGCCGATCGCGACGTACACGCAGCGCACCTGCTTGGTGACGTCGCCCGAGGCCCAGTTGGCCTTCTGGTTCAGGATGGCGTCGATCGCGATGGCGGTCTTGCCGGTCTGGCGGTCGCCAATGATCAGCTGACGCTGCCCACGGCCGATCGGGATCATCGCGTCGATGGCCTTCAGGCCGGTCTGCAGCGGCTCGCCAACCGACTGGCGCTGCGTGACCGTGGGGGCCTGGAGCTCGAGGGCGCGGCGGCCCTCGGGCACGATCTCGCCCTGGTCATCGATGGGGTTACCCAGCGGGTCGACGACGCGACCCAGGAAGTTGTCACCGACCGGGACGGAAAGGATCTCACCGGTGCGGTGGACTTCCTGGCCCTCTTCGATGCCGTAGTAGTCGCCGAGGACGACGACGCCGATTTCGCGGCGGTCAAGGTTCTGGGCCAGGCCCAGGGTGCCATCTTCGAAGCGCACCAGCTCGTTGGCCATGACCGAGGGGAGGCCCTCGACATGGGCGATGCCGTCACCAGCCGAGACGACGTGTCCGACCTCAACTCGCTGCGCCGCGTCCGGTTCGTAGGACTTGGCGAAGTCGTTGAGGGCGTTGCGGACGTCGTCGGCATTGATGGTCAGATCGGCCATCTGCAGTCCCTGCTCTCTTGGGTTCATCCGGCCGGTGACGTGGGGTCCCGACCGAGGTATTCAGTCTTGTTGTCTCTTCGCCGTGAGGCTCAGCCGACGAGTCGGCGCTTGAGCTCGGCCAGGCGAGTAGCGGCGGAGGCGTCCACGACATCGTCGCCCACCTCGACGCGCAGGCCACCCACGAGGGACGGGTCCTGCACGACGTTCAGGCGAAGGTCGCGGCCGTAGGCCTTGTTTAGGCCAGCCTCCAGCCGGCTCTTTTGCTCATCCGTCAGCGGACGGGTGACGCTCACGTTGGCGATCCACCGGCGCTGCCGCTTGGCCACGGCCTGCACGAAGCGCTCCACCAGGGCGGTGGGGCGCAGTCCGCGCGGGGCCGAGACCGCCTGGGCGATCAGCGAGCGAGCCACGTCCGAGGCTCCGGGAACCAGCTTCTCCGCGAGGGCCACCTTGGAGGCGGCCGGTGCGGTGCGGTCCTCGAGGGCCCACTGCAGGTCGTGGTTGGCTGCGACGGCATCGTTGAAGCCGAGCAGCTGGGCCTGCAGATCGTCGAGCCCCTGGGTGCCCTGACGCTCGGCCACCGCGGTGGCGACCGTGGCGGCGAGCTCCTCGAGCGTGTCGCCCAGGTCTCGCTCAGTGCTCCAGCGCTCGGCGGCCAGGGCAGCGGTGATCTCCACCGCGTCCTCGGACACTTTGCCGGCGAAGAGCTGCTTCACGAGGGCCTGCTTCGCCTCGACCGTCCCCGAAGGGTCGGTCAGGGCGCGGCGCAGGGCGGCGTTGGAATCGAGCACACCGAGCACGGAGAACAGCTCCTGGGAGAGCGAAAGATCCGCCCCGCCCAGCTTGGCCTCCAGCGCGGTCAGAGCACGATCGCGTGACTCACTCGTTGTTGCTGCCATTACTTCGCCGCACCCGCCTGCTGGGACTCGAGGTCGCTCAGGAAGCGGTCAACCACGCGCGCGGAGCGAGCGTCGTCGTCCAGGGCCTCGCCGACGATCTTGCCGGCGAGCTGGGTGGCGAGGGTGCCGACCTCGGTGCGCAGCGACGACTGGGCGGCGGTGCGCTCGGCCGCGATGGCGACCTGAGCCTGCTCGGTGATACGAGCGGACTCGGAGGCGGCCTTGGCCTTGAGCTCGGCGAGGATCTCGGCACCTTCGGAACGCGCTTCCTCACGGATGCGGTTGGCCTCGGTGCGAGCGTCGGAGAGCTGCTGCTTGTACTCCTCGAGGGCCGCGTTGGCCTCGGCCTGGGCGGCCGCTGCCTTCTCGATGCCACCCTCGATGGCGGCGTGCCGCTCCTCGAAGGTCTTCTCGAACATCGGCACGACGAACTTGCTGACGATGAACAGCAGGATCAGGAAACCGACGAGGGTGACGAGCACCTCCCACCAGTTCGGCATGAGGGGGTTGGCGCCCTCAGCAGACGCCAGGATGACTGCGTTGTCCATGTTTCACCCGTCTTTCTTCTTCTGAGTTGGGACTGCTGGTTGGAGCAGGTCCGGTCAGAGCTTCCAGACGAAGGCGAACACGAGGCCGAGGATCGCGAGCGCCTCGGTGAAGGCCAGGCCCATGAAGGCCAGCGGCTGCAGGACGCGCTGGGCCTCCGGCTGACGAGCGACACCCTGGATGAAGGCCGCGAAGACCAGGCCCACGCCGATGCCGCCGCCGATGGCGGAGAGGCCGTAACCGATGGCGTTGAGGGAACCGGAGATTTCCATTGTTTTCCTTTCACGATGCCGGGGCGCTGCTGCCACCGACAGGGCGGTTGGTGTACCCCTGGGTCACCAGGGGACGAAGGTGGGGTTAGTGGGCGTCCGAGATGGAGCCCTGGATGTACACCGCGGTCAGCAGGGTGAAGACGTAGGCCTGCAGGACCATGATGAAGATCTCGAAGAGGTACATGGCCAGGCCGCCCACAAAGATGAGGGAGCCGAGCGGGTAGCCCCACCACTCGCCGAGGCCGGTGAACATGTAGCTCATGGCGGCGGCGGTGAGGGCCACGATCATGTGACCGGAAAGCATGGTGGCGAAGAGACGCAGGGAGTGCGTCATGGGGCGGACCAGGAAGGTCGACACGATCTCGATGATGACGACCGGCACCAGGAAGGCCTTCGGCACGCCAGAGGGAACCACTGACACCTTGAAGTACTTGATGCCGTGGGTCTTGAAGCCCAGGAAGATCCAGTACACGTAGACCAGGCCGGCCAGCGCGTAGGCGGTACCCACGTGAGACGGCGTCGGGATCTGCAGGAACGGGATGGCGCCCATCAAGTTGTTCAACAAGATGAAGAGCAACAGGGTCGTCAGGAGCGGCGTGTACTTGCGGAAGTCCTTCTCGCCAAGCATGTCGCGGCCAATGGCGTTCCGAGCAAAGCCATAGATCGACTCGCCCAGGAACTGGAACTTGCCGGGCACGAGCTGGCGCTTGCGCGCAGCGGCGACCATGAACCAAGCAATCAGGACGACCGAAAGAAGCACCAGGAGCATCTGCTTGCCGAAGCCGGTGCCATATTCGGCACCCCAAGGCAGGATGTCAGGAAGGTGAAGGTCCGAGATGCCCGGGGCCTGGAAGCCCTCGCCCTCGGTTGCGGTCGGAAGCGCAAGCGCGATCAACGCGTTTCCTCTCTGCTGTCAGGTGCCGACGCACACGGGAGGTAAGTCCGCTCCCGTGCGGTGACCATACGGTGGGTCATGATGGGTCGCTCTTCTCTTTGGACCTCTTGTGGTCCACCAGATGTCGCCAGGCGATGTACGCTCCGAGCGCTGCTCCCAGGCCAAGGCCAACGAACAGGATCCAGGGAAGAGACAAGACCATACCCAGGAGCCAGCCTACCAAACCGAGGCTGATGACCCCGGCAATGATGTAGGTGATGTACTCGCGGGCTGGGTGGTCGGAAAGATCGTCCTGCCACGAGGATTTGTCCTGGCTCATGAGCCCTCCTTCCGGGTGGTGGTGGGGGCCTGCGGATCGTCGAAGACGCGCAGGCGCAGCTGGGAGAAGCGGTACATCTCGGTGCCCTGCCACACGATCAAGGCCAGGACGGCGCCGACCGTGGCCCAGGTCCTGGAGAACCAGGACGGGTCGGTCGGGACCAGCAAAAAGGCGCCAAAGCCGATCACCTTGATGAGGTAGGTGAGGGCAAAGGCGCCGAGCAAGGCCTTGGGGGCGAGGTGGCCAACAAAGTGGCCGACCACGAGCGAGATGGCGAAGAAGAGCACGACGACGCCGGCGGAGGCCAGCGTCGAGACGAGCCCGGGCACGCCAGCCACGAAGAAGCCGATCACGGCGGCGATGAGCACGGCCGGAACGGTCAGGGCGAGGCACCACTTCAGGATCCCCGTCCAGGGAAGGACGTCGCCATGAGACACCGGTGCACCCTCGGGTGTAGGCGTCGTCTTTGGCATCTTGTCCTCCGGACATGGGGTACGCGTTTGGCTACTCGCCACACACCCTAGACATTCTACCCGCTGTCGAAGTCGTTTCGCACACGCGGGCTCCCCCGGGCCGGCATCTCCGGACCTCAAGCCGGAAAGATCCCGACACGCGGGCCACACACGACGCCCTACAGCCGCCCTCGGCGCTCGATCGCGAGCTTGCGCGCCTTGGCCACCGAACGCACGGAGAGCTTGCGCCGTACCCACGGGTGGACCGTCAGTGCGCCCGCGCCCAGCAGGAGCACGCCCCAGATGGGCAGCAGGATGTTCGCCGGGATCCGGTTCAGCGCCACGGCGCCGAAGGCCAGCAAGCCCGACCACAGGTAGAGCACCAGCACGGCGCCGCGGTGCGTGTAGCCGCCGTCCACGAGCTTGTGGTGCAGGTGACCGCGGTCGGCGCTGAAGGGCGACTTGCCGCGGGCCGTACGGCGCACCACCGACAGCGAGAGGTCGAGCACCGGCAGGAGCACCACGGCCAGCGGCAGCAGGATCGGCATGTAGGCCGGCACGTTCCTAAAGCGCATGCGATCGAGGGCCTGCAGGTCCGTCGTCACCACGATCGCGGCCACCGCCATGACGAGGCCGATGAGCATGGCACCGGTCTCCCCCATGAAGATCTTGGCCGGGTTGAAGTTGTGGACCAGGAAGCCGAGCGAGGCGCCGAGCAGCACCGCCATGAGCAGCGCGCCCAGGTTTGCGTGGTCGTACTGGTTCACCTCGCGCGCCATCATGTAGCAGTACAGGAAGAAGGCGCTGGAGCCGATCACCGAGATGCCGGCGGCGAGGCCGTCCAGCCCGTCCACGAAGTTGATGGCGTTCATAGTGAGCACCATGAGGAACATGGCCAGGGAGATCTGCCAGAACGGATCGCTCACGTGCCACCAGCCCACGGGCAGCACCTCGAGCCGCACGCCCGAGAGCGCCATGACGAGCGCCGCCCCGAGCTGGGCCAGGAGCTTGTAGTACCAGCGAATGTCGTAGAGGTCGTCCGCCACGCCGATCACGAGGATCAGCAGGCACGCGAGCACGAGGCCCAGGATCACGTCCGGCTTGGTGAAGACGCCGGAGAGGAAGGGAGACTGGCTCGCCACCCCGAGGCCGGCCAGCAGGCCGCCGACCATGGCGACGCCGCCGAGTTTGGGGATGTGCTCCGTGTGCATATCGCGGGCGCGCAGCGGGATGTCCGCCATGGTCCGCTGGCCGAGCGCGCGCAGGGCGGGCGTCAGCGCGGCCGCCACCACAAAGGCGACGGCCGTGATGAGCAGGTAGACCCTCATGGGACGCCGTCAGTTCCCCTCGGCGACGATGCTCGGGGCGACCTCGCGCAGCGTCTCGAGGGAGAGCGCGCCGAGGCGGCGGATGAGCGGTGGCTCGGTGGTGTAGTCGACGATCGTGGACGGCGTGGGCACTCCCCCGGCGGCGGGACGCTGCCCGTCCTCGAGGTAGACGGCCACCGAGTCGGCCAGCTGCTCGCGCGCGTCGGCCGCCGTGGGGCCCGTGGCAACGCCCGTGCGGTTGGCGGAGGACACGGCGAGCGGGCCGGTCGCGTCGAGCAGCTCGCGCGCCACGGCGTCGTCGGGCATGCGCAGGGCCACGGTCCCGCGGGTCTCGCCAAGGTCCCAGGTGAGGGAGGGCTGCGCGTGAAGGATGAGGGTCAGGGCACCGGGCCAGAAGCGCTCGGCGAGGGCGCGGGCGCCCTCGGGCACGTCGGTCGCGAGGCCGTCCAGGGTGGCCAGGCGCGGGATCAGGACGGGCGGCGGCATCTGCCGGCCCCGGCCCTTGGCGGCCAGGAGGGTCGCGACGGCCTGCGGGGAGAAGGCGTCGGCACCGATGCCGTAGACCGTGTCCGTGGGGATCACGACGCAGGACTTGGCGGCGACGGCCACCTGCGCGGCGGCGATTCCCTCCGCGCGGGCGGCGGGATCCTGGCAATCAAAAGTCTCACTCACGTCAGTGATTCTCCCACGCCACAAGGGCTTTCCCTCGCCGGTGTGCCCGGCGCGCCCGGCGGGGCAGGCAGGGCCGGCGCCGACGGACCGCTTCGGAGGACGACGGCGGGTGGGTCAGTCCCAGCCGCAGGCACCTTAAGAGCGCCGGGCCACGACGACGCGCGGACGCCCGACAGGGTGGGGCTGACGCTCCGTTTCAGCGCACGACGGCGCGTGGGTCAGTCCCAGCCGCAGGCGCCTTAGGAGCGCCGGGCCACGACAAAGCGCGGGCGCCCGGCGAGATCGGGCAGCACGGTCGCCTCGGCCCACGCCCCGGCCGCGGCCACGGCGCCGAAGAGCGCCAGGACGGCATTCTCCTGCGTCTCGTCGTGCTCCATGACAAAGAGCCCGCCGGTGCGCAGCAGTTGGGCGGCGCGCAGGGCGAGTGCCCGCGGGAAGTCCATGCCGTCAGCTCCCCCGCCGTAGAGCGCCGTGTCCGGATCGTGCAGCTGCACCTCGGGATCGGCGTGCTCGCGCGGCGGGACGTAAGGCGGATTGGAGACCAGGACGTCGACCGTTCCGGCCAGCTCCTCGAGCGCCGTCAGCGCGTCGCCGAGGTGAAGTCGAGCTCCGGTGCCGGCCAGGTTCTTGGCGGCGTAGGCGTGGGCGGCCTCGTGCAGCTCGATCGCGTGCACCACGGCGCCTGGCACCTCGGTGGCCACGGCGGCGGCGATGGCGCCGGAGCCGGTGCAGGCGTCCACCACGAGCGGCTCCCGCCCGGCGGCCAGCACGGCGCGCGCCTCGTCGATGGCCGCCTGCGCCACGAGCTCGGTCTCGGGGCGCGGGACAAAGACGCCGGGGCCCACAGCGAGGCTCAGGGAGCGAAAGGGGGCGCCGCCCGTGAGGTGTTGCAGGGGAATGCGCGAGGCACGGGCGGCCACGAGCTCGCCGTAGCCCGCGGGTACGGGCGCCCCCATGAGCGCCGTGACGGCCAAGCGGCCGCGATCCTGCCCCAGCAGGTGCCCGGCGAGCAGTTCGGCGTCGGCGCGCGGCGACTCGACGCCCGCGGCGTTGAGCGCGGCGGCGGCCACGCGCAGGGCCGCGCGCAGCTCGCCCGCGCCGTCCACGCTGGAAGCCACGCCCTCGAGCGAACCGGCCACCACGCCGTCGTGCACCTGTGACACGGCGGCCGGAACGGCCGGCGTGGCCGCCCCGAAACCGGGAAGCGGCGGGACGCCGGGCAGGGCGTCGCCCAGGCCGGGCAGGCCAACGAACTCGCCGGCCACGGCTCAGTCCTCCTCGCCGAGCGCGGCCAGCCGGGACTCCTCGTCCATCTGGATGCAGGAGTCGATGACGGGCTGCAGCTCGCCGTTCAGGACCGCGTCAAGGTTGTAGGACTTGTAGCCGGTGCGGTGATCCGCGATGCGGTTCTCCGGGAAGTTGTAGGTGCGGATGCGCTCGGAACGGTCCATGGTGCGCACCTGCGAGTGGCGCACATCGGCGTTCGCGGCGTCGATCTGCTCCTGCTGGTGGGCCAGGAGGCGCGAGCGCAGCACGCGCATGGCGGCCTCGCGGTTCTGCAGCTGGGACTTCTCGTTCTGCATGGCCACCACGATGCCCGTGGGCAGGTGGGTGATGCGCACGGCCGAGTCGGTCGTGTTGACGCTCTGGCCGCCGGGGCCCGAGGAGCGGTAGACGTCGATCTTGAGATCGTTCTGCTGGATCTCGATCTCCTCGGGCTCGTCGACCTCGGGGAAGACCAGCACGCCGGCGGCGGAGGTGTGGATGCGCCCCTGCGACTCCGTCACGGGGACGCGCTGCACGCGGTGCACGCCGCCCTCGTACTTGAGGGCGGCGTAGACGCCCTCGGCCGGCTCGGAGCCCTCGCCCTTGATCGCGATCTGCGCGTCCTTGTAGCCGCCCAGGTCCGAATCCGTCGAGGAGATGAACTCGACCTTCCAGCCGCGGGCCTCGGCGTAGCGCGTGTACATGCGCAGCAGGTCGGCGGCAAACAGGGCAGCCTCCTCGCCGCCCTCGCCGCCCTTGACCTCGAGGATCGCGTCGCGGCCGTCGTTGGGATCGCGCGGGATGAGCAGGCGGCGCAGCTTCTCAGCCAGGACCGGGAGTTCCTCCTCGATGTCCTTGGCCTCCTGCGCGAACTCGGCGTCAAGCGCCGCCATCTCGCGGGCCGCCTCGAGGTCTTCCTGCAGCTGGAGCCAGCGCCGGTAGGTCTCCACGATCGCGTTGAGCTCGGCGCCGCGGCGGCCGAGGCGCTTGGCCAGGCCCTGGTCCTGGTAGACCGAGGGGTCGGCGAGCCGTTCCTGGATCTGGGCGTGCTCGTCGACGAGGCCCTGAACGGACTCGAACATGTCTCCTGCTTCCTGCTGCCGACCTTCGGGTGGTCGCGCCTGCTGCTGTGGGGGCGCCTCCTAGCGGAGGCCCGGAGGCCCCGCTTGCCTCCCGCACTTTTCGTTGAATCCCGGCCAGAAGGGGCGGGATGGGGCGAAAAAGGCGGGACGTGAGGGCCCAGTACGACGACGCGCCCGGCGTCCGGCGCCCCTCACCCCTACCAGCCGGGGCTGGTGGGGTGAGGGGCGCCGTCCGTCCGGGCGCGTTGAGCCTGGCTACTTCTTGGAGTCGCCGAGGGTGGTGCGGTTCACGACCATGAGGAACTCAGCGTTCGACTGGGTGTCGCGAATCTTGGAGGTGAGCAGCTCGAGGGCCTGCTGCTGCTCCAGGCCGGAGAGCACGCGGCGCAGGCGCCACATGATGCGCACCTCCTCGGGGCTGAGCAGGTTCTCCTCGCGGCGGGTCGAGGACGCGTTGACGTCCACGGCCGGGAAGATGCGCTTGTCAGCCAGGTGGCGGGAGAGGCGCAGCTCCATGTTGCCGGTGCCCTTGAACTCCTCGAAGATGACCTCGTCCATCTTGGAACCGGTCTCCACCAGGGCCGTGGCCAGGATGGTCAGCGAGCCGCCGTTCTCGATGTTGCGGGCGGCACCGAAGAAGCGCTTCGGCGGGTAGAGCGCGGCGGCGTCGACGCCACCGGAGAGGATGCGGCCCGAGGCCGGGGCGGCCTGGTTGTAGGCACGGCCCAGGCGGGTCATGGAGTCGAGGAGGACCACGACATCCTTGCCCTGCTCCACGAGGCGCTTGGCGCGCTCGATGGCCAGCTCGGCGACCGTGGTGTGGTCGTCGGCCGGGCGATCGAACGTCGAGGCGATGACCTCGCCGTGCACCGAGCGCTGCATGTCGGTGACCTCTTCGGGGCGCTCGTCGACGAGCACCATCATGAGGTGGACCTCGGGGTTGTTCTGCGTGATCGCGGCGGCGATCGACTGCAGGATCATCGTCTTACCGGCCTTCGGCGGGGAGACGATGAGGCCGCGCTGGCCCTTACCGATCGGGGAGATCAGGTCGATGACGCGGGGGCCGACCTTCTTGGGGTCGGTCTCGAGGCGCAGGCGCTCGGAGGGGTAGAGCGGAACGAGCTTGTTGAACTCGACGCGATCCTTGTTCTCCTCGACCGGCACGCCGTTGACCGTGGCGATGCGCACGAGCGGGGCGTACTTGGTGCGGCCGTTGGCACCGCTGCGGTCCTCGCCCTCGCGGGGGGCGCGGATGGCGCCGACCACGGCGTCGCCCTTGCGCAGGTTCGCGCGGCGGACCTGCTGCAGGGTCACGTACACATCGTTCGGGCCCGGCAGGTAGCCGGAGGTGCGAACGAAGGCGTGCTGATCGCCCACGTCGAGGATGCCGGCCACCGGCATCAGGACGTCGTCCTCGGTCAGCTCGGTGTCGTCCACCTCGACCGCGCCGCGGCCGCGGCGGTTGTTGCGGCCGTTACGCTCGTTGCGGTCGTTGCGCTGGCGCTCGTTGCGCTCGCGCTGGCGATCGCGGCGGGAGGAGCGCTGCTCCTCCTGGCGGGCCTGGTTCCCCTGGCGCGGCTCGCGGGCCTCGCGGGTGTTCTCGCGCTTCTCGGCGCGCTCGCCCTGGGCGCGCTCGGAGGAGTTCTCCTCCGTGCCCTCGGACTCCGCGCGCTCCTCGCCGCGGCGGTTGCGGCGGCGCTGATTGCGGGTCTCCCCGTTGTTCTCGCGGTTGCCGTTCTCACGGTTGCCGCGCTGGTTGCGGTTGCCGTTCTCCTCGGCGTTCTCGCCCTGCTCCGAGGCCTCGGGGGCCTCGTTGCGCTCGGAGGACGCGGCGTTCTGGCCGGCCTCGGAGGAGGCGGCGCGGCGACCGCGACGGTTGCGGCGCGGGTTGCCGGCCTGCTCGGCGGCGGCGATGGCCTCGTCGCGCTCGGCGCGCAGCGCGGCCTGGGCCAGGGCGCGCTCCTTGACGGAGAGCTGGCGGGCGGGCTGCTCCTCGGCTACCTCGTCCTGGGCGGCGGCCGGGGCGGCCTCAACCTTGGCCTCGGCGCGGGCCGAGCTGCGGTTGCCGCGCGTGCTGTTGGCACGGCCGGCGGCCGGGGCCTGCTGCTCGGCGGGAGTCTCGTCCGAGGTGACGGTGCGCGTCGCGCGGGTCGGCGAACCGGCCTCGGAGGAGGCGGCCCGGCGGCCGCGAACGCGGCTGCGCGTGGGGCGCTGCTCCTCGGCCGGGGCCTCGGAGGCGTCGGCCTTCTTGGCCGGCTCGGCGGCGGCCTTTGCGGCCTCCGCCTTCTTCGCCTCGGCCTGGGCGGCGGCCTCGGCCTTCTTCTTGGCCTCGGCGGCGTCGCGGTCGGCCACGGAGCCGCCGCGCTGATGATCGGAGATGGCCTCGACGAGCTCGGCCTTGCGCAGGCGCTTGGCGCCGGCGATCCCCAGCTGGCCCGCGAGTTCCTGGAGCTGAGCCAGCTTGAGAGCGGAGAGGCCGCTCTGCTTGGGCGCAGCTGAAGAGTTGTCCACGTCGGTGGTGACGGTCACGAAGGTTCCTTCCCCCTCGTTGGGCGGGTCCACGGTAGTGGTGGCGGCCCGCTGCTGATGTGGTGCCCTCCGCGCGGCAAGGAAGAACCGGCGGGAGGGACGGCCCTGAGCGCGCTCACTTCGCGCGCCACATGGGGCCGAACCCTCGCTTGGGGTGGGCCTGATGGCACCGCAGGCAAACCGCGGTGGCAGTGCAGGGCGCACGGCGAAACGAGGAGCATCGCGTTTCCTGAAGGGGCCGGCTGGCCCCTGACGTGAGGGGGAAGGCCCGGACCGAGTGGCACGGGCTGACTTCACTCCCTGCGGCGGCTAGCTCCCCCTCGCGTCAAGCGCGGTGAAAGGAGGCTCAGCCCACCGTTCGATGCACAATCACTGTAGCACCTGCCGTATCCAAGCCGGGTTCCAGGACACGCCAGTTCACAGCTTCGCCCTCGGCGCCAATCCGGGTGGCCCCCTCGGCCTGGCTCAGGCGCAGCAGCTCGGCCTTGGCCAGTTCCGCCTCCTCGCCCGCGCGGGCCAGGACCAGCACCGTGGGGCCGGCGCCAGAGACCGTCGCGGCGAAGCCCTGCGCGCGCAGGGCCCCGATCAGCGCCGCGGACGCGGGCATGGCGGGCGCGCGGAAGGACTCGTGCAGGCGGTCCTCGGTGGCCACGCCGAGCAGCTCGGGGGCCGCGGTGAGCGCGTGGATCAGCAGGGCAGAGCGGCCCGAGTTCGCCGCCGCGGCGGCGTGCGGAAGCTGCGCGGGGAGCAGGCCTCGGGCCAGCGCCGTGGCGAGCTTCACATCCGGGATGGCGACGAGGGCCACGAGCTCCTCGTGGGGGCGCAGCACGGCGGTGCGGAAGGCGCGCCCCTCGGCTGCCTCGCCGCGCGGGGCCGGGGCGGATCCGCCGTCCTCGCCGCCCCAGGAGATGGTCAGGCCGCCATAGACGGCCGGGGCCACGTTGTCGGGGTGCCCCTCGATGCGGGCCGCCAGCTCGAACACGTCGTCGCGGTCAGGGCGCAGGCCCTCCGGCAGCAGCGCGGCGGCGGCGGTCAGGGCCGCCACGATCACGGCGGCCGAGGAGCCCTGGCCGCGGCCATGCGGCGTGCGGTTCGTCGCGTGCAGGCTGAGCGCCACGCCGGCGTGGTCCACGCCCCAGGCATCCCACGCGTCGCGGATGGTGCGGACGGCAAGGTGGCTTCCGTCCGTGGGAAGGCAGCCCTCCCCCGCGCCGCTGATGTCCACCCGGTCGCCCGCGGGCGAGCCGGCGGCCACGGAGGCCACCAGCTCGTCGCCGTAGGCGAGGGCGAGGCCCAAGGCATCGAAACCCGGCCCCAGGTTCGCGGAGGTGGCCGGGACGTGCACGGAGGCACTCACCCCGCCCTGCGGCGTCGTGCCGGTGGGCACGCTGAAGGCCAGCGGGAGTCCCGCCGTGCTGCGCTCGGCCACCCCCGCGCTCACTTCAGCCCGAGGGCGTCGGCGACCGACACGACGTCGAACTCGACCTTGACGGGCGAGGCGTCCTCGCCCGCGCCCTTGACGGCCCACTCGGGGTCCTTCAGGCCGTGGCCGGTGACGGTGATGACGATCTTCTTGCCCGTGGGGGCCGTGCCCGCGCGGTGGTGCTTGAGCAGGCCGGCGGCACCGGCGGCGGAGGCGGGCTCCACGAAGACTCCCTCGCGGGAGGAGAGCCAGCGGTGCGCCTCGAGGATCTCCTCGTCGGTGACGGCGTCGATGAGCCCGCCGGACTCGTCGCGCGCGGCCTCGGCGAACTCCCACGAGGCGGGGTTGCCGATGCGGATCGCGGTGGCGATCGTCTCGGGCTCGAGGATCGGGTGACCGTCCACGATGGGTGCCGAGCCGGCGGCCTGGAAGCCCCACATGATGGGGGTCTTGGTGGAGACGGCGGGCAGCACGGCGCCGGCCTGGTTGGTGTACTCGGAGGCGTACTCCTTGTAACCCTTCCAGTAGGCCGTGATGTTGCCTGCATTGCCGACGGGCAGCAGGTGGTAGTCCGGGGCGTCGCCCAGGAAGTCGACCACCTCGAAGGCGCCGGTCTTCTGGCCCTCGATGCGGGCCGGGTTGACCGAGTTGACCAGGTACACCGGGTAGTTCTCGGAGAGCTTGCGGGCGACCTCGAGGCAGTTGTCGAAGTTGCCGTCCACCTGGATGATCTTGGCGCCGTGGGCCACGGCCTGCGAGAGCTTGCCCATGGAGATCTTGCCGTCCGGGACGAGCACGGCGCACGTGATGCCGGCCTGCTTGGCAAACGCGGCGGCGGAGGCGGAGGTGTTGCCAGTGGAGGCGCACACGACGGCCTTGGCGCCGGCCTTGACGGCGGCCGTGACGGCCATGGTCATGCCTCGGTCCTTGAAGGAACCGGTCGGGTTCATGCCCTCGACCTTGAGGTAGACCTCGTTGCCGGTCTCGGCGGAGAGGGCCGGGGCGTAGACGAGGGGCGTGCCACCCTCGCCGAGGGTGACGATGGTGTCGCCGTCCTCAACGGGCAGGCGATCTGCGTATTCGCGGATGACTCCGCGCCACTGGTGAGCCATGGTGTGCTCAGTTCCCTTCGACTCGCATGACGGACGTGATCCCGGTGACCACGTCGAGTTTGTTGACGGCTGCCACGGTCGCGTCGAGCGCGCGCTGCGTGCCAGCGTGGGTGATGATGCGCAGCTCGGCGGCACCGTCCAGGTGGCCGTTCTGGCGCATGGCCTCGATGGAGACGCCGTGATCGGCGAAGACCTGGGCGATCCGGGCGAGCACGCCCGGCGCGTCGGCGACGTCGAGGGCCAGCGCGTAGCGCGTGATCGCGTCCTGCACTGGCAGGGCGGCGATCGGCTCGGCGGCCAGGCGGGTGGGCTCGGCGGAACCGGCGAGGCGGTGGCGCGCGGCCATGACCAGGTCACCCATGACGGCGGAGGCCGTGGGGGCCCCGCCGGCGCCCGGGCCGTAGAACATGAGCTCGCCGGCGTTCTGCGCCTCGACGAACACGGCGTTGAACGCGCCGTGGACGGCGGCCAGCGGGTGCTCGCGGGAGATCAGGGTGGGGTGCACGCGCATGAGCACGCCCGCCTCCGAGCGCTCCACCACGGCGAGCAGCTTGATGACCTGATCGGCGGCGCGCGCTGCCTCGACATCGGCGGCCGTGACGGCCGTGATGCCCTCGGTGTGCACCTGATCGATCGAGAAGCCCGAGCCAAAGGCGAGAGTCGCGAGCAGGGCGGCCTTGGCGGCGGCGTCGTGCCCCTCCACGTCGGCGGACGGATCCGCCTCGAGGTAGCCCAGCGCCGAGGCCTCGGCCATGACGGCCTCGAGGTCCGCGCCCTCGCGGTCCATCTTGTCCAGAATGAAGTTGGTGGAGCCGTTGACGATGCCCATCACCTTGGTCACGGTGTCGCCGGCGAGCGACTCGGCGAGCGGGCGCAGGATCGGGATGGCGCCGGCCACAGCGGCCTCGAAGGAGAGCTCGGCGCCGTTCTCGGCGGCGAGGGCGAAGAGCTCGGGGCCCTGCTCGGCGAGGAGGGCCTTGTTTCCCGTCACGACGCTCGCGCCGCGCGAGAGCGCGCGGCGGATGTAGGTGGAGGCCGGCTCGAGGCCGCCCATAAGCTCGATCACGAGGTCGGCGCCGTCGATGGCGGCCTCCGCGTCGGAGCTGACGAGCTCGCGCGGGATGTGCGGGCCGCGATCGGCGGCGGTGTCGCGCACCACCACGGCGGAGAGCTCGAGCGCGGCCCCGCTGCGGGCCTGCAGCTGGGCGGCGTCCTGGGTCAGGATGCGGGCCACCTCGGCGCCGACGGTGCCGGCTCCGAGCAGCGCCACCTTGAGCGTGATGGTCATGGGTCCTCTTTTCCTCTGCTTCTCAGTGCTGGTGGGGTGGGCGGCGGGCCTTTCACGGCCCGACGACGCCTCAGCGGGCTCGGGTGCCCGGCTCACCTCAGGCGATGCCCGCGTCGCGGGAGAGCAGATCGGTCTCGGTCTCACCGCGCACGATCACGCGGTGCGTTCCCCCGGTGACCGCCACAACGGCGGGGCGGGGCAGGTAGTTGTAGTTGCTGGCCAGGGACCAGCAGTAGGCGCCCGTCGCGGGCACCGCGAGCAGATCGCCTCGGCCCAGGTCGGCGGGCAGGTAGGCGTCGCGAACCACGATGTCGCCGGACTCGCAGTGCTTGCCGACCACGCGGGCCAGGAGCGGCTCCGCATCGCTCTCGCGCGAGGCGATCAGGGCCGAGTAGTCGGCGTCGTAGAGCACGGGGCGGGCGTTATCGCTCATGCCGCCGTCCACCGCGACGTAGCGCCGCGGGGCGGCTTCGCCGCCGGCGGTTTCCACCTCGACGTCCTTCTGGACGCCAACCGAGTACAGGGTGACGCCCGCCGGGCCGGCGATGGCGCGGCCGGGCTCGATGCTGATGCGCGGGACGTCGATGCCGGCCGCGGCGCAGGCCTCGGCCACGACCGCAGCGGTCTCGGCGGCGAGCACCTCGGGGGTGCTCGGGGTGTCCTGCTCGGTGTAGGCGATGCCGTAGCCGCCGCCGAGGTCCAGCTCGGGCAGCTGGACGCCGTGCCGGGCCTTGACCTCGCCCAGGAAGGCGATGAGGCGGCGTGCGGCCTCGGCGAAGCCGGCCGACTCGAAGATCTGGGAGCCGATGTGGCAGTGCAGGCCCAGGAGGTGGACGTGCTCGCTCGCGAGCGCCTCGGCGACGGCCTCGGCCGCGTCCGAGCGCTCCTGCCCGGCGCGCGGGTGCAGCGAGAGGCCGAACTTCTGGTCCTCGTGCGCCGTGGCGATGAACTCGTGGGTGGAGGCGTGCACGCCCGGGGTGAGGCGCAGCATGAGCTGGGCCGTGACGCCGAGGCGCTCGGCCGCGGCGGCCACGCGGCGCACCTCGTCGAGGGAGTCGGAGATGATGCGGCCGAGGCCCAGGGTGAGGGCGCGCTCGATCTCCGCGTCCGACTTGTTGTTGCCGTGCAGGCCGATCAGCTCGGGGGCGACGCCGGCGGCCAGGGCCACGGCGAGCTCGCCGCCCGAGGCCGTGTCCAGGCGCAGGCCCTCCTCGGCGACCCAGCGGGCCACGGAGGTGTTGAGGAAGACCTTGCCCGCGTAATAGACGTCGGCGCCGCCGCAGAGCGGGGCGAACGCGGCGTCGTAGGCACGCTTGAAGGCCGCGGCGCGGGAGCGCAGTTCGCCCTCGTCCACGACGTAGAGCGGGGTGCCGTAGGCCGCCTGCAGCTCCTTGACGCTCACGCCGCCGATCTCCAGGGCGCCGTCCACGCGGCGCGTGGAGGCGGGGAAGAGCGGGGCGCGGCCTGCCGGGCGCGGATCGTTCAGGTCCGCGGGCACGCTGAGCCAGGCCGGGGCAAGGGGTGAAGCAGTCATGACACCTAGGGGTTGAACGAGGTCGGCTTGTCGCTGCGTCGCGGTCGCGAAAACAGCGTCGAACGTGCACCGAGCCTACCGGGGTGCGCGCCGAGTCTCCCCTTCCGTGACGACGGGTGATTCGGGGCCGATCCCCAGGGACTTGTGACCGAGCCGAGACAGAAAAACCTGACGGTGTTCGTTAGGCTATGCATCACTCGAGTCATGTCAGTCGAGCAATTGGAGATACTCGATGTCCACGCCCACCTCCGGCCCCGAGCCCACTCCGGGCCAGCAGCCCACCCCCTACGGACAGCCGCTGCAGTACCCGCAGCAGGGCGGCGCCTCCTTTGCCCAGCCCAGCGCCGCCGGCGCGCCCGGCGTGCCGAGCGCGGCCGGCGCCCCCGGCTTTGCGGGCGGCCCGGCCGCCCAGCCGCAGCAGCCGAACCCCTCCGCGCAGGGCCAGTACGGCCAGCCGGGCGCCTACGGCCAGCCCGGTCAGCCCGGTCAGCCCGGTCAGTACGGCCAGCCGCTGAGCGACGGCGGCGGCTCCGGCCTGCCGCCCTCCGGCCAGTCGCCGTTCGGCGCGCCCGAGCCGCCGCGCCGCCGCCGCGGACGCGTCATCGCCTGGACCGCCGGCGGCACCGCGGTCGCCCTCGCCGCGGCTGGCTTCGGCGGCTTCGCCCTCGTGGCCCAGGCCAGCCAGCGCGGCGCGGATTCCGCCACCTCAGCGATCGAGCGGCTCGACAAGGGCTTCCGCGAGAAGAACCTCATGGAGCTGGCCAAGTTGGTGTCCCCCTCCGAGGCGCGTCCGTTCTTCGAGAACCTCAAGGCGTTCGGCATCGATTCCGGTCTGGACAAGCTCTCCTCGAACTCCAAGGTGCCCTTCGGGGAGCTTGACGTCGAGGGCATGCAGCAGATCTTCGACTCCATCACGATCGAGAACTCGAAGATGGACTTCACCGTCTCGGAGAAGTCCTCCACGATCGCGCTGGCCGAGCTCACGTCCTGGAAGCTCAAGCTCTCCGTCGACAAGGGCAAGTTCGTCGACGCCGTCATCAACCTCCAGGAGCGCAGCGGCGCCAAGGACACGGCCAAGCTGCGCGAGGAGATGACCAAGGCCCTCAAGGACGAGGACATGAGCTACGACGGCGACGTCGTGGGAGAGTCCAGCAACAAGGCCTCGATCGCCCTCGTCAAGGAGGCCGATCGCTGGTACTTCTCCCCGCTCATGACGGCGGCCGAGGCGGCCTACCGCTCGACGGACGGCCAGACTGCACCGCGCTACGACGCCAACGTCGAGGGCGCGGCGGGCCAGGGCTCCCCGAGCGAGGCCGTGCAGGCCGTCGCCGAGAAGCTGCGCACGCTCTCGGGCCCGAACGATCTGCTTTCCGACGACTTCGCCTCGCTCCTGGCCCTGCCCGAGCGCCGCATGCTCATGGTCTACGGCAACGCGATCAACGGGAGCAGCGACCTCAACGAGGAGCAGGGTCGCCCCGAGCACTTCAAGGCCGAGTGGCGCCTGAGCGAGCACAAGGTCAACGACAATCTGGCGATCGTGGGTCCGGGCACCTCCAAGCTCACCTTCAACGGAGATTCCAGCGACACCGTCACCTTCGACGGCGCCAAGGTCACCTCCGAGGGCAAGACCGTCGATTTCGGGCGCGTGCTCACCAACCCGAACCGCCTCGGCGTCGCGACGGTGCGTGAGAACGGCACGTGGCACGTGTCCACCCTCGACACGCTCACCAACCTTGCGGCCCTTCACGGCAACGAACGCGGCGTGGGCCTCGCCGAGAAGCTCATCACCAAGGTCGGCGAGGACAACGGCTTCAAGTGGTCGGATGTGGACGAGCGTAGCCGCGCCATCCTGGGCGGACTCATGTTCGTCTTCGACTCGGCCGAGCAGATCACCGGCAAGGACCTGACGGACGAGATAGAGAACTTCGGCCCGCTCGACCCCTTCGGCTCCGCCACCGGCGGCTACGAGGACTACGACTACGGCACCGATTCTGGCATGGAGGGCGAGAACCTCGACGGCGGCGAGGAAGGCTACGACTACGGGGCCGGCGGCTCCGGCGACGAGGGCTTCGGCGATTCCCTCGAGGCCAACCTGGGCAAGCTCTTCGGGGGCAACTGACCCCCGGAACACGGCCTCAGCCACGGCGGCGCTGCCTCCCCTCACCGGGGAGGCAGCGCCGCTTCGTCTGTCGTGGCGCCGCTCCTGCCCGACGGCGGGTGGTCACGTTCCGCGGGCGCGTTGTCCCGGCGCGTGTACCGTGGTGGGCATGCAGACGATCCAGCGATTTAGTCGCCCTCGGCCGGTCAAAGGCCCGGGGCCGCACGCGCGCGTCTGATTCTCGGGTCCTCGTAGATGCCGGTCGAGGGAGATCCTCCCCACCGACATCGATTCCCGAAGGACCCACCATGTATCTCTCCCCCGCCCAGCTCACGGCCGCCCTCACGCTGCGTGATCTCAGCGATCCGACCCACGGCCCCCACGCGATGCAGGCGCTCCTCGCCGACGTCGTCCAGGCGCTCTGCTCCGCCTGGGTCATCCCGGCCGCCCGGCACCGCACGCCCGCGCTCGTGAGCGTCGAGGACAACTACGACCGCCTCGGCTTCAGCGCCGACGACGTCACGCGCGATCGGCGCTACTCGCGCTACGCCTCGGAGACGGTCATGTTGCGCAGCCACACGAGCGCAGGCATCCCTCCCCTGCTCCGCGGGCTCGACACCCAGCAGTGGCCCGACGCCCTGCACGTCCTGCCCGGCCTGGTCTACCGCCGCGACGGCATCGACCGCACGCACGTGGGCGAGCCGCACCAGGTGGACCTGTGGCGGATCGGACCGCGGGACAAGCTCGACGCCGCGGGCTTGGGTCCCGCCGGCCGCGCCGGCAACGCTGGAGCGGACGCGGCGATGGAGGCCATGGTCGCCTCGGTCGTCAACGCCGTGCTGCCGGGGGCGCGCTGGCGCACCGTCGCCTCCGCGCACCCGTACACCCAGGGCGGGCGGCAGGTGGACGTCTGGGTCGACGGCGCCTGGCTGGAGCTGGCCGAGTGCGGCCCGGTGGCGCCGCGGCTCCTGGCGCAGGCAGGGCTCTCGCCCAACGCCTACGGCGGCCTCGCCCTCGGCATGGGCCTGGATCGGGCGCTCATGCTGCGCAAGGGCATCGACGACATCCGCCTCCTGCGCTCCACCGACGAGCGCGTGGCCTCGCAGATGCTGGACCTCGGCCGCTATCGGCCCGTGTCACATCAGCCGGCGATCGCGCGCGATCTCTCCGTGGTCGTGGACGAGCAGGTCACGGACGAGGCGATCGGCGACACCGTGCGGGAGGCGCTCGGCGAGCGGGCCGGGGATCTCGAGTCCGTCGTGCTCCTCGCCCGCACCCCCGCGGCCGAACTGCCGCCCGCCGCACGCGAGCGCTTGCGCGTGCGCGAGGGGCAGGTCAACGCCCTCCTGCGCGTCGTCATCCGCCCGCTCGAGCGCACCCTCACCTCGGCCGAGGCCAACGCCCTGCGCGACGAGGTCTACCTCGCCGTGCACGAGGGCCCGGTCAAGGAACTCATCGCCTGACGCGGGCGCGGCGAACGGCGGCGGCCTGTGCCAGACTCGGTGCACGCAATCGCAACAGTGTTGGGGGGGAACATCGTGCATCGCGGGAATTCGCTCAGGCCCGCCGTCGCCGCGACGCTCGTGGCGTCCGCCGTGGGCCTCGCCGCCTGCTCCACGTCCGGGCTCCCGGGCGTGCCGGGGGCCACGGACGCCCCCAGCGGCGGCACGGGCCCGGGAGCCACGGCGACCGAGATCGTCGTCAGCCCGACGGGTTCCGGCCCGTCACCCGGCGAGGGATCGCCCCAGCCGACGTCGGGCGAGGACCCGGTCCCGTCGACGTCGTGGTCTTGGACCCCCACCACCCCGGCCCAGCGGGCGGCCCAGGACTTCGCCGAGAAGGTGGCCGCCGCCGGGCAATTCTGCACGGTCAATGAACTCAAGCCGATCGCCCCGGAGGCCGGTGTGATCCGGTGCAGGGACACCTACACGGGCAGCGGGCCCGGGCTCGCCGAGCCCCTTCCGTGGGAAACCAACAGGCAACTGGAACGCAGCTACTCCCCCGTGTTGCGCTCGGTCAACGCGAAGACGGGCGAGTTCATCCAGCTCACGATCGGCGTCGGCGACTACGCGAACGCTCAGACGGGCACCTGGGCCGGGGACACAGACGTGGCCAAGCACGAGGTCCTCGCGCCGGCCGAGGACCTCGTGTTGTCGGTGTACCAGGACGGATTCGAGGCGAAGCCGGAGGGGCTCCCGAAGACCACCGCAGCACACCTCACCGCCGACGTCACGCCGCCCATCGAGGGAGTGCACGATCACGCCAACCCGATCAGCGACGCCCTCACCCAGCTGCAGGGCGCCTTCACCTCCGAGGCTGCGGGCTGGGCGGATCCCAGGACGCCGCTGACCAAGGTGCGCTACGAGGTGCGCCCGAACTCCGAGCTGCGCGTGACCGCGAAGGCCTTCTACGTCGTCACCACGTCGAGCGTCATTCTGTACGAGGGCGGCACGAATACCGGAGCCGCGGGGGAACAGTTCGGCGAAAGCCCCGTGGGGCTGATCATCGGCAAGAACTGGGTGGTCGGCGGCTCCGACGTGAAGGGGCTCGAGCGGACCGCCAAGCGCTACGGCCTGCGGTTCGAGGTGACCCGCTGAGCCGCCGCTACCTCCCGACGCTCGCCGCTTCCGCGCTAGCCGCGGCTTCGGGTGCCGCTGCGGGTGAGGCTTCCACCTTGGGGTGGCGGGCCTCCAGCCCCGCGCCCTCGACGTCCACGTTCGGCAGGATCCTGTCGAGCCAGCGCGGCAGCCACCAGGCGCTCTTGCCGAGGATGGTCATGAGGGCGGGGATGATGACGAGGCGCACCACAAACGCGTCGGCCAGCACGCCGAAGGCGAGGGCGAAACCGATGGGCCGGACCATGCTCATGTGGGAGAACAGGAAGCCGCCGAACACCGAGATCATGATGATCGCGGCGGCGATCACCACCGAGCGGCCAGCCCGCACGCCCTGCACCACGGCGGCGCGCGCCTCCGTGCCGTGGGCGTACGCCTCGCGCATGCCGGATCCGAGGAAGAGCATGTAGTCCATCGCCAGGCCGAACAGGATGCCGAGCATGATGGTCGGTAGGAAGCTCAGGATCGGGCCGGGCGTGCCGAGGCTCAGGAACTCGCCGAGCCAGCCCCACTGGAAGATCGCGACCACGCCCCCGAGCGCCGCCGCGTAAGAGAGCACGAACCCCAGGGTCGCGATGAGCGGGACCAGGAGCGAGCGGAAGACGAGGACCAGGATCAGGAACGAGAGCCCGATGACCACGCCGAGGTAGGCGGGCAGGGTCGAGACGATCTTGGCGGACATGTCGATGTTCGCGGCGGCCATGCCTGCCACGCCGATCGGGTACTCGCCCTCCAGCGGCGAGGCCGCGCGCAGCGCGTGCACGAGCTCCTCCGTCGACTCGGCTGAGGGACCCTCGGAGGGGATCACTTGGAACACGACGGCGCTCTTGTCCTCGGCCGTCGCTGCAGGTGCCACGGCGGTGACGTTGTCCATGCCCTTGAGCGCGCGGGCGATGTGCAGCTGCGCCTGGGTGACCCCGGCGTCGTCGAGCCCCGCGGGGAGGTCCGCCAGGACCACCAGCGGGCTGTTCTGACCCGCTCCAAACTTCTCGGCGAGGGTCGTGTAGGCCTGGTAGGCGGAGGAGTCGTGCGCCTCGCTGCCGTTGTCCGGCAGGCCGGTGCGCAGATCGGTGACCGGCAGGGCGCAGACGCCCAGCACCACCACACCGGCGACGACGGCGAGGGCCGCCTTCCAGCGCGGCAGCACCTTGATCGCGGCGGCCTCCTCGGCGTGGTGTTCCTCGGCCGAGGCGGCGGGGGTGGCGGCGCGGGCCGCGGCGCGTTCCGCCTTGCGCAGCACGCGCTCCTTGGCCAGGCCCAGCAGCGCCGGCGTGAGCGTGATCGCCATGAGCACGGCGATGAGCACGCAGACCGCGGCGGAGGTGCCCATGAGGCCAAGGAACGGCAGGCCCGTGATGTTCAGGCCCAGGAGCGCCACGATGACGGTGGCGCCGGCGAAGACCACGGCGTTGCCTGAGGTCCCCGTCGCGAGGCCGACCGACTCGATGACGCCGTGGCCCTGACGCAGTTGGCGGCGGTGGCGGTTGACGATGAAGAGCGAATAGTCGATGCCCACGGCCAGGCCCAGCATGAGCCCGAGCATCGGGGTGACGGAGGCGACCTCGAGGAAGGAACCCAGGGCCACGGTGATCATCATGCCGACGCCGACGCCCAGCAGGGCGGTAAGGATGGGCAGGCCCGCGGCGAGCAGGGTGCCGAGCATGATGACCAGGACGATGGCGGCGATGACGAGGCCGATCACCTCACCCGGGCCCATGAGCTTGGAGGCGTCCGCCGAGGCGCCCGCGGAGAGCTTGAAGTCGACGCCGTCCACCGCGTTGTCCTGGAAGACGGCGTCGATGCCGTTCTGGGCGGCGGCCGGGGCCGTGCCCGTGCTCGTGGTGAAGGTGACCGTCACGATGGCCGTGCTGCCGTCGTCGGAGACGAGCTTGATGCCCTTGGCCAGATTCATCAGCTCCGCGCCCTGGTCCAGCTGCTTCTGCCTGGCCTGGACCTCGCGCTCGCCCGAGTCAAGCTGCTCGTGGCTGGCCTGCAGCTTCTCGTCGGCCGCGTCCAACTGGGCCTGCTGCGCATCGAGCTGCGGCTTGGCCGCGGCGTAGGCGGCCTCGCCGGCGGCCTGCGCCTGCTTGCGGGCGGCCTCCAGCTGGGCCTCAGCCGCCTCGGCCTGGCTCGCGCCGGCCTTGAGCTGCTCGCGCCCCTCCTGCAGCTTGTCCTTGGCGGCGTCCAGCTGCTTCTGGCCGTCAGCGATCTGCTGGGCCTGGTCCGTGCGCTCCTGCTCTGTCGCGAAGGGGCTCACCACATCGGAGACCATCTCGACCTTCTTGGCCGCGGCGATGTTCTCCTCGATGCCGGCCTTCTGGGCGTCCGTGAAGGGCTCGCCGTTCGCCGTCGAGGCGACCATCTGCACCGAGTCGGTTCCACCCTCGCGCTCCGAGGAGGCCATGACCGCCTGCAGGCGGTCGGCCACCTGCGTGGTCTCGGTCTGGCCCACGTCGAGGTTCTCAGAGAGGTTGATCCCCACCGCGCCGACGACGGCGGCGAGCGCCACGAGGAGCGCGAGCCAGAGGGCCAGGACGGTCTTGGCCCGGCGGGCGGACCACTTTCCGAGTCGGTATAGGAGTTCAGCCACTGCGATTCCTTGGGGTTGGGAGGGCCGACGCACGCGCGGGAACGGCGCTTTTGCGACGGTGTGCCACGAATAATCATGACACCCCGTCGTAAAATGGTGGGTGACGGGAGAAGGTAACGCTCGTCACATGAGCTTGCTTGAGGAGCACCGTGCCCAAGATCCGCGCCAGCAATCTGAGCGCCCATAAGGCGCTCGTGCGCACCCAGCTGCTCGATGCCTTCGAGGAGCTCCTGCTCGCGCAGAGCTACGAGGAGGTCTCCATCGCGGCGGTGGCGGCCCGCGCCGGCGTCGCGAGGAACACGGTCTACAACTACGCGAGCGACAAGTCGGAGCTGCTCACCGCCGCGGCCCAGCGCCACATCGGCCGGCTGTTCCTGCCGCTGCAGCAGGCCTCCCAGGTGCAGGACGCTGCGCTTCGTCTGCGCGGGATGCTGGAGGTCGCCATGTCCAGCTTCCTCGACTCCCCCATCAGCCCCACGGTCTTCAAGGCGCTCATGCACCACGGCACCGAGGCGGATCTCGACGTCGCCGCGCAGGGATCGCAGGAGCTGATCCCGTTCCTCGTGGAGGCCATCGACGACGGCGTGCAGGGCGGCGTCTTCCGCGCCTTCGCCGACACTGCCTTCCTCTTCGACCTCATCGCCGGCGCGCTTGTCACCGCCGTGGAGAACGTGCTCGAATCCCCCGAGACGGGCGGCCAGCGCATCTCCGAGGCCATCGACTTCGTCATGGGCGCCCTGCGGGCCTAGCGGTGCCCGCGCACCCCTGGCACCCGAGGCCGATGCCGCGCGCATCCCCCAGGCCCACGCCTCGGTGACGGGCGCACCGCGCGGCTAGTGGTCCGCGCGGGCCCCCGGTTCCCCGGAGCGCGGCGACGCGGCGTCGTCGTAGCGCCGCGGGTCGTACGGAAAGCCGTGGAGCAGCACAACCGGCCAGCCGCCGTTCGTCCCGGAGCGCTCGCACGCGATCCGCAGCTGTCGACCCTCCACAAACTCCACACCCTGGACCATGCCCAGCATGCTTCGCCGCCCTCCCGAATCGTTCAAGGCCTGCCCCGGGCAGGGGCCCCCTACCGGCATGCGGCCCACCGATCGGCGACCAACGTCCGTGAGCGGTCCCCCGGTAACGATGCGGTACCAAGGCGTCGGGCACGCTGACGGGCTCAGATTCGGGGCTGATAGACAGGCCCCATGGGAAATCTGCATCGCGCAGCGGCCGCTCTCGCCGCCCTCGGACTGCTTGCTGCCGCCACCGCCTGCTCGTCCGGATCAGGTGCTTCGCCGCGTAGTTCGCAACTCGTGCACCCAGGGATGGTCGTGCTGTTCGGTGAGCCGAACGACGACGGCGGTGCTCTGGTCTTTGATTCATCGGCAGTCAACGTGCGCGCCGGTGAGTTTGTTGCGGCTTCAGATGCCCTCACGATCGCCGGGGACGAGACGATCACCGTGAAGTCGGTTGAACCGATCAAGTCCATTGGCCTCACGGCGTTCCAGACGGTCAGCAAGAGCACGGACAAGCCGGGGCACTCAATGTTTGCCGTCGGCGCCGAGCTTCCCAATGAGTGGACCGTTGGCGCCTCCGGCTATCAGCCGGGCACATCCGTGTCGGTCGGTGTCGCCGCCGAGGTGAAGCCCAACCCGGCCGAGGATTGGATCGGCGCGATCCAGGGCCTGCGCATCACCTACGAGGTGGGCGGCACCCCCAGACGATCGACAGCAACACCCAGTTCTGCTGGTCGGCCAAGCAGGGCGGCTGCGGCGAAGTATTCCCGCTGAAGTAAGACCCGACTACCCGCACCGCACCCCGGGCACGCAACCCGGGTCCGCCTCGGGCCGCCCCCACCTTGCGCAGTGCCACCTTCCCCAGCACTCCCCCTGCCCGGCCATGCTTGTCCCCGCTCTGCCGTTCCGGGCCCCACGCCGCCGTGGCTCGCCGCGCCTTGGCGGCCTTGCCTTGCCGGGATACTGCGTTGCCGCGGCGCCTACGCCGCGCCGACCCCGAGGTCGGGTAGCAAGGCTTCTCGTGCGGACCCCACCCTCGGCATGCGTACACGATGCCGCTCGCGGAACCCACCGCTTTGGTCGTGGACGGCCTCTACCCTGAGCCGACCGCGGTCGATTTCGTGATGGTGGAACGAACACAGCAGGATCCCGTTGTCCACGTCGGTCTTGCCGCCCTGATTCCACGGTGTCACATGGTGCACCTCGCACCACTTGGCTGGGATCTCACACCCCGGCGCCCTGCAATGCCTATCCCTCGCAGCCAAGACCCTTCTTTGGTCCTTGCTGAAGGTCCTTCTGGTCCGTCCCAGTTTCAGGGGTATCCCGCCTGGATCTTGGAGCAACATCTGTATCGAGGCGTCGCACAGCAGGTGAGCCACGGCCGAGAACGGCACCGGCAGCCCCTCCTGCCCGATCCGGGCGAAGCGCAGATCAATCAGCGCTTCTGCGTCCGGGATGCCGTTCGGGTCCAGCGGCAAGTCGGCGACGCTCGTTGGCCACCAGCCGTGCCCCGGGGATGCGCCACAGCCGCTCCCGGAACGCGCACCTCCCACAAAGCCCGTTCCACCGCCCTTGCCGAGACCGCCCTGGCCGTCGTCTCCACTCGACGAACCCCTCCCCCGGCCAAGACCGCCGCCATGACCGGCGCCAGGGCCGCCGCAAGCGGCTCCGTGTTCAAGCCCTACCGCGCCCTCGCCACGTTCATGATCGGCGCACTCCCGCAGGTGTGCGTCCAGCGCCTCGAGAGTCGCGGTGATGAGCAGGGTGGGTGCACCGCCGGCGGCCTGCGGCACGTCGTCCGATGCCGCATGGGAGCGGAACACCTGTGCCAGCGCATCGAAGGACTTCTGCGCGCGGCTCCTGCCGTCCCTGGACCCACCAGCACCCGTCCCGGCACCCTTGGCCGCGCTCGCGCCTTCAGCCCCCACTCCATCGGGCTCCGAAGCCGACCAGGGCGCTCCCGACTCCACGGGATCGGCGGAGCGCGGCGAGAGGTAGGCGTCGAGCACGGTGAGGATCGCCTGACCCTCGACCTCCGGCGCGTAGCCCGCGATCTTGAAGCCGCCGCCATCGGCCGGCGTGATGCTGAAGCTGCGGGCGCGTTGCTGCGCCGCGTGGTTGAGCTCCGTCTTGCGCGGCTCGAGGATGTCGCCCCAGCCCTTGGCTTGCTGCTTCACGTTCTTCAGCGAGGGACGTCCACCGGCCGCTGGCGTTCCAGCACCTTGGAACACTCCCCCGCGTTGGGGCGCGCCACGCCATCCCCCGCGCCCGCCGATACCGGCGCCGGCGCCCAGGCCCGCGCCAGCGGCAGAACCCACGCCTGAACCCGTCGTCACACCAGGCTTCCGCTCCGGCTGACCGCCGTGGAACTCACCGGACGTCTCGCCAGCGCGTCCGTCCGGGCGCTCAGCGGAAGCAGCCTGCAGGAACAAACCTCCAACACTCTCGGGAGCACCGGCATCATCCAGGCCGCCTGCTCCACCGCCCGCGCCCAGTACCGCGGCCTGCCCAAGCTCTTCCGAGGTGCGCGGCGGGACCACTGGCCAATAATCCGTCCCGGTCCCCTGGCCCGGAGCGACACCATGGCCCGCCGCCGCCCCCGACGCGGGCACCGCACCGTGAGCCCCGACGGGTCCACCAGGAACACCGGGTCCGCTGGGGCCACCGGCGCCCGCCTCGCCGGCCTCATCCGCGGTTCCGTCGGCGCGTTGAAGTCGCCAGAACTCGTCGCCGGAGTCTCCGGTGCTTGCAGGGACCGCGGCCGCGCGGAGTTGCCGCGCAAAGAGGTTCACCCGTCCGGCCGTCGCGTTGGCCACCAGCGTGGCTTCGGCGGCCAGCGTGCCGCCCGGAATGGACTCGGACGTCACCTCGTCCAGCGCATCCCTGATGGTCTTGGCCGTGTCGACGCTCAGCTCACCCCGTCTCAGCGCCTCGGCCAGGGCCGGACGCCGAGGAGCCCAGGATCCCGTGGCCAAGTGGGTGTCGGCGGCGAGATCCAGGAAGGCCTTGGCTTGGTAGTAACCCGTCCCGAAGACGTCTGCGATGAGCCCGCGCGTGCCGCCGTAGCCAAGCCGGCTGCACAGCGACTCGGCCCGCGTGTACTTGTCGCTGCGCCGCTCCACGGCGCCGGCGGCCGAGACCTTGAGCGCATCCATGACGCGAGCGGCCTCGGCCACGGCCTGGAGCCCCTGGACCACATTCTCTTCCGGCGCGCCATCCCATGCTTCCGGGCCCACCTCGGTGACAAAACGCAGCAGGGTGGTCGCGTTGCGGATCGCTTCCACGTCCAACACCACAACCACCCCCGAACCTCTGCTCCGGAACCAGCAGTTTCGCGGAGTCCCCCTCCCCCGCCTGACCTCATCCATTCTCCCAGAACCGCCTCCGAAGATCCACGGATTTCCGGGCCAAAACACACTTTTCTCGAAGATACTTTCGAAGCTTTTCCCTCACAGTTCGATACTGTCCACAGGCGCCGCGAATGCGCCTTGTGAGACCTCAGCCACTAGGCTAGGAAATGTTATTCATCGATACTCCAGGAGGATCCGTGCGCACCCTGCAGCGCCTTTCCGCCGCTGCTGCCGCTCTGGCCGCCGGCGCGCTCATCGCCACGTCCATGGCCGCCCCCGCCCAGGCCGCCGCGAGCAAGGACAAGCCCGTCGACATCACCAAGGTGATCGTCAAGGACGTCGTCATCAAGAAGAGCACCAAGGTCCAGAGGATCTCCGGCCTCGGCAAGCGCTGTTTCAACGTGCCCATGAGCCTGAAGTACACCGAGTACAAGAAGAATGCCCACTTGGATTGGATCGGCGCCGTCGCGATGGGGAATCGCTACGCCGCCGAGCCGGAGTTCGTCTATCTCGCTCCCGCCATGGCTGGCAGCAAGACGCTCGCCACCACTGGCGCATCCGCCTTCGTCTGCGACCGCGCGGGGCGCATCGACTTCGCGGTGGTTGGCTCCACCGACTTCAACTTCAAGAATGAGTTCACGAACCCCACCAAGGTCACCGGCTCCTTCAAGATCCGCCAGGACGCTGCCACGACCCTCACGGCCAAGCGCTCCGGCAAGACCGTCACGCTGACCGCCAAGGCCACGTACTTCAGCGTCAAGACGGGCAAGACCACCGCCTACAACCCCAAGGGCGCGACGGTCCAGGTCAAGCAGGGCTCCAAGTGGGTCAAGGTCAACAAGAAGGTGACCTTCAAGAAGGGCACCGCCGTCGTCAAGGTGAGCCAGAAGGCCAAGAAGAGCTACCGCATCACCTTCAAGGCCACGAGCACCGTGATCGGCAAGACCTCGAAGACCGTCACCAAGTGACGCCCTAACGCGCGGCCCGGCGCCCAGCCGGGCCACGCGTCGTCGGGCACCACAACAGCCCTGACACGGCACGACGCCGCCTTCCGCGCTCACAGCACGGAAGGGCGACGTCGTGCTCCGTGGCCTAGGAGGCGCTCCCCTCACGCCACACCGTCACCTCAAGCCAGCCGAAGCCGAGCGCAAGCCGCTCCACCTCGCGCTCCGAGAGCGCCGCCGGCTCGGATGCGCCCGGCTCGCCGACGCCCAGCTCCACACATGTCCCCGTGCTCCCGCGGAACGGCACCTCGACCAACTCATCCACCGGAACACCCCAGCGATACTCTTGGCGCCAGGCCCCGTTCTCCCGGTGGTTTTCATGCCACAGCCGCTGCACGTTTGCCGCCACGCTCGACATTCCCCGCCGCGGCTCACCGTCCGGCAACAACGGCGCGTCGCTCACCCCGAAGAAGCGGACGTCGCGGGTGGCCATCACCGGCTTGCGCACGGCGCGCCCGGCCTCGTCGAAGCGGGTGTCCGTTCCGCGCCCGTCGTCGTCCACCCGAACATCGCCGGGTCCCAGGCTCACCACCGCCCGGCCACGGCGGCCTTGGGACTCCGCCTCGTCGTTCGCGTAGGCCAGGATCTCCAGCACGCTGTGCACCAGCGACGGCGGTTCCCGCCGCGCCTGCTCCAGATGCGCGGGGTCGACGTCGCTCGCCCACACATGGGTCTGCGTGACCCACTCGCTCCGCTTCTCGCTCATGCCAGAAGCCTAGACAGAACGACGCCGCCCTCCCGCGCCAAAGCGCGGAAGGGCGGCGTCGGGCCTTCCCTTAGGAAAGGCGAGAAATCACATCTTCTCCGGCGCCGAAACGCCAAGCAGGCCCAGGCCGTTCGCGATCACCTGGGTGGCGGCGTCGTTGAGCCACAGGCGCGTGTTGTGCACGGGCTCCACGGCGTCCTCACCCACGGGCGTGATGCGGCAGGCGGCGTACCAGGAGTGGTACGCGGAGGCGACGGCCTCGATGTGGCGCGCCACGCGGTGCGGCTCGCGCGACGCGGCGGCGCCGGCCACCACGGACGGGAACTGGCCCAGCGCGGCCAGCAGCTCGTTCTCGGTGGGATCGGTCAGCAGCGAGGCGTCGAAGACCGAACGGTCAACGCCGCGGGCCTCGGCCTGGCGCGCGGCCTGGCGGGAGCGGGCGTGCGCGTACTGAATGTAGAAGACCGGGTTGTCGTTGGAGGCCTTCTTCAGCAGCTCCGGGTCAACCGTGATCGGGGAATCGGCCGGAACGCGCTCGAGCGAGTAACGCAGGGCATCGGAGCCGAGCCAATCGATCAGGTCGCGCAGCTCGATGATGTTGCCGGCGCGCTTGGACAGGCGGGCGCCGTTGACCGACATGAGCTGGCCGATCAGGATCTCGATGTTGAACTCCGGATCGTCACCCGCGGCGGCGGCGATCGCCTTGAGGCGACCCACGTAGCCGTGGTGATCGGCGCCGAGGAGGTACATCTTCTCCGGGAAGCCGCGGTCCTTCTTGTTCAGGTAGTACGCGGCATCAGCGGCGAAGTAGGTGGGCTCGCCGTTGGCGCGGATCATGACGCGGTCCTTGTCGTCCCCGAACGTGGTGGTGCGCAGCCAGACCGCGCCCTCCTCGTCGAAGACGTGCCCCTGCTCGCGCAGGCGCTCCACCGAGGACTCGATGGCGCCCGACTCGTGCAGCGTGGACTCGGAGAAGTAGGTGTCGAAGGAGACGCCGAAGTCCGCGAGGGTCTTCTTGATGTCGGCCATCTGCAGCTCGTAGCCGAACTGGCGCAGCACCGGGATGGCAGCCTCCTCGGTGAGGCCCTTCACCTCCGGGTGATCCTTGGCGATGGCGTCGGCCAGCTCCTGGATGTACTCGCCCGGGTAACCACCCTCCTGCACCGGCAGGCCGTGCAGGCGGTTGTAGATGGACAGCGCGAAGGTGTTCATCTGGTTGCCGGCGTCGTTGATGTAGTACTCGGCGGAGACCTCCGCGCCCGAGGCGCGCAGCACGCGCACAATCGCGTCGCCGAGCGCGGCCCAACGGGTGTGGCCGATGTGCAGCGGGCCCGTGGGGTTCGCGGAGACGAACTCCATGTTGATCTTGTGGCCGGTCAGCGTGTCGTTGGTGCCGTAGGAGGCGCCCGCCTCGACGATCGCCTTGGCAAGCTCGCCGGCGGCGGCCGCGTCCAGGGTGATGTTGATGAAGCCCGGGCCGGCGATGTCCACCTTTGACACGCCCGGCTCCTTGGCCAGCTCGTCGGCGACCAGCTGGGCGAACTCGCGCGGGTTCATGCCGGCCTTCTTGCCGAGCTGCAGCGCGATGTTGGTGGCCCAGTCGCCGTGCTCCCTGTTCTTGGGTCGCTCCACTCGCACCGTCTCGGGGATCTCGACGCTCACTCGGCCATCGGAGGCCAGGGCGTTCAGGATGCGGACGAGGGCTGCGGAGAGTTCTTCAGGAGTCACTCGCGTGATTCTACCGGGCGGCTAGCGGGTTCAGATCCCGCCAGCACTGTGGGATGCACGACGGCGGGTAGCCGGGTTGGGCGCCCGGCGCCGCCTGGGCGGCGGCGGGCTTGGGTGACCTCACGACTCATCATCGTGCGCCCGACGCGGCGCAGCCCGCTGTGCGGACCAGCCCCGCGCGGGTGCTAGGGTTGAACACGTTCCGCTGACACCGGTTGCGGAACAGGCCCTCGTAGCTCAGTGGATAGAGCGTCCGCCTCCGGAGCGGAAGGTCGAAGGTTCGAATCCTTTCGAGGGCACCATGTGAATCCCTTCTCGCCATTGCGGGAAGGGATTTTACGGTGTTAGCTCGATTCTCGCGGGCGCCACGTGGCCGGAGCTGGGTCGCGGCGGCGCACAGGCGCGCCGGTGCCCGGAACGACACCGTCCGCGGCATGGGTGGCCATCCCGCCTGGGACCACGACCTCGAATGGGGCTAGCTGCGTCTCCAGGCCTGCACCGATTGCTCGGTGGCACAGCTGAGAATCCAGACGAGCCGAAGTAGGCCTCGGGCGTACCCGGTCACCGTTGCGTCTCGGCGCGGCAACACCCATCACCGAGGCATCACGATCGGCGTCGAACCCTAGGTCAGTCCACCGCCCTTCCCTAGCATCGTGGGATGAAACGAGAGCGCTCGGCCTGGGCCGTCACGTGCGCGGCGGCCCTCGCCATGCCGCTGGCTCTGTCCTCGTGCGCCGAATTTCAGGCGTGCCCCGCGATCGCCCACATGCCCTTCATCCAGGCGTCGGTCTACGGCGACACCTCACAGCTCCATGCCGTCACGGCCTGCCCGCTCGACACGCTGGATTGCGTCGACGGGCTGCCCGCGGAACCGGCGGTCAAGAACGCCGTTGGGCGCTACAACGTGACCCTTGGGTATCGGAAGGACGGCAGCGGTCCGCCGGACGTGGACAAGATGCAGCTCCGCGCCCTCGACAAGCACGGAAAGGTGCTTGCCCAGGCCACTGTCACCCTCTCATGGAAGCTCGAGCGGCCCAACGACGCCTGCGGTTCCAGCAGTGTCGCCCTTGCCAATCTGACCATCGGGAGCATTCAATGAACGCTTCGCTCACCCTCCGCGGCCTGGCCGCCGTCGGGCTGCTCACCCTCGCCGCCACGCTGAGCGCGTGCCAAGCACAGGTCGCCTGCGACACCGCGCTCAGGGCGAACACGGTGACCGTCACGCTGGACGGCGACGATTCCCAGGTCGATCGCGTCTTCGTCTGCGCCACGACCGTCAAGGACTGTGTGGTCCCGCGCCAGCCGGGGGATCCATACGCCTCACGCGCGCCCGGCCCCCGGATGATGAACGTCAGCCCGGCCGGCGAGAAGCCGTCCGAGGTCGACGTCTACGCCGTCGACGCGAACGACAAGGTCCTCACGAAGCAGCGCGTCTCCCTCGTCTGGACCACCGACCAGGCGGACGAGCAGTGCGGCAGCACCTTCAAGGCCACAGCCACCGTGTCTCTCACTGAGACCAAGTGGGAGCGCGGATGACGCGAGTCCTCAGGGCAGCCCTCCGCTCCGCTGTCGCGCTGATCGCCGGCGCGGTGCTTCTCAACGCAAGCGCATGCGGGTTGAGCGATCGATGCGCCGACGCGAAGTGGGTCTCCACGCTCTCCGTGACGGTGCTCGGCGACGACGGACAGGTCTCAGCCGTCACCGCCTCTCCCCTGAGTAATCCCGGTTGTGCCCCATGGGAGGACTACATGTCCTCGGAGAAACGTGACGGAGCGTGGCTGGCTGACCTGGGCGAGGCTGCCTACGAAAAGACCTCGTACGCACCACTCGTCGTTGAACTCCGGGCCCTCGATCGACACGGAAAAACCGTGGGCACCGGCCTCGCCACCCTCGACTGGACCGATTCTGACGAGGGCGAGGCTTGCGGGTCGTCACTGACTGCCAAGGAGACCCTTGCCCTGGGGACCCACTAGGAACACTCGGGCGTTCATGCCCGCTCCGCCCGGCCCTGACGGTGATGTCATCCAGGTGCCGCAGCCAGGAACTCCACCCGGCTGATCTCAATGCGACGGTAGCGCGACGTCTGTCCTAGCAACACCGCGGGTTCCCCCGGTCCGATCTCCCGCATCCCCACGCGTTCGAGAATCCGAACGGACGCCGCGTTCGCCTCGATCGCTTCGGCCCAGATCCGCTCGAGCCGCAGCTGCTCAAAGCCGTACGCCAGCCCTGTGCGCGCCAGAGCGGTGCCCATCCCGGTCCCCCACCGCTCCGACGGCGCCACCGCGTAGCCCAGTTCCTTGATGTCAGCTTCGGCTCCGTGCAGGTCCACGTAGCCGACGACCTCACCCTCAACGAGAGCCACGAGCCTCGTCAGCTCGACATCGGGCTGACCGAGCGACCGCGTCCACCACTCGATGGATTCGTCCTGCGGGCTCCCGAAGCTCCAGTCGTTGTGCGCGCAGAACACTGGATCCAGCTCCCAGGCGGCAAAGGTTGCGGCATCGCTGGCCTCGGCCTTCCTCAGCTCCACGCCACCGCCGACCGTCACGCAAACTCCCCGCGCAGGTACTCGGCAAACGCCTCCACCACGGGCGTGTGGCTCGTCTGCGAGCGGACCAGGGCGATGTCGCGCTGGTACGGCCCGCCGGACAGCGGCACCTCGACCACGCCGGCCACCGCCGCCTCATGTGCCGGCAACATTGCCACGCCCAGGCCGCGCGCCACGAGCTCGCGCATCGTCGAGAACTCCGTGACCTCCATGGCAACATCCGGGGCAAACCCCGCCTCCCGGCACCACTCCTCCGTCACTGAGCGCAGCTGGTAGGACGTTGGATTCAAGACAAACGGCTCCGACGCCAGCTCCGACAGCGCCAGCGACGACCGATCAGCCAACGCGTGCCCGGCCCCGACCACGGCCACGATCTGCTGCGACGCCACCACGTCTCCGGCAAACCCCGGCGGCGGCGGGATCACCAAAGCCACATCCAAGGACCCGTCCCCCAGATCCCCGCGCAGCAGCGCCGCGTGCGCCTGCTTCAGGTGCAGCCGCACCTTGGGATGCGAGGCCCGGAACCCCGCCAAGAGGTCAGCGGTGCGCGCGGCACCGAGCGTCAGCGGGAAGCCAAAGCGCACCGTCCCGTGCGCCGCGTCCACCCCGGCCACGGCCCCGGCGAGCGCCTCGTCCACCTGCCGAAGCGGCCCGCGCACGCGCCGCACCAGTTCCACCGCCGGATCCGACAACCGCACGGTCCGCCCCTCGTGGATCAGCAGCGGCACGCCCAGTTCGTCCTCCAGCGTCTTGATGCGCCGCGACATGGAGCTCTGGGGAATCCCGAGCTCCGAGGCGGCCTGCCGCATATGCCCGCCGGCCGAGTCGAGCTCCACCAACGCGCGCAGGTGCGGCGCAAGACGAACCGTCCACTGTTCCATGAACGGATCATAACCAGACGATCGTTCATTGGACGGCACAAATGACGAACGCCCACCATGAGGGAAGCGAGCATCACCCACCCCGTCAACGAAGCCGAGGACCCTCATGAGCGCTCCCAGCAGCGAAGCCCAGCCCACCGACGTCGTGCTTATCGGCGCCGGCATCATGTCGGCGACCCTCGCCTCCATGCTCACCACCCTGGACCCGAGCCTCAGCATCACGGTCCTCGAGCGCCAGGCGCAGCCCGGCACCGAGTCCAGCGACCCGTGGAACAACGCCGGCACCGGCCACAGCGGCTACTGCGAGCTGAACTACATGCCGGATCCGGCCAACGGCGTCAAGGCCGCCGACATCGTGCGCCAGTTCCATCTGACCCGCGGATGGTGGGCGCATCTGGCGCGCCGGGGCAGCCTCACGCCGGGCGACTTCATCCACACCACGGCGCACATGGACCTCGTCTTCGGCGAGACCGACGCCGACTACCTCGCCGCGCGCCACGCCACCCTCTGTGAGGACCCGCTCTTCGAGGGCCTCGAGCACAGCGAGGACCCCGCGACCATCGCGGGCTGGGCGCCGCTCACCATGGCCGGCCGCGCCCCCGGCGAGCGCGTCGCCGCCACGCGCCACCCCTTCGGCACCGACGTGGACTTCGGCGCGCTCACTCGCTCCATGCTCGCGATGCTCCCGGCCGGCTCGCTCCACACCGGAACCAAGGTCACCGAGGTGACCACGACGCCCGACGGCGGGTGGCTCGTGACGGCGCGCGACCTCGCCACGGGTGCCACGCGCCAATGGCGCGCCAAGCACGTGTTTGTCGGCGCCGGCGGCATGGCGCTGCGCCTGCTCCAAGCCACGGGCATCGACGAGGTGAAGGGCTACGGCGTGCTCCCGGTGGGCGCCGCGTTCCTGCGCTGCACCGACCCGGAGGTCGTCGCCAAGCACCGAGCCAAGGTCTATGGCCAGGCCGAGATCGGCGCCCCGCCCATGTCGGTCCAGCACCTCGACGCCCGCGTCGTGGACGGCGCGGGCGCCCTCATGTTTGGCCCCTACACCACCTTTTCCACCAAGCTGCTCAAGGCCGGCAGCTGGGGCGACTTCTTCTCCACCGTGCGCTGGGGCAACCTCAAGACCGTCGCCTCGGCCGCGGTCCGCAACGTGCCGCTCATCCGCCACCTCGTCTCCGAGCTGCTCAAGCCGCGCTCCAAGAAGCTCGCGGCCCTGCTCCGCTACTACCCCGAGGCCAAGGACGCCCAGTGGGAGCTCATCCCCGCTGGCCAGCGCGCCCAGCTCGTGGCGCCGGGCCGGGGCGTGGCGGGCGAGCTGCGCCAGGGCACAGAGCTCGTCACCTCCGCCGACGGGTCCGTCTCCGGCCTCCTGGGTGCGTCCCCCGGCGCGTCCACGGGCGTGCCGATCATGCTCGAGCTCCTCGAGACCTGCTTCCCCGAGCGGTGGGCCGCGGGCTGGCGCGACACGCTCGCCGAGGCCATCCCCGGCCACGGCGCTCCCCTGCCGTGGGACGCACACCGGGAGCGTGAGGTGGCCACCGCCAGCGCCGAGGCGCTGGCGCTGGAGGGTCAGCTCCCGGCCCGGCATCGCGGCGCCGGGAACTTTCCCTCACGCCGTTCACAAACCAGGCACACCACGCCGCGCGACGCGCCGACGAACCGTCCAGACTTTGAAGAAGAATCCGCGTGATCACAGTGCATCGACCCATCCCTCTCTTTTCAAGCGCGGCCTCAAGTGATGGACTGCTCGGATGGTTTCCACCGCCACGTGCCCCGACCAGATCACGCTCAGCGTCACGCTGTCCTCCACCCCGGAACGCGTGTGGCACGCGCTCACGACCGGGCGGGCGCGCTGGTGGAGCAACATGCGCTTCGAGCCCCATGCCGGGGCCGTGCTGCATGAAACGTGGGTTGACCATGCCGGCGTGACGCACGAGTCGAGCGGGACCGTGACCCTGGCCGACCCCGACCGCCGACTCGGCTTCGACTGGATCGATGACGGCTGGGAGGCGCCGCTGACCGTCGAATTCGTCCTCACCCCGGCCACCCACGGCACCCAGCTCTTCCTCGTCGAATCCGGATTCAGCGCCCTCGCCGACGGCGCGCGCCTGCACGGCGAGCACCGCGACGGCTGGATGGAACACCTGGGCCGGCTCGAGCGGGCCGCCGCTGCAGCGGCCTGAACGGCCGACTACTCGGGCCAGGGCACGGCGTGAAGCCCGGGCGTCGCGAGCGCGCTGGCGATCAGCTCCTCGCTCCCGCCCAGCTGGCTGAAGGCGAGGTCGGGTGGCGAGGTCAGGCCCCAGGAGCCGTCGTCGGCCCACAGATAGCTCAGCTCTATCCAGGGGCCCCAGCGCTCGAGGCTGCTTGCTGGAATCAGCTCCCCGAGCGCCCCTTGAACCACCGCGAAGCGCAGGGAGTAGACGTCCATCCACGCGGGATCCCACTGGCTTCCGTCCCGCTCTCGCGGTAGCTCGTCGGCCCGGAGGAAGCCCGCGTACAGGGCAGCCGTGACCGCCTGCCCCGCCCCGCCGACGGAAAGCAACAAGCGACTCAGGAGCGCCACCTGCTCGTCCGACATTCGCTCGTCGTTCGGGTTGCCGGCCGAAAACGGTAGCTCCGGATCGTCGACCTGCTGCGTTCCCGGAGGCAAGATCGCGACCCTGGCCGGGTAGAGCCGCCCGAATCGATCCGTCGTCGCCCGCTCCAGCCACGATGCCGCATTGCGCACCCATCCGTTGTCCATGCCGGGCATCCTAGGTTGTAGAACTGTTATAGAACGATGTTAGTTAACTTGCTATGGTGCCCGCGTCGTCAACTTTCCACTGGAGGAATCATGAAGAAACGAGCCGGAATTCTTGCCACCGCATTGGCCTTGGGCATGCTGCTCAGCCTTGGTGCCGCGCCCGCTGGAGCAACGACCGCCCAGGCGACAACGGTCCTCAGTAAGCACGTGGCCGCGCCGTCCGCCAAGCAACTGGCATCTGCGGCCAACGTAAAACTGACTCCGGGAGAGTTCGTCATCTCTGCAGCAACGAACAGGGCACCCGCCGCGGCAACGAGCATGCGCGCGACATCCAGGGTCAGCATCATCGTGTGCGTCGGCAAATACGACAACTTGCATCCGGGAAGCAGCTCGAAGAAGCGTGCAGTGAATGCGGCTCTTCCTACTTGCGGTGGGGGTGAGCGGCGCGCCGGTGTGAGTTGGGCTGCGGGGTGAGGGACGTCGAGGCCCT
>NZ_QQXK01000099.1 GCF_003575975.1 Galactobacter valiniphilus | reverse complement strand
AATTCGAACTCATCATGAACCCACCAGCCGCCCAAGCGGCCTAACCCCAACTGTCTCAATCCGTGCAGCAGTCCCTATGGACGCCGTGCACAAGCGATGCGGTCTCCTCAGACATGAAGGTCCCCACAGATTTCTGCGGGGACCTTCGCGCTTGGATGGGAACGACCGTTCTAGGGCGTGTCTCCCATATGTCGGGTGAGGCTCGCGGGATGCTGATGAGATGAAGTCGACGGGTTCGCGGTATCGG
>NZ_QQXK01000098.1 GCF_003575975.1 Galactobacter valiniphilus | reverse complement strand
AGAGTAGGACGCCGCCGGACACAACCACACGAAGAAGGCCCCGCAGCCCCCACCAACACACGGTGGAGAGGCGCGGGACCTTCCTCACGTTAACAACCCACAGAACCGGAGTGGGTTCCGTACCCTTTCGGGGCTCTTCGGACATTCGGTGGGGGTAGGGCGCGCCGGGTGAGGTTCGGCGGGTAGGGGTCGAGGTCCCCGAGGATCAGAAGCGCTAACTCCCTGATCTTCACGAGGACCTCGACGTGCTTCA
>NZ_QQXK01000097.1 GCF_003575975.1 Galactobacter valiniphilus | reverse complement strand
CGCCCGCTGGGCAGGGGCCGCCACATCCTTCAAAGAGTCAGACCATCTGGTCCACGAAATCCATAGTGAAGAGCCCCTATGGGGCGCCGCGGATCACCGCCGACCTCAACGACGGCGTCGCGGCGGCCAGGCGGGTGAATCACAAGCGCGTCGCCCGGGTGATGCGGGAACACCAGCTCGCGAGGATCCGGCTGCGTCGACGGGTGAGGACCACGATCCCGGACCAGTCCGGACGCCGCTTCCCCGACCTGATCGAGCGG
>NZ_QQXK01000096.1 GCF_003575975.1 Galactobacter valiniphilus | reverse complement strand
TCGACTTCGGTGACCAGCAGCGGGTCCGCTACCGCGGCCGCAACGTCGTCGAGCGGTGCTTCAACAAGCTCAAGCAATGGCGCGGGATCGCGATGCGCTCAGACAAGACCGCCCGCAACTACCACGCCGGCCTCTGCCTCGCCGCGACAATCCACTGGCTCACCAGCACCTTTAGCAACACGGCCTAGGTGTTCTTCCCACTGACGTTGTGGACGCGATCGATGGGTGAGAGGCCTCCGATGCCGGTGTGGGGTCGGTGATGATTG
>NZ_QQXK01000095.1 GCF_003575975.1 Galactobacter valiniphilus | reverse complement strand
CCCGCCTCATGCGGCGGAGCGACCCAGAGTGGGGAATTTCGATGAGCAGAACCGAGGAATTTCAGTGAGCGCCGTCAGGGACTCGCCGGGCATTGTTACCTGCTGCAGCACCTTGGTTCGTGCTGGCAAAGGGGTACTCGTCGCAGGACTCGCCCTTCTTGGCGTACTTCTTCACAAAGGTCGACTGGCATGCCACGCGTCTGTTGTTCTTCGTCGTGGTCTCTGTTGCGGTCAAGTCCCCGGTAGTGGTGTAGCGCTCGGTCCTTCGATGTGTGGGGTCAGGCGCTGAGTCCGAGGATGCTGTCG
>NZ_QQXK01000094.1 GCF_003575975.1 Galactobacter valiniphilus | reverse complement strand
ATCACACGGTGACCGCGTCTACGTCAGCAACGACGAGCCGGACCACCGCGCGCTACACCACTATGCGGGACTCAACTTCTGTTGCTCTGGAGAGGAGCTTGGGCAGACCGCTCTGTTGGGCTTTGGTGATGTGCGCGGTGAGGCGGGGAGCGGCCTTGGCAGAGAAGTACACCGATGGCGTGTAGCCGGTGAAGATGCATCGGATGCTTGTTGTGGCGATGTTGTCACATCGGGTGTCTGCCGAGGAGTTGAAGCGCCCTGGGTCTGATGGAGACTCGCGCTATTTGATTCCCACCAGTTGATCGGTGGTGGTTTGGCCAGCATAGAACGTCTGCTCGAACTCGGCGGGTGGAACGTCGCTGAGGTAGC
>NZ_QQXK01000093.1 GCF_003575975.1 Galactobacter valiniphilus | reverse complement strand
CGAACCTGCGCTAACCTGACCACGCGACCTGAGGAATTCCGATGAGCAACTCTGGGGAATTTCGATGAGCGCCATCAGTTGGCACTCCGATCCGGTGAGGGGAGCTAGCCGACGTCACCTGCTGGTGCTGCTGTCCCCTTGGGGATCGGAGTGGGTTTGGTACGGTTCTGCGCCCTGGAGTGTACGGAACCCACTCCGATTCTTGAGGGGTTGGGGGTCGACGGCGGGTGGCCGGCGGGACCGGGCTGGCTGGCCGGGGGCTGGGCCTGGGTGGGTGTGTGGTTGTTGACGTGAGGAAGGCCCCGCGCCTCTCCACCGTGTGTTGGTGGGGGCTGCGGGGCCTTCTTCGTGTGGTTGTGTCCGGCGGCGTCCTACTCT
>NZ_QQXK01000092.1 GCF_003575975.1 Galactobacter valiniphilus | reverse complement strand
GCCTTGAGGTCATCCAGGGTCAGCTTCTTCATCTGGTGGGTCGCGTTGCGGCCCTCGAAGTGCGTGCCCAGGCCGTATCCCTTGACGGTCTGCGCCAGGATGACGGTCGGCTGACCCGTGTGCTCGGAGGCAGCCTTGTAGGCCGCGTAGACCTTGTTGTAGTCGTGGCCGCCGCGCTTGAGGTTCCAGATGTCGGCGTCGGAGAGGTCCGCGACCATGTCCTTGGTGCGCGGGTCCTTGCCGAAGAAGTGCTCACGCACGAAGGCGCCGGACTCGGCCTTGTAGGTCTGGTAGTCGCCATCCGGCGTGGAGTTCATGATGTCCACGAGCGCGCCCTCGTCGTCCTTGGCCAGCAGCGAGTCCCACTCGCGGCCCCAGACGACCTTGATGACGTTCCAGCCGGCGCC
>NZ_QQXK01000091.1 GCF_003575975.1 Galactobacter valiniphilus | reverse complement strand
GAACCTGCGCTAACCTGACCACGCGACCTGAGGAATTCCGATGAGCAACTCTGGGGAATTTCGATGAGCGCCATCACACGTGGGGGTGTGTCCCCATGATCGTACCAAGGCGGTCCACGCAGAAAAATGGAGTGCCCCAAACCGGTGGGGTCTGGGACACTCCTGCGGCCCCTGCCAGGCCGTCGATTGCGCTCGAAATGCCACTTCCACAGCGCAGAAACACTGGCTTACCAAACCGGGCTTCGCCAGCAAAGATAGCAGGACAGGGTGAGCGTCGTGAACCCGCTAGGTGTTCTTCCCACGGTGGTTGTGGTCAGCGTGGCGTGACGGGATGAGGTGAGGGCCTCCGGTATCGATGTGGGTTACCACACTCACTCGATCCACGGAGGTCCTCGTGTCCTACGCTACTCACGCCCGCGC
>NZ_QQXK01000090.1 GCF_003575975.1 Galactobacter valiniphilus | reverse complement strand
GAGGTGTTCGTCGCGTGGCAGTGCGCCCAGCAACTGCGTTCCGCCTACCACCAGAAGGACCTCGCCGAGGGGCGGCGAATCGCCGAGAAGGTCGTCGACACATTCCACACCTGCCCGATCCCCGAGATCGCCCGCCTTGGCCGCACCCTCCGCCGCTGGCGGGCTGCGTTCCTGGCCTACTTCACGACCGGACGATCATCGAACGGCGGAACTGAGGCCGTGAACGGGATCATCGAGCTTCACCGCCGCCTCGCCCGCGGCTTCCGCAACCAGCACAACTACCGGCTCCGCATGCTCCTCGCCGCCGGCGGACTCACCCCATGACCCCCCACCGAATGTCCGAAGAGCCCCGATAGCGTCCACGCGCAGTTCGACCGACTCCTGGACTACGTCGACGACAAGCTCCCGGACGCGCACGACCACCTC
>NZ_QQXK01000008.1 GCF_003575975.1 Galactobacter valiniphilus | reverse complement strand
AGAGTAGGACGCCGCCGGACACAACCACACGAAGAAGGCCCCGCAGCCCCCACCAACACACGGTGGAGAGGCGCGGGGCCTTCCTCACGTCAACAACCCAAAGAACCGGCCTGGATTCCGCACACTCCCGGGCCCGGAACCGTACCAAACCCACTCCGATCCCCAAGCTGTTCGCGCAACAGTGATAGCCGGCTCACTGACGGCCGGCCCCGTCCCACCTTCACCGGATTGGAGTGCCAGATGCCGCCCAAAGCCGCCCCCCGACGACATTTCGCACTCCGATCGGGGGAGGGGAAAGCACAGGGGCAGGGCGCCGGCATCGGTAGTAGCGGCAACGCGGCTGCCCCGTGCCTGGGGCTACCGGCCGGGACCCAAGCCGGCCACGCGCCGTCGTGCCCCTGTAGCCACAACCCATCATCGGAGTGAGTTTCGTGCACTCCATGGCCCGGAACCGTACCAAACCCGCTCCGATCCCAAGGCCGCGGGAGTGGCTGCGCCGGCCGACGTCCTTCCTCCCACCGGATCGGAGTGCCAGATGTTGTCGAAAGCGGCGTTCGGACGACATTTCCCACTCCGATCAGGGGGAGGGGCAAGGTGCTGGGGCTCAGGCAGTGCGGGCGGGGCGAAGCCCACATTCCAGGCCCGCCTTTCCGACTCACCGGGGCGGTAGAATGGTAGTTCGCGCCCTCGGGCCGCCCACACGGGTGAGGCTCGGGACTGTGCAACCTGTGCAGCCGCGCGGAGAAGAACTTCAGAGAGGTCATCGTGGCAAACCACCAAGAGGGCAAGGGCCCGCGTCGTTCGGATCGTCCGTCGTACGGATCCGGGGATCGTCGTAGCTCCGGCCAAGGCGGCCGCGAGGGTGGTTTCCAGGGCGGGGACCGTCGCCGCGATGACCGTGGTGGCGACCGCCGCCAGGGTGGTTTCGGTGGGAATCGTCGTGAGGGCGGTTTCAGCCGCGATGATCGCGACAACCGTGGCGGGAATCGTCGCGAGGGTGGTTTCGGTGGCGACCGCCGCCAGGGCGGCGAGCGTCGCGAGGGTGGCTTCCGTCGCGATGACCGCAACGATCGTGGCCAGGGTGGCTTCCGCGGCGAGGACCGTCGCGAGGGTGGCTTCCGGGGCGGCGACCGTCGTCGCGACGACCGTGACAACCGTGGTTTCGGTGGCGAGCGTCGTGAGGGCGGCTTCCGCCGTGATGACCGTGACAACCGCGGCGGCGACCGCCGCCAGGGCGGCTTCGGTGGCGAGCGTCGCGAGGGCGGCTTCCGTCGCGATGACCGCAACGATCGTGGCCAGGGTGGCTTCCGCGGCGGGGACCGTCGCGAGGGTGGCTTCCGGGGCGGCGACCGTCGTCGCGACGACCGTGATTTCCGCGGCGGGGATCGTCGCGAGGGTGGTTTCGGCGACGATCGTCGTCGCGACGATCGCGATAACCGTGGTTTCGGTGGCGATCGTCGTGAGGGCGGTTACCGCCGTGACGACGGCAACGACCGCGGCGGCGGCCGCCGCCAGGGCGGCTTCGGCGGGGGTCGCCGCGAGGGTGGCTTTGGCGGCGAGCGTCGCCGCGATGACCGCGACAACCGCGGTTTCGGCGGCGACCGCCGTTCGGACGATCGCGGCCCGCGTCAGGACCGTGGGGATCGTCGTGAGGGTGGTTTCAGTGGTGACCGCCGTCAGGGCGGGGATCGCCGGGACGGTGGCTTCCGTCGCGACGATCGCGACAACCGCGGCGGCGACCGCCGCGAGGGCGGCTTCCGCGGGGAGCGTCGCTCCGACGACCGTGGGTCGCGTCAGGATCGCGGCGACCGCCGTCAGGGCGGTGACCGTCGCGAGGGTGGCTTCCGTCGCGACGACCGTGGCGACCGTGGCGACCGCGGTGGCAAGGGCCGCGGGCCCGTCCGCGATCTGAACGAGCGCTCCGGTGGCGACGTGCGCGCCGCCAACCGCGAGGGGCGCGAGAAGTCCCCGGACATCGACAAGGACGTCGACGGCACCGAGCTGGACAAGACCGTGCAGCGCGAGCTGCAGTACCTCGACGAGCGCAACCGCCCGTGGGTCGCCAAGCACCTTGTCATGGCCGCCCGCTACATCGATGTCGACCCCGCGTTGGCGCTGTCCCACGCGCAGGCGGCCAGCCGTCGCGGTGGCCGCGTCGGTCTGGTCCGCGAGGCCGTGGGCCTGACGGCCTACGCCGCCGGCGACTTCCATGAGGCGCTGCGCGAGCTGCGCACCTTCCGCCGCATCTCCGGCGTGGACGATCACCTCGCCATCATGGCCGATTGCGAGCGCGCCCTGGGCCGCCCCGAGAAGGCCATGGAGACCGTGAATTCCCCGGAGGCCCAGGCCCTCACCGGTGCCGCCGCCGTCGAGGTGGCCATCGTCAAGGCCGGCCTGTTCCTCGACGCCGAGGATGCCGATTCCGCCGTCAAGGCCCTGGAGATCAAGGGGCTGGACCGCAACCGCGCCTTCTCCTTCTCCCCGCGTCTCTTCGAGGCCTACGCCGACGCCCTCGAGGCCGCCGGCCGTGACGAGGAGTCCGCCGACTGGCGCTCCCGCATCGCCGTGGCCGAGCGCGCGCTCGGCCTGGATCTGGGCGAGGAGCCCGAGATCGTCGACCTGGGCGCCTCCGATGAGGACGACGAGGACGGTGTGGACCTGCAGGGTCAGGGCGACGCCGATCTGCCGGCCGCTTCCGTGGCCGCCGGCTTCGGCGCCCCCGAGGCCAACGTCGATGCCGAGGACGGCGTGCGCGAGCTCGCCCCCGCCGGCGAGGACGAGGACGGCGACCTGCTGCCCGAGGGCTTCGCCGACCCGCTCACCGATACCTACGGTGAGGGCGAGGAGCTCGACGACGACGAGGACGCCCTGACGGGCGGCGATCATGACGACGAGGACTCGGCCGAGGAGGGCTTCTCCCCGGACGTGCTGGACGCTGGGGACGAGCGCAAGTGACCCAGACGGCGATCCCCGCGGGCGCACCGCTGGCGGGCCATGACGCGCTCCTGTGCGACCTGGACGGCGTGATCTACGCCGGCCCGGCCGCCATTCCGGGCGCGGTCGAGGCCATCGCCGCGGCGCAGGCCGCGGGGATCGCCGTCGGTTTTGTCACCAACAATGCCTCGCGTCCCGTCGAGGCGGTGGCGGAGCACCTGCGTTCGCTCGGCATCGACACCGACGCGGAGCACGTGTTCGGTTCGGCCAAGGCCGGGGCCCGGCTGGCCGCCGCCGACGCTCGGGAGCGTGGCGTGAGCGCACCCACCGCCATGGTGATCGGTGCGGCCACGCTGCGCGAGGAGGTCCTCGCGGCCGGCTTCAGCCTGGTGGAGGTCAACTCCGAGGCGCAGCCCGACTACGTCATCCAGGGCTTCGATCCGGGGCTCGGCTGGTCGGACCTGGCCGCTGCGGCCTTCGCCATCCACCGCGGCGCGCGCTGGGTCGCGACCAACACCGATTCGACGATCCCTCGCGCCGAGGGCATCGCCCCCGGCAACGGATCGCTCGTGGCCGCCGTCCGCAACGCTGTGGATGTCGAGCCGCTCGTGGCGGGCAAACCGGAGCCTGCGCTCATGCTGCTCGCCGCCGCATCCCTCGGGGCCAAGCGCCCCATGATGGTGGGGGACCGGCTCGACACCGATGTGGCCGGCGGCAACGCCGCCGGCTTCACCTCGGCACTCGTCCTGACCGGGGTGCACACGAGCGCGGACGCCGCAGCGGCCCCCGAGGCCCAGCGGCCCGACGTCGTCGTGCCCTCCCTCGCGGAGCTCCTGACGGCCCCCGCGCTGACCACGGCAGGGCAGGGCGCGTGAGCGCGCCCGTTCCTGGGCCGCGCCCGGCGCCCCCCGCTGGGGCCGCCGCGCCCTCCGCGCTCGACGCGGAAGAAGTGCTGGCCCCCCTCCGGGACCTGGACGAGCTCGCCCCGGCCGACCTGCCGGAGCGCTTCGCCAGCGTCCTGGAGTCCCTGACCGCATCCCTGGAGGAGGGCGCGTGAGCGGCATCCTGCTCAGCGAGCCGGACCGGCTCGACGTCGCGCTCGTCAAGGCGGGCCTGTTCCCGTCGCGCACCCGCGCCGCCAAGGCCGTCGCGGCCGGCCGCGTGAGCCTCGACGGCGCCGTGATCACGAGGGCCTCCCAGGCCGTGGCGGCCGGCCAGGAGCTGAGCGTCGCGAGCGACGAGGCGGACCACTGGGTCGGCCGCGCGGCGCACAAGCTGCTCGGCGCCCTCGACACCTTTTCCGATGTGGACCCGCGCGGCGCGCTCTGCCTCGATGCCGGCGCCTCGACGGGAGGCTTCACCCAGGTCCTCCTGGAGCGCGGGGCCCGGCTCGTCCACGCCGTCGACGTGGGCCACGACCAGCTCCACCCCGACATCGCCGCGGACCCGCGGGTCCGCAACCACGAGGGCGTCAACGTGCGCGCCCTCACCGCCGACTTCGTGGACGGAGGCGTCGACCTCGTCGTGGGCGATCTGTCCTTCATCTCCCTGACCCTCGTGGTGGCCCCGCTGGCCAGCGTCCTGCGCCCCGGCGGCGAGGCCCTGCTCATGGTCAAGCCCCAGTTCGAGGTGGGCCGCGAGAAGCTCTCCCGCACCGGCGTCGTCTCCTCGCCGCTGCAGCGCCGCGAGGCGGTCGAGGCCGTGCTAAGCGCGGCCCGGGCGGCTGGCCTGGAGCCGCGCGGCATCGGCCGCAGCCAGCTGGCGGGCCAGGACGGCAACGCCGAATTCTTCGTGCGCCTGCTCAAGCCCGCCGATCCGGCCCCGTCAACGCCTCCCGCCGGCGACGCGGCGTCGCCCCTTGGCGTCATGCTGGACGCGGTTGACTATCGTTGAACCCGTCCGGCCCCGCGCGCACTCGCGTGCGAGGGCCAGCACAGGCTAGGAAGGCGGACGCATGAGACGGATCCTCGTCTTGACCCACACCGGGCGCGACGAGGCGGTGAACGCCGCACTCGAGGCCGGGCGCTACCTGCGACGGGCCGGCCTGGCGCCCGTCATGCGGGCGGACGAGGCGGCGCAGATCCGTGCCGGCGCCTCGGGTGACCAGCTGGACGTGGAGATCCTCGGGCAAGACGTCCAGCTCTCCGACATCGAGCTGGGCATGGTCCTGGGCGGCGACGGCACCATCCTGCGCAGCGCCGAGCTCGTGCGCGCGGCGGGCGTCCCGCTGCTCGGCGTGAACCTGGGCCACGTTGGCTTCCTGGCCGAGAGCGACCGCGCCGACCTGTCCGCCACCGTGGACGCCATCGTTGAACGCTCCTACACGGTCGAGGAGCGCCTGACCATGGACGTGCAGGTCTGGCACAACGGCCGGCGCACGGCCCGCACCTGGGCGCTCAACGAGGCCGCCGTGGAGAAGGCCGACCGCGAGCGCATGGTCGAGGTGGTCGTCGAGGTCGACGCCCGCCCCATCTCCACCTTCGGCTGCGACGGCGTCGTCATGGCCACGCCCACCGGCTCCACGGCCTACGCGTTCTCCGCCGGCGGCCCCGTGGTCTGGCCCGAGGTGGAGGCGCTCGTCATGGCCCCTATCTCCGCCCACGCCCTCTTTGCGCGCCCGCTCGTGGTGGCGCCCACCTCCACCATGGCGGTCGAACTCATCACCCGCACCGACGCCCGCGGAGTGCTCTGGTGCGACGGGCGCCGCATGGTGGATCTGCCGCCGGGCTCCCGCGTCGAGGCGACGCGCAGCGAGCACCCAGTGCGCCTGGCGCGCCTGACCACCACGCCCTTCAGCGAGCGTCTGGTGCGCAAGTTCCAGCTGCCCATCATGGGCTGGCGCGGCCCCGTGGAGCCCGCTGCCCCGCTGACCACCGAGATCCCGGTGGTCGGCAACGTGACGCCAGTGGAGCCCCCGCGCAACAACGAACCCTTCCTTCCCCAGCCCGGGGAGCGTGGCTAGATGATCGAGTCACTGCGCATCCGCTCCCTCGGCGTCATCGACGAGGCGGAGCTGCCGCTCGGCGGCATCCAGGACGCCGAGCTCCCGCTCGGCCCCGGCTACACCGTGGTCACGGGCGAGACCGGTGCAGGCAAGACGATGGTCGTCACGGCCCTCGGCCTCCTCACGGGGCGCCGGGCCGACGCCGGCATGGTCAGGCGCGGCGCGGATCGCGCCGTCGTGGAGGCCACGGTGCTCGACGACGCCGCTTCGCCGGCCTTGGTCGAGGCCGTCGAGTCCGGCGCGGAGCTGGACGAGGACGGCGAGAAGTCGGTGCTGTACCTCTCCAGGACGGTGTCCTCGGAGGGCCGCGGCCGCGCCCACGCGGGCGGCCGCTCCGTTCCCGTCTCCACCCTGGGCCGGATCGGCGAGAAGCTCGTTGCGGTGCACGGCCAATCGGACCAGCTGCGCCTGCGCGGCGCCGCCGAACAGCGCGCGGCCCTCGACGCCTTTGGCGGCACCGAGCTCGCCGCCGCCCTGGGGGAGTACCAGGACGTCTTCTCCCGCCTGCGGGCCGCGAGTGCGGAGTTGCAGGACATCCAGGAGCGTGGGCGCGAACGCGCGCTCGAGGCCGAAACCCTGCAGTCGGCGCTCGAGGAGATCGACCGCGTCGAGCCGCAGCCGGGCGAGGACGAGGAGCTCGCCACGCGCGCGCAGCGCCTCGCCCACGTCGAGGAGCTGCGCGAGGGCGCCATGCTCGCACACGCGGCCCTGGCCGGCGACGAGGTGGGGGAGTCCACCGACGCCGTGACCCTCGTCGACGCCGCCAAGCGCGCGCTTGAGGCAGTGGACGCCGACGATCCGGCCCTGGCCGAGCAGACGGCCCGCCTCCGCGAGGTCGGCTACATCCTGGCCGACGTCGCCGTGGAGCTCGCCGGGTACGCGGAGTCCCTCGACTCCGACGGCCCGGCCGAGCTCGCGGCCGTGGAGGAACGCCGCGCTGATCTGGCCGGGCTCCAGCGCCGCTTTGCCCCCACCATTGACGAGGTGCTCGCCTGGGCCGAGACGGCCCGCGAACGCCTCGCGGGCCTCCAGGACGATCCGGCCCGCCTCGAGGCGCTCACCGAGCAGGTGCGCCAGCTCGAGGCCCTGCTCTTGGAGAAGGCCAACGCGCTGCACGCCCTGCGCGCGGCCGCGGCCTCCACCCTCACGGGACGCGTGGACGAGGAGTTGCACGCCCTGGCCATGCCGCAGGCGCGCCTCAAGATCGACGTCGCGCCGAGCGAGCCGGCTGCGCACGGCGCCGACGAGATCACCTTCCTGCTGGCGCCGCACCCCGGCGCGGACCCGCGCCCGCTGGGCAAGGGCGCCTCGGGCGGCGAGCTCTCTCGCGTCATGCTGGCGCTCGAGGTGGTGCTCGCCGAAGTGGACCCCGTGCCCACCTTCGTTTTTGACGAGGTGGACTCCGGCGTGGGCGGCGAGGCGGCCGTGGAGATCGGCCGCCGCCTGGCCCGGCTGGCCAGGCACGTGCAGGTTGTCGTCGTGACGCACCTGCCGCAGGTCGCCGCCTTCGCCGACCGCCACCTCAACGTCACCAAGACGGCGCACGGCGAGGGGCAGTCCGGATTCACGACCTCCGACGTGGTGACCTTGGACACCGAGGGACGCATCACCGAACTCGCAAGGATGCTGGCCGGCCAGGCCGATTCCGAGGCGGCGCGCGCCCACGCCAAGGAACTCCTCGAGGATGGCGCGCGCGAGGCGCGCCAGCGTTCCTGAGCGCGCCCGCCCAAGCCATGCGGGCGCCGTCGTGCCTCTGAGGCACGCGCCGCCCAAGGAGGGGCTTCTCACCCCACCCGTACTCTTCTCAAACCCGATCTCGATGCTAGGATGAAGTCCCGTGGTGCAACGATCTTTCACAGGCCAGCGGTCCAACGAGACCACCAAGCACATCTTCGTCACCGGCGGTGTGGCGTCCTCCCTGGGTAAGGGACTGACTGCCTCCTCTCTCGGTAACCTTCTTCGCTCGCGCGGCCTGTCCGTGACGATGCAGAAGCTGGATCCCTACCTCAACGTGGATCCGGGAACGATGAACCCCTTCCAGCACGGCGAGGTCTTCGTGACCGACGACGGCGCTGAGACGGACCTCGACATCGGACACTACGAGCGCTTCCTCGACGAGAACCTCGCGGGCAACGCCAACGTGACGACGGGCCAGGTCTACTCCACGGTCATCGAGAAGGAGCGCCGCGGCGACTACCTCGGCGACACCGTGCAGGTCATCCCGCACATCACGGACGAGATCAAGCGCCGCATGCGCCTGCCCGCGACCGAGCCGGGCGCCGGCAAGTCCGCCCCCGACGTCATCATCACCGAGATCGGTGGCACGGTCGGCGACATCGAGTCGCAGCCCTTCCTCGAGTCCGCCCGCCAGGTCCGCCAGGACATCGGCCGCGGCAACGTCTTCTTCGTTCACGTCTCCCTGGTGCCCTACATCGGCCCCAGCCACGAGCTGAAGACCAAGCCCACGCAGCACTCCGTTGCCGCGCTGCGCTCCATCGGCATCCAGCCCGATGCGCTCGTCATCCGCTCGGATCGCGAGATCCCCATGGAGATGCGCAACAAGATCGGCCGCACGTGCGACGTCGATCCCGAGGCCGTCATCAACTGTGCGGATGCCCCGAGCATCTACGACATCCCGGTGACCATCCACGCCCAGGGCCTGGACGCGTACATCGTGCAGCACCTCGGCCTGAAGTTCCAGGACGTGGACTGGACCAAGTGGAACAAGCTGCTCAAGGCCGTGCACCAGCCCAAGCACGAGGTCGAGGTTGCCCTGGTCGGTAAGTACATCGACCTGCCCGACGCCTACCTCTCCGTGACCGAGGCCCTGCGCGCCGGCGGCTTCGCCAACGAGACCCGCGTCAAGATCCGCTGGGTGCGCTCGGACGAGTGCGCCACGGAGGAGGGTGCCAAGAAGGCCCTCGCCGGCGTCTCGGCGATCTGCGTGCCCGGCGGCTTCGGCATCCGCGGCCTCGAGGGCAAGCTCGGCGCCCTGCGCCACGCCCGCACCACCGGCCTGCCGACCCTGGGCCTGTGCCTCGGCCTGCAGTCCATGGTCATCGAGTACGCCCGCAACGTGGCCGGCCTCGAGGGCGCGTCCTCGACCGAGTTCGATCCCGAGTCCACCGTGCCGGTCATCTCCACGATGGCCGAGCAGGAGAACATCGTTGACGGCAAGGGCGACCTGGGCGGCACCATGCGCCTGGGCCTGTACCCGGCCAAGCTCAAGGAGGGCTCCGTGGTCGCGGAGACCTACGGCGCCACCGAGGCCTCCGAGCGTCACCGCCACCGCTACGAGGTGAACAACGCCTACCGCGACACGCTCGAGGAGGCCGGACTGGTCATCTCCGGCACGTCGCCCGACGGCAAGCTGGTGGAGTACGTGGAGCTGCCCCGCGAGGTGCACCCCTACTACGTCTCCACGCAGGCGCACCCCGAGCTGGGCTCGCGTCCCACGCGCCCGAACGCCCTGTTCGCCGGCCTCGTTGAGGCCGCGCTGGGCTACCAGGCCAAGTGATGAACGACGTCGCGGGGCACGGCTCCGCTTCCGGCTCGCCTCAGCAGGCGGCGGGGCAGATCGCCGATCTGCCCGTGGAGGCGGGCGCGGTGTCCCGCGACGTCGTCTTTTCAGGCCACATCTGGGACATCGTCCGCGAGGGCTTCACGCTCCCGGATCATGAGGGTGTGATCTCCCGGGACTTCATGGAACATCCCGGTGCCGTGGGCGTCGTGGCCATGGACGATCAGGGGCGCGTGCTCTTGCAGCGTCAGCGCCGCCAGCCCGTGCGCCGCGAGCTCTGGGAGGTTCCGGCCGGACTCCTCGACGTCGAGGGTGAGTCCGGGCTCACCGGCGCCCAGCGCGAGCTCTACGAGGAGGCCGACCTCACGGCGGCCACCTGGAACGTGCTCGTCGACCTGTTCAATTCGCCAGGTTCCTCCTCCGAGGCCATCCGCGTGTACCTCGCGCGCGATCTCTCGGTGGTACCCGAGGAGCTGCGCCACCACCGCACCGAGGAGGAGGCGGGCATGCCCGCCGTCTGGCTGAGCCTGGACGAGGCGCTCGACGCCGTGCTCTCCGGCCGCGTGGGCAACCCCACGACCGTCGCCGGTGTTCTGGCCTTGGCCGCCAATGTCTCCACGGGCTTCTCCCGCCTGCGCCCGGCTGACGCCCCGTGGGACGCGCGCCCCGCCGCGGGCGGTCCGGGCGAGGTCTTTGTGGTGCCGGGCACCGAGGATCCGTTTGGCTGAGCCCACCCCCGCTTCGGAGGCCCCCGACGATGCGCTCGCGCGCGCCGTCGGGGGCTATCTGCGTCACCTGGGCATCGAGCGCGGCCTGGCAGCGAACACCCTGGCCGCGTATGGGCGCGATCTAGCCCGCTATGAGCGGTACCTGCGCGCGCTCGGCGTGGTGGACCCCGCCGACGTCAGCACGCGCGACGTCACGGGTTTTGCCGCGGCGCTCGGCGACGGCGCCGACGGCGGGGCGGTGCTGGCAGCCCGCTCTGCGGCCCGCGTGGTCGTGGCGGTGCGCGGCGCCCACCGCTTCTGGGCCCTCGAGGGGCTCACCGCCGAGGACGTGAGCTCCGAGGTGCACCCGCCGGCCGCCGGGCAGCGCCTGCCCAAGGCCCTGCCGCTGCCCCAGGTCGAGGCGCTCCTCGAGGCCGCCGGGGGAGAGGGCACCGAGGACGACACCCCGGCCGCGCTGCGTGACCGCGCCCTGCTCGAGTTCCTGTACGCCACGGGCGCGCGCGTGTCCGAGGCCGTGGGCCTCGACGTGGACGACCTCCACCTGGAACCGAGCGCGGACGGCGGGCCCGCCGTCGTGCGCTTGTTCGGCAAGGGGTCCAAGGAGCGCGTGGTGCCGCTCGGTTCCTACGCCGTCCGCGCGCTCTCCGCGTATCTGGTGCGGGCCCGGCCCGTGCTGGTCTCGAAGGGCCGCGGCACCGCCGCGCTGTTCCTGAACCAGCGCGGCTCGCGGCTCTCGCGCCAATCGGCGTGGAACCTGATGCGCTCGGCCGCCGACAAGGCGGGCATCACCGCCGACGTGGGGCCGCACACCCTGCGTCACTCCTTCGCCACCCACCTCATCGAGGGCGGAGCCGATGTCCGCGTGGTCCAGGAACTGCTGGGTCACGTCTCCGTCACGACCACGCAGGTGTACACGATGATCACGGTTGACACTCTGCGCGAGGTGTTCATGACCTCGCATCCGCGGGCGCGTTAGCCCCGGCGCTGGACGCCGCGCGGCGCCTGAGTCTTCCCCCGCGGGGCCCGGGAGGGCACGATGGGGCCATGAGCGAGAACAACCCCCTGAAACCGGACCTGGCCCGCGCCGCGCGCGCCCTGACCCAGGTCTCCACCAAGACGATCGCCGCGAAGGCGGGGCTGCCCAAGGAGGCCGTGAAGTCCTTCGAGCGCGGCGTCGGCTTCCTCTCCGACGAGGAGAACGCCGCCCTGCGCGGTGCCCTGGAACATTACGGGGCGCTCTTCCTGCCGGAGGAGGGTGCGCTCGGCTACGGCGTGCGGCAGAAGTTCAGCACCAAGAAGGTGGCCAAGCTCGAGTCCTGGGAGAACGAAGGCGGGCCGGCCGCGGACGACGACGTCTAAGCCGACCCGTCACGGCCAGAGGGCCCCTTCGCCGCCGTGTGGCAGCAAAGGGGCCCTCTGTGTGCCCAAGCCGGGCGCGCGTCGTCGTGCCGTGCAAGGCGGCCCGCCGACCCGCGGTCTCTAGGCCAGGCTGGCCAATCCGAACAGGGCGGCGGCGATCGCGAAGCCCATGACGGAGATGATGGTCTCGAGCACCGTCCAGGTCTTGAGCGTGGTCTTGACGTCCATCTCGAAGAACTTGGAGACGAGCCAGAAGCCGGAGTCGTTGACGTGCGAGGCGATGACCGAGCCGGCGGCCACAGCGAGGGCCAGGGCGGCCAGCTGCCAGGCGTTGTAGCCCTCGGCCGCCACGCCGGCGGAGATGAGGCCAGCGGCCGTGGTGAGTGCGACCGTCGCCGAGCCCTGGGCCACGCGCAGGATCGCGGCGATCAGGAAGCCGGCCAGCAGGAGCGGCATGTGCATCGAATCGAGCGAGGACTTGAGGGCCTCGCCGATGCCGGAGGAGCGCAGGACGCCGCCGAACATGCCGCCGGCGCCCGTGATGAGGATGACCGAGCACACCGGGCCGAGGGCCGACTCGAGCTGGTTCTGCACGTCCTGGCGGGTGAGGCCGCGGCGCACGCCGAGGGTCACGCAGGAGACGAGCAGGGTGATGAGCAGGGCCACGGGGGTCTGGCCCACGGCGATGAGCACCTGGTACCAGGTGGTGTCGGCGGTGGTCTCGGAGACGACGCCGGTGGAGGCGAGGGTCGTCAGACCCGTGTTGAGGAAGATCAGCACGAGGGGGAGCAGGAGCGAGAGCAGCACCGTGCCGAACGCCGGCGGGTTGTCCAGCTGCTTCTGCTTGGCCTCGCCCAGCAGGGTCGGGATGGGCAGCTGCCACTTGCGCCCGGCGTACTTGCCGAAGAGGGCGCCGGCCACGTACCAGACGGGGATGGCCACGACGAGGCCGAGGAGCAACACGAGGCCCACGTTGGCGCCGAGGAAGGAGGCGGCGGACACCGGGCCCGGGTGCGGGGGCACGAAGACGTGCATTGCGGAGAACGCGGCGACGGAGGGCAGGCCGAAGGCCAGCAGGGAGCCGTTGAGGCGACGCGCCACGGCAAACACGACGGGCAGCATGACCACGAGGCCGGCGTCGAAGAAGATCGGGAAGCCGAAGATCAGGGAGGCGACGCCGAGCGCGAGCGGGGCGCGCTTCTCGCCGAAGACCTTGATGAACTTGTCGGCAAGCACCTGGGCGCCGCCGGAGGTTTCGACGAGCCGGCCCAGCATGGCGCCGAGGCCCACGAGCAACGCGACAGTGCCCAGCGTGGATCCGAAGCCGTTGGTGAGGACCGTGACCACGCTGCCCGCCGGGATGAGCGTGGCAAACGCGGTGATCAGGCTGACGACGATCAGCGAGACCAGCGCGTGGATCTTCAGGTACATGATCATGAACAGCAGCAGCGCCACGGCGCCGGCGGCGATCAGGAGCAGGGCCCAGGCGGGGAGTGTTTGCTCCCACCCCTCGATGGCGGTCATGCTCGTTCCTCCTCGTTGAGGTTCGATGGATTCTCCTGGGCGCGGTGGCGCCCGGGGGTGCCCGACGACGCGTGGTTGCGTCCGGGAAGCGTGTGGGGGTCCGCGCCGAGGAGGCGCGTGAGGGCAGCGAGGGCGCTCGCCTCCAGCTCCTCGACGGAGCCGGTGTTGGCCAGGTGGGCGCCGTCCTCGTCGGCCTCGAGGGGCTCGAGCGTGGCGATCTGGCTCGGGAGGAGCGAGGCGGGCATGAAGTGCCCCTCGCGCTCGTTCATGCGGCGCTCGATCACGGCGGGATCGGCGTCCACCTCGAGGAAGACGACGCGGCCCGCGGCGGTTTCGAGGAGCTCGCGGTAGCTACGCTTCAGGGCGGAGCACGTGACGACCGAGCCGGTGCCCGCCTCCGCGTGCTCGCTCATCCAGCCGGCGATGGACCGCAGCCACGGCCAGCGGTCCTCGTCCGTGAGCGGCGTGCCGGCGCTCATCTTGGCGATGTTGGCGGCCGGGTGGAACTCGTCCGCCTCGGCAAACGGCCAGCCGAGTTCCTCGGAGAGCGCCTCGGCGAGGGTCGACTTTCCGGAGCCGGAGATGCCCATGACCACGACGTGGAAGGGGGTACTGGGGGCCACATTGCCTCCTCTAGTGGGTGCGGGTGTCCCTGCGGGAGCGCCACTAAGTAGTATTTAGATCCCTAGTAAAGTAGCACTAAGGACGTGATCCGCGCCATGCGGTGGTTCCTGTGGATTTTGTGCGGCCCGATCCGAGGGGGACGGCGCCACGGGAGCCGCCGGGCGGTCGCGACCGGCGATCATCGGCGTGGATGAAGGGCGTGCAATGGCGGAGAACAGGGCGGCAACCGTGCTGCAGGACGGGGTGCTCGAGGAGCTCGGGCGCGAGATCGTGTGGGAGCGCGTCGAGGCGGGGCACCGCTATCGGCTGGACACCCTGCAGGAACGCTTCGACATCTCTCGCACCGTGGCCCGCGACGTGATGCGGGTGCTCGATTCCCTCGGGTTGGTGACCCCGCGGCGCAGCGTGGGTGTGGTGGTCAACGCGGCCGGGGAATGGAACGTCTACGCGCCACACGTCATCCGCTGGCGGCTCGAGGGGCCGGCCTCCGCCCGCCAGTTCGAAGAGCTCACCCAGTTGCGCATCGCGGTGGAGCCGCTCGCGGCGCGCTCGGCCGCCGAGCACGCCGGGGCGCTCGCCCGGGCGCGGCTCGTTGAACTGGGCGCGCGGCTGCGCGCGCTCGGTGAGGCGGGCGAGCTCGAGGCCTTCCTCGAGGCCGACGTCGAGTTCCACGAGCTGGTGCTGAGGGAATCCGGGAACTCGATGTTCGCGGCCCTCACCGGCGCCGTGGGGGAGGTGCTGGCCGGGCGCACGCACGCGGGGCTCATGCCCTTCCACCCCGTCCCGGAGGCCCTCGACGCGCACGAGGCGCTCGCGGCCGCCATCGCCGCGGGGGAGGGCGCGCTGGCTGAGCGGGCCGCCCGTGCGATCGCCGCCGAGGTGCACGAGGCCCTGGGGCACGACGACGCCTGAGCGGCCGGGTTTCGGCGGCCAGGCAAACTCCCAGCCGCAAGCGTCTTCTGAAGCGCCCCCTTCACGTTCTACGCTGGCACCCGGCCGCCCGGAGAGGCAGCCGCACACGAGCGGGAGGCGGGGCACATGCGGGCTACGCGTTGGGTGCTGTGTGTTCTGGCGGCCTGTGCGGCCGCGGCGGCGGTGCTGGCGGCGTTGCTCTTGCCCGTCCCCGGGCCGAGCTCAGGGGACGTCCGGGCGCCCATGACGGTGGGCGGGCACACCCTGGGCGACAGCACTGCACGGGATGTCGTTGAGCGCCTCCGGCAGGCCATGGCCGATCTCATGGCGGGGAAGACGCCGGACGACACGCTCGGGGCCGGTGTCGTCAAGCAGGCTCGAGCGGCCATCGAGCCCTTTGTCGATGGCTCCGGGGACATCACCCGAAGCACCCTCACACTCGAGCCGGAGGGATGGCGCGAACTCAACGGAGCCGGGTTCGTCACCGTCGGCGGCACCCTTGAGTGGTCCACCCGCGTCGGCAACGACACCGTTGACAGCGGTTCGGCGATGCCGATGCTCCTCGAGCTGACGTGGGGTGAAGGCCGCTGGGACGTCGCGTTCGTCCAGCACCTGCCGGACGGCGGGTTCTACGGTTCGGAGGAACCGCAGCTCGCGCCGTGGGCCCAACCGTGGCTCGTGGGGCTGGCCTGCGGGCTTGCCGGCCTCGGGGCGCTTCTGCTGCTGTGCTTCCCGCGTTTGGCCAGCGGGTGGAGGTCCGCGATCGTGGTCCCCGCCGTGATGATTGCGGGCGCCATCTTGCTCCTGGGCTCAGGGGCTCCCTCCTCGGCGGACGGAGGCCAGATCTTTTCGTCGTACCTCGACACGCTTGTGGAGCGGCCCATCATCCGGCCGGGCGGCTGGGCCGACGTGGACGCCAACGGGTTCCAGGCCTATGCCGACGCGGTGCACACGTTCTTCTGGCTCGTCGCCGCCCTTCTGGGTGCCCTCGCCCTGGCAGCGGCGCCCCCGCGGAGGTCGCCCGCCGATGACGACCCCCGCCAGTCGGTCGCCTAAGCGGCGAGGACGCGCACCGACAGGATCCCGATCACAGGGTCGAGGGACTGCCCAGCGGCCGGCGAGGCGTGGATCGCACGGACCACGTCCATGCCGGCGCTCACCCGCCCGAAGGCCGCGAAGCCCTGGCCGTCCGGATTGCGCTGGCCCCCAAAGTCGAGCGCGGGCTGATCGCCCAGGCACAGGAAGAACTCCGTCGTGGCGCTGTCGGGTTCGAGCCGACCCATCGAGAGCGTCCCGTCGAGGTGGCTGAGGCCGGTCTCCGCCGTGGTTTCCAAGGCGATGGGGGCGCCGATCCTGGCCCCGGTGCGGGCATCGCCCTGCACCACGCTGATGGGGACATCGCCGTTGGGCAGGATCGCGGAGTCCAGCTCCTCGAGGCCGGGGAGCAGGCCGTTCCCGGAGGTCTTGGGGCTCACCACCCGGCTGAACGCAGCGCCGTCGTAGGCCCCGTCCTCGACGTAGCGCACGAAGTTCCGGACGGTGATCGGGGCCCGCTCGCCCTCGAGCTGCACGTCGAAGGTGCCGAGCTGGGTCGTGAATCTCACGTGGGTCATCTGGTCTCCAAGGGGTCTGGCGCTCACGTGCCGCGGTGCGGAAGGGCGCAGGGATGCCGACGCGTTCCAGGGTGCGTGAGGGGTGGGGAGGCGGCTTGTGCAATCTGCACAAGCCGCGCGTTGTCGGCCCTCCTAGGGTGTCGGCACACCGACGTTCCGCTGCCCCTCTTGAGGAGAGCCGTGATCCCCCGACTGACGCTCGTCGAGCGCCCCACCGTCTTCCCCGCCGTCGTGCTCCCGCCCGAGGCAGACGCCGCCCAGGGGGGACCCGTGCGCGTGGTCCCCTGGCCGGACGGTTCCCTGAGGGCCTCTCGCCCTCCCGTGGCCGGCTCGCGTGTCGGTGACCCCGGCGGCAGCGAGGCACTGCGGGCCTGGGGGAGCGAGGCGGCGGGGGCACTCGCTGCGCTCTCGCGCTCGTGGGGCACCCCCGTGACCCTCGATCTGCGCGGTGCGCTCGGCGATGAGGGTGCCCTTCCGTCGCTGCTGGGCGGGCTCCTGGAGGGGCTACGCGGCAGCGGCGAGGACGATACGGCCGCAGGGGTGCCCCGCCTCGAGGTGGCCGTCGACGAGCCTGCGCGTTGGGACGAGGCCCTGCGCCGCGAGCTGGTGCTCGACGCCGCCGTGGCGCGGGCGGCGGAACTCACTGACGCCCGTTCCAACCAGCTCACGCCGCAGCGCTTCGCAGATCGGCTGCGGCAGCTCGCGGCGAGCCACGGCATGGGCGTGCGCGTCACCGAGGGGGCGGCCGTCGCGGCCGAGGGCTACAGGGCGCTCGGCGCCATCGGGCAGGGCTCCACCCAGCACCCCCCGATCCTGGTGGAACTCTGGATCGCCGCGAACGCTGATCCGGCGCCGGCCCAGCCGCCAGCGGGCGCCGTGGCCCTCGCCGGCAAGGGCGTGACCTTCGACAGCGGCGGGCTGAGCATCAAGCCGGCCGCTGGCATGTATTCCATGCACACCGACTGCGCGGGAGCCGCCGCGGTGGCCGGCGCCCTGGTCGCGCTCGCCGAACTGGGATCGCCTGTGCCGGTGTACGCGGCGCTGCCGCTCGTCGAAAACCTGCCGGGCCCCGAGGCCATCCGCCCCGGCGACGTCGTGACGGCCAGGAACGGCACCACCATCGAGATCGCGGACACCGACTTCGAGGGCCGGGTCATCCTCGCAGACGCCCTCTCGCGGCTCGCGGAGGCCTCACCGCGCGCGGTGGTCTCCTGGGCCACGCTCACCTATCAGAGCGAGGTTGCCCTCGGCCCCGAGATCGCTGGGCTGTTCGCCCGCGAGGCGGAGCTCTCCCGCCGCCTCGAGCAGGCCGGCGCGCGCGCCGGGGAGGCGCTCTGGCCCATGCCCTTCGCCCGCCGCTACGCGTCCCAGCTGCGGTCTGGGGCGCCCGGAGCGCAGCTGCGTAACCACCCGCTCGCCGCGACCGGCCGGGCCATCACGGCTGCCCTCTTCCTCGGCGAATTCGTGCCGGAGCACATTCCGTTTGCTCACGTTGACTTCGCCGGGCCCGCCGTGCGCACGGGGGCGGATGGCCCGGACGCCACCGGGTATGGCGTGCGGACCATCGCCGAGTTGCTGCTTGGCTGGGAGCACGCAGCAGAGGCGCCGGCCGGCCTCGGCTAGCTCATCGACGCGACGAGCTCCTCGACGTCCCGCCCGCCGCGCAGCACCGCGCGGCGGGCGGCCTGCTCCCAGAGCGCCGCCGGGTGTTCAAGGGGGTTCTCACGCAGCATCACGAGATCGGCATGGGCGCCCTCCGTGAGCCTCCCCAAGCGCGGATCGCGCAGGATGCGCGCGTTGGCAGCGGTCATGGAGTGCAGAGCCCGATCCGGACCGAGGGCCGCCACCTGCAGCCGCACGCCGGTGAGCTGCTCGTCCTCGAGATCGCCCATGAGGTCGGTGCCGAAGCCGACCAGCACTCCCGCGTGATCCGCCATGGCTGCGGCCTCGCTTCCCTGGGAGAGCACCTCGTCATTCTTGGCGAGCGAGACGGCGTTCAGACCCAGCGCTGCGCCCCGGCGGCCCATGGCGTCGTACGCCGCCAAGGTGGGGACTAGTGCCGTGCCAGTGCGCGCCATCTCCCCGGCCGTCGCGCCGTCGATCAGGTTTCCGTGTTCGATGCACCGCACGCCGTTTTCGATCGAGTGGCGCACCGCCTCGGCAGAGTAGGAATGCGCGGTGACGTAGCTGCCGCGGCGCGTCGCCTCGTCCGTGACCGCGCGCAGCTCCTCGGCCGAGTACTGCGGGATCGGCAGCGGATCGGTGAGCGAGAAGACCCCGCCGGAGGTCATGACCTTGATGGCGTGAGCCCCGGTGCGCAGGCGCTCGCGCACCGCCACACGCAGCGGCTCCACGCCGTCCACAACCTCGCACATGTGCCCGTGAGAGAAGCACACGTCCACCTCGGCCGAGCGCGGATCGCCGTGGCCTCCCGTCTGGCTGAGGGCCGGGCCCGTGAACAGGTAGCGCGGGGACGAGAAGAGGCCGGCGTCGACGGCGTGCCGCAGCCCGATGTCGCCGCCCGCCACGTCGCGGACGGTGGTGAAGCCGCGCCGCAGCGCAGCTTTGAGTCGCACGCTCGCGCTGAGCGCGGCGAAGGAGAGCGGGCCTCGTTCGTTTTCGAGGCCGTCCATGCTGATCGCGTAGGCGTGGAAGTGGGCGTCGATGAGCCCGGGGATGACCCACGATCCGGCGCCGTCGACGCGGCGCGTGGGACGTCCGGGGACGGTGGCCCCGGCGATGAGGCCGTCGAGAAGGATCAGCGGGCGCTGGACAAATCCCGCGTCGATCCCGTCCCAGATCATGGCGTCGGTGATGATCACCTGCTCGTGGGGTGCGTTCGTGCTCATAGACTGCTCGCTTTCACTGAGGGGTCGGAACCCACTGGACGGGGTGCCCGACGGCGTGGGGTCGCCTCGGGCTGAAAACGGCGCGGGGCCGCGCCGGTGAAACGGCACGGCCCCGCGCTGGGGGTGAGGACTCAGGCCACCGGCGCGCGCAGCGCGGCGGTCGCCTCCTCGTCGATGGCGAAGCCCTCGGTCACCACGAGGCGGTAGTCGCGGGCCGCGGCGGCCACCGAGAGGTAGCCATTGCGCACGTCGCGAACCACGGCCTGCGGATCGCGTTCCATCGGATCGCCGTAGCCGCCGCCGCCACCCGTCGCGTTGACGAGCACCTCGCCGGCCGCCATGTGGTTGTAGCTGGGGCCCTCCCAGCGCTTGGCGTCAGTGCCCGGGTTGAGGATGACCGCGTTCGGGGTGGCCTCGTGCCCGCCCTCGATACCCCACGGCTTGGTGCGGGTCTTGTAGGAGAGCATGATGCCGATGCCGGGCGCCGTGTAGCGGTAGGCGCGCGAGATGCCAACGCCGCCGCGGTACTTGCCGGCGCCGCTGCTGTCCTGGCGGTAGCCGTAGTGCTCAAGGAACAGCGGCGTACGCATCTCAAACACCTCGATGGGGGTGTTGCGGCAGCCGGGCTCGGACAGGTGCATGATGCCGTCCTCGCCGTCCATGGTCGCGGAGCCGCCGAAGCCCACCGCCTCGTTGCTGCCGTCCTGCCACTGCTCGCCGGTGTGCGGGTCGGTGCCCAGGCCGATGAACGCGCAGACGTCGCCGCCGGAGCACGCAGGGATGCGGTCGGGCATCGCCTGGGCGAGGGCCTTCAGGACGACCTCGCCGGCGAGGATGCCCGTCCACAGCGTGAACGTGGGCATGGGAGGAATCGCGTGCACCACGGATCCCTCCTCGGTGACCACGCGCATGGGCGCGAAGTTTCCAGCGACCACCGGCGAATCCGGAGTCGTGACCGACTTGAAGATGAGCGAGCACGCAGCGGTGGTCAGGCCCACCGGGACGTTGACTGGGCCGCGGACGCCCTTGGCGCTGCCGGTCCAGTCAATGACCATCTCGTCGTCGGTGATCGTCACGGTCACCTGCAGGCGCACCAGCTCGCCCACGTCCACACCGTCCTCGTCGACATAGTCGACGGCCGTCCAGCTGCCCTTCGGCAGCTTCTTCAGGGCCATGCGCGAAAGGCGCTCTCCGTGCGCGTTGATCGCGTCCATTGCCTCGGTCAGGGTGTCCGGGCCGTACTTGGCCGCGAGTTCCTGCGTGCGCTTAACGCCGGTGTAAACGGCGGAGACCTGCGACTGGATGTCGCCGATCGTGTGCCGCGGGCGGCGGCTGTTGAACTTGATGATGTTGTAGACGTCCTCATTGCGAACGCCGCGGCGGTACAGCTTGGAGGCGGGCATCATGAGGCCCTCCTGCGACATGTCCGTCGAGTCGAGAACGTAGCCCGGATCCTTCTGGTTCAGGTCCGTCACGTGCACACGGCAGCTCGTGAAGCCGATGAGCTCGTCGTTGAAGTGGATCGGGGCAAACACCAGAGGGTCAAGCGCGTGGGCGCTGGCCCAGTACGGGTAGTTCATGATGAACACGTCGCCAGGCTCCATCGTGTCCTTGCCGAGGAAGTCGATGGCGTACTTAATACCCATGTCGTTGCCGCGCGTGAACACCGCCACGCCGGGGGTGTCGGCGACGACGTCGCCGCTCGCGTCGTGGATGCCGATGCCGTAGTCGTGGACCTCGTACACGACCGTGTTGTAGGCGGTGCGGCACAGATTGCGGGCGATCTCCTCGGCCGCGGCCAACAGCCCGTGGCGGATGATCTCGGTGGTGATGGCGTCGACCATGTCAGGCGTCCTTGCTCTCGGTGGCGGAGTGGATGGTGATCGTGAGCTCTCCGTACTCGCCGACCACGAGTCGGTCGCCGGCATGCATCACGGTGGTGGCGGTGTGCTCGGTGATGACGGCGGGCCCCTCGACCACATCGCCGACCAGGAGGTCCTCGCGCGCCACGAGGGCGTACTCGGCCTTGACGTCGCCCGGTAACGTCACGACGCGGGTGCCGCTCGTGTAGCTCTCGCCGGCGGCGCGGTGCGCCAGGCGCGGCAGGTCGGGCTTGTCCACCACACCGACCGCGGCGAGGCGCAGCGTCGTCACCTCGTGGGGATCATCGAGCACGTGGCCGTACTGGCGCTCGTGCGCCTCGTCGAAGTCCGCGCGGATGGCCTCGCGCGGGTCGTCGAGCTCCGCGCGGTATCCCACGGACACCGAGTGCTCCTGGCCCAGGAAGCGAACTTCCACGCCGCGCTGGAACAGCTGGGCATCCGCGGAGAAGCCCTCGGCGCTCAACAGAGCAGAGGCCTCGCGCTCCATGTCGGCGTAGAGCTGCTCGGCGACCTCGAGGTCCAGCTCGGCGAGCGGGCGCACGAGGGTCCGCGAGAGGTCGTGCTGCACGTCGGCCATGAGCATGCCGAGGGCGGAGAAGGCGCCCTGCCCCGGAGGCACGATGACCTCGGGCACCCCGAGCTCGCGGGCCACATCCACGGCCACGAGGCCACCGCCGCCGCCGAAGGACAGCATCGCGAAGTCCTGCGGGTCGTGGCCGAGCTCGATCGTGATCGCGCGGACGGCGCCGGTGATCTTGGCGTTTGAAATGTTGACCATGCCGCGGGCGAGTTCGGTCGTGCTCAGCCCGAGCTCGTCGGCGATCGGGGCCAGGGCGGCCTCGGCGGCCGGGGCGTCCAGCGTGAGCGAGCCGCCGAGCGGGGTGTCAGCACCGAGGTAGCCGATGGCCAGCGCCGCGTCGGTGAACGTGGGGCGGGTGCCGCCGCGGCCGTAGGCGGCGGGGCCGGGCTGCGCGCCGGCGCTCTCCGGGCCCACCTGCAGGCCGCCGGCAGCATCCAGGTAACCGAGCGAGCCGCCGCCGGCACCAATGGTGTGGATGTAGAGCGAGGGGGTGTTGATCGGCAGGCCCTCGAACTCGGCGCCGCGGTAGAGCACCGGGGCGTGGTCCAGGACCAGCGAGGCGTCGAGGGATGTGCCGCCCATGTCGATCGTGATCAGGTTCGGGCGGTTCACGAGCTTGGAGAAGCCGGCGGCGCCGACGACGCCGCCCGCCGGACCCGAGAGGATCAGGTTCACCGGCTGTTCGCGGGCCATGCTGGCGGTCATGGCGCCGCCGCCCGAGCGGGACATGAGGAACTGGCCTTCGAAGTCGCGGGCCTCGAGCTCCTTGCCGAGGCCAAGCAGGTAGCTGCGCATGATGGGCTTGATGTAGGCGTCGAGCACGGCGGTGCTCGTGCGCTCGTATTCGCGGTACTCGCGCGAGAGCTCGTGGGAGACCGAGACCTCGATGCCCGGCACCTCCTCGAGCAGGATGTCGCGCATGCGGGCCTCGTGGGCGGGCGCCACGTAGGCGTGGAGGAAGCAGATCGCGACGGCGGCATAGCCGCGGCGGCCGATCTCGCGTGCCAGCTCGCGGGCCTCGTCCTCGTCCAGCGGTGTGGCGACGCTGCCGTCGAAGAGCGATCGCTCGGTCACCTCGAAGGTGTCGTAGCGCTCCATGAGGGCCTTGGGTTTGTGGTACGTCAGGTCGTACATCGGCACGCGGTTGGTGCGACCGAGCAGGTAGACATCGCGGAAGCCGCGCGTGGCGATCGTGGCGATCTTGGCACCGGACCGCGTGAGCAGGGCGTTGAGACCCAGGGTGCTGCCGTGGTTGAACATCGAGACCTGGGCCGGCTCGGCCTCGGCCTTACCGAAGGCGGCAAGCACTCCTTCGGTGGGGGCGCTGGGGGTGGTCGGGACCTTCTCGAAGCGCAGCTCGCCGGTCTCGGGGACCAGCTTGACGACGTCGGTGAAGGTGCCGCCGACGTCGATGGCGACGCGGACGTTGTTGCTCATGGGGAGTCCTTCCAATGGGGTGGAGGTGTGGGGAGAACGGGAGGCGTGGCTACCCGCGCGAGGCGCCGTGATCGACCTGGTAGAGCGCACCCTCACCGACCCGGCGCCCCAGCAGTTCCTGGAGCTCGGGGGCGAAACGCCCGCGCACCGGGTGCTCAAGCCACTCGGTGTAGGCGGCCGCGTCCGGCCAGTCGGCGGTCACGAGGACGGTTCCCGAGCCGTCCGCCGCGACGGCGATGTCGGAGCGAATCTGGCGGGTGTGACGCAGCGAGGTGCTGAGGATGTCCAGGCGGCGGTACAGCTCCAAGAGCGCGGGGACGTCCTCGGCGGCTGGCGAAAACGTCAGAAGGGAACGAATCATGCGGTGCCTCGATCGTGCCGTGGGGCGCGGAGACCGTCGCTGGGAGGCCCCCGAACCGGGTCGGGACGCCGCTTCAGGCGGCGTCTTGCGACAGTATCGAGAGTGATCTGGGGCACACCGGGCAGAGTGCCCTCGCTAGCGGCGCGGGCGAGGGCAGCTCGCCTAGAGGGTGGTCTCGGGGACCTCTGGACGCACGCCCCGCAGGAGGAGGTGCATGGGCAACACGGAGTCCGGGGCAGACAGATCCACGCCCAACTCCTCGGCTCGACGCACCCGGGTCTGCACGGTGTTGCGGTGCACGCCCAGGAGTCTTGCCGCGCCGCTCACGGACCCCTTGGAATCGAGGAACGCCAGCACGGACTCCACGAGCTCGTCGCGGCCCGGGTCCGCCATGAGCTCGGGCAGGAGCTTGGTGACCAGCTCCCGCGCGAGGTCGGCCGGCAAGACGCGATGCAGCACGCCGGCCGTGACGCTGTCGAAGCACAGCGGCTGGGCATCGGCAACGCGGGCGGCCAGCCAGGCCTCGCTCAGTTCCGAGGCGGCCTCGCCCGGGGTGTCTCGGTGCCGGGAATACCCGATGCTGACATCGGGCAAGGGTTCCTCGGCGAAGGCCAGGCGCAGGGCGCGGGCGAACCGCCCGTGCTCCGCCGGGGTCGCCGAGGGGACGAACGCGATCCAGCCGTCGCTCGTCCTGGCCAGGGGCGTGGCCGGTGCGCACTTGAGCCACCGCTGGTGCACCGCGGCCCCGACGCGCTTGCGGTGCTTGGCCAGGATGCACACGGCGAGGTGGGCGTCGGCGACCGGATCCTGCCCCGGGGCGCCCTGCGCCGCCTTCGCCTCGCCCGGCGTCGGAGCCGTGAGCTCCCACGGCCGCCGTCCACCCGTCAGAGCGGGCAGGCTCAGGGCAGGCAGCGAGTCGCGCATGGCCCGTAGCTGCGCCTCGAGGACGAGAGCGCTGAGCACCGGTGCCGTCGCTTCGAGCACGCGCTCGGCGTACGGCGCTTCGTGCGGCCACACCTCGACGCTGACGCGCTGCCCGTCCGCATTGCGGGGGTGCAAGGGCACCGACACGAGCGTGCGCTCCTCGGGAGCCTGGTGATCGTGCTTGCCCTGCCGCGGGGCGAGGGGGAGCCCCTCGGCCGACTCGAGGCGGGCCGACGCCCCGTCGAGCTCCCCGGCCACGATCCGCAGCGCCTCGTCGACCGACCGAGCTGAGGCGATGCGCCGCCCGAACTGGTGGACGCTGCTGAGCTGACCGGCCTTCGCGACGCCGAGCCGCATCGCCAGTTCGATGGCCACCTTGCTCGCCTCCGCGCTGCTGCCGAGGAGCGAAACGTCCAGCCGTTCGGCCAGGGCCTTTTCGACGTCCGAGATCCTGTCCTGCGCCACGACGAGCCCGCTCGCCCGGCGCTCCCAGGCGTAGCGCAGGGCCGCGGAGATCATCCACGGACCAAGCCCGGGGTCGTCGGCGACAACCACCAGCGTGTCGGCGCGCACCGTCGTGACGTCGTCGATGCTCGAGACGAGCGCCACGGATTCGACCCGGGTGGCCGCCTGGGCCAGGTATTCGGCGCGGAGCCCAGCCACGGCGGGAGCCTCCAGGAGCGCCGCCAGGTCAACCTGTTCGTGGCTACGGCGGTTCATCGACGCCCCTCCCGTCGATGCGTGCCAAGGCCAAAGGCCTCGGGGCCGGCCAGGGCGAGCCCCTCCGGGGTGTACCAGGCGGGCGCCGCGGGCAAGACGACGACGTCCACGACGTTTCCGGGCCACAGGTGCTCGAGCGAGAGCACGGCGCCGGACTCCGGGTCCATGAGAGTGATGATGTCGGGCATGGACGCTCTGACGGAGCCGTCGATCATGAGCATGAGGATCTCGTTTTCTACCTGCAATTGGACGACCCGCCCCTGGGCGAGATCGTTGAGGATGACCTGGGAGGGGAACTTGACCTGCCCGGGCAGGCTGGGGTGGGCGTGCCAGCCCGCCTGGGCCACCTCGGCGCGGACCACCTGCTTGACCCCAGCGAGGCGGCGCAGCGCCGCATGCTTTTGAGCGCTCGGCAGGGGCGAGCGCAAGAGGGAACCGATGCTGATGAGCTGCGAGAGGCTTCCGAGCAGCGCGGACGTGGCCGCGGTCGCGGCGTCCATGGGGTAGCTGGCCGTGGCCACCCAGCCCCCGAACTCGTCGGCAAGGGAACGCAGAACGTGATCGGCCCGTTCCGGCCTCGAAATCTGCAGCACCGCGCTTTCCCCGAGTGCACCCGCAGCAGCGACTGGGCCGACCGGCAATCCGGCGAGGGTGAAGACGGTCTGATTCACCAGAGGAAAAATGCGGCCCATCGGGTCGGCGTCCACCACCGGCAGCCCGGTCTGGACGGAAATGGCCATGGCAAGTAACACATTGGCGTTGCCGCCGGCGAGAGGCATGATGCCGCGAACCGGGCGGCCCACCGCCTCGGCAAGCAGTTCAAGGCACGTCACGAATTCGTCGCCGACCGGTCGCAGCTCGGTGACGGGTTGCCCCTTGTTCACGAAGCCGATGGTGGCGATGAGGTCCGTGTCCTCGAACGCCGAGATGTCGAGCAGTTCGGGCCCAGGGGCCCCGGCGCGCATGTATTCAAGCGCCGTGTCCCGCAGTTCCTCACACCATTCATGAGAGACGGAACACGAGGTGAAGAGGGCGCCCTCGAGCAGGTGATCGAGATCGGCTTCGGAGAGTCTCATGCGCCCTGCTGGGAGGCAAGTGTCGGGGGGTCGGGGGAGGTGGCCAGGTGCGTGGGAAGGCCGTCCACGACGGCGCGCACACGGATGGCCACAATGTTGGGATGCCCAAAGGTGGCGGCCTCGGCACGAGACTCCGCGGTGCGGACGGAGGAGGGGGCGTATCCCAAGGACACGAGCCGCGCGTGTGCCCGATTCTCAGCCATCCGAAGTGCGGCGGTGAATTCCTCGTGGGTCTTAATCGTCGACATCGTGTTGACCCATTCGGTGACGGGTGCGCAAGCGGCCCCCAGCGCGCACACGGCCTCAGGCGAGGTCACGTGCACACGGGGGCCGGACCACTGCGCAAGAGTGGCGTCGGGAACGCTCCAACTCAGCGCACCGCGGCTGGCGATGAGGCCAACCTCGGTGGGGCTGTAGCGCGAGCCAACCACCGGCAGGCCATCGAGGAGTTGCCCAAGCAAGGGCTGGTGCGGGTCGTCGATGAGGAGCTTGCCTTCGCGATGGCCAAGGTGTGCTGAGGCCCCGACGATCTTGGCGGCGGGCGAGGAAGCGAGGGAGTGCACAGGTGAAACGGACAGCCTGCTCAACGAGGTGCTGCCGCCGTCGTTCGTGCTGACGAGCGGGCGCGCGAGTGGGAAGAGTTCGCGGCAGAGGGCCGCAAGCTCCGTGGCAAAGCGGGCGGTCGTCTCCGTGAGGGAACTATTGAGCATGGCCGTCCGTTCGCGTGCGGCAAAGGAGGTGCTGAAGTAGGCGTGCGAATAGCTCACCTCCGTCGGCTGGCCCCCGTCTAAGAGCGCCTTGCCCACAGCGAGTTCGTGCTGAGGATTGGTCAGACTGCCCACGGCGGTGACAACGATCCGCTGCCCGGGGGAGATGCGCCGCGCCAGTTCGGTGGCGCCGCCGAGATCGAGCGGGGCGAGTTCTTCACCGACGGCCGAATGCCCTCCGAACAGGTGATGAATCTGCGCCCGCTGCAGGCCCGGAGCGGAATTGCGCAATTCGTGAGCGCGGTCGGCCGGCGGACGAGGGGCGATCCTGACGAGAACCGGAGTCGCACCGGCCTCCGCAGGGGGCCGTTGCCGCGCACCAGCCATCCCCGCGTCGAGCAAAGTCCCAACGTCGAAGGTGATGCGTCGAACCTGAGCTCCGCTCTGCCCGGCCTTCCACGTTCGCACAAGTCGCTTGAGGCCGTCGGCCAGCAGATCCAGTTGCTGGCCATTGTCGCTTGGCGAACCCTCCACGAGTTCCGTACAGACCTGACCGCCGTCATCGATCGAGACGAGCGCAACGCGCTCGTTCCCCAAGTGCACGCCGATTCTCATGCCGTCCCTTCCTTAAGGCTCGATGGCCCCGAAAGGCGCCGCAGCGCCGTCGCCCCTTGCCCACGCCCCACTCGGGGCGGCAAGAGGCGGCGGCGACGGCGACGCAACCGGGTGTCTTACTTTCGCTTGAGGCGCTGGAAGATCAGGCTGTCGGCCGCGACGGCCACGAGAATGAGGCCGCCGGTGACCACCTGCTGATACGTGGTGTTCCATCCCAAGAGATTGAAACCGTTGGCGATGATGGTGAGCAAGACCACGCCGACCGCCGTGCGCCACACGGCTCCCGTGCCACCCATGATGCTGGTGCCGCCGATGACCACTGCAGCGATGGCCGTGAGCTCGTACCCCGTGGCCATGGCAGGTTGGGCGGAGCCGGCGCGGGAGGCGAGCACCATGCCCGCGGCCGCCGCGCACAGCCCGCTGATGGCGAAGGCCGAAATGTGCATCAAGCCCGTGCGCACGCCGCCGAGCCGCGCGGCCTCAATATTTCCGCCGACCGCGTAGACCCTGCGGCCGTAGGTGGTGCGGGCCAGGAGCAGGCCGAAGACGACGATCGCGACGACGAAGAGGACCGTGCCCGCGGTGATCCCTCCCACGACGGGAGAGGTCCAGACCCGGAAGGCCTCGGACTGAGAGGCCAAAGGAGCAACGATGGCGCCGCCGGTCAGCACGACGGCGATGCCGCGGAAGATGATGCTCGTCGCGAGCGACCCGATGAACGAATGCACGCGCGTGAACACGATGATGGATCCCGTGATCGCTCCCAACGCGGCGCCGGTGATGAGCGCGAGGACGAAGCCGAGCGCCACACCGAAGTGCTGAGTGAAGTACACGCCGGCAATCGCGGAGATGGCGAGGTTTGCGCTCGCCGAGAGGTCGAAGACACCGCTGATGATGCAGATCGTCGCTCCCACCGCCAGGAGGCCGATGACGACCGTCTGGTCGAGCACGTTGACGAGGTTTTGCTGCGTGAGGAACGTCGAGGTGGAGACGCTCAGGAAAACGATGATGGCGAGCAATCCGCCGAGCACTCCGAAGTCCTTGAGATCAAAGGGCAGGCGGGGACGACGTGCCGCTCGATGCGACTCGACGGCGGGGCGTGGGCGGTCGGGGCCGTCGGCTGGTGCCGGCGCCGCTGACTGGGGTGCGGTGGGGGTGTGCACGATTCTCTCCTACAGGAAGGCTGCGGTCATGACGTCGTTCGCGGGGGCGCCGCGACCGAACTCGGCTGCGACGGCGCCCTGACGCAGCACCAGCAGACGGTGGGACAGGGACAGGACCTCTTCGAGGTCGGAGCTGGCGACGATCACGGCGGTGCCACGGCGCGCGAGCTCGATGATGAGGTGATGGATGTTTGCCTTGGCAGCGATGTCGACACCGCGGGTTGGCTCGTCGATCAGGAGCACCCGGGGAGCCTCAACGAGCCACTTGGCGAACAGCACCTTTTGCTGATTGCCGCCGGAGAGCTCGCCCACTGAGACATGCTCAACGCGGCCCCGGATGTCGACGCTGGTGATGGCGGTACTCACCGTCTCGCGCTCGCGACCGCGCTGGATCCAGCCGAACACCTGGCGCCGACGCAGCGAAGGCAGGGCAACGTTGTCCCCGACCCCGCGCCCCAGGACCAACCCTTGTTCCTTTCTGGATTCGGGGATCAGCGCAACGCCTGCGCGCATGGCAGCGCGCAACGACGAGCGCTTCAACGGAGTGCCTGAAACGCTGATGCGCCCGGCGCTTGACCGATCCGCTCCGGCAATGGCCATGAGGGTTTCGCTGCGTCCGCTGCCCATCAGGCCGGCGAGGCCGACGATCTCCCCGGCCCGCACTTGCAGCGTGATGGACGTGATCCGCGTGTTGCTCAGGTGTTCGACGTCGAGCACCACGGCCGCGTCCGTCGGCACGGGGTCGGGGGATGCCGAGAGGGAACCCACCTCCCTGCCCACCATGAGGGCAACAACATCGCGAGGTGTGTAGCCCTGCGTCGTGTCCGTGGTGATGTGCTCGCCGTCGCGGAGGACGGTCATGCGGTCGGCGAGGCCGAGCGCCTCGTCGAGGAAGTGGGAAACGATGATGACGGTGGTCCCTTGGCTTGCCAGCCTGCGCAGAACCTTGAGCAAGTTCTGCGTGTCTTGCTCGCCGAGTGCCGCTGTCGGTTCATCCAGACACAGCACCTTTGAACCCCGTGCAAGCGCCTTCACGATTTCGAGCTGTTGGGCCTGGCCGAGGGAGAGCGTCGAGACCAGGTCATCGAGGCAGAGATCGAATCCGAGTTCGTCGATGATCCATGCCGCCGCAGAGCGGTCGGCGCCGTCGCGGGAAAACCCCGCGACGTTGTCCCACCGACCAAGGAAAATGTTCTCGAGCACCGTGCGCTGGGGGACAAGTGCCAGTTCCTGGGCAATGAGGGACACCCCAAGATCGATGGCCTCGCGGGGGCTTCCCACCCGCACCTCGCGTCCGCCAAAGCGAACAGTGCCCTCATCTGCGGAGATGACGCCACCGAGAATTTTGAGCAGCGTCGACTTGCCAGCCCCGTTCTCTCCGAGCAATGCGTGGATCTCCCCGGGGACGATGCTGAGGCTGACCCCACGCAAGACGGACGTGCCCGAGTAGCTCTTACCCACCCCCTCGAGGGTGATCGTGGGTGCCATTTGGCGATCCGTGGAGGTGTGCTGGGAGGGCGAGTGGGCTGCGGCGGGTGCGCGCGACATGGCGAGGCCTTTCTCAAGACGTGGTGGGAGCCGCGGTCCGGGTCGCCCCGGACCGCGGCGGACTCACGAACGGCGCGATCGTGAGTCGAGGAGGCTCACTCGTTGTAGCCGGAGACGAAGTTGGCCTTGTCCAGGGCCTCCTTCGTGCCGAGCCCGTTGTTCACGCCAAGAGAGCTCTCCGCGGTGGCCAGCGCGACGTCCTCGCCGCGATGCTTCTTGATCCCGTACTCGGCAGCTGTCTCGCCGTCCTTGAGAACGTCGATCGACCAGATGCCGAACCAGTCACCGTTGCGCACGTGGTCGACGGCCTGGATGGAGGCGCCGTTGCCGACGAACTTGATCTCGGTGTCCTTGCCGCCGGCCTCCCAGGCCCCGGCGATGGCCTGAGTCGAGCCGATGATGACGTCGACGCCGGGGTTCGCCTGAACGATGCTCTGGTAGGCCTTGCGGCCATCGTCCTGCGTGTAACCGCCCGTGACCTTGGGCAGGACCTTGACGTTGCTGCCGGTCGCGAGGGTATCGAGAACGGCCTTGGTCCTTGCGTTATCTAGCGGCAGGGCGGGGTTGCCTTCCATGTAGGCCACCTCGCACTCGCCCGAGACCTGCTTGCACGCGTCAAGGCCCATCGTGGCCAGGCCCTTGCCGTTGCCGACGGGCGGGTCGACGATGCTGATGGCGCCCTCGATCTGCGGCTCGGTGGTGTCAAAGTTGTCACCGACCGGGACGAACTCGATGACGACGGTGATGCCGGCCTTGATGGCGTTCTCGAGCGGCTGCTTGACCACCAGGTTGTCGTTCGCCTGCACGATCATCACGTCGAACTGCTTCGAGGTGACGGCGTCGGTGATCTGCTGAGCCTGGGCCTGGCCGTCGAAGTTGCCATCGACGAAGGTGGCGGTGGCGCCGTTGGCTTCGGCGGCCTTCTTGACGCCGCTGAACGTGCCCTGGGCAAAGGAGTTCGAGGCGGCAAAGCCGAAGAACCCGATCTTGACCGGGGCCGAGGAGCCGTCGGCAGGGGCGGCGCTACCGCCGGCGCAACCGCTGAGCGCGAGGGCCCCGGCGGTTCCGAGGGCCATCAGCATGGGGAACGTCTTCTTCATGGGATGCCTTCCAGAGGGGGAGTGGCTGCAAGTCGGGCACGTGATGTCTGTCACTGCCGTGGCTTGAAGCTACGACACGCCCCGTGCTGGATTTGGCCGGAATGCCCTGGGGAAAACGCGCACCGTAGGCACTTTGCACACCACGCCGCGCGGCGCCGACGTGGATGGCGGCGGGGCGGGCCATCCTCGCGCGAGGGACCCGCCCCGGTGCGGGCGATGGAGGCAGAAGCCGATCGTGCGGTCGGCGTCATGCAAGCGTCATGTGAGAGCTCGACGGCGGGTCACGCCGCCGCGGTCCCTGCGCTCCCGTGCACCAGCGAGGCGAGTACGAGGTCCTCCCATGACATGCCCACCCCGCAGTACAGGGCTGGCGCGCCCGGGCGCCGTCGCAGCCGATCGAGGGCCGCGTCGGCGAGGTTTGGCGGGGCCAGCCGTACCCATTCCTCGGCCGAGCGGGCGGGGATGAGATCCCCTGCCTCGCGCAGAGCGGACCCGCGACCCTCGACCAGGACGTCGGAGCGCAGCACCAGCGCGTGGTCGACCTCGCGGGCGTGCAGGCCGTGCTGGCCCACGGCGGCGACGATCGCGCCGGGACGCACCCACCCGCCGTCGAACAGCGGTGTGGTGGCCGTGGTGAGCGTGACGATGACGTGCGCGCCGCGCACGGCGCGCTCCACGTCGGTCCCGCGGTCCGAGACCCCGACGCCCGCCTGCGCCGCGCCGGCGATCAGTGCGGCAACGCGCTCGGCGCGTCGACCCACGACGCCAAAGCGGGCGCCCGGCCAGCACCAGGCGAGGGCAAGCAGGTGATTCAGCGCTTGGATACCGGCGCCAAACACGAGGACCTCGGGGGCGGCGGGCAGGGCGTCCCCTTCCGGTGCCGCCGCGGCGAGGGAACGCAACGCCGTGAGCGTGACGGCGGGCGTGCGGACGGCCGTCAGTTCGAGTCCGTCCAGCACGGCGAGCGGGGCCGACGTCTCGGCGTCGAAGAGGAGGTAGCTGCCCTGAATCTTCTCGAGTCCGCGCTCGGGGTTGCCGGGACTGACGGTGAGCACCTTGATGCCCATGGTTGCCTCGGCGACCGCCGGCATGAGCAGGAACTCGCCGTGCGGGGTGGGGGAGAAGAGCCGCTCGGCGTCCACCTCGGGGTCGAGGCCGCCTCGCAGGGCGGACTCGAGCCCGTCCACCGCCCGCTCTCATGGCAGGGCGGCGCGGACCGCCGCGGCGTCGAAGTACGGGAGCGAGGCGCCGGTGGCCTGACCGGCGGGGATCGCGTCGGCGGGGGAAGGGCTGGGGAGCGACATGGGGCGGGTCCTTCGTGGCGGAGGCGGGCGTAGGGAGGCCCGGGGCCGCGCGCTGTGGTTTCGCGGCACGGTAGCGCGGGGACCCGTGCGTCCCGTGGGCGATCCGCCCTCGCCGGCGTCCCGAGGATCGCCGCTCTGCCCTGGGGCGCGCAGCAGCCACCGCGGCGGCGAAAGGCGGCCGGCGCGCGCAACGAGCAGCTCCGTAGCTCGTTCAACACACCGACCGCCTCCCGGGTCGATGGTCTGGGCGCTTAGCCCAGGTGGCGCTCCTCAACGCCGTTGTACTCGGACAACGGGCGGATGAGGGCGTTGGCGGCGCGCTGTTCCATGATGTGCGCCGTCCAACCGGTGATGCGAGCCGCGATGAAGATCGGCGTGAACATCTCCGTGTCGAAGCCCATGAGGTGGTACGTGGGCCCGGCCGGGTAGTCGAGGTTCGGCTTGATGGCCTTCGCCTCGTCCATGGCCTGCTCGAGGCCGTCGTACAGACCGAGCATCTCGGGGCGGTCGTAGTGCTCGATCATGCGATCGAGCGCAGCCTTCATGGTGGGCACGCGGGAATCACCATGCTTGTAGACGCGGTGGCCGAAGCCCATGACCTTCTTCTTCTGGGCCAAGGCGTCCTCCATCCACGCCTTCGCGCGAGCGGCGGCGTCCTCGCGGGACTCGTCCGTGCGGATGCCGATCTCGTTGAAGGTGTGCATGACTGCCTCGTTGGCGCCGCCGTGCAGCGGGCCCTTGAGCGCGCCGATCGCGGCCGTGACGGCCGAGTGCAGATCGGAGAGCGTCGAGGTCACGACGCGCGCCGTGAAGGTCGACGCGTTGAAGGAGTGCTCCGCGTACAGCACCATCGAGACGCGGAAGGCGTCGACGACCTCGGGGGCCGCCTCCTCGCCGAAGGTCATCCAGAGGAAGTTCTCCGCGTAGTCGAGGTCCTCGCGCGGGTCCACGACGTCCAGGCCGCGGCGGCGGCGCTGATCGTAGGCGACCACGGCGGGGAAGGCGGCGAAGAGACGCTTGGCCTTGGCCAGCTCGGCGGCGGGCGAGGAATCCTCGGCCTGCTCGTCGTTGGCGCCCAGCACGGAGACGGCGGTGCGCCCCACGTCCATGGGGTGGCAGTTCAGCGGCAGCAGGTCGATGGCGGCCTTGACGCGGGGGTCAAGATCGCGCTCGGTGCGCTCCGACTCGGTGAACGCCGCGAGTTCCTGGGGCGTGGGCAGCTCCCCGTTCCAGAGCAGCAGCGCCACCTCCTCGAAGCTCTTGTGAGCGGCGAGCTCCTGCACGGGATAGCCGCGGTACAGCAGGGAATTGCTCTCCGGATTGACCTTTGACACGGCGGTGTAGTCGACGACGACGCCGGCCAGGCCCTTCTTGATCTCGGTCATGGTTCCTCTCTCAGGACAGGTTCGCGTTGTTGGTGTCGATGTCGGTCGTCGGCACCCGGAAGTTGAAGATCCCGTTGTCGAAGCGGTTGTAGCCCTCGTAATCGACGAGCTCGTACAGCCGGGTCCTCGTCAGCATGTCAGGGACGGCCGCCTCCTGGGTGCCCTCGGCCTTGATCGTTGCCAAAGTGCGCTCAATGGCGCCCATCGCGCTGCGCAGGCTCGTGACGGGGTAGATGATCATGGCCACGCCGGCGTTCGCGAGCTGCTCACGCGTGAACAGCTCCGACTTCCCGAACTCGGTCATGTTGGCCAGGATCGGCACGTCGATCGACTCGGCGACCTTCTCGAATTCGCTCAGGTCCTTCAGCGCCTCGGGGAAGATCGCGTCGGCACCAGCATCCACGAGCGCCTTGATGCGCTCAATCGTGGCGCCGAGCGTGTCGACGCCGCGCAGGTCGGTGCGCGCCATGAGCAGGAAGTTCGGGTCGCGGCGGGCGTCGGCAGCGGCGGCGATGCGCTTGATGGCCGTGTCCAGGTCCACCATGTTCTTGCCGTCGAGGTGGCCGCAGCGCTTGGGGTTGAACTGGTCCTCGATGTGGGTGCCGGCGAGGCCGGCGTCCTCGAACTCCTGGACCGTGCGGGCCACGTTCATGGGCTCGCCGAAGCCGGTATCGGCGTCGATGAGGCACGGCAGGTCCGTCACGCGGGCGATCTGCGCGCCGCGCTGGGCCACCTCGGTGAGGGTGGTCAGCCCGACGTCGGGCAGGCCCAGCTCGTTGGCGAGGACGCCGCCGGAGATGTACGCGCCGTCGAAGCCCTGCTCCTGGATGAGCTTGGCGGAGAGCGGCGTGAAGGTCCCCGGGAACTGCAGCGCGGCACCCGGCTTGAGGGCCGCCCGAAAGGCCTCGCGCTTCTGCGCCGGCGTGGTGTGGGAGTACAGCATCAGAAGAGACCCTTCGGGGAGGCCTCGAGCTCCACGGCGGCCTTGATGTTGAGCTGGTCCAGCTCGCCGGCGCCCAGGTTCATGACGTTCTCGGCGGCAGCGATGAAGCGGTCGATCTCCGCCGCGGAGACCTTGGAGGAGGCGAGCTGGCGGAACTTGTTGATGTACTCGGCGCGGCCGAAGGGGCGGGCGCCCAGCGGGTGTGCGTCGGCGACGGCGATCTCGTCAACGATCGTGGAGCCGTCGGCCAGCTCGATCTCGACGCGGCCGCCGAAGGCCTTCTCGTTGAGGTCGAGCGAGTGGTAGCGGCGCGTCCACTCGGCGTCCTCGACGGTGGTGATCTTGTGCCACAGCGCCACGGTGTCCTCGCGGCCGGCGCGCTCGGGCGAGTAGGAGACCACGTGGTCCCACGCGCCGTCCTGCAGGGCCACGGCAAAGATGTACGGAATTGAGTGATCCAGCGTCTCGCGGGAGGCCGTCGGATCGTACTTCTGCGGGTCGTTGGCGCCCGAGCCGATCACGTAGTGGGTGTGGTGGCTCGTGTGCAGCACGATCGCCTTGACGTTGGCGGGATCCGTGAGCTCGGGGTGCTCGGCGTTGAGCTTGCGGGCCAGGTCGATCCAGGCCTGAGCCTGGTACTCGGCCGAGTGCTCCTTGGTGTAGGTGTCGAGAATGGCGCGCTTGGACTCGCCGGCGGCGGGCAGGGGCACCGTGTAGTTGGCGTCCTTGCCGTCCAGCATCCAGGCGATGACGCCGTCCTCGCCCTCGTAGATCGGGACGGGGGAGGTCTGCCCGCGCAGCGCGCGGTCCACGGCCTCGACGGCCATCTTGCCCGCAAAGGCCGGTGCGTGGGCCTTCCACGTGGAGATCTCGCCCTTGCGCGACTGGCGCGTGGCGGTCGTGGTGTGCAGGCCCTGGCCGACGGCCTGGAAGATCGTCTCGACGTCGGCGTGCAGGAGCGTGCCGATGCCGGCCGCGGCGGAGGGGCCGAGGTGGGCGACGTGGTCGATCTTGTGGGCGTGCAGGGAGATGCCCTTGACCAGGTTCACCTGGATCTCGTAGCCCGTCGCGATGCCGCGCACGAGGTCCTCGCCCGTGGAACCCACGTGCTGGGCCACCGCGAGGATCGGCGGGATGTTGTCGCCCGGGTGGGAGTACTCGGCGGCCAGGAACGTGTCGTGGTAGTCGAGCTCGCGCACGGCCACGCCGTTGGCCCAGGCCGCCCACTCGACGGCGACCGGCTCGTCCGTGCCGAAGATCTTGGCGCCTCGGCCACCCGTGGTGACGGGGTGCGCCTGCGCCTGGCCGCGGGCCGAGACGATGGGGCCGCGGTTGAGGGAGGCGATGGCCACCGAGGCGTTGTCGATGATGCGGTTGATGACCATGTCGACGACGTCCTGGTCCAGCGCCACGGGATCGGCGGCAACGGTCGCGATCTTGTACGCCAGCTGTTCCTCGCGGGGGAGGTTTTCCTCGCTGCGGTAGACGCGCACGGTGTGGTTGATCATGGTGTTCCTCTCATCGCGCGGCGGTGGCCGCGAAGGTGTGCTGGCCGGAGGCGTCCGAGACGTCGGTGGCTCCGGGGGCATGGGACTTGATGTGGGCTAGGGAGTGATGCAAGTGCATCACGGTCGCGGCGGCCGCCAGCTCGGTGTCACCGAGCGCGACGGCGCGGGCGATGCTCGCGTGCTCGCCGGCCGAGGCGACGAGCCGCTCCGGGTGATCCCGGGAGACCCGGCGCACGCGCGCCAGGTGCAGGCGCAGGCCGCGCAGGGCCTGCGCAAGGTAGGGGTTGGCGGCTGCCTCGTCGAGCCGCTCGTCCAGCTCGCCGGCCAGATCGTAGAAGCGCACCACGGACGGGGATCCGGCGGAAGCCGCCTCCTCGAAGGCCTCGGCGAGCGCAGTGAAGCCGGCGACGGCGCGCTGGGGCGAGGCCGCGGCGAGCCGGGCCGTGGCGACTTCGAGCACCTGGCGGGCATCGAAGAGGCGGTCGACGGCATCGGGGGAGACGGGGGAGACCACGAGGCGTCCAGCGCTCTGGGTCGCGAGGCCGTCGGCGACGAGCCGGGCGATGGCCTCGCGCACCGGGGTGCGCGAGAGTCCCAGGCGTTCCCCGAGCTCCACCTCGGGCAGCGGGGCGCCGGGGGAGAGCCGCCATTCGACGATGTCTCCGCGCAGCGCCTTGTAAGCGCGATCACTGGCCTTCATGCCGTCAGTGTATACACAGACGGGGTGATTGGCGCCACGTTTGGGAAATTCGCCCGCAAGTCTCCCCAAGTTCATCGAATCCGTGTATACATATCGGCAAGCGCGTGTGAGCCACGCCACGACCCTGTGGTCGCCTGGCGGCTCAGCGCGACGGGGCAGCGGCGCCTCCACGCCGCGTCCCCACCGGTACCAACGGGCGCCCGGGCGCTCGCAGCGAGAGGGAACCCATGAGCAGCTACGCGCAGAGCTATCGGCGGGCGGAAGAGGATCCGAGCGGCTTCTGGCTGGAGGCGGCCTCGGCCCTCGCCTGGGACAAGCAGCCCACGCAGGGCGTCGATGACAGCCGCGCACCCCTGTACTCCTGGTTCGGCGACGGCACGCTCAACCTGAGCGTGAGCGCCCTCGACCGACACGTCGCCGCCGGCCGCGGCGGGCAGGCAGCGCTGATCTACGACTCGGCCGTGCTGGGGCTGAAGCGCAGCTACAGCTACAGCGAGCTGCTGGAGCAGGTGGCCAAGACCGCCGGGGCGCTCGCCGGGCTCGGCGTGGGCGTGGGGGACCGCGTCCTCCTCTACATGCCCATGATCCCCGAGGCCGTCATCGGCATGCTCGCGTGCGCCCGCCTCGGCGCCATCCACTCCGTGGTCTTTGGCGGCTTTGCCCCGCGCGAGCTGGCCAGCCGCATCGACGACGCGGCACCGGCGGCGATCCTCACCGCCACGGGCGGCGTGGAGCCCAACCGTCGCGTCGAGTACCTGCCGACGCTCGCCGAGGCCCTGCGGCTGTCCGAGCACACCGTGCCTCACGTCCTGGTGACGCCGCGCGAGGGCTTCGCCACTGGCCTCTCCGATGTGGACGAGTCGGTGCCCGGCACCCGCTGGCACGATGCCGCCGCCCTGGTGAGCGCCGCGCCCGCGGCCCCTCCCGCCGTCGTGCCCTCCACCCACCCGCTCTACATCCTCTACACCTCGGGTACCACCGGCGCGCCCAAGGGTGTCGTGAGGGACACGGGCGGCTACGGCACGGCCCTCGCCTGGTCCATGCGCAACATCTACGGCGTGGGCCCGGGGCAGACGATGTTCACCGCCTCCGACGTGGGCTGGGTGGTCGGCCACTCGTACATCGTCTACGCGCCGCTGCTCGTGGGCGCCACGACGGTCCTCTACGAGGGCAAGCCCGTGGGCACCCCGGACGCCGGAGCCTTCTGGCGCGTGGCCGCCGAGCACGGCGCGCGCGCCCTGTTCACGGCCCCCACGGCGCTGCGCGCCATCCGCAAGGCCGATCCGCAGGCCGAGCTCGTGGGCCAGTACGACCTCTCCGAGCTCAAGGCGATCTTTGCCGCCGGCGAGCGCCTCGACCCCGATACGGCGGCCTGGACCGCCGAGGTGACGGGCAAGCCGGTGATCGACAACTGGTGGCAGACCGAGACGGGCTGGCCCATCGCTGCCAACCCGTTCGGCCTGGACCCGCAGCCCATCAAGCTCGGCTCGCCCACCCTGCCCGTGCCCGGCTACCGCGTGCGCATCCTCGATGCCTTCGGCGAGCAGGTGAGCGAACCGAACGCCGAGGGCAACATCGCCCTGGAGCTCCCGCTGCCGCCCGGCGCCCTCACGACGCTCTGGGGCAACGACGAGCGCTTCGTCTCCTCCTACCTGAGCGCCTTCCCCGGCTACTACGCCTCGGGCGACTCCGGCTATCTGGACGAGGACGGCTACGTCTTTGTCATGGGGCGCACCGACGACGTCATCAACGTCTCGGGTCACCGCCTCTCCACGGGCGCCATGGAGCAGGTGCTCGCCTCGCACCCGGCGGTCGCCGAGTGCGCCGTCATCGGCGTCAACGACCCGCTCAAGGGGCAGCGCCCCAGCGGCTACGTGGTGCTCAAGTCCGGGGTGGAACTGAGCGAGGAGGAGCTCGCTCCCCAGCTCATCGCCCTGGTCCGCAAGGACATCGGCCCCGTGGCCGACTTCAAGGACGTTCGCGTCGTGGCCGCCCTGCCCAAGACGCGCTCGGGCAAGATCCTGCGCAAGACGATGCGCCAGATCGCCGACGGTGAGGACTACCAGGTCCCCGGCACCATCGAGGACGCCTCCGTCCTCGACACCTTGATTGGGGTGCTGCGCCCGGCGCGCGACTGACGCGCTATCCGGCCGCCGGGCCTCCCGTGGGGGAGTACTCCACCTCCGGGCGGCCCGGCGTGCCGTGGCGCGTGGCCCGGCTCGCCTGGCCGGTCGTGACGAGGTGCTCAAGGTAGCGCCGGGCGGTCACCCTTGAGAGCCCGACGACGGCGCCCAGCTCGCTCGCGCTGCTGGCGGCGGCTTGGGAGGCCAGGGCCTCCCTGACGAGGCCGAGCGTGGGCAGGGTCAGGCCCTTGGGTAGCTCGAGCTCACCCGCTGCCGGGGCGGAGAAGATGGCGTCCACTGCCTCCTGCCCGCTCACGCGGCCGCTGCTGCCGAGCCGCGCGTGCAGCTCGCGGTAGCCGGCGATGGCGGTCGCGAACTCCTCGAAGCTGAAGGGCTTCAGGAGGTACTGGGTGATCCCGAGGGCGACGGCTCCGCGCAGCACCTCGCGCTCCGCCGCGGCGGTCAGCGCGATGGCCCCGCCGCGCCAGCCGGTGGCCCGCAGGCGCCGCAACACCTCGAGGCCGTGGCCGTCCGGCAGGTTCATGTCCACCAGCACCATGTCGAAGCCGAGCCCGGGCTCGGCCGTGCCCGTCCCCGCCTGGTGGACGCGTGCCGCGAGAAAACGCCGGGCCTCCTCCGTGCTGCCGAGCGTCTGCACCGTGCGGGTGCCCGGGATGCGCATGAGGTATTCCTCGTACACCGAAGCGGTGCGGGGCTCGTCCTCCAGGATGAGGACACGCAGCTCGCTCATGGCCGGGCCTCCTTCGCGACGGATCGCTCGCTGCGCGCGGTGACGGCGTCGTCCCGGAGATCCGCGGTGTGAGGGGTCGTGGCGCGGACCACGGGCTCGAAGTCCTCGTCCGCGGGCAGCGGCAGTTCGACGGTGAAGACCGTGCCAGAATCGGTGACCACTTCTACCCGCCCGCCGAGTCGGGCGACGGCCGCAGCGACGATGGCGAGCCCCTGGCCCCGACCCAGCGCCCGGGTGGGTTTGGTCGAGAAACCTGCCTCGAACATGTGCTGGCGGGCCTCGTGGCTGGGGGCCGCCCCTCCGTTGGCGACGGAGGCGACGAGCCACGGTGCGTGGCCCTCCGGGTCCTCGAGCGCGGCCTGGAGGCTCACCCAGCGCCCGTCGGGTTCCGCCTCCGCCGCGGCATCGATCGCGTTGTCGAGCAGATTGCCGAAGATCCCCACGAGGTCGGGGGCGGGAAGGCCCGTCCGGCGGGACAGGTCCACCGCGACGCTCAGCTCAACCCCCCGCTCCGCAGCCTGCGCGATCTTCCCTTGCGTCAACGCGGCGAGGACGGCGTCGCCGTCCGCCCCCTCGACGCCTCCGCGGCCGCGGGAGCTCGCGAGTGACTCGATGAGCAGCGCGCGCGCCTCGTCCGGCCGGTCCACCTCGAGCAAGCCGAGGAGGGTGTGGAGCCGGTTGGCGTGATCGTGATTCTGCGCCCGCAGGGCGTCGCTGAAGGACCGGGTCGAGGCAAGCTCGCCCGCGAGCGCCTGCACCGCCGAATGGTCGTGGATCGTCAGCACCGTGCCCGCCGCCATGCCGGCGACGGGGGAGGCAACGGGGCCGCGCTCGCCGCCCCGTCCGGCGCCGCGGCGTTGCAGCGGCCGCTGCGAAACGATGACCATGCGCGTTCCCACCCGATGCGGTTCGTCCTCCACGCGGCGGCCGGAGGCCACGAGCTCGTTGATGCTCGGAGGGAGCCCGAGCTTCTCCGCCTCGACGGGGCCGCCCGGGGCGGCCGGGCCTCCACGCAGGCCAAGCAGCGCGTCGGCCGCGCGGTTGTGGAACACGATGCGCCCGCCCGAATCCGCCAGGAGGATGCCCTCGTCGACGGAGAGCAGGGCCGCGTCGGCCACGGCAAAGTGCCGGGAGAGCGCCTCGGGGCCCAGGCCCGCGGTGGCCCGCTGGAGGTAGCGCGATCCCCACCAGCTGCCGAGCCCCAGCACGACGGCAAAGGCGAGCGAGGTGATCAGGACGTTCGGAAGGTCCGAGGCGGCCATGACCTCGAGCGCCTTGACCTGCTTGCCGACCGTCAGGGCGCCCACAATGGTGCGCTCACCGTCCGGCCCCGTGGCGTAGATGGGCACCACCGAGCGCGTCGACTCGCCGGCCGTTGCCGTGGTGCTGACCTCGGTGACCGTTTCGCCGTTCCAGACCGGGGCGAGCGTGCCGCTGTAGGGGGTGCCGACGTAACCGGGTCGGTGGTAGCTCAGCCGCAGCCCGTCGCGGGAGATGAAGGTGGCGAAGTCCATGCCGGAGTCGGCGATGATGCGGTCGGTGAGCGGCTGCAGGCCAGCCGTGGGATCGGCCGAGGCATAGGCGGCGGCGACCCTCGGGTCGTCGGCGCCGAGGCGGGCCAGCTGCGTGGTGGCAGCGGTGGTGCGCTCGAAGATCACGGAGCGTGTCTGCAGGTAGGTGGAGACGCCGGCGGCGATCGTGAGCGCCGCGAGCGCGATCCACTGCACCACCAGGACGCGCCTGGCCAAACTCCAGCTGCGCACGTTCCCTCCCTTTCCGTGCCCAGGCGAGCCCGTCTTGCCCGGGTGAGCGGGCGCCGTCGTGCGTTGAGCCCGCGCGCGGGACCCGACCCCGCGCCCCTCAGTATCCCGCGCCCGCGGCCGGGGTGTGCCTTTTGCATGGCGAGCATGCAAAAACTCTATGAACGCAAGTCGAGGCGACGGGGGCTGTGGTCCGACCATCGAGTGTGCAGTGACGCCGACCACAGGGGGTGGGGAGCGCCGGCTGCGCTCCCGCACCCACCACCCGCGAAAGGTCAGGACCATGGCCCTCTCCGAAGCAACACCCCTTGAGGCATCGCAGCCGCCCGCAGGCAAGCGACGCAAGGACCGCACCCACTGGCTCTACATCGCGGTCATCGCCGCCGTGGTGCTTGGCATCGTGGTCGGCCTGGTCATGGGCAAGGATGCCGCCACGGCGTTCCAGCCGCTGGGCGACCTGTTCATCGCGCTGATCAAGATGATCATCGCCCCTGTCATCTTCTGCACCATCGTCACGGGCGTCGGCTCCATCGCCAAGGCCGCCACGGTCGGCAAGGTCGGCGGGCTCGCGCTCGTCTACTTCCTCATCATGTCGACGTTCGCCCTGGTCATCGGCCTCGTGGTCGGCAACCTGATCCACCCCGGCGATCACCTCAAGCTGAGCCCCTACGACCCGAACAAGGCCTCCGGCCACGGCGCGTGGGACATGATCTTCGACATCATCCCGGGCTCCCTTCCCGTGCTGCCCACCCTGTTTGTGGCCCTGCTCGTCGGCTTCGCCCTGCAGAGCATCGGCGAGCGCGGCAAGCCGATCCTCGACGCCATGGGACGCATCCAGTCCGTGGTCCTGAAGATCATGACCTGGATCATGTGGGTCGCCCCGATCGGCGCCTTCGGTGCCATCGCCGCCGTGGTCGGCAAGACCGGCTGGGGCGCCATCGGCTCCATGCTGACGCTCATGGGCGCCTTCTACCTGACCTGCATCATCTTCATCGTGGTCATCCTCGGCACCGTGCTGCGCACCGTGACGGGCCTGAACATCTTCAAGCTGATGCGCTACCTCGGCCGCGAGTACCTGCTCATCTTCTCGACCTCGTCCTCCGAGTCCGCGCTGCCGCGCCTCATGTCCAAGATGGAGCACGCCGGCGTCTCCAAGCCCGTCGTGGGCGTCGTGGTCCCCACCGGCTACTCCTTCAACCTGGACGGCACGGCCATCTACCTGACGATGGCGGCCCTGTTCGTCGCCAACGCGATGGGCATGCCGCTGAACATCGGCGAGCAGATCGCCCTCCTGGTGGTCATGATCATCGCCGCCAAGGGTGCAGCGGGTGTCTCCGGCGCCGGCCTCTCGACGCTGGCTGCCGGCCTGGACGCCCACCGGCCCGAGATGCTCGGTGGCATGGGCGTGGTGGTCGGCATCGACAAGTTCATGTCCGAGGCCCGCGCCCTGACCAACTTCACCGGCAACGCCGTCGCCACGCTCCTCGTGGGCAAGTGGACGGGCGAGCTGGACGTGAAGCAGGCCAAGGACACCCTGGAGAAGCGCTCGCTCTTCGACGAGACCACCGTCGCCGAGCACTGATCCACCGCAGTCCCGCGCGAGCCTTGAGGTTCGAGTTCTACTCGAACCTCAAGGCTCGCCGCTGTCTGGCCTCCGCGACGCCACGCGCGCGGAGCACTAACCTGGAGCCGTCCGCCGCATCGCGCGCGTGGCGGAAGCGTACCCATCAAGAAGGAGCCCTTGTGAGCGACCCCAACGCCTTCGGCCGAGTCCCCGCCCCCGGGGGGATGAGGGAGATCAACGCGCTGGGCCGACCCCTGAGCACGCTGCCCGAGCCGCCCGCCCTCAGCGAGCACGGCCCGGCCCGCATCATCGCGATGGTCAACCAGAAGGGCGGCGTCGGCAAGACGACCTCCACCATCAACCTCGCCGCCGCGCTCGCCGAGTACGGCCGCACCGTGCTGGTGGTTGACTTCGACCCGCAGGGCGCCGCCTCCGCCGGCCTCGGTGTGAGCCCGCACGAGCTGGACCTGACCGTCTACAACGTGCTCATGGACCGCCACGCCGACATCGAGGAGGCCATCCTCCCCACCTCGGCGCCCAATGTGGACCTCCTGCCCGCCAACATCGACCTCTCCGCCGCGGAGGTCCAGCTCGTCAACGAGGTGGCCCGCGAGCAGGTCCTCGCCTCGCAGCTGCGCAAGGTCTCCGACCGCTACGACGTCATCCTCATCGACTGCCAGCCCTCGCTCGGCCTGCTCACGGTCAACGCGCTGGCCGCCGCACACGGCGTCATCATCCCGCTGACCGCCGAGTTCTTCGCGCTGCGCGCCGTCGCCCTGCTGACGGAGACCATCGACAAGGTGCAGGAGCGCATCAACCCCGCCCTGCAGATCGACGGCGTGGTCGCCACCATGTACGACCAGCGCACGCTGCACGCCCGCGAGGTGCTCGGTCGCCTCGACGAGGCCTTTGGCGACAAGCTCTTCGAGACCGTCATTCGCCGCACCGTGAAGTTCCCCGACGCCACCGTCGCGGCCGAACCCATCACGTCGTTTGCGCCGCAGCACGCGGGCGCGGCGGCCTACCGCCGCCTGGCCCAGGAGCTGATCGCGCGCGGGGGAGCGCCGTAGGCACCCCATGAGCGCCCCCGCCGCCACAGTCCCCGCCGCCCCCTCCGCCGGAGAGGGCGGCGTTGCCGTGCCCGGGGGAGGCTCCGCCGCACCCGGCGCGCTCGGCCCGGACGCGGGGGAGACCGCGGCCCTGGGCGGCTTCGAGGTCGTCCTCGAGAACTTCTCAGGGCCCTTCGAGGTGCTGCTCTCGCTCATCAACCGCCGCAGCCTCGACATCACCGAGGTGGCCCTCGCCACCGTGACGGATGAGTTCATCGCCTACCTGCGCGCGCTCTCGGCCGAGCACGGCACGCGCGCCCTGGACGAGATGACCGAGTTCCTCGTGGTCGCCTCCACCCTCTTGGATCTCAAGGCCGCCCGGCTCCTGCCGCGCGGCGAGGTCGAGGACGAGGAGGACCTGGCCCGGCTCGAGGCGAGGGACCTGCTCTTCGCCAGGCTCCTGCAGTACCGCGCCTTCAAGCAGGCGGCCGCGCTCCTGGCGGATCTGTTGCGCGCCGGCTCCGCCACGGTGCCGCGCCAGGTCGCCGCCAACGACCCGGACATCGCCGCCCACCTGCCCGAGCTCGTCTTCACGACCACGCCGGAGCAGCTGGCACAGCTCGCGGCCAAGGCTCTGGCGCCCAAGGAGCCCGAGCCCGAGCACGTGGCGATCGACCACATCCACGCCCAGCCGGTTTCGGTGCGCGAGCAGGCTGACATCGTTGCAGCCAAGCTGCGCGAGGCCGGCGCGCTGGACTTCGAGGAGCTCACGGCGGACGCCGAGGCGAGCCTCGTGGTGATCGCGCGTTTCCTTGCCCTCCTGGAGCTCTACCGCGACCGCGCCATCGACGTGGAGCAGCTCGCGCCGCTCTCGCGGCTCCTCGTGCGCTGGGCCGAGGACGGCGTCTGGCCCGCCTCGGGCGGCTTCGAGGAGTACGACGGCGACGCGCAGGCGCGGGCCGCCGCCGGCTTTGCCGGCGCCCCCGCCGAGCCGGGCCTGCCCGCTCCCTCAAGCCACACCGGCACCGGCGGTGAGCCGCTCCGCGCGGGCGAGCGGGCGGCGTCGGGCACCCAAGACCATGCCGCGGAGGCGAGCGCATGAGCGAGCAGCACGGCGCCGAGCGGGACGGCGCCGAGCAGCTCGCGGCGCTCGAGGCGGTCCTCATGGTGATCGAGGCCCCGGCCTCGCTCGAGGAGCTCGCCGGCGCCATCGAGGCGAGCGAGGTGCGCACGCACGAGCTGCTGCAGGAGCTGCGCGAGGACTACGACGGCCTGCGCGGCACGCGCGTGCGCGGCTTCGAGCTACGCCACGTGGGCGGGGGTTGGCGCATCGCCGCGCGGGCGGCCCATGCCGAGCCCGTGTCCCGCCTGGTCTTGGAGGGCCAAACCGCGAGGCTCTCACAGGCCGCGCTGGAGACCCTCGCCGTCATCGCGTACCGCCAACCGGTCTCCCGCGCCAGGGTCGGGGCCATCCGCGGCGTCAACGTGGACGGCGTCGTGCGGACCCTCGTGGCGCGCGGTTTGATCTCCGAAACGGGCACCGATAAAGAGACGGGCGCCTCACTCTTTGGGACCACCCCCGCTTTTCTGGAAAGATTAGGCGTGGACAGCCTCGAGGAACTGCCTCCGCTGTCGCCCCTGCTGCCAGGCATTGAGGACCTGGAAGAGTTCTCCTGATGTGCACAACAGAGCGCGGGGCATGCGTAGAGACGTTTCCTCATGGATTGAAGGACTAGAAGAACATGACTCGACAGAACGACGGCGGATCCCGCGGCCAGCGCGGTGGAGCCCCTCACGGTAACTCGGCAGGCGGCCGCTCCGGCGGCCAGGGCGGTTCCGGCCGCACGGGTGGGCGCGACGCCCGTGGCGGCTCCGGCGCTGGCAAGGGCGGCTACCAGGGCGGCTCCGGCCGCTCCGGCGGCAAGCCGGGCGCGGCCAAGGGCGGCGCAGGCAAGAAGGACAAGGCCCAGGAAGAGTGGGGCGTCCAGGGCGGCAAGGGCACGTACGGCCGCTCCATGAAGGAGAACAAGGCCCGCGTGGAGAAGGCCAAGAAGGCCGCCGCCCTCGCCGCCAAGCAGGGCCCCAAGGCCTTCGCCGACGAGCGCTTCGGCCTCGACCTCGGCCCGGTCAAGCGCCGCCGCCGCGGCCCCTCCAAGCGCGTCACCGCCACGCCGCGCGTCCAGAACGAGGACGGCGAGCGTCTGCAGAAGGTCATGGCCCACGCGGGCGTGGCCAGCCGCCGCGTGTGCGAGGAGATGATCGAGACCGGCCGCGTCGAGGTCAACGGCGAGATCGTCCGCGAGCTCGGCGTGCGCGTCAAGCCCGACGTCGACACGGTGCACGTGGATGGCGTGCGCCTGCAGCTCAACGAGGACATGACCTACTTCGTGTTCAACAAGCCGGCCGGTGTGGTCTCCTCCATGAAGGACCCCGACGGCCGCCGCGACATCTCGGACTTCCTGCGCGAGGGCCAGTCGGAGCGCCTCTTCCACGTGGGCCGCCTCGACTACGAGACCGAGGGCCTGCTGCTCCTGACGAACGACGGCGAGCTGGCGCACCGCCTGACCCACCCGTCCTTCGAGGTCCCCAAGACCTACCTCGTGCAGGTGCGCGGGCCGCTGCCGCAGGGCGTCGGCCAGCAGCTGCGCGACGGCGTGGACCTGGAGGACGGCCGCTCCCGCGTGGACTCCTTCCGCCTCATCGACTCCACCCCGGGCCACGTGCTCGTGGAGGTCGTGCTGCACTCCGGCAAGAACCGCATCGTGCGCCGCATGTTCGACGCCGTGGGCTTCCCGGTCCAGCGCCTCGTGCGCGTGCAGATCGGCCCCATCCGCCTGGGCGATCAGCGCCAGGGCAGCCTGCGCCGCCTGGGCAAGCAGGAGGTCGGCCACCTGCTGGCCGAGGTGGGTCTGTGACCTCGGGTTCGCCCGAGCAGCTCACGTACCTTTCCGGGCCCGTCCTGGTCATCGGCACGGGGCTCCTCGGGGCCTCCGCCGCCCTGGGCCTGCGCGCCCTGGGCCTGTCCGTGGGGCTGCGCGACGCGTCCCCCACGGCGCAGCGCGTGGCGGTGGACCTGGGGGCCGGCGTGGCCGTGCCGCCCGGTGCTGCCTTCGCTCCCGAGCTTGTCATCGTGGCGACCCCGCCGGATGTGGCGGCCGCCGTCGTGTCCGGCGCCCTGCGGGAGTTCCCGCAGGCGACGGTGATCGATATCGCCTCCGTTAAGGCCTCGATCCTGCGCGCGCTGCTCGCTGACGAAGCCCTCGGCGAGACGGAGCTCTCCCGCTACGTGGGGGCCCACCCCATGGCCGGGCGCGAGCGCTCAGGCCCCGTGGCGGCGCGCGGCGAGCTCTTCTACTCGGCGCCGTGGATCGTGGTGCCTCACGCCGGCAGCTCGGCCGCCGCGGTGCGCGTGGCCAAGGCCGCCGGCGCCGACCTGGGTGCCTCGGTGACGCAGATGGACGCCGAGGAGCACGACCGCTCCGTGGCCCTCATCTCGCACTTCCCCCAGGTGGCCTCCTCGCTGCTGGCCTCCCGCCTGCTCGACGCCCCCGGCGCCGCGCTCGCGCTGGCCGGCAACGGCCTGCGCGACACGACGCGCATCGCCGCGAGCGATCCCGCCCTGTGGATCCAGATCCTCTCGCACAACGCGCCGGCGATCGTGCCGATCCTGCACGGGCTGCGCGAGGACCTTGACCGGCTCATCGGCACGCTGGAGGCCCCCGAGGCCGCCGGCGCGGCGCTTGATCTGGCCCAGCTCCTGAGCGAGGGCAACCAGGGTCAGGCTCGGATCCCCGGCAAGCACGGTGCGCCGCCGCAGTCCTTCGCGACCGTCGGCGTGATCGTGGACGACAAGCCCGGCCAGATCGCCCGCCTGCTCTCCGACATCGGCGAGGCAGGCATCAACATCGAGGACCTGCGGATGGAACACTCCGCCGGCTATCAGGTGGGCCTCGTGGAGATCCAGGTGATCCCCGGCCGCCGCGACGAACTCGAGGGCACCCTCAGCGCCCTGAACTGGAAAGTGGTGCAGTAAGTGACCGAGCAGACCAAGGCAGAGCAGCTCGTCGTTGCCATCGACGGCCCCGCGGGCTCCGGCAAGTCCTCCGTCTCCAAGGAGGTGGCCCGCCGCCTCGGCGCCGCCTACCTGGACACGGGCGCCATGTACCGTGCGGTGACGTTTGCCGCCCTCGAGTCCGGCCTGGACCTCGAGGACCAGGACGCCATCGCCGCCGCCGTGCGCGCCGCCGACATCGAGCTCACCACGAGCCCGGACGCGCAGCGCGTGCTGGTGGGTGGCCGCGACGTCACCGCGGAGATCCGCGAGCCGCGGGTCTCCGGCGCCGTCTCGGCCGTGGCCACCAACCTGGCCGTCCGAGAGAACCTCGTGGCGCGCCAGCGCGCGGCCATCGAGGCCGCCGGGCGCATCGTCGCCGAGGGGCGCGACACCACCACGGTGGTGGCCCCCGACGCGGACGCCCGCATCCTGCTCACCGCCCGCGAGGAGGTGCGACTGGCCCGCCGCGGCCTGGAGCTGAACAACTCCCAGAGCGCCGAACAGCTGGCCAAGCAGGTCTCGGAGCGCGACAAGCGCGACTCCACGGTCGTGAACTTCACGGAGGCGGCGCCCGGCGTCGTCCTCGTGGATTCCTCGGACCTGGACTTCGAACAGACCGTGCAGGCCGTCCTGGCCACCGTCGCCGAGCAGTCCGGCGCCGAGACCGCCTGAGGCGGCTCGGAGATAGACTGTCCTCTTGCGCCCGCTGACCTAGTGGCCGCAGCAACACCAAGACTCCTCGGAGGAGACCATGACCCCGCTCGAGACTGAGGGCGACGATTTCCGCGACTACGGCGAGGACGACGTCGCCGAGCGCCTTGCCGCCATGTCCGACGACGAGGCCGACGCCCGCGCCGCGAGCCTGCGCGCCGGACTCGAGAACTACGAGCTCGAGGCCGAGGACGCCGCGCTGCTCAGCGGCGAGGCGTGGGAGGAATGGGAGGCCGAAGAGGCCATCATTCCGCCCGTCGTCGCGATCGTCGGCCGCCCGAACGTGGGCAAGTCCACGCTCGTGAACCGCATCATCGGCCGCCGCGAGGCCGTCGTGGAGGACCTCCCGGGCGTCACCCGCGACCGCGTCTCCTACGACGCCGAGTGGTCGGGCACCGACTTCACGCTCGTCGACACCGGCGGCTGGGAGGTCGACGCCAAGGGCATCGACAAGATGGTCGCCGATCAGGCCGAGCGCGCCGTGGACGTGGCCGACGCCGTCATCCTCGTCGTGGACGCCACGGTGGGCGCCACGGCGACCGACGAGGCCGTCGTGAAGATGCTGCGCCGCAAGAAGAAGCCGGTCGTCCTGGTCGCAAACAAGGTGGACGGCCCGGCCCTCGAGGCCGACGCCGCCATGCTGTGGTCGCTCGGCTTTGGCCAGCCGTGGCCCGTCTCCTCCCTGCACGGACGCGGCACGGGCGACATGCTCGACGCCGTGCTCGAGGTGCTCCCGGAGGAATCCGCCTACGGTGATCCGCTGCCCGAGGGTGGCCCGCGTCGCGTGGCCCTGCTCGGCCGCCCGAACGTCGGCAAGTCCTCCCTGCTGAACAAGCTGGCCGGCGAGGAGCGCGTTGTCGTCAACGAGCTCGCCGGCACCACGCGCGATCCCGTGGATGAGCTCGTGGAGCTCGGCGGGCGCACGTGGCGCTTCGTCGATACCGCCGGCCTGCGCCGCCGCCAGCACATGGCCCAGGGCGCCGACTACTACGCGTCCCTGCGCACGGCCACGGCCCTGGACAAGGCCGAGGTCGCCGTTGTGCTGCTCGCCGTGGACGAGGTGCTCTCCGAGCAGGATCAGCGCATCCTGCAGCAGGTGATCGACGCGGGCCGCTCGCTCGTGCTCGCCTACAACAAGTGGGACCTGCTGGACGAGGACCGCCGCCGCTACCTGGAGCGCGAGATCGAGCAGGATCTCAAGCACGTCGAGTGGGCGCCGAGCGTGAACATCTCGGCCAAGACCGGCTGGCACAAGGACAAGCTGACCAAGGCGCTGGATATCGCCCTGGAATCGTGGGATCGCCGCATCTCCACGGGCAAGCTCAACGCCTTCCTGGGCGAGCTTGTCGCGGCCCACCCGCACCCGCTGCGCGGCGGCAAGCAGCCCCGCATCCTCTTCGGCACGCAGGTCTCGGCCCGCCCGCCCAAGTTTGTGCTCTTCACGACCGGCTTCCTGGATCCCGGCTACCGCCGCTTCATCCAGCGCCGCCTGCGCGAGACGTTCGATTTCCGCGGCACGCCCATCGACATCCAGATGCGCGTGCGCGAGAAGCGCGGACGCAAGCGCTGATCGGTACAGATCAACGGCCCCGCCTCCCCTAGTGGGAGGCGGGGCCGTTTGGCGTCCGTGAATGCCCGACGGCGTGGGGGCGGGTTCAGTCCAGGCCCGGCCGGAAGGTGCCCGTGGGCCAGGTCTCCGGGAGGCCCGCGCGGAGGGCGGCGTCCGCCCGGTAGCCGTCGAGGAGCGCCTGGGTCGCAGCGGCCGTCGCGGCGTCGAAGCCACGGCGGTCGAGCGGCGCGTCGAGGTACCACGTCCCGGCGTCCGTGGTGAGCTCGAACAGGGCGACCCCGTGCAGGGGTCGCTGATCCCAGCCCCCGTCCACGCTCACCTGCGGCTTGTCAGGCGGGTGCGGCAGGCAGTACACATGCGCGAGGGAGACGAGGAACGCGGTCCGGGGCGTGCCGACGTCGGCGTAGGCGCCGGCGTCCGGTGTGGCCTGCCACCCGACGCTCAGGCGCAGGATCTCATCCCAGCTGACGGACGTCACGCGCCCGCCGCGGCTGGCGCGCACGCCGATCTCGTCGACGCGCTCGGCGTAGCTGCGCTTGAGCGGGCGGCCGTCGGAGGCCGTGCGGGGGAGCGGCTCCGGCCAGCGGCTGAAGCCGATGAGCCTGACCCCCTCGCGGCTGGCCTCGAAACGAGGCCCATTCCTCCGCCCGATGAGCACGTCGGTCCCCTTTCGTGGCGCACGCATGAGCCTAACGCCTCCGGGGACATGCCGGGCCGATCAGGTGGCGCTGGCGGGCCGGGCGGCGGCGTAGCATCGGCGTTCAGCGGAGGGGGACGGCATGGTCAAGGAACAGGTCAAGCGCGTGGCCAGGGACGCAGGGGCGACGGCCGGGCGGATCGCGGATCACCCGTGGTTCGAGCGCGTTGCACGCGCAGGTTTTGTAGCCAATGGGCTCGTGCACATCATTTTGGGGTGTACCGCCGTCTGGGTAGCGGTTGGCGGCAAGGGCGACACCGAACAGTCCGGCGCCATCAAGGTGCTGGCCCAACAGCCCTTCGGGTTGGTGTTGCTGTGGTTGTGTTTGCTCGGTACCGCACTGCTGGCGCTCTGGAACCTGTTCAACGCGTTCTTTGGTACGGCCTCGTTGAAGGCGGGCGGCAGCGCCGACCCCCGGGAGCAGGAAGGTCGGCGGCGGTGGAAGGACTTCCTCAAGGCTCTCGGCCAGGCCGCGGCGTACGCCGCCGTCGCAGCGGCCTTCGTCGGATTCGTTCGCGGCGACGCTTCGGATTCGGGGCGGGCAGCGTCCCAGGCCTCCACGACGCTCGCGAGCGCACCCGGAGGCCAGGTGCTGCTCTGGCTTGCTGGTGCCCTCCTCGGCGTGGTCGGCCTGGTGTTTTGTGTGAACGGCGTGCGCCGCAAGTGGAAGGACGAACTGCGCAGGCCGAGCTCGCCGGCCGTGGCCTCGGCGCTCACGGTCTGCGGTGTCGCCGGCTACTTCGGCAAGGGGATCACGCTCGCCGCGGTCGGGGTGCTCGCAGCCGTCGCCGCGGCCCGTGGCGACTCCCAGGACTCCACGGGCGTGGACGGGGCGCTCAAGAGCATGAGGGAGCTTCCCATGGGGGTGCCTCTGCTCGTCGCCGTCGGCCTCGGCCTGGCGTTGTACGGGGTGTTCCTCGTCCTTCGTTCGCGCTACGACACCATGAAGTAACGCCGCGCCTGGCCTCAACGGTCCCTCTCGGGGAGCGTGGCACGCAGGGCTGGATCGGCGATGAGCGCGGCGTAGCGCTCGCGCAGCCGTTGCGCCCCACGGCGCGTGGTGCGCACGAAGAGGCGCTGGCGCACGAGCGTGTCGACCGGGCCGTCCACCGTCACGACGCGCACGGCCACGTTGCCCCAGGGCGCGAGCGGATCGAGGTCCACGGATTCCTTCGGGGCCGGCCCGGACGGGGCCCAGCCGCCGAAGCCGCCCGCGGCTGCGCCGCCGCCGCTCGGCGAGGACCCGGTCGCCTTCCGCTCGGCCTTGGCGCGCTTCGCGGCCGCTGCCGCCTCCTTCTTGGCGCTGCGTCGAGCCTGCCTCGCCTCGCGCCGGGCGCGGATCCGTAGGTCGCGTTCCGTCTCGCGGCCCGCCTTGCGCCGATCCTCGCGGTTTGCCTCCCGCCACTCGGCCCCCGACAACAGGTCCCAGAGCGAGCTGAGCACCTCGAAGGCCGCGAACGCCGCGGTCGCCACGACCCCGGCCACGCCGATGACGGCCATCCCCAGGAGCATCACGAACCCGCCGGCCAGCGCGGCGAAGGGCACCCACCAGTGCCAGCGCAGCGGGTGGATGTGCACGGCCAGGACGTCGTCCCAGGGCGTGCGACGCTCGCCCTCGAGCTCGCGCAGGATCTGGTGGGAGCGCGCCTCGAGGTCCCCGCGGATGCTGAGCTCGCCCGGGGCCCGGCCGTGCCCCTCGGTAAAGATGTACTCCTGCGTCGCCGTGACGTGGGAAGAAAACACCGAGCCGATTCTCATATCTGTCACGGTATCTGCACAGTCGACGTAAGGCGTCGTCGTATCCGGCCTGCGACGCGGCCTGCGATGGCGGGTGGCGTGCCTGCGGGGCAATCGCTGTGCCGAAACCGTGTTCATCGGGCCCGGTCACCAGCTATCTTGTGGTGGATCTGTCCTGACCCCCCGGAGGAAAGGTGAAGCTTTCACGCGTGCCCGCCCCCGCCCGTCGCATGGTGTCAGCAGCTGCGCTGTCCCTGCTCCTCGGCACCGGAGGTGCAACGCCCGCGCTGGCGGCCGAGGACGTGCCCACCTCGTGGCGCGTGAGCGATGCCGTCAGCGCCGAAAGCAACATCTGCAACGGCAAGGCGACGGTCGACAATCCCACCTTTAATGGGCCCCTCGGCAATGACGGGTCCTCGGCGACGGTGGGGACGAACCTCGCGAGCACGACCTTCAGCTTCACGAACAACACGCTCTCGTGGACGGGTCGAGGGATGGGCATCCCGCTGGGCACCACCAAGATCCCGATCACGGTGCCCGAGCCAACCCCTCATACCGTCCACGTGTCCGGGCAGTTGGCGTACGTCACCGGGATGTGGGTGACGGTCGACGGCGTGGCGGCCGGAACGTTCACCCCATCGCAGGCAGGCGTGCGTCATCCCTCGGGGAAGTGGCAGGACATGCCGGAGTACGGCGTTGACTACTTCAGCTACTGGAGTGGCGAGGTGCAGAACCTGAGCGGCGGCGTGCATACGATCGAGGTGACGCCAGAGTACGTCGCCGGATTCCAGATCGACGAGGAGGGAGCGGACTCGTCGACCGAGTGGCTACGCAGCGACAACCTGGAATGGACGGCGCTCACCCCGAATGCGAACCAAGCGGCGGCGGCCTCCGTCGCCGGCCCCGGCACCTCGCGCTTCGAGCTGACGGTGTGTGTGCCGCAAGCGACGGTGACGGCCACGGCCACGGCCACCGAGTACCGCACCAGCACCGTCACGGCCTCCGCCACCGCCACCGTGACCGAGCGCGTTGGCACCACGGCCACCACGGCCACCACGACGCTCGTGGCGCAGGGGCCCGCCGTGGCCGGGCCGACCGTCGTCGTCACGAAGCCGGCGGTCGGCACCGGAGCGGACGCGGGCAACGGCTCGGAGGGGTTGGCCAAGACGGGCATCGGACCGTGGACGCCGTGGCTAGCGTTGGGAGCCGCCGGAGCGGTGGTCGCCGGGCTGGTCCTTGCCTTCGCTCGGCGCCGGGGAGCGCGCGGGCACTGACGCGGCACCCGACCCCGCGCCGTCGTGCATCTCACGCGCCACACGCGCTTCACCGACTCGGTGAGCGGGCCCGGCCCGCGATACCCTAGGAATCATGTCCAAGGTCCTTTCCTCTCTGCCCATCGGCGAGCGTGTCGGCATCGCCTTCTCCGGCGGCCTCGACACCTCCGTCGCCGTCGCCTGGATGCGCGATAAGGGCGCCATCCCTTGCACCTACACCGCGAACATCGGCCAGCCCGATGAGCCGGACATCGATGCGGTGCCGGATCGCGCCATCGAGTACGGCGCGGAGATCGCGCGCCTCGTCGACGTGCAGCAGCTGCTGGTGCAGGAGGGCATCGCCGCCCTGCAGACCGGCGCCTTCCACATCCGCTCGGGCGGAAAGACCTACTTCAACACCACGCCGATCGGCCGCGCCGTCACCGGCACGGGCCTCGTGCGCGCCATGAAGGAAGACGGCGTGGACATCTGGGGCGACGGCTCCACCTACAAGGGCAACGACATCGAGCGGTTCTACCGCTACGGCCTCATGGCCAACCCGAACCTGCGCATCTACAAGCCCTGGCTCGATTCGCAGTTCGTGACCGAGCTCGGCGGCCGCAAGGAGATGTCGGAGTGGCTCGTCGCCCACGGCTTCCCCTACCGCGACTCCACCGAGAAGGCCTACTCGACCGACGCCAACATCTGGGGCGCCACACACGAGGCCAAGGACCTGGAGTTCCTGAACAACGGCGTCACCATCGTGGAGCCGATCATGGGCGTGGCCCCGTGGGACGAGTCGGTCGAGATCAAGACCGAGGACGTCACCATCACTTTCGAGGCCGGCTTCCCGGTCGCGATCAACGGTGTGGAGTACACGGATCAGGTCGCCCTGGTCCGCGAGGCCAACAAGATCGGCGGCCGCCACGGCCTGGGCATCTCGGATCAGATCGAGAACCGCATCATCGAGGCGAAGTCGCGCGGCATCTACGAGGCCCCGGGCATGGCGCTCCTGCACGCCGCCTACGAGCGCCTCGTGAACGCGATCCACAACGAGGACACCATCGCCACGTACCACAACGAGGGCCGCAAGCTCGGTCGCCTCATGTACGAGGGCCGCTGGCTCGACCCGCAGTCGCTCATGCAGCGCGAGGCCATCGTGCGCTGGGTCGCCTCGGCCGTCACGGGCTCCGTCACCCTGCGCCTGCGCCGCGGCGACGACTACTCGATCATGAACACCGAGGGCAAGAACCTCTCCTACCACCCGGAGAAGCTCTCCATGGAGCGCGTCGGTGACGCCGCGTTCGGCCCGGACGAGCGCATCGGCCAGCTGACCATGCGCAACCTGGACATCGCCGACTCCCGCTCCCGCCTGGAGCAGTACGCCGCCCAGGGCATCGTGGCCGGCGAGACCGCCGCCCTCGTGGGCAAGCTCGAGGCCGGCGGGGCGCAGTCCATCGTCGCCGGCGGCGAGAAGGTCCCCGGCGCCGTGGACGAGGCGAGCAACATCGCCGCGTTCGACCTCGGCACCGACTGAGTCGCCCGGCCCGGCAGCGCCGGGCTGAGCGCTCGAATGCACGACGGCGGGTCGTCACCTTTGAGGTGACGGCCCGCCGTCGCGTTGTTCCCGGGAGGCGGGTGCTCAGTCGTAGTCGAAGGTGACGAGCACCGTGCGGCTCGTGGGCTCGAAGAAGACGAGCAGCTCATCGGCGCCGCGGGGGAGGTAATGGGCGCCCACCACGGAGGCCACGAAGTGGAAGCGGTCCCCGTTCGGCATGAGCGGGTGCACGTCCGTGCCGCCCACGCCGCTGAGCCCGTACTCCTCGCCGTGCTCGACCCCGCCCAGGTCGAAGAGCCGTGGGTGCTGCCAGTTGGCGCCGTAGGGCTGCGGGTCGGCGACGTCCACGAGCCAGTCCTGAGGGCGCGTGAGGAGCTGCTCCAACGGGTAGTACTCGAGGTCCTGCAGGTGGATGAGCGCCCCGTGCTCGCGGGCGAGGGCGCGGGTCTGGGTGAAGCCCGCGAGCTGATCCTCGTAGTGGGCCGCGAGCGAGCGGCTCGGGTGGGCGTAGTGCTCAAAGAAGGACCAGTCGCCCTTGAAGTCCAAGCGGCCGTCCGGCGTGAGCTCGAAGCCCAGCCAATTGGTGCGGGCGAAGTAGCTGTGCACGCCAGTGGTGCGCTCGCCCACGTAGCCCTCGGCGGGCTCGTAGGGGGCCACGATCGGCAGCCACCCGTCCCACTCCGGGTCGATCGCCGCCAGATCCACGACCACGAGCGGCGCGAGGACGCGCTCGGCGAAGCGCGGGTCGACGAAGCTCTCGTCGGCGCTGGGGAAGGGGCGCAGGGTGCCGTCCTCGACGGTGGGCCAGGTCATGCCCGCCAGCCTAGCCGCGCACAGCACCGCGGGCTCCGCTTGCGCCACCGGCTCTTGCCTCGGCCAACGCACACTCACAGCAACGACCCATGCGTGCTTCATAGTGTCGGCTCATCACTCGGCGCCGCCGGGGCGGCGACGACCCGCTCCCTTGGTGCACCAGGCCTTTTCGGATCAGGAGAAGACGATGAGCAAGCACGAACAGCAGCTCACCCCGCCCAGCTACCGCGGCCGCGAGCTGCCGTGCCCCGAGGACGAGCTGCAGGATCAGGGCCTCGGCTTCGATGTCGTGACGCTGCTGGACCGGCGCAAGGTGCTCGGGGCCGCAGGCCTCGGGCTGCTGGGCTTCGGCCTGGCCGCCTGTGCGGCGCCCTCGGCTGGTTCTGGCGCTGGCTCAAGCCAGGCGTCGTCGGGCGGCGCCTCCGCCTCGAGCGGGAGCGCCAGCGGCCTCGCGGAGATCCCCGACGAGACGGCGGGGCCCTACCCGGGCGACGGCTCCAACGGCCCGGACGTGTTGGAGCAATCCGGGATCGTGCGCAGCGATCTGCGCTCGAGCTTCGGCGAGTCCTCCGGAACGGCCGAGGGCGTGCCCATGACGCTCGAACTGACGATCCTCGACCTGGCGAACGGCGGCGGGGCGTTCAAGGACGTGGCCGTCTACGTGTGGCATTGCGACCGGGACGGGAACTACTCGATGTACTCGGAGGCCGTGGCGGATCAGAACTACCTGCGCGGGGTCCAGATCGCCGATCAGGACGGGGTGGTGCGCTTCACGAGCATCTTCCCGGCCTGCTATTCGGGGCGCTGGCCGCACATCCACTTCGAGGTCTACCCCGACCGCGACTCCATCACCGACCACACCAAGGCCATCGCGACGAGCCAGGTGGCGCTGCCCAAGAACGCGTGCGACGCGGTGTACGCGACGAGCGGCTACGAGAGTTCCGTGCGCACCCTGGCCCAGGTGAGCCTCGACTCCGACAACGTCTTCGGCGACGACTCCGGGGCCACCCAGCTCGGCGCCACGAGCGGCTCCGTGGCGGACGGCTACACCGTCAAGCTCACCGTGCCGGTGGACACCCGCACGGAGCCGAGCGGAGGTGCTGCGCCGGCCGGCGGCGGGGGAGGCCAGGGCGGCGGGCCGGGCAACCCGCCGCCGTCGAACTAGGCCTTGAGGCGGGCGCGCGGGTCGAGGCGCCCGCCCGCGGCGATGATCGCGAGCGCGATGAGCGCGACCCCGAGGCCGGACACGAGCAAGACCGGGTAGGGGATCCAGGCCGAGAGCATCGAGAGCGCCATGGGGATGAAGAAGCCCAGGTAACCGATCGAGTAGAAGACGCCGGTGAGCCCGGCGAGGTCCTCGGGGCGGGCGATCGCCTGCACCTCGCGCAGGCCGCCCAGGATGAGGAAGCCGTAGGAGACGCCGAGCACGGCGGCGGCCACGAGGCCCATCGCCACGGAGGTCGTGACGGCGGTCAGTGCGGCGAGCCCCATGCCCACCGCCGCAACAGCCATGGCCACGACGAGGCCGCGCGAGCTGCCCTCCTTCTGGACGCGACCGGCAAACTGCTGGGTGACGAAGCCGCAGCCCAGGGCCACGAGGGTCATGAGACCCGAGAAGCCGATGGGGGCGCCCTCGACCTTGCCCATGAGCAGGTTCGGGAGGATGGCGTAGGCGACGGCGTTGGTGCCGAAGATCCAGGCGGCCATGGGGACGACCACGAGCAGGAAGCGGCGTTCGCCGGCCGCCGGCACCGTGAGCGCGTCGAGGAGGCCCGTGGGGACTGCGTGGCCGTGGCCCGGGCCCGCGGTTTCGGGCGAGGGCAGCTGCCACAGGCCGCAGAGCACGCACAGCGCGATGTTGACGATGTATGGCGTGGCGGTCGCGGCGGGGCCCCACTGCGCCAGTCCAGCGGCGACCGCTGCACCGAGCGCGAAGCCCACGGTCAGGGAGACGGAGCCGCGGCGCGCGCCGGCCAGCGGCGTGGCCTTGGCGTCGAAGGGCGCGCCCGAGAGCTCCTTGATCCACGAACTACCCACGGCCATGGCCAGGCCGAGCGCCAGGCCCGTCAGCAGGCGACCGGCGGCCAGCAGCCCCACGGAGTGCGGGCCGATGGCCAGCAGGAGCGAGCCGAGCCCAGCGATGAACGGCGCCGGAAGCATGAGGGCGCGGCGGCCGAAGCGATCGGAGGCCGGGCCGCCGAGGAGCAGGCCGGGGATGATGCCGAGCACGTAGACGCCGAGGAGCATGTACACCGTGGTGGGGTCCATGTGGTCCAGCTGGCGGTACATCACGAGCAGCGGCGTGAACTGATTGCCTCCCCACGCGACGGCAAAGAGGCCGGCGGCCACGCGGAACCACGGGCGGGTGAGCAGGGATGGGGAGGAAGACATGCTTCGGTACGGCTTTCAACGGTGGGCGGCGTCGCGAGGGCGCGACGGCGGGTGGAGACGTGGAGGGGTGGGCGGCGGTGGGGCGTGGGGCCGTCAGGGCAGCCCGGGCGGGGCCGCGCTCGGGAACCTAGGGCTCGAGGAGGCGCCGGTGGACCGTGGTGAGGTGCTCGCGCAGGCGCTGCTCGAAGAGCGCGGGGTCACGGCGGGTCACGGCGTCGATGAGGCCCGCGTGCTGGGCGAGGACGAGCTGCGAGGAGTCCTTGCGGCGCCACAGCGAGCGCGTGGACATGCGCCGCTCGTGGTCGGCGAGGGAGTCCTGGAAGCCCAGGAGCAGCAGATTGCCGCCTGCCTCGACGATCGCGCGGTGGAAGGCCAGATCGTGTTCGGCGAAGGCTTGGAGATCGTCCGTCGCGTGAGCCGAGTGCTGTTCGTCGAGCCGCGCCTGCATGGCGCGGGCCAGGGCGTCGGCCTCGGCCTGGGTGGAGGTGGCGGCCCGGACGCCGGAGGTTTCCACGAGCACGCGGGCGTCGAGGACATCACGCGCCTCGCCCGGCTCGGGCGGCACCACGAGGGCGCCGCGCTTGGGGTAGAGCCGCAGCCAGCCCTCCACCTGAAGCCGCAGGAAGGCCTCGCGCACCGGCGTGCGGCTGATGCCGAGCCGGGTGGCGACGTCGCCCTCGGAGAGCATGCTCCCGACGGGGAAGTCCCCGTCGAGGAGGGCCGCCTTGGTGGCGGCGTAGGCCGCGTCAGCGGCGGACGGTGCCGGGGCACCCAAGGCGGCGGAGGCGTCGTCGTGCTGCGTCATGCCCAACCTTCCGAACAATATAGATACAAGATGTGTCCATGTTACGCCCGGGGCGCACGCGCGTGCGCCCCGGGTCGGGAAGTGTGAGCGAGTAGACGGCCCCGGGGTCTAGGCCTCGCGGTGCCCGGGGGCGGAGGGGACCACCTCGACGACGGGTGGGGCGGGCACCCCGCGGGCCGCGAAGGTCCCCGAGATGGCGTCCCGCACCTGCGGCAGCAGCTCGCGCGGCACGAGTGCCAACGCCGAACCGCCGAAGCCGCCGCCCACCCTGCGCGCGCCCAGCGCCCCGGCCCCCACGGCGGCCTCGACGATCGCGTCCAGCTCGGGGACCGACACCTCGAAGTCATCGCGCAGCGAGGCGTGCGAGGCGGTGATGAGGCCGCCGATCTCCCGCGCCTCGCCCTCCCGCACGAGCCGCACGGTGTCCAGCACCCGCGCATTCTCGGTGATGACATGCCGGGCCCGGCGGTGCACCAGCGGGCCCAAGCGTTCCCTGCGGGCCTCGAGCAGTGCGGCGCTCGCGTCGCGCAGCGCCGGCACCCCCAGCACCTGGGCAGCAATCTCGCACTGGGCGCGCCGCTGGGCGTAGCCGCCGTCGGCGAGGTTGTGGTGCACGCCCGAGACGGCCACCAGCACGGCAAGCCCCGCCGCCGCGAAGCCCAGCGCCACCGGGGTGGCCTCGCCGCCGCGACAATCGAGCAGGAGTGCGGCGTCGGACGGGGACAACAACGAGGCGAGCTGATCGAGGATGCCGGTGAGTGCCCCCACCATCTCGTTCTCGGCGCGGCGCCCGGCGGCCGCCAGCTGGTGCCGGTTCAGGCGAAGGTCGGCCAGATCGTTGAGGGCCAGCGCCGTGGCGCTCTCCAGGGCGGCGGAGGAGGAGAGCCCCGCGCCCGGGGGAACGTCGGAGGCGATGGCCAGGCTCAGGCCCCCGTGAAGAGCCCCTCTCCGGCGAGCTCCACGCCGGAGGCCGCCGCTTCGGTGTCGAAGGCTGCCACCGCCACCCCATCCACCCGCACGGTGGCCAGGTCACGCAGCCCCTCGAGGACGAGCGGGGCGCCGCCGCGGGGGAGGAGCGGATGAGCGGTGTAGCGCACCAGGCCGGAGCCCAGACCGAGGTCCTCGAAGCTAGGCGGCACGGGAAGGCTCGACGACGGGCCGGAGGCCCCGTGGGCGGGCAGGGCCAGTTCGGCGGTGCCAACCCAAACAAACGCCTGGCTCGGCGAGACGAAGCGCGGCGCGGCCGGGGGGGTGCCGGCGGCGTCGTGCCGAGCCGGGCCGTGATGACCTCCCCGCAGTGCGTGCCACTTGGGCGTGAGCGTGCCGTCCTCTGCGATGGGGGGCGTCGGAGTCGTAGCTCGTGATGGTGGGCTGCAAGACGCCGTCGTGGTTCGCGCCGGCCCACAGCCCGAAGTTGGTGCCGCCGTGGGCCATGTAGATGCTGACGGAACCGTTGGCGGTGAGCATCGCGTCGACGTCCGCCGCCACGGACTCGGGCGTGCGCACGTGGTGCTTCTCGCCCCAGTGATCGAACCAGCCGTTCCAGTACTCGGCGCACATGAGCGCGGTGCCTGGCCGACGAGCCTCGAGTAGCGCGAAGGAGGCCTGCGGGCGGGAGCCGAAGGTGGCGGCCGACAGCGACCCGGTGAGCGAGCCGCCGTCCTGCATGAGCTCCGTGGGTCCGTCGGCCGTGTAGAGCAGCTCGGTGGCCCCATGGCGCACGAGCGCCTCGCGGTTGAACTCCATAAACTCGGCGTCGTCGGCGTAGGAACCGTACTCGTTCTCGATCTGCCAGGCGACGATGGGCCCGCCCCGATCCGATTGGAGGGGCGTGAGTCGGGGCATGAGGACGGAGAACCAGGCGTCCACCGCCTCGGTGTACGCGGGGTCGGAGGTGCGCAGGGCGATGCCTGGCCGGCCCGTGAGCCAGGCGGGAAGGCCGCCGTTGTCCCATTCGGCGCAGATGTAGGGCCCGGGGCGCACGATGACGTCGAGGCCGCGCTCGCCGGCGAGCTCGATGAAGCGCGGGAGGTCGCGCCAACCGTCGAAATCGGCCCGGCCGGGCCAGGTCTCATGGAAGTTCCACGTCACGTAGGTGTCGAGGGTGTTGGCGCCCATGGCGGCGAGGCGGTCGAGCCGATCCCCCCACTGCTTCGGGTGCACGCGGAAGTAGTGGATGGAGCCGGAGACGATCCGGTGGGGCGCGCCGTCGCGCAGCAGGCCGCCCTGGACCAGGGACAGGCGGGTCACTTGATGGCTCCAGCGGTCAGGCCGGCGGGCCAGAAGCGCTGCAGGGAGAGGAAGGCGACGACGAGCGGGATGACGGAGAGGAACGCGCCGACGATGATCAGGCCGGCGGGCGCCTGCTGGCCGTTGGAGCCGGCCCAGCCCACGAGGCCCACGGTCACGGGCTGCATCGAGGTGTCGTTGAGGACCATGAGCGGCAGGAGGTAGTTGTTCCACACCTCCACACATTGGAAGAGGAAGATCGTCACGAGGGCGGGTGCCATCATGGGCACGCTGAGGCGGAAGAAGATCTTGCCCTCGCTCGCGCCGTCGATGCGGGCGGCCTCGATGACCTCGTCTGGCACCGACTGCGCGGCAAAGATGCGGGCCAGGTACACGCCGAACGGGGACACCACGCTGGGCAGGATGACCGCGAGCGGGTTGTTCAGCAGGCCAACCGAGTTGAACATGAGGAACAGGGGCAGCGTGAACATCACCTTGGGGATGAGCACGGCGGCCAGGATGATGCCGAACACGAGGCCGCGCCCACGGAAGCGGTACTTGGCCAGCGCGTTGCCGGCCATGGCGGAGAGCAGCGTCCCGATCACGGCGGAGATGCCCGCGTAGGCGATGGAGTTGAGCATCCAGCGCGGGAAGATGCCGTCGTTGATCTCCAGCAGCGCCTTGACGTTGCCGAAGAAGTCGAAGCCGTTGAACCACAGGCCCGGCTCCTCGAACTGGCGTCCGCCCGGCTTGATGGAGGCCATGACCATCCACCACAGGGGCAGCAGGAAGTAGACGGCCGAGAGCGTGAGGATCGCGATGACGCCCCAGCGGCTGAGCGTGGAGGGACGGTTGGGATCAAGGCGACGGCGCGCCGAGGCCTGGGAGCGCGGCGAGTCAGCTGGCACGGGGGCCGGTGTGGGCTCGGTGGCTGTCGTGCTCACTTGTCGCCTCGATTCGTGATCTTGAAGAAGGTGATGCTCAGGACGCCCACGAGCACCGCGATGACCACTGCCTGCGCCGCGGCGTACGGGTAGTTCTGCGCGGCGGCCTGCGCCTGCGCTGACATGAGCGGCGTGAAGGTCTTGGTGATGGTGCCGCCGGAGAGGGGCTGCAGCACGGCGGGCTCGTTGTAGAGCTGGGCCGAGCCGATGATGGAGAGGATCGTGGTGAGGATCAGCGCCGGACGGACCATGGGGATCTTGATGCTCCACGCGATGCGCCACGACGAGGCACCGTCAAGGCGATCCGCCTCGATCACCTCGGTGGGCACGGTCTGCAGGGAGGAATAGATGATCAGCATGTTGTAGCCGGTCCATCCCCACGTGACGATGTTGGCCACGGACCACAGGACCCACGACTCGCTGAAGAAGGGGAGCGTGAAGCCGAAGGCGTCCTGGAGGGCATTGTTGAGCGGGCTCGTGACGGGGGAGTAGAGGAAGGACCACATGACGGCGGAGATCACGCCGGGAACGGCATAGGGGAGGAAGGCCGCGAGGCGGTAGAAGCCCTTGAGCTTGGCCGAGCGCGAGTCGATGAGCAGCGCCAGGAAGAGCGCGAGGCCCAGCATGATCGGCACCTGCACCACGCCGAAGACGACCACCCGGCCGAGTGAGGCGATGAAGTCGGCGTCGCCGAACAGGCGGCCGTAGTTGAAGGCCGGATCGAAGGTCAGGGTCGGAGCGCTCAGACCCAGGCCTGAGCGCTGCAGCTTGAAGAGGCTCTGGACCACGGCAAAGCCGAGGGGGACCAGGTACATCAGCAGGAACAGGAGCGCGAACGGCAGGAGGAAGAGCCAGGCCGAGCGGGTGGCCCGACGGCGGGCGCCTCCCGAGGTGCGAAGCGTTGGCGTGGTCATGGGTGTCCTTGGATCCAGGGGTGCGGGCTGCGAACAGGGGAGGGAGGGGCGGCCGGGGCCGCCCCTCCCTCGGTGGGTCACTCAGCGACGCTGAGGCCCTGCGCCTTGAGGTCGGAGACGGTCTTCTCCTGGGTGGCCTTGGTGGCCTCCTCGAAGGTCTGCGTTCCGCTCCAGGTCTTGCCCAGCTGGTCATCGAGCGTCTTCACGGTCTCGGGCATGTTCGGGCCCCAGGTCCAGCCGGTCACGACCTTGCCGGACGCGTCCTTGAACACATCGAAGATCTTCTGGCCTCCGAAGTACGGGTCCTCCTTAGCCAGCGCGGGCAGATCCAGCAGCGCCGTGGCGGCGGGGTACAGGGCAGCGGAGTCGACCAGGCCGGCGAACGCGTCCTTGTCGGTGCTCATCCAGTGAGCAAAGGTCCAGGCGGCCTCCGGATCGGAGCAGCCCTTCAGCACGGCGCTGGCGGAACCGCCCACGTTGCCCACAGCGGTGTCGCCGGCGTTCCACTGCGGCATGGGAGCAACGGCCCAGTCGCCGGAACCGCCCTTGGCGTCGCCCTTCAGGATGCCGGCGATCCAGACGGCGCCCACGTGGGTCGCGATGGTGCCATCGGAGAGGCCCGTGTACCAGGACTGATCCCACATGGGGGCCTTGGAGATGACGCCGTCCTTGACGAGGCCGTCCCAGTAGGCCGAGACCTTGTTGGTGGCGTCGGAGGAAATGGAGACCTTCCAGGAGTCGCCCTCCACGCCGAACCACGGGGCCGAGGCCTGCCAGGTGAAGCCGGCGAAGTCGTAGTTGAGGTAGCTCGAGGTCAGCGACACCTTGCCGGAAGACTTCTCCTTGAGCGTCTTGCCCGCCGCCTGGTACTCGGCCCAGGTGGTGGGAACGGCGATGCCGTACTTCTCGAAAACCTTCTTGTTGTAGAAGAGCGCCATGGGGCCCTGATCCACCGGCGCGCCGTAGACGGCCTCGCCGATCTTCACGGAGTTCCAAGCGCCCGGGGCGAACTCGGACTCGGAGGACTTTGCGTAGCTGGAGACGTCCTCGAGGGCGCCCTGAGCGGCGAAGGAGGTCAGCGTCTCGTAGCCGACCTGGGCCAGGCAGGTGCCCTGGTTGGCCTTGACCGAGTTGAGCATCTTCTCGTAGCCGCCCTTGGCGCCGGGGGAGATCTCCTCGTACTTGACCTTGATGGCGCTCTGCGAGGAGTTGAAGGCCTCGACGGCCTTGTCGTATCCCGGGGCCCACCCCCAGAACGTGATCTCCTTCGCGGCGGCCGGGTATCCCCCGGTGGCGGAGCTGCTCGCGCCGCTCGCGCTGCCCGAGGTCGAGGTGTTAGCGCTGCCAGAACCCCCGCCACACGCGGCAAGCGTGAGGGAAAGGATGGCGGCGCCGGCGGCAAAGACCGCGGTGGCTTTCTTGCGCTGCATGGTGACTTCTTTGTTGATTTACCGGGGCTTCCTTGAGACGCTCTTGCGCCGAGCTCACCGTTCCCCCGAGTGATAGTGACCATGCTCACACAGAATGTTAGCCATAACAACAGGTGGATTTGGAAGACGTTCATCTGCCAGACTTGCCGGGGCCGGGGCCGGGGCCGGGGCCGGGGCCGGGCCGGGGCCGGGACCCCGACCGTGCTGAAGGAGGATGGCGATGCCGAGGGTGAGTGAGGCCGTACGCGGGCCGAACATGGCGCAGGTGGCGCAGCGGGCGGGCGTGTCGGCGCAGACGGTGTCGCGCGTGCTCAGGGGTCTCGAGAACGTCCAACCGGCCACCAGGAAAAAGGTGGAGGCCGCCGTGCAGGCCCTCGGCTACCGCGTGAATGGCGCTGCGCGGGCCCTGTCCTCGGGCCGAACACAGATGCTCGGCCTGATCGAGGTTCCCTCGGTGAACTACTCGAGCGCGGCGATCGGGCACGGCGTGGAATTGGCGGCCCGTGAGGCCGGCTATTCAGTGACGATTTCGGCGACCACCTCCTCCCATCCGCAAGACGTCGCTTCCGCCTTCGCCCGCCTCGAGGAGCAGGGGGTGGATGGCGTCATCCTCGCGATCCCGACCCGGTCCTCGACGGGCGACCTGGGTTCCTTTGCCGTCCGCATCCCCACGGTCTCGCTCGACGGCTCGCTGGAGCATGGGGCGCAGGTGGTGGCCGTGGATCAGCACAAGATTGGCCGCCTGGCCACTGAGCACCTCCTCGACCTCGGGCACCCGAGCGTGTGGCACGTCTCGGGCCAGCGCGGCTGGGTGGATGCAGACGCCCGCGAGGCCGGATGGCTCGAGGTGCTCGCCGAGCGCGGCATCGAGGCGCCGCCCGTGCTGCAGGGGGATTGGTCCCCGCGCTCGGGGGAGAGGGCGGGGGAGCTCTTGGCCCGCATGCCCGAGGTGAGCGCCGTGTTTGTCGCGAGCGATGAGATGGCCTTCGGGGTGATGTCTGCCCTGAACTCCAGGGGGCGCCGCGTCCCGGAGGATGTCTCGGTGGTGGGGGTAGGCGACATCGCCCTCGCCGCCTATGCAACGCCGCCGCTGACGACGGTGGCGCAGTCGTACGAGGCGCTCGGCGCTCGGGCCGTCCGGCATCTGCTCGCGCGGCTGGAGGGGGCGGAGGATGAATCGGTCGGGGAATCGATCGTTCCAGAGCTCTTGGTGAGGTCGAGTACCCACCCGTGGTCATGAGCATTGCTTTTTATGGGGTAAGCTATCGGAGGACGTTCAAGGGAAACCAAAGACGTTCACCGGGCTATGGCGCAGGTTGGTAGCGCGCTTGACTGGGGGTCAAGAGGTCGTGGGTTCAAATCCCGCTAGCCCGACCACCAAGGGCCGGATCCATCACGGATCCGGCCCTTTTTGGCGTCCCCAGGGGGCCGTCCGAGAAAGATTTCTCGCGGATCTCTAATCATCCAATTGATGGATGAATACGATGTGGCCATGGACACACGACAGATCCCCGCTCATCGCGACCTGACCCTGGATCTCGCCCGGGTCTTCTGTGTTGCGGTGGTCGTCTTCGTGCACCTCGCCCTCGTGGGTGTGGGCCGCAACGCGGATGGCTCCCCGTTCTTTGTGGCCCCCGCCGAGGGGACCGCCTGGATCAGTCCGGCCACGTGGGTGGCCGAGATCATGCCGCTGTTCTTTGTCATCGGTGGCTTCGCGGCGCGTGTCGGCTGGGCCTCGACCCGGGCGAAGGGCGGCGGAGCCGGCGACTTCGTGCGCGCCCGGCTGCGTCGGCTCGCGCGCCCAGCGCTGCCGCTGTACACCTTCCTGGCGCTCGGCCTCGGAACGGCCACGCTGCTGGGGGTCGATCCGGCCCTGCTCAAGGCCGTGGCCATTCCGGTCGGCTCGGTGCTCTGGTTCCTGGGGGCCTTCATGCTCGTCCAGGCCCTCGCGCCGTGGATGATCCGCCTGCACGAGCGCGCGCCGTGGCTCACGCTCTGGGGCCTGCTCGCGGCGGCCCTGGTGACGGACGTGATCCGCCTCGTCGTCGGGATCTGGTGGCTCGGCCTGGGGCGTGTCCACCCGGACGGCTACGGCATCGGCGACGAGCTCTTCGGGCTGCCGAACATCGCCTTTGTCTGGCTTTTCTGCCAGCAGCTGGGCTTTGCCATGAAGGATGGGTGGTTTGCGGCCCTCTCGAGGGCGCAGCTCGTGGGCCTGCTTGTGCTCGGCTACGCCGGCGTGGGTGCCATGGTCTACTTCGGGGACTACTCGGCGAGCATGCTGAGCAATCAGTGGCCTCCCACCCTGCCGCTCGCGGCCCTCGGCCTGGCGCAGGCGGCGCTCCTGACCCTGCTGCACCGGCCCCTCACGCGGCTCATGAGCAAGCGCTGGGCCCAGGCCACGGTGTTCCTGGTGGGCTCGCGGCTCATGTCTATCTACCTGTGGCATGTTCCGGTGATCGTGGCGCTCACGGGCCTGCAACTTCTGCTCCCGCTGCCCATGCCGAACCCCGGTAGCGGCATCTGGTGGGCCACCCGGACGCTCATGCTGATCCTGGTCCTGGCCTGCGTCTGGCTCATCTCGCTCGCGACGGCACGCCTCGAACTGTCCGATGTCCACGGCCCCGCCAGGCTGACGGCGCGCTGGGCGCTGCCCTGCGCCGTCGTGCTCTTCATCCTGCCCAGCGTGGGCATCGCGGTCTACGGGCTGGACGTCCCGCTCGCGAGCTCCGCCGTGCTGTGCACCGTGGCGAGCCTGCTCCTGAGCGGCACCAGGACGAGCGTCGCGGTGGCTAAGCCGCCCGCTCGTATTCCGGCGGGTTAGCCGGCGCGGGGACGACGGGCAGCACCTCGGTGCGGGTGCTCAGCTTGCGCGAACGCAGCAGGCGGTGGATGCGCCAGGCCGCAAACACGGCGAGCAGCGAGAAGCCGAGGTGCAGCCCGAGGAAGGCCTCGGGCAGGCCGGCGCCGAGCAGGACGCCGGCCACGAGCGGCCCGGCCGCCGAGAAGGCGGTCTGCAGGGCGGCGATGGTTCCGAGGGTCTGCCCCTCCATGCCGCGCGGCGCGAGCGAGGCGGTCAGCGGGTTGAGCACCGGCGCGTAGATCGTCTCGCCCACGGCAAAGACGCCGAAGCTGACCACAAAGAGGGCGGAAGCGATGCCGGGGGCAAACTCGGCGGATGCGAGGACGAGCCACGCGGCGACCCAGATGGTGCCCACCCCCATGAGCAGCACGGGAGCCGGTCGCTTGGCCGTGAGCTTGAGCATGATGACCTGCAACGCAACGATCACGATGCAGTTCACGGCCGCTGCGATGCCGATGGTGGAGGCCTCCGCGTCCAGGATCGTGAGGGCGTAGGCGGGGAGGCCGGACTCGAACTGGGCATAGAAACCGAGGGCAAGCGCGATCGTCACGACCGCGATCCACCGCATGGCGGGCTCGGCGAAGATGAGGCGCAGGGCGCCCCCGCGGCGATCCCCGTGGCCCTGCGCGGTGTCGCCATCGGTGCCCGACGACGCGGCGTCGCCGCCGGCGCCCACGCCGGCTCGGTCGCCCCTCGCCGCGAGCGCGATGAGCGCGGAGGAGACGATGAAGCCAGCGGCGGCCGTCAGGAAGCCGAGGTTGAGGCCGTCCTTGCGCTCGAGGTCGACCAGCAGGCCGGCCACGAAGGATCCGATCGCCATGCCGAGCGCCTCGCCAGTGAACTTGTAAGCGAAGACCTTGCGTCGCTCCTCGCCGCTGGACCAGCGCAGGGCCAGGACCTGCTTGGCGGGCGCCGCGGCGGAGAGACCGAGCCCGAAGCCGAGCATGCCGAGCAGGAAGAGCCAGGGGTCGTCCACGAAGACGAGCGAGCCCACCGAGAGCGCGGCGAAGAGCTGGGGGATGACCACCACGAGGACGGGGTGGAAACGGTCTGCGAGGCGGCCGGCCAGGGGCGCGGCGACGAGCGCGCCGATGGAAAAGACCGAGGAAGCCGCGGCGGCGATGAGCGGGCCCCAGCCCCGTGTCTCGGCGGCATAGGCGTACTGATAGGGCAGCACGGCGCCCCATCCGAGTGAGCCGATGGCCGAGGCGAGGATGAGCAGGCGGGCGCGCACGGGCAACCTTTCGTGGATGGCTTGGCGGGGTCGCCCCGGGCCAAGAGTTTCGTGATCGAATATTTCGACATCGAAAGTCTAGCGCGTGGAGCCCCGTGCGAGAATCCGTTTATGAGCCAGCGAACACTCTCCCCGAGCGAGGTGCACCGTCAAGCCGTCGCGGCCTACGTCGCGGCCGGCGCCGATGAGTCGGTGCAGCGCGTCATCACGGCGCTGCAGGGCGTCAACCGCAGCCTGGATCGCTGGTACACGCAGCAGCTCGGAGTGCTCGAGCTGAGTCAGGGGGAGTGGGGGATCATCGCCGCGACGGCCCGCGCCGGCGAGCCGCTGACCCCGGGGCAGCTTGCCCACCTGGGGCACGTGGCCTCCTCTTCCATGACCCATCGCCTCGACAAGCTCGAGGAGCGCGGGCTGATTCAGCGCTCGGTGGACGAGAACAACCGGACGCGAGTCTTGGTGGATCTCACGGACAACGGGCGCGAGCTCTTCGGCCGTGCCATCCGCGAATCAAACGTCATCGAGGCGCAGGTGCTGCAGGACCTCGGCGGCGAGGAGCGGCTCGAGCTCGCCCGGCTGCTCGAGGTGGTTATTCGCCGCCTCGACCAGGAGAGCTGAGTCCGCGACACGCGGCCCACACGAGCAGGCCCTGCCCCACGCCGTACGTGAGCATGACGGCGGGGGAGGTCCAGTGCGGCATGTCCGGGAGGAAGAGCCGGAAGGCCAGGATCGAATCCGAGGCGAGGAAGGCGATCCCTCCACACCAGGCAGGGAACGGCCCGCGCCAGGAGGCCGCGCACGTGCACGCCAGGACGATGCCGTAGGCGGCGACGGCCACGGCGAGCCCGCCGGCGTGGGGCGCCACGGTGAGCACCATGCCGATCCACCACACGTGGAGCCACGCCACAGCCCAAGCGAGGGGACGCACGGCGAGGCGGCGCCAGAACACCACGATATACGCCACGTGGGCCAGGCCGAAGAAGCCGAGCATAGCCGGGAGCGTCGGCAGGAACGGCGTGAAGGTCGCGGCGCCGTCGCCGAGCCAGGACAGCGCGACGGCCGCGAGCAGGAGCGCGAACGTGACGCGGCCCGGGCCGCCGAGGCGGTGGCGCACGCTGAGCCAGGCGGCCACAGCCAAGAGCGGCATGAGCGTCAGCTTGGTGGGGCCAGCCCCCACCTCCGCGGTGGCGCCGCGCTATCGCGGCGTAGAGCGAGGTCGTAGGCTGGGCGCACCCGCCCGCCGTGCATCGCGGGGTGGTGACACGAGCCAGGTGAGAAGCGAGGACAAACATGCTTGATGAGCTGGCACTCGACCGGGCGCTCGGCGTCGTCTGGGCCTCCGCGGTAGGGGACGCCCTCGGCGCGCCGTACGAGTTCCAGCCCTCGCTACCGGACTCCACTCCGGTGGAACTCAAGGCCGGCGGCCCGTGGGAGCGCGGCGAGTGGACCGACGACACCTCGATGTCGGTCCCGATCTTGCGCGAGCTCGCTGCCGGCCATGCACTGGAAGACCCGGCCGCCCTGGGGCGCATCGTGGCCGAATGGCAGGACTGGAGCCTCGGCGCGAAGGACGTGGGCATCCAGACCCGTGCCGTCCTGAGCTTGGTCCGCACCCCCACGGAGGCGGTGGCGCGCGCCTCCTCCTACCGGGTGCACCTGGAGAACGGAAACCGCAGCGCCGGAAACGGCTCGCTCATGCGCACGGGGCCGGTGGCCCTCGGTTACCTGGGCCTCGGTGTCGAGGACACCGTCGCCAAGGCGGCGGCCAGGGTCAGCGAGCTCACGCACTTCGAGCAGGACGCAACCCAGGCCTGCGTCCTGTGGTCGCTGGCCATCCGGCATGCGGTGCTGACAGGGCGCCTCGACGTCCGGGGCCAGCTCCCGCACCTGGGGCAGGATGCCGCCGCCCGCTGGGGCGCCCTGCTCGACGAGGCCGAGGCGAAGCAGCCGCGCGACTTCCCGAACAACGGCTGGGTCGTCCACGCGCTCCAGGCCGCGTACTCGGCGCTGCGCCACGGCGACGGCCTCCTCGACACCCTCGAACGCGCGGTCCGCTGCGGCCACGACACCGACACGGTGGCCGCGATCGCGGGTTCGCTCGCCGGCGCCGTGTACGGGGCCGCGGCCCTGCCCTCCGAGTACGTCTCGGCGCTGCACGGCTGGCCCGGGCTGGACGCCGGGGGACTGCAAGACCTGGTACTGGCCACCGTTAACGGTGAGCACGTGCGCGGCGCGGGCGGCTAATATCGTGATGCGCCGGTGACCTCCGGCGAGACAGTGACGGGAGAACCCATGCCAGTGCGGTGCAACTTCTGCGGTGCGGAACTGAAGCCCCATTCTCGCTTCTGCCTCAACTGCGGGCAGCTGGTGGACCCCGCGGTCCTCGCGGCCGCGCAGCCGGGCACCCCGCAGGCCCCCGCCGCCTCGCCCGCGGCGGCCGCAGCCAGCACCCTGCCGCCCGAGCCGCAGGCCGGCGCCGACTACCCGGCCCCGCTGCACGGCTACAGCGTCCTGCTGACGTTTGCCGACGGCAGCGCCGTGATCGTGGACGACGACGCGGTGCTTGGACGCAAGCCCCAGGAGACCGCGGACGCCGAGGGGCTCATCGGTGTTCCCCTCGTCGACCCGCTCAAGTCCTCCTCGCGCGTGCACCTGCGACTGTTCCTGACCCCGCAGGGCGTCAACGTGGTGGACGCCGGCTCCGGCAATGGCACGAGCGTCGAGCACGCCGGTGCCCGTTACGATGCCAAGCCGCACGAGCCGTTCTGGATCGAACCGGGCGATCGGCTCTGGCTCGGCGAGGTCCCGATCGACGTGTCGCTGGCGTAAGCCGGGGACGTACGGTTCCGCCGAGCGACGGCGCGCCTGTCATGATGGAGGGACGGATCATCGGGGGATGCCCGCGGAAGAACACAAGGGGGAAGCGGTGCTGACGCGAATCGAGGCGTCCTGGAGCGACGCGGTGACGGTCGAGGTGGAACCGACGACCGAGCCTGAGTCGAGCCTGATGACGCGCGCCGGGATCGTGAGCGTCCGGCTCGCGCACGGCGCCGCGCTCGCCGTCACCCTGCCAGATGGCAGCTCGGCGCTCGCGCCGGCCGACGGGAGCCCCGTCCGCTTCGAGGCCGTGATCGGCCTGACCGTCCTGGGCCCGGAGGCCCCGGCCAAGCACACGCGAGCGCTGCCCGCCGTCTCCCACGATCACGAGGACGCCGCCGACGGCACCATCCTGGTGAGCGAACTGCGCGCCGTGCTCGAGGAGTACACGGACGACACCCTCGTGGGGATCGACGTGCTCTCCGCCGCCCTCGACCGCAGTCAAGAGCTCTCTGCCGCGCCCGGCGCGTCCGCCGGGGTCACTCGCGGGTCCGCACCGGAGCCGGAGTACGACGACGCGACGGTCACCGTGGGCAGGAAGCGCGGGCGTCGCGCCGTGCTTGCCGCGGCAGAGGCCGCCTCCGCACCGGCGACGGCCCCCGCGTCGGGAGCGGCGCCCGGGGCCCCGGTGCCGGCGAGCGCTCCCGTCCAGCTCCCCGCCGAGCCCGGTGCACCGTCACCGGCACCCGCGGATCGTGTCCCCGCGGCGCGCCCGCTCTCGTTCACGCGTCCCGTGGTCTCGGGGACCACCCTCGCGGCGACCCCGCCCGAACCGGCCCCCGAAGCGGCCCCCGAGCAGGCCCGTGCAGGGGCGCCCCTGGCGTCCGCCGAGGCGCTCGCGGTCGCCCCGCCGGCAGCCCAGCCGCCCGCAGCCGCGTCGACCGCGGCCACGCCCGCTGGTGCCCCGGCGGTCGCCGAGCCGGGACACACGTCCGCGGGGTCCACGACCCTGGACGAGGCGGAGGACGCCGACGCCACCACGGTGGCGCCGAGGGCCCTTCTCCGCTCCGGCGGCTCGACGCCCCAGGGCGCCGCATCGTCGCCTCCCGCCCCCGCCGAGCCCCTGTCCTTCGCCCCGGGATTCACGCCCCCCGCGCCGGCGGCCCCGTCGGTGGAGCCGGCCCCGCCCGCCCCGCTCGCAGCCCCTGCCGCGGCGGACGAGGACCCCGACCTCACGACGGTGGTGTCGCGCGCCCTCAAGGCCGCGCCGCCCCAGCAGCCCGCGCAGCCCGCGCAGGCCGGGCAGCCCACAAACGCGGTCGCTCCCGCGGGTGGTCACCAGCCGGCGTCCGAGCCGGCCTCAACTGCGCCGGCGTCCGCCACTGCTCCGAGCCCGCAGCCCGTGGCAGCCGAGCCCGCAGCCCCGGCGCCGAAGGCCCCCGAGCCGGAGGACCCGGACCTGACCACGGTCGGCCCCCGCGGCCTGCTCTCCGACGCCACGGTGGCCGCCGCCCCGCGGGCCCTCGCCGCGCCGTCGGGCGTCGTGGCACCCCCGCCGGCCGCCGGTACGGCGGCACCCGGCCTCGCGCCGTCGGGCCTTGAACTGGCCCCCGACGTGGACCCCGATTTGACCACCGTGGGGCGGCGCCAGCAGCGTGCGCCCCGCGTGGCGCCCGCCCACCGCGTGCCCCCGGCACCGACGCCGCTCCCGGCGGCGGAGGAGCACGGCACCCGCCTGCTCGTGCAGGACGCCCACGGGACGCGGGACGTCCCGCTGGCCGGAACCATCGTCATCGGCCGCACGCCCAGCCCGGCCCAGGTCCGCGAGCGCGACGCCCGCGGGCTTGTTGTGGTGCCCACGGGCACGGGCGTTTCGCACTCCCACGCCGCCATCCGCCGCCAGGGCTCGGTGGTGCTCGTGCGCGACCTCTGGTCCACCAACGGCACCCGCGTCCGCAGCGCCGGCGTGCCGCCGTTCCGGCTGCGCGACGGCGAGGAGGTGCCCGTCTCCGACGGCACCGTCGTGGAGCTCGGCGACGGCGTCGTCATCACGATCGTGGAGCGGGGCGAGAGCTGATGGCCCGCCGCCTGCCCGGAACACCCCCCGTCCTGCCCGGATACACGCATGTGCGCGCCCTGGGCACGGGCGGCTTTGCCGATGTGTTCCTGTACGAGCAGGCGATGCCGCGCCGCACCATCGCGGTGAAGGTGCTCCTGACCAACACGGTGCAGGGGGACCTGCGCACGGCCTTCCTGCAGGAGACCAACACCCTCGCGCACCTCGCGACGCATCCCCACGTGCTGACGATGTACGAGGCCGGCATCGCCTCCGATGGGCGGCCGTACCTCGTGACCGAGTTCTGCCCGCGCGGCTACGGTGAGCGCTTCCGCCGCGAGAGCATCGCCGCGAGCGAGGTCATCGCGACCGGCCTGGCGGTGGGCGCCGCGCTGGAGACGGCGCACCGCGCCGGCGTGCTGCACCGCGACATCAAACCGGCCAACGTGCTCATCACCACCTTCGACCGTCCGGTGCTCGCGGACTTCGGCATCGCCGCGACCCTCGAGCACCTCGAGGCCGAGGACGCGGCGCAGGTGGGCCTCTCGGTTCCGTGGGCGCCGCCGGAGCTGCTGGACGGGCAGAGCACGGGAACGGTGCTCTCCGAGATCTACTCCTTCGGCGCCACGCTGTACGCGCTGCTCACGGGGCGCTCCCCGTACGAGAAGGAGGAGGGGCCCAACGACCGGCGCGCCCTCGCCTCGCGCATCCTTGGACGCGGCGGCCCGGCGCCGATCCAGCGCCCGGACGCGCCGCCCGCGCTCGTCGACGTGATCCTGCAGTGCCTGGCCAAGAACCCGGCCAAGCGCCCGCAATCGATGCTCGAGGTGCTGCACCGGCTGCAGCTCGCCGAGAGCCAGCTGGGCCTGCGGCCCAGCGCCCTCGAGCTTGCGGCGGAGGCGCCGCTGCCGGTTCCCTCGGTGCACGACGACGCGCCCGTGGGTCACGCAGGCACCGTCACGGGGCGCTTGGCGCGCCTGAACGCGGGCGGGGCGCCCTCCGACACCACGGGGCGCCGCCGGCGCCGGACCACCGCCACGGCCGTGGCGCAGTTCGACGACGCGACGCAGCTGCGTTCGGGCGGCTTCACGCCGATGCGCCGGCAGGCCAAGCGCTGGCAGTGGGTCACCGCCGCCGCTGCCGCCGTGGTGGTGGCCGCCGCCGCCGTGCTGGCGTGGTGGAAGCCGTGGGACGTCTCGCCGGGCCAGATCGCGTCGATCGACGCCGCGGCCGAGCCCGGCGCCGTGGTGTTCTCCTGGGCCGCGCCGGCGGGACAGGCGGACGCCTACGAGGTGCGGGTGGAGGGCCGGCCCTCCGTGCAGCAGGCACAAACGAGCTATCGAGTCGAAACGACCAAGGGAGGCGCGCGCGTGTGCGTGACCGTCGCCGTGGTGAGAGATGGAACGGTGGGCGCCCCGAGCAGCCCCCGATGCGCGCGCAGCGGGGAGGCTGGCTGAGATGAGTTTCTGGCGGAGGGGGGACCGCAAGGGAACCGGACGCGGACCGCTTGTGGCGACGGCGTCCGGCGCGGCGGCGATCGCGCTCGTGGCCGGCATCGCGGTCGTGGCGCAGGGCTACGAACGCTCTGAGCAGGATCTCTCGGATGCGTCCGTGTGGGTCAGCTCGGGGCAGCGGACGCTCCTGGGGCACGCGAACACCGCGATCTCCAAGCTGAGCACGGCCATCAAGCTCGAGGGGGACGGGCAGACCATCGCCCAGGATCCGGAGCACGTGATCCTGCACGTTCCGGAGAAGAACACCCTCTCCGTCATCGACCCGGCGCAGGCCGAGCCGGTGGGGGCCGTCAACCTCCCGCCCGGCAAGCCGCAGGTCGCGGCGGCCGGAAGCTGGATCGCCATCCTCGACCCCACCGACGGCGACGTCTGGGTGCGCACGCTCGGCGAGGTGCAGGGCTTCGAGCCCAGCGCCGATCCCGACGGGCAGGCCGGGGTCGAGGCCGTCGTGGCCGTGGACCAAGAGGGCCGCTGGGCCGGCTACAGCCAGAAGGCCTCCCGCGTCAGCGTGGGCTTCCAGGGCGCCACGAAGTCCTACGACGTCGCCTTCTCCAAGCCGGCGGCCAAGGCGCAGGTCTCGCTCATCGGCGGCGACCCCGCCGTGTACAACCCGGCCTCCAACGAGCTGTGGTTCAAGAACCGCCTGCATTCGCTCAGCGCCGTCGTCACCGACCCGGAGTCCGGCCGGCTGCAGGCGCCCACCACGACGCCCGGCGACGTTGCGCTGGCACACAACGGAGGCCTCGCCGTGGCCCGCGCGAACGAGGATCGCGTGGATCTCCCCGTCTCCGCCGTGGACGGCAGCACCGCCGCCCCGCAACGCGTGGGCGCGTGCCTCTACGCCGCGTGGAGCTCCAAGCGCGCTGTCCAATGGTGCGAGGGCCGCGATCCGGAGACCTTCCCGCTGCGCGGCGACGTCCCCGTGGCCTCGCTGCTCCTGCGCAGCAACGCCGACACCGTGGTGGCCACCGAGCCCACGAGCGGCGCCACCTGGTCCCTGCAGAACGGCGGGGCGCTCATCAACAACTGGGACGACTTCGCCGAGCAGTCAAAGATCGTGGAGCGCCAGCGCGACGATCTGGACGTGCCGCCCGAGCCCGAGGCGCAGCAGAAGGCCCCCGTCGCCAAGGACGACGCCTTCGGGGCGCGGGCCGGCCGGGCCAATCTGCTGCCCGTGCTGCTCAACGACGCCGACCCCAACGGGGACCCGCTCATCATCACGGAGGTGTCGGGGGCGGACGAGCTGCGCGCCGACGTGTCTATCGTGGAGAACGGCCAGAAGCTGCAGCTGACGCCGCGCGACGACGCCACCGGCTCCTTCTCGCTGCGCTACAGCATCTCCGACGGCCGCGGGGGCAAGGCCTCGGCGACCGCCACCGTCAACCTCGTGGGCCCCGACGTCAACACCGCGCCGCAACAGGCCAGGCCGAGCAAGACCTCGCTTGTGGTGGAGGGCAAGTCCTCCATCAATGTGCTGCAGGACTGGGTGGATCCCGAGTCCGACCCCATCTACCTCGCGAGCGCCACGCTCGATGCGCCGAGCTCGGCGGCCTCCACGCCCGAGGGCCGGGTGGACGTGAGCCAGGGCGGGGGGGATCCCGGCGTGGAGCAGGCGCGCATCCGCGTCTCCGACGGCAGCGCGACGGGCGACGGCACGCTCTCCGTCACGGTGTACGCGAAGGGCAAGGCGCCCATCATCGCCGAGAACTACACGCTCAGCGGCTACGTGGGCAACGAGCTCGTGACGCTGCCGCTCGAGGCGGCGCGCGGCGGCACGGGCGACCTCACGCTCGCGCAGGCGGCCCCGGCGGAGGGCTCCGAGTCGGCGCTCAAGGTCTCGGCCAGCTATGCCGACGGCAAGGTCCGGATCATCCCCTCCGAGCCGGGAACGCACCGCGTGAGCTATTCGGTGCGCGACGGCCAGGGCAACGAGACGGCGGCCGGCATCATCCGCGTCGAGACCCAGCGGGCCCCCGAAGGGGCCTCCGCGCCCGTCGTCTCCCCGACCACGGCCTTCGTCTACCTCAACAACACGACCGACGTCGACGTGCTGGCCAACGCCTACGACCCGGCGGGCAAGGTGCTCAGCATCGACTCCGTCTCGCAGGCCACCGAGGCGGGCATCTCCGTGGAGGTGGTGGAACGCGAGCACCTGCGCGTCCTGCTGACGCGCGACGTCGTCTCGCCGCAGAAGCTCAAGGTCGTGGTCTCCAACGGCACGGAGAAGACCACGGGCGACCTCATCGTGGTCAGGGTGCCCGAGCCCACCAAGGAACAGGCCCCCGTGGCGCGCGACGACGCCGTGAAGGCGCGCGCCGGCGACGTCGCCGACATCGCCGTGCTCGCCAACGATTCCCAGGCCGACGGCAAGCCCATCACCCTTGTACGCGACCTCGTGGAGCGGCCCAAGGCCGGACTCCTCGTGGCGGCGGGGGACCGCCTGCGCTACCTCGCGCCAGAGACGCCCGGCACGTACACGGCGCGCTATCAGATCACCTCGGCCGGCGGCCTCACGGCCACCGGCAGCGTGCGCATCGACGTGATCGGCCGCGACGAGGCGGGCAACCGCGAGCCAAGCGCCCCCACTGTCACGGCCCGCACCACGGCCGGACAGGCCGTCAAGGTGCGCATCCCGCTGGCGGGCGCCGACCCGGACGGCGACTCGGTGAGCCTGAACGGCGTCCTGCAGCAGCCGAGCAAGGGCTCCGTCGTCTTCGAGGGCGACGTCATGGAGTACACGGCCAACCCGGCCTCCGTGGGCACCGATAGCTTCACGTATCAGGTGGTGGACGCCCTGGGCGCCGCGAGCAGCGGCACCATCCGCGTGGGCATCGACGCGGCGGCCACGGCCTCCGCCCCGCCCGTGGCCCAGGACGACCTCATCACGACGCGGCCCGACACCGCCCTGTCGGTGGACGTGACAGCCAACGACACCAACAACGCGAGCGGCGATCTGTCGGTGGTGGTCGACCGCGTCATCCCCGAGAGCGCCAAGGCCGCCGTGGAGAATCGCCGGATCACCCTGCGCACGCCCAGCTCCTCCGGCACCGTGGCCGTGCTGTACACGGCGAGCGACCGGACCGGAGCGGCCTCGCAGGCCTGGCTCTACATCGATGTGCGCAAGGACGCGCCGCTCGCCGCGCCGACCACCCAGGACCGGCGCTTGGCGCTGACCGACATCGCCGACCGCGACACCGTCCCGGTGGACGTCCTCTCGGCAACGACGTTCACGGAGGGCTCCGCCGCTGACCTCGCCGTGTCCGTGCCGGAGGGCTACGGCGAGGCGAAGGTGCTGCCGGACTCCCAGGTGGAGGTGAGGGTGGGAGACAGCCAGGCCGTCATCCCGTTCACCGTCTCCCGCAAGGACGCCCCGGGCATCGGCTCCACGAGCTTCATCACGGTTCCCGGCCGGCAACACGCCAAGCCCGAGCTGCGCACCGACGCGCCCAGCCTCAGCGTGGATTCGGGCGAGGAGCTGGCCATCAAGCTGGCGGATCACGTCATCGCCGCCGACAACCGCCCGGTCACGGTGAGCAATCCCAAGAGCGTGACCGCCTCCAACGGCGAGGCCTCCGTGCGCGGGGACAACCAGCTTGTCTTCCGCTCCGACCCGGAATTCTGGGGCCAGGCGACCGTGTCCTTCACGGCAACGGACGGCCGCGAATCGGCACAGCTCACGCTGAAGATCACCGTGAACTCGAAGAAGGACCAGCCGCCCACGCTCAAGGACGCGAGCATCGCGCTCGAATCCGGCGCGAGCCACGTGACGGATCTGCGCGCCCTCACCGAGGTGGCCGGCGGCGAACAGCAGGCCCAGGGCCTGAAGTACTCGGCCACGGGCGGCGACCCGGCCCTGCTCACCTTCTCGGTGGTGGGGGACAAGCTCCAGCTCAAGGCGGTGGAGGGCGACACCGTGGGCCGCACGGCCACCATCCGGCTCAAGGTCGTGGACGCGAAGGGCCTGAGCGCCGAGTCCACCGCCACGGTGACCATCAGCCGCTCGCAGAAGGCACTCCCGCGCGCCGCCGACGACACGGCCACGGTGCGCCGCGGCGACGCCGTGACGGTCGACGTGCTCAGCAACGACGTGAGCCCGTACCCCGACCGCTCGCTCAGCGTGGTCAGCGTGCGCCCGGAATCCGTGGTGAAGGGCGTCTCCGTCTCCACCGCGGACGGCCAGCGCAAGGTGACCGTGCGCGCGTCAGACGACTCCGACACCGGCGTCTCCACGATCGTCTACACGATTCAGGACTCCACCGGAGATCCGCATCGCCAGGCCGTGGGGCAGCTGCGCGTGACCGTGCAGGACGTGCCGGACGCGCCGAGCCAGGCCCCCAGCATCGTGGAGCAGCGCCCCAAGGACCGCACCGTGGTCCTGAGCGTGCCGGGCGCCGACGCCAACGGCTCTCCCATCACGGGCTACGAGTACCGTGCAAACGGCGACTCGGGCCCCTCAGGCACGTGCTCCAACCCGCAGGCCTGCGTGGTCAAGGGGCTCGAGTACGGCAAGCCGTACAGCTTCCAGATGCGCGCCAGCAACGCGCTCGGTGCCGGCGCGTGGTCCGGGCGTTCGGCCAGTGTGACCATGGACAAGCGTCCCAACGCGCCGCGCTCGGTCAAGGCCGTGCCGTCTGACAGCGACCGCGGCGGCCACACGCTGCTCGTGAGCTGGCAGCCGCCCGAGGCCGCCGATTGGGGCTCGGCGATCAGCGGCTACCAGCTCAAGATCACGGGGGCCGGTCTGAACTCGGTGTTCAGCTACGGCGAGGGCACCACGTCCGCGACCCTCAAGGACGGCCAGATCAAGCCGGGCCAGCACTATGTGCTGGCCGTGACGGCGACGAACCTCGCCGGCGACTCGGAGGCGGCCACGGGAGATGTCACGGCCGTGGGCGCACCGAGCGTGAGCAACGCCAAGGCCGGCATCTCCGGCGGCGGCACCAAGATCGAGGCCACGTGGGACGTGAACGACGGCGGTGCGACCGCCCGTTCGCGGGTGGTCGCGGCGAGCCAGGCCGGCCAGTGCCGGCCCGAGCTCTCCGGCTACGACATCGGCGGGACGAGCTGGTCGAGCGACCTCTCCCGCAACGACGAACGCGCCTTTGTGGTGCAGGTCAGCAACGGCCTCTTCTGCGATCAGGCGGCCACGAAGGAGATCGAAGTCTCGGTGGACAAGCCGAGCGTCGACACGGACTTAGACCGCATCACGGGGACCGACGGCAAGTACGGCGCGCAGCCCAAGTACCGCATCAGCGGTGGTTCGGGCCAGTACACCTTCGTCAAGATCACCGACTCGTCCGCTAAGCCCTCCGCCGAGGACGGCGGCTGGGACCGTGCAAACAACGACGGCGCGTGGCGCAACTTCGGCGAGCAGGACAAGACCCAGTGGGTGTGGGCCGTGAGCTGCCGCTCGGACGAGCGCAAGTTCTGCTCTTCGGTGGCCGGGGCCAACCCCCAGACCAAGCAAGGCTTCGACCTTGGCTTCACCGTGACGGGCGGCACCGCGTGCCCGGCGTACGGGGATAAATGGAAGATCTCGGCGGCGTCGCGCGCGACGGGCTCCGCGGCGCCCAAGATGTGGTACAAGGTCTCCGGTGCCGGCGGCGCCAACACGGGCGGCTGGGATCAATACGCCAGCGGTACCGAGCTGAAGTTGGACTTTGGTCCCTTCAGCGACAAGATCACCGTCAGCTTCAAGACGACCGGCAACATCGGGAACAAGGGCATCGACTACCCCGGCGAGAGCGGCTTGAGCTTCAGCTGCGACGAGCCGGATGAGCCGACTCCGAGCACGACGCCAAGCTCCTCGGAACCGCCGAGCACCACGCCGTCGTCCACGGATCCCTCCTCGAGCAGCGGCCCGTAGTCTGGGCCGCAGCAACGCCACGCACCATCTAGCACCACCCAGCCACAGCACCATCAACGCGAACGGAACCACCCAGCCATGACGAGCACCCCGCAGCCCCGAGGCCCCGTGCTGACCCCGGAGCAGTCCACCTGGTTCTCCCAGCTCTTCAATCGGCTGGCGGAGAACATCGAACAGGTGGTGCTCGGCAAGGATCACGTGGTCAGGCTGGCCCTGGCGACCCTCATCACGGGCGGCCACCTGCTCCTGGAGGACTACCCGGGCACGGGCAAGACCTCCATGGCGCGCGCCATCGCCCAGTCGGTGGACGGCAAGGCCGGCCGCATCCAGTTCACACCCGACCTGCTGCCGGGCGACGTCACGGGCATGAGCGTGTACGACCAGTCGAAGGGCGTCTTCAGCTTCCACCCCGGCCCGGTCTTCTCCACGATCCTGCTGGCGGACGAGATCAACCGCGCCTCGCCCAAGACCCAGTCGGCGCTCCTGGAGGTCATGGAGGAGGGGCGCGTGACGGTGGACGGCGTGACCCACCGCGTCCCGGATCCGTTCATGGTCATCGCCACGCAGAACCCCGTGGAGCAGGCGGGCACCTACCGCCTCCCCGAGGCCCAGCTGGACCGCTTCCTCATGAAGACGACCCTGGGCTACCCGGATCCCTCCTCCACGAAGCAGATCCTGCGCAACGCCCACATCCGCAGCCACCACGTGGAGCTGGACCCCGTGGTGGACACCCGCACGCTGCAGGAGATGGCGGCCCTGGCCCGCATGCCCTACGTCGACGACGCCCTGCTCGACTACGCGACGCGCCTCGTCGAGGCCACGCGCCAGGCGCCCGAGGTGCGCCTCGGTGTGTCCGTCCGCGGCGCCCTCGCCCTCGTGCGTGCCGCCACGACGTGGGCGGCCGTGCAGGGGCGCAACTACGTCATCCCGGACGACCTGAAGACGCTGGCCGATCCGGTGCTGGCGCACCGCCTTGTGCTGGACCCCGAGGCGGAGTTCGACGGCGTGTCCGCCGCGTCCGTGATCGGCCGCATCCTCCTGGACGTGGCCCCGCCCACCGAGCGGACCCCGGTCTGATGGCCAAGCCGCCCTCCGTCGACAGCGCGCCGCGCGGCAGCACGCGAACGCGTGCGCGCGGCGAAGCCGCCGACACCACGACGTACCGCACGCAGTACACGACGTCGGTGCCCACCGGGGCCCGCCGCCCGCGCTGGGTGCGTCGTCTCGCGCGCTTCCTCCACCGCTGGAGGCGGAGGCTGGCCCGCGCCCGCGCCGCCGTCCGCGGCACCACGACGCCGGCCGGCTGGGGTCTCGTCGCGGCGACGGCGGTCGCGTTCCTGCTCGGGGGCGTCTTCGGGTGGGCCGAGCTGATCGCGGTGGGCTGCGTTGGCCTCGTGACCGTGGCGCTGTCCCTGCTCTTCCTCATCGGCCGCCCGCGCTACGACGTGCAGCTGACGGTGGAGACCACCCGCACGCGGGTGGGGGAGCCGGTGCGCGCGAGCGTGCACCTGCAGGACCGCTCCCGGGTGCGCCTGTGGGCCACCCGCGTGGAGATCGTGGTGGGCCAACGCGTCGTCGAACTCCCGCCGCCCGGCCGGGCCGGCGAGGGCCGCGACGTGGCAGTTCCCGCCGAGCACCGCGGTGTGGTGCGTGTGGGCCCCGTGCGCACCGTGCGCGGCGATCCCATCGGCCTCTTCCGCCGCCGCGCCGAATGGTCGCAGGTGCAGGAGGTCTACGTTCACCCGCAAACCGTCGGCCTGCCGCCCACGTCGACGGGCTTCGTCCGCGACCTCGAGGGAAATCCGACCAACGACCTCACGGCCTCCGACATCTCCTTCCATGCCCTGCGCGAGTACCGCGCGGGCGACGACCCGCGCCACGTGTACTGGAAGGCCGTGGCCCGCACGGGAGACCTCATGGTGAGGCAGTTCGAGGAGACGCGGCGCAGCCACCTCGTGGTCGCCTTCGGCCGCGACGACTCCTCGTGGAACAGCGAAGAGGAGTTCGAGATGGGCATCTCGGCCGCCGCCTCGCTTGGCCTGCGGGCCATCCGCGACGGCCGCGACATCACCGTGGTGACCTCGCCTCCCGCGCGGGAGCCGGGCGATCTGCCGGCCCGCGAGCCCACCTCGGTTCCCACGGTCTCGCCGCAGCGCCTGCTGGACGGCCTGAGTGAGATCGAGTGGGACTCCGGCGACATCGGCGTGGGCGAGCTGGCCTCGCTCGCCTCGGCCACGGTGCCGGGCATCTCGATCGTGTTCCTTGTGGTGGGCAGCAAGCCAGGCATGCGCGAGCTGCGCAGCTGGTCCCAGCGCTTCCCGCTGGGCGTGCAGACCATGGCCATCGTGTGCAATCCGGGCCAGACGCCCGGCATGCAAGACGTGGCGGGGCTCGACGTCGTACGGATCGGCTATCTCGAGGACCTGCGCCTCGCGCTCATGAAGGGGAGTTCATCGTGAACCGGGCCAGCCAGCGCCGGCGCTCCGAGCGCCGCGTGGTCAGCGTGGTGCGGGATCTGCTCTTCGGCACGGCCCTGCTCGCCGTGGCCATCGCTCCGTCGTGGCGGCTCTACGACACGCCCTTCCTGTTTGTCACGGTGGGTGGCGCCTGGCTCGCCGGGCTGCTCGTGTCCTTCCTGACCGGGCTGCGCCGCTGGCCCTGGTACCTGCAGAGTGTCGTCGCGGTGGCGGCGGCGCTGCTCGTGGCCGTGCCCCTCGCCGTGCCCGGCCAAGCCATTGGCCACGTGCTGCCGTCCCTGGGCGGACTCGGCACCTTCGTCACCGGGCTCGTGGGGGCGTGGGTGGACGTGCTCTCCGTGGATCCGCCGCTGGGCGGCTACGACGCGGTCCTCGTGCCCGTTTTTGTTCTCGTGTTCGTCGGCGGCTTCTTTGCGTGGCGTGGCGCGCGCTCCGGCCGCCGCTGGCTCGTGATGCTTGGCCCCGCCCTGCTACTGCTCTACGGCATCGTCTTCGGCGCGCGGGTGGGCTTCCACCCGCTCGAGGTGGGTGCCGCGCTCGTGGTGGTGGCGCTGGGGTGGGTCCTCGCCCTGCGCCCGCCCGTCATGGGCATCGACCCCCAGCACACGCGCCGCTTGCGCGCGGGCGCCGCCCGCCGCACCGTGGCGGGGGTCGGCTTCGCGCTCGTCTGCGCCGTGGGCGGCACGGCGCTCGCCCAGACTCTCCTGCCCGAGCGCCGCGAGGTGCTGCGGGCCGCCTTCCAGCCCGAGTACGAGGTGCAGCGGCAGGTCTCGCCTTTGCAGGGCTACCGCCACTACGTGACGGGCGAGGAGGCCGAGGCCACCGTCGCCCAGGTCAAGGGGCTTCCGGCCGGGGCCATGCTGCGCGTCGCCGTGATGGACGAGTACAACGGTGTGGCGATGCAGACGGGCAACGCCGGCTCCGCCGGCACCTTTACGCGCCTGCCCGCGGGCGTGTCCCGCGACGCGGCGGCGGCGTGGAACGTCGACGTGGTGCTCGAGCAGCCGGTGGGCGAGTGGCTCCCGGTCGCCGGCGAGCTCAGCGAGATCTCGCTGCCGGCTCAGCTGCGTGATCGGCTGTACTTCAACCGCACGCTCGACGCCGCCGTCATCAAGGACGGGGCCCCGTCCGGCCTGCGGTACTCCTTCAGCTCCGTGGAGGGGCAGACGCCCCTGCGCGCGGGGCTCGGGGAACTCAGCCCGGGCTCGGCCTACCAGCCGGACCTCGTGCAGCTGCCGGAACAGCTCGTGGATGCCGCCCGCGCCGCCTGGGCCCGCCAGAGCACCCCGGGCGCGCAGCTGCAGAGCGCCCTCGACTACCTCCTGGCCGGCGGCGTCTCCCACGGCGAGGACGACGAGGTGTTCTCGCTCTCGGGTCACTCGGCCGAGCGTCTCAATCTGCTGGCGCAGGAAAAGCCCATGGTCGGCGATGCCGAGCAATACGCCACGGCCTTCGCCCTGCTGGCCCGGGAGATCGGCTTCCCCGCCCGCGTGGTGATGGGGTTCGTGGATGGAAACGCCGACGGGCGCATGAGCGGTTCCGAGCTCACCGCCTGGGTGGAGATTCAGGACGCCAAGCGCGGCTGGCTTGCGGTGGACCCCAACCCGGAGCCGCGGGAGATCACGCAGCAGAAGAAGTCAACGGAGGACGCCATCGCGCGCCCCCGCACCGTGCTGCCGCCTGACACCCCGCGGCAGGAGGACACCATCACGCCGCGCATGGACGAGTCGCCGCAACAGCCGCAGCCCGAGCCGGATCCATGGCTCGTGCTGCTCAAGGCCGTGTGGTGGTGGACCTGGCGCGTGGGGCTCTCTCTGCTCATCCTGACCTCACCTCTGTGGGTGCTCGCACTCATCGAGGCGCTGCGCCGGAGGGCGCGGCGCCGCCGGGATCGCAAGGAACTGACGGTCTCCGGCGCGTGGGACGAAGCGCGCGACGAGGCCATCGATGCCGGCGTGGGCGTGCACCGCGCGCAGACGCGCCGGGAGGTGGCCGAGGCCGCCGGGAGCGGCGGCCTCGCCGTGCTGGCCCGCCGCGCCGACGAACTCTCGTTCGCGCCGCGCGGAGCGCAACGGGCCGACGTGGATGAGGTGTGGGCGAGCGTCAAGGGCGTGCGCCGCGAGCTGCGCGGCGGCAAGAGCCGCTGGCAGCGCCTGCGCCAGCGCTACTCCTGGCGCTCGGTCGTGACCTGGTTGCGGTGGGCCTTCCGGCCGGGCGGCCAGGGCTGATCCCTGCCGTTGGATGGAGAAGCCGGGCGAAAGATGGTTCGTGTGCCGAGGGACCGGCGGGTGCCGGCCGAGTAGTGGGGGCGGGCTGGGAGGTCTTGGGGGAGGACGTTTTAGTGGCGACACGATAGCTCGTCGCTCCGCGACGGGTTCATGTGGACTCGTACGCGGATTCGACAGAGTCACGGTTTCAGTGTGCGGCTGCCAATGACGCGATGTCAGCGCGGACGGGGGCCGTGTTCGGTTTGTTGGCGGGGTATGAGGCCGGGATTGAGGTGGCATCCCTGCGTGAGTGGGCTGGGGATGTGGCCGAGGGCGCGCTTGGCCGCGGTGTATCCCACGCTCTTGGACACTAGCTATCGTCCATTCGCGGAGAGCAAGGTGGAGTTTCGCTCCGCATTGGAGGCTGCTTGTTGGGCGGTGCTGTTGGGCGCGGTGCGTACGCCCGGGTAAGACGAGCTGGTTTCGGCTTCGCTCACGACTCGCGTGTACAAGGGGTATTTGGCGGTGGACGCTGCGGCGGTCGTGAAGGTGCTGGGCCCCGGCGATTCATGGTTCAGGGATCACGAGTTTTGCCCCCGAGCGCCTCTCGTTGTCCCTGCCGTTCAGCTCGGACGGGAGGCCCCTAGGAGCACGGGACCTCCGGCGAGGCGGGGGCGGGCGTGGGGGTGGCGTCTGGCTCAATGCTCAGCTGTACCCGCGCATGCTCATCGGCCAATTTGAGGGACCGCGGCACAGGGGCGCCGCTCGCCTCCACCACCAGCTGGCCGAGCGGCTCGTCGGGGGCGCCAAGTGACACGAGTGTGGTCTCGGGGGTTCCTTTGCCTGGAGCGGGTGCCGAGGCCTGAGTCGGAACCTCAAGCAGCAGGCCTCGCAGGAGGGCAGCGGGATCGGTGAGCGGTTCCCAAGCGGTGACCGCCTCGTCTTGCTTGGAGAGGCAGACGAAGCCCTTGGCCGCCTCGGGGAGCTTGGCTTGCTGCGCAAAGGCGACGTTGCCGCTCACGTACGCGTCCTGTCCCACCACGATGAGGTTGACGCTGACCTTGCCCGCGCTGATCCGTGCTTGCCAGGAGGAGCCGTTCTTGGTGAGGCTCAGGTCGATCGTGCGGCCATCCACGATCTTCTCGTCGCCCTTCTTGCCGCGCTTGACCCGCTCGGTGATGGTGCCCGTGACGCTCAGTGTGGTGGCCTGTGCTGCGGCCTCGACGATAGAGGTCAGCAGGGCGGAGTCCCGCAGGAGCCACACGCCGTTGTCGCGGGGATCGACGGAGGAGTACGCCGACGCGTCCACCCCCTCGTAGGGGGCGGGAGTCTCCGGTGGGGCAGCGGTGCACGCGGACGTTGCCCCGAGCGCCAGCAACATGCAGGCGAGCCGGCGAACGCTCACGCCACGCGCGCGAGGCTGGCGCCTCATCCGTCGAGGCAGATGCGCTGCCCGCCCTGGTCGGAGAGTTCCTGGCTCCCGAGCGACACGCCGCCGGTCACCGAGGAGGGCCTCACCACAAAGCAGGAGGTGGACTCGTACGCGCCCGAAGCGGCGGGTATCCAGGCCTCTCCCGCGCCGCGGATCCACACCGACTGATCGACGGCCTTGCCCTGCCCGTCCACGCTGTAGAGCGAGTAGCGCTCGCTTCCGCCGCTCCAGCTCAGATGAACGGTCGCCTCGGAGACGGTGATGGAGAGGTCGGTGACGGGTGTTGCCTTGGGGGAGGAGAGCTGAAGGACGTACAGGGTTGCCGCGGCCGCGAGGCTGAGCACCGTCAGGATGACGGACACCACCAGCGCGGGGTGTCTCCACCACGGGCGGCGCTTGTCGGAGGCTTCCTCGAGCTCGGGCAGAACCGTGCGCCCGCTCTCGAGCGGGCGCTTGGTGTCTGGCGCTCCCGCGGCGGAACCGACCAAGTCGGTCTGGCCCGGCTGGCCCCCCACCAGCGCCGCGGTGTCGTGCGACATGCTTTCCCCCGTCTGATCACACTGTCTGAAATCTCCTTTACTATAGCGAATGGAGTCAGCCGGAGGGGGAAACGACGGCGAAGCAAAAGGGGAAGAAGAATGAATGCGTAGCCGGGCGGGTCGGTGGACGCTGGCGCTTGTCGTGGCCGCGTTGCTGGCCGGGTGTTCCCAGCCCCCGGCAACACCCGACCCCAACGCCTCCGAGGGCGCTGCGCAAAGCGGTGACTCTGCGGCGGAACCTGCGGCAACGCCCACGGATCCAGGCCCGGGAGGGGCGGTGCTCGAGGTCCCCTACCAAGACAGCCTGCAGGTGGAGCCGGCGGCGGGCTGGGAGTTCACCGATTGCGCGGCGGTGCGGCGCGCGGTGACGACGTCTACCGCGAAGGTGGGGGATGAGGCGGTGCGCGTAGGGGAGTGCGCCAAGGACGGCTTCACACTCATCTCGGAACGCTACTCGGTGGAGCTCAAACCCTTCCGCCTCCGGGTTCCGGCGAGATCGGCCGGCGTGGAGCTTGACTGGGACTATCAGGTGCAACTCGAGGCGCCCGAGCCGGCGGCGGCCGACAAGGAAGTGACCTTGGGTTACCCGGGAACGGCGGGCGCGCCATTGCGGGTGCCCTACTCGGATCTGGGCATCACCTGCACCGAATGCCGGGCCGGGGTGTCCATCAAGGTCACCGGCGTAGATCCGGCGGGCGCAAGCGCCGTCGCGAGCAGCACGCACTTGGTGATTTCGCCGGCGGACGCCCGCCCGGGGACGGTCACGGTGCGCTTTGCCCTCGCCGACGACACCGGCGAGTTCGGGGCCGACTCCACACTCACGGCTCGCTTCGCACCACAGGGAGCCTCCCCGCTCGGTGCGGCCCACGCTGTGGTGGTCCTGCCCGGAGACAAGGAGCTGCCCATCGATGTACGCGAGCTCCTCGCGCCGGAGCCAGCCGAGCGCATCACGGTGGACGCCTGCGGAAAGCCTTCGGCCGGAAAGCTCACCTGCGCGCGCTCGGGCAAGCTGCGCTACACCCCCAACGCCGCGCCAGGTGCGGGCGGTGATCTATTGCTAGACCAATTCAGCTACACGGTCTCCACCCCCGAGGGGGGCCTGGCCACGGGCAGCATCAGCGTGGTCTCGGCGTCCTCGACACTCGCGAGCAGCCAGGTGCAGGCCGGGGGAGCGCCGGGTGCGGCCGTACAGACGGCGTACGTGCCACCCGCGCCGCCGGCGCAGCAGGGGCCCGCCACCGATCGGCTGCGGCAAGTGAAGAGACTGCTCAAGGACGTGGGGGCATGAAGCTGGCGTACACGGCGAAGAAGAGGGGAAAGAGTTCATGGATCTGCGCTTGAGCTGGAGCCGCCCGGCCCAGGGGCGACGCGGGACAGCGGGCCGCCGTGACGAACGCGGCTTCGTGGTGGAGGTGGACGAGGCAACCACGCTGGGGGAGTTGGGCGAGGCGCTGAATCTCGACCCGCTCGTCCTCGTGGACCCGGCCGCCGTCGAGCGATCCGAACACGGTTGGCTGCTGACGGGCGACCCTGCCCGCCGCGCCGAGGCGGCAGCCCTCCCTTTGCGCGGCTCCGGACTGCTCTCGGGAGCCGAATTGCCGCCAGCGAGTGAGGACCGCATGCTGCCGGGTACCGCGCGCCTCGAGTGGGTGGGCGGCCCGTTTGCCGGCACCACGGTGCGGCTCCAGGAGCATCAGACCCAGACACTGGGGCACGCCGCCGAGGCCTCGGTGCGTATCGCCGACCCGTTCTTGCGGCCCGTCCACGCCACCCTCACCTTGCTCCCGCCGCCGGAGGATGGAAGGCCGGGTCCCCGCATGGAGCTTGTGCCTGCCACCTCCCAGGGGGAGGGAAGAGCGAACGTGAGCGTGAACGGCGAGCCGATTCACGGGCGGGTTGAGGTGGGGCCCAAGGATCTGGTGCAGCTCGGCTCGACCATCCTTCGGGTAGGCAGGGTGCCCGCCTCGGACGCGGACCTCTCGGGGGACGAGCCGGGATCGCTCGGCTTCAACCGGCCGTCCCGCATCCGGCCGAGCACGCCCGTCCCCGGCGTCCTCCTGCCGGGGGATCGTCCGGACGACCCGGACAAGACGCCCCTGCCGTGGCTGTCGGCGCTCATGCCGATCGTGCTCGGTGTGACGATGGCGATCGTCTTCCAGCGCTACGTGATGCTGCTGATGGCCGCCGCGAGCCCCATCATGGTGATCGGATCCTTCATGGTCAATCGCCGCCTCGCCAAGCGGAAGGGCCAGCGCTCCGAGGCCGAATGGGTCCAGGACGTCGAGGACGCGCGCGAGCGCATCGCCACCCTCGTGCGGAAGCAGCGCGCCGAGGCGTGGGTTCACCACCCGGACCCGGTGACCTTGTCGGACATCGCGACGGCGCCGCTGTCGCGGCTCTGGGAGAGAAGGTTCGACGACGCCGACGCGCGCCTCGTGCGCGTGGGCGTGGGCGAGGCGGATCTCCGAGTCGCCTGGGAGGGCGGATCGCAGCGCGATCGCGTTGCCGAGCGCTCGGTGGGCGTGTCTCCGTCTCCGGTCCTGGTGGATCTGGGCGAAGGGCCCGTGGGCATCGCCGGCCGGGTCGACGCCGTTCTGTCAACGGCCCGTTCGATGCTGACGCAGCTCGCGACCCTGCGCTCGCCCCGCGACCTTAGGATCGTGGTGTTGTGTGAGGACTCCGCCGTAGACGAGTGGTCGTGGGTGCAATGGCTGCCGCACGCGCAGGGTGCGGCGGGCCCGGTGGTCGAGATCGGCAACTCGGAAGACACCCGCCGCGAGCGGCTGCGCGAGATCTCCTCCCGCGTCGAAGCGGTGGCGCAATCGGGTCCGAGGGGCACTCTCCTCGAGGACGAGATTCTGCTCGTGGTGGCCGGCGCCCGTCGCTATCGCACGCTCCCGGGCATGGTTGGCATCTTGGCGCGGGGCGGCGCGGCTGGGGTGCGCGTGGTGGCGCTGGACGAGTCGCGCAGTCGACTGCCTGAGGAGTGCCGTAGCGTCGTCATCATCGACGAACGCGATGCATCGCTGGCCACGGTGCACACGCAAGCCAAGCACTTCCCTTGCGTCCTGCTCGACGGCGTTTCGCTCGCCTCGGCGCAGAAGACGGCGCGCGCCTTGGCGCCCCTGCGTCACGTGTCCGGCGAGGGTGACGAGTCGCTGATCCCTTCCTCGGTGCGCTTCGTGGAGTTGATGGATGTCAACCTGCAGGACCCTGCGGCCCTCGTGGGCAGGTGGGCCCACCAGCCGCGCCAGAGCTACGTCGTGGTGGGTGCCACCGCAGACGGCGAGTTCGCCCTGGACATCGCCAAGGACGGTCCCCACGCGCTGGTCGCGGGAACCACTGGCTCGGGCAAGTCGGAGTTCCTGCAGACCCTTGTGATGGCGCTGGCCATGGCCAACCGTCCAGAGGCGTTGAACTTTGTGCTCGTCGACTACAAGGGCGGCTCGGCCTTCGCGGATTGCGAGCGGCTCCCGCACACCGTGGGCATGGTGACAAACCTCGACGCGCAAGAGACCGAGCGCGCATTGGCTTCGCTAGAGGCGGAGCTGCGCAGGCGTGAGGAGATCCTGCGGGACATGGGTGCCAAGGACGTCGACGCCGCGTGGGCGAAGGATGCGCGAGGCGCGGCCGACCGGGGCCTGGCCCGGTTGGTCCTGGTCATCGACGAGTTCGCCGAGCTGAAAACCGAGCTTCCCGAGTTTATCGACGGCCTCGTGCGCATCGCTCGCGTGGGCCGCTCCCTTGGCGTGAACCTGGTGCTCGCCACGCAGCGCCCCAGCGGTGTCATCACCCCGGAAATGCAATCCAACGTGAATCTTCGCGTGGCGCTGCGCGTCACCGACCGCTCGGACTCGGTCGACGTCCTCGGCACGCCCGATGCGGCGTTCATCTCCGCGTCGACTCCGGGGCGCGGCCTCGTCCGCCTGAGCGCGGGAGCCGCGCCGCAGGCCTTCCAAGCGGCGCGCGTCGCGGGGTTGCGTGCAGGTGCGCACCGCGCCAAGCGGCAGCTTCCTCCGGTGGCCGAGTTGAGCTGGGACTCCCTTGGCTATGCCGCCGCCTTCCCCCCGAAAACCTCGGCCGGCTCGGGCCCGAAGGACCACGACGACACTGACCTGCGCGCCCTGGTAGATCTGACCCTCGCGGCCGCTCAAGCGGCGCAGGCGAGGCGCAATCCTTCGCCGTGGCTTCCGCCGCTTCCGGCCGAAGTCACCTTGACGGCGATCCCGGAGCAGCCGGGTTCCGCCGTGGCGGTGGGCCTCGAGGACATCCCCGCGCAACAGCGGCAGCGGGCCTTCACCTACGATCTCGCCAACGATTCGCACCTGCTGTTCATCGGCGGCGCGAGGTCGGGCCGCACCACCGCGCTGCGCTCCCTGCTGGGGCAGCTGATCTCGCGCTTCGACCGCCGTGATCTCCAGGTGTACGCGCTTGATTTTGGTACCGGGGCCTTGCTCTCGCTGGCGGACGCTCCGCAAACGGGTGCCGTGGTCCGTGGGCTTGAGGTGCAGCGTGTCCAGCGCCTCGTGACGCGCCTCTCCGAGGAACTGACGCGCAGACAGCAGGTGCTCTCGGCCTCCGCCGCCGGCGACATCGCGGAGCAGCGGAGGCGAGCGAGCGTGGGTGAGGGCCTGCCCTACGTCGTCGTGGCGCTCGACGGCTGGGAGCGGCTCGTGGCCGCCGTGGACGCAGACCGCATGATGGCGCTGCGCGATGACATGCTGCGCTTGCTCCGTGAAGGGCCGGCGGTGGGAATGCGCGTCCTGGTCACGGGGGACAAGGGTGTGCTCACCGACAAGCTTTCGGCCTTCGTTGATGAACAACTCGTGCTTCCTTTGCGCGATGTGAGCGACTATCGCAGCGCAGGCATCATGCTCAAGTCCCTGCCGGTCGAGCTGCCACCGGGGCGCATCCTGCGCCGGGGGAACAGCACCACGGTGCAGTGGGGCATGCTCAGCCCGGATGGTCACGACGAGGCCGGCGCCTTCATGGCCGCGGTACGGAGGGCTGCCACCTCCGGTACTGCGGTGCCGGGCGGGGTCCCCGCCCCGTTCCATGTGGATGCCCTGCCCGGCTCGATTTCGCTCGAGCGGGCGCTCGGGCTGCCCGCCGCCGCGCTCGGGGACCCCGCGGGCCCAGTCGTTGCCGTGGGCGGCGACACCTTGAGCGGCTTCCGACTTGCGTGGCCACTGGACGGCGGCTTCAGCGTGGCGGGCGGTCGAGGGACGGGTCGTTCGAGCGCGCTGTCCATGCTCCTTGCACAGCTGCACGCGGAGGGCGATCACCGTCTCGTGGTCGTGGGGAGCAAGCCTTCGCCCTTCACCCGCACGGCCGAGGAACTCGGCGTTCCGTGGATCTCGAGCACCGATACCGACGCGAGCACGATGATGGGCCTGCTGCCGCCGGAGGGGGCCGTGACCGTGCTGGTAGACGACGCCGAACTGCTCAAGGGCACGCCCCTTGAGCAGGCGTTGATGGGGATCAAGTTCAGGGCACAGTTCATCGCCGCCGCTGACCTGGACGCCGCGCCCAATCTGTTCTCGGGGCCCTTCGCGGAGGCCAAGCGATCGAGGTTGGGTCTAGTCCTCTCGCCGAGCACCGCGGTGTCCGGTGCCCAGATTTACGGCCAGTCGATTCCGCGCACACTGCTCGGGCGGCGCACGCCAGGCGGCGGTGTCCTCGCGTGGCACGGCGCCTGGATCGAAGCCCGAGTGCCAGCGCTGTGAGCGCACGGTCGGCATCAGGGCAACCCCGTCATGGACATCGTCATCACTGAAGGAGAAAGTTATGAGCGACATCAGAACTGAGCGATGTGAGGCGCTGCGCCCGCTGCTGCTCGAATCGCTGGGATTGATCCCGAGGCTGCTGGGGAGCGCGGACGTCTTGCCGCGCTTCCTCGACGTGGTGGACGGCATCCTCGCGGTTCATGCCTTGGGCGACGCCGGAATCGAGGACCCGCTGTATCGGCACTGGATCGCGACCGGCGGCCCCTCGCTCAGAAGGCTCAGGGATGCAGCGGCGGCAGGGGACCGGCGCGCAACGATTGCAGCGTTTCAGGGGCAAGACGGCGCGATGTTCCCCATTGGGCAGGGGTGCTCCGGGGCTCCCGGCTACTGACCTGGCGTGTGACGCGCCACACGTCGTCGCGTCGCTTGGTCTGCGGGCGCGTTTCGGCTACCGTTTGTTCTAACGCTGTGATGTAACGGCGTTACTCACATTGATGCCAGGCCGCCAGGGGCGCGGCCGCACCACGAAAGGGGCTCTCATGGCCGACATCAAGGTCACCTCCGAATCGCTCTCCGGCGTTGCCAGCCAGCTCGGTTCGGGCTCGCAGTCCATCGAGTCGCAGCTGCAGAATCTGAAGGGGCTCGTCGACGGCCTCGTGGGCGGCGACTGGGGCGGAGCCGCCTCGGAGTCCTTCAACGACCTCTACGAGCAGTGGGACCAGTCGGCCGTCCAGCTCAAGGAATCGCTCACGGGCATCTCCGAGCTGCTCAATTCTGCCGCCGGCTCCTACGAGGAGTCCGAGCAGTCCATCGCAGGCACGTTCCGCGCCTGAGTTGCTCCAAACCGTTGCGCGCATGGCAACACTTAAGGGGGAGCGGTGACAGCGTTTAGGGTACGAGCCGAGTCGCTTGGCGAAGTGGCAGCGTTGCTCGATCAGGTGCTGAGCACCTTCGAGCAGCATGTGGCCGCCGTGCAGACCACGGTCACCGCGGTGACCGCGGCCTCGTGGATAGGGGATGACAGCACCGACTTCCAGGAGAAGTGGGAAAAGTTCACGACCCAGGCCACCGGTCTCGGCGCCGTCCTGAGCGGCCTGAGCGCGCAGCTCAAGGGCGGCGAAGGAACCTACAACGTCACCGAAGCCGGCCTCAACGGTGGCTTTGCCTCGCGCAGAAGCGAGGATGCCCTCGTGGTGCAGGCGGTGGGCGCGGTCTCCACGAACGTGGGCGATGGTCGACGCCTGCATGCCAGGCAAGAGGCCGCGCAAGCCGCCGCCGCCCAGGCGGCAGTCCTCGCGCCGATGGTCGCCGGCGGGGCCGTGGGCACAGGAAAGGTGAGCTCGGCTCGCCAGCCGGGCGAGCGTCGTCGGGCCTTGAACGCCGAGGCCATCGTGACCGCTCCGGCGCAAGGAACCGGGGAGGCAAGCGATGTCTGAGGTCACGTCGGTACCGGCGGAGCTCGGTTCGCTCGTGGAGTCGATCAAGGAACTCGGTGAGTACTGCACGGCGCTCAAGGACGGGGCCGGCGGCTTCGCGTACATGCTTCCCAACGATTGGCAGGGCCCGGCCATGGGGGCGTTCATTGGGGCCTTTGCCGCCTGGGAGACGGGGGCAGAGGAACTGATCCAAGCGGCCGCGGCACTCTTCGACCAGGCGGACCTAGCCAAGAAGACGTATGAGAGCACGGGGGAAGCGCTCACCATCGCGTGGAACGACTTCTCCTCCCAATTGGGCTGAGCCCACACCTGTCACGTCGACGTCAATTCACAAGGGGAACACCATGGGGGACACTGTCCGCCTGACGCCGAGCGCCCTGCGCACGGACGCAGACAGCATCGGCGGGCTGCGCACTCGCCTCGAGACGGCGGCGAGCACGCTCGAGTCCGCGCTGGCAAACACCGGCGGCATGATCGGCAGCGATCCGACCGCCGAGGAGGCGGGGCCGATTCTTGATGACGCGGCCGACGGGGCGATGGCGTGCGCACGTAACAGCTCGTCGTCCCTCGGCGGGCTCTCCATGCTCACGCAGGGAACCGCGAGGGCCTATCGCCAGACCGAGCTCTGCGGGGCGTTCAAGCCCACCGGCACGTGTGAGATCCCCGAGCCGGTGTTCGTGTCCACCCCGTCCTACTCGACGCCCAAAATCACGGGCGCCGATAGTCCGCCCTTTGTGGAGGGCATCGAGGACGCGCTGAAGTGGCTCGGCATCGTGATTCCCAATGGCGATCCCGGGAAGCTGCGGACGGCCGCCTCGGCGTGGAAGAGCTTCGGCTCGGACCTTCGTTCGATCGCCTCCGGCCTGCCGGGCGCCACGACCACGCTGGCCGCGGTGGAGTTCCCCTCCAGCGCGCAGGCGAAGAGCGCCGTGACCTCCATCAGCACGGGTCTGTCCACCGCCGCGACGGCGGCCGACGACGTCGCCAAGGGGCTGGGGGATTTCGCCACCAACATCGACAACACCCGCGAGGAGCTGTTGTGGATGGTGGGCGAGTTCGCCATCGAGATCGCCGTTGACGTGGGGCTCACCATCGCCCTGTCCTTCATTCCCGGCGGCACCATCCTCGGCAGCGCCAAAGCGGCAACAACGATCGCCAAGTGGGCTCGGAAGATCAACGACCTCATCGATAAGCTCAAGGGCCTGCAGCGGCTCGCGATGCTCGCCGTCAAAGGAGCCGCCCACGGGCTCAAGGAGGCCGTCAAGGAGGCGATCGTCACCGGTGCGACGGTGACCGTCGTGAACGTCGCCAGGGCGGGGGATAAGGACTACCAGCAACGGAACCCCTTTATTGCCGCCGCTGCCGCTGGCGTTTCCGGCGGGGTCAGTTCCCCCATCGGCAATCGTGTCAAGCCGGGCGGCAACGCCTGGGCCAAGGCCGGCGCCGAGGCGGTCGAGGGCGCGGCGGGAGGTCTCGTCGATGGCGGGCTCACCTCGCTGATGACAAATCAGGAGTTCAACCCGCTCCAGGCCGCCACCTTCGGTGCGTTCCTGGCGGGCCCCATGAACCTGGCCGGCGGCAAGGCGCAGGCCCTCGGCAATTCGATGGCCAACAAGGTGGCGCCGAACCGCGGTGCGCCCATCGCCGTCTCCTCCGGCAACGAGGGCGACGGCGGCGTGCACGTCGAGGTGGGCCGCGGGGCCGGCGAAGGCGTCAATGCCGCGGCTCCCGAAGCGGGTGCCACCGGGACGCCCGCCGGGGCGGCTTCGCCAGCGGCGAACGCCGCGCCTTCGCAGGGCGCCCCCCGCAACGAGGCGCCCGCCGTGTCGCCGGCGGGGGACACAGGCAGCACGTCGGCCGACGGTGGCGGGCACCCCATCAAGACGGACAACGATGCCAAGGACACCTCGGGTGCCGAGGCCACGCCGTCCACGACGACCGACACCACCGGAACGCAGGTCAAGACCGAGCAACAAGCCCCCGAGGTCTCGGGCGCCGATCAGAGCACGCCCACGGTGAACGATGGCCCGGCGGTGGACGTGTCCCAGGGTGATGCTCCGCACGCGCCGGACGCGCTGCCGAACGATGCCCCCACCACGCAGACCGAGGCGGGCACCGAGAACGCGAACCCGGCCACCGACGTGTCGGAGTCGAACCCGCGCGAGCAGGAGCCGTCAAAGGAGCCGGCGGCGCCCACCCAGGAGGCGCCGCGCCAGGATCAGCCCACCCAGCAGACGCCAAACCAAGAGACGCCGCACCAAGAAGTACCGAACCAGGAACAGCCGGCCCACGAGAGCACGGCGGAGGAGCCCACCCCGGACGCCGCGTCGCCGGAGCATCAGGACACGGCCCAGCGGCCGGATGTCGAGGTCGAAACGACGACAGAGCAGGACGCGGACAAGGTGCGCGAGCGCGCCCTGGTTTCGGCTCCCGCAGCGGTGGCCGACGCTACGGCCACCCCGCAGGCCGACCCGGTCTCGGTAGACGTCACCGCAGATCACTCGACCGCCGGGTCGAGTGAGCACACGGCCCCGGAGGCGGCGAAGCCGCCGTCGGACGCTGGCACGCCTGAAGGCGGGCAGTCCGAGGCTGGGACGGTGTCGCAGCAGGATGTGCAGGCGGCGGTGCAGGCCGAGACCACCCCGGTGCGTTCTGAGGGTGGCGACGGCGTGCCTGCCGACGGTCCTGCCGACGCTGCGGGGACCAGCGACGGTGACGGGGTCGCGGTGCAGGAAGCCGCGGGTGCGGCCGCCGCGGCGGGTGCCGTGGGGCTCGGCACGAAGCCCGCGACGAATCTGGTGGCCCCGGGGCGGGGCGGCTCGACGCCTCCGACCTCGGGTGCCCGTGGTGATGGTTTGCGCCCCGAGGGCCCGGGGCGTAGCGATGCGCCCGGGAGTGCCGAGGGGGACCCGAAGGGTCCTGAGGTGTCCCGCGGCGAGGTTGACGGGTCGTCGGATTCTTCGAAGCCCGCGGAGTCTGGGGCGCCAGCAGACGTCGACGGCGGGGCCGGCGATGGGGATGGGACGCCGCCGAAGGATGGTGTGCCCGACGGTGATGGTGCACCGGGAAAGAATCACTTCCTCACGGGGAGCGGCGAGAACTTGCCCCGGCAGTTTGGTCGGCGCCCTGAGGTGTTCGATTCGGTCACGGTGGGGCCGGATTCTGCGCTGAATCCGTCGCCAGGGAATGCGTTCGGTGCTGATCCCTCGGGTGGGAAGGCGCAGCTGGCGCCGAATACGAAGTACACGGTGGCTGATCGTCCGGGGACGACGTACTACACGGGTGCCGATGGCACGGTGTCGTGGGTGGAGACGAGCTACTCGAGCGACTCCACGTCGCCGAATCCTGATCTGAATGCCCCGTTGCCGAAGGCCACGTACGTGGTGAAGCCGGTGAATGTGTTGCCGGCGAAGGTTCCGGGTTCTGACTCGTACATGAATACCGAGCAGGTGTTCCGTACGGATGGGCAGGGTCGGACGGTGCGTGGGTTTACGGAAGATTTGAGGCTGACCCAGGACCAGGTCCGCAATTCGTCGATCCAGCAGCGGACGGGTCAGGTGTCGGATGATGAGATGAATTGGGGTGAGAAGTTCCATGACGGTGGGCACCTGTTTGCTGCGTCCACGGGTGGAGGCTTCGAGAAGATCAATCTCGTGGGCATGCACCACGATCAGAACCGCGCGAAAGGCCAGGGCGCGTACACCGGCGAGTACTTCGACAAGAGTTGGCGTGGTCTGGAGCACGACACGGGCCGGAGGCTAGGCGGTCGGAACGCTCACGAGAGGATTGTCGACCCGGTGACGGGGGAGAGTCGCGTGGAGCGTGAGTGGGTGGATCCGCAGCGCGTGGGCATGGACTTCGAAGTTGTGTACGGCGACCAGATAAACGCCCCGAAGAACCTGGTCCTTACGCGTAATATCGACGGTGACGAGAAGGATCCAGTACGTTTCTGGAATGGAGCGTACGGGCACTAGGGTGCAGGTATGTCTCAGACAAGCGAGGTAGTTTCAATGCAGGGTAAGAAGATGTCGACGTCGTTCGAGTCTCAGGAGGCCGCGCTCGATGTTGCCAAGCAGGCGCTTCTTGGTGCCCAGGTTGATTATCCGGGGGCGCTAGCGATCGGCGAGTACAGTGTGGGGCTTGTGGGAATGCCTGCGTTTTGGCCCAACCCGGACTCGGAACGCGACAATTGGAACGTTAAGTCCACCAAGCCCGATTTTGAAGATGAGCAGTACCACCTGACGGTTGGTGAAGTCATACACGATCTCAGGATTTTTAACTATGTTCACGGTGAAGGCACGTTCGTGCTTGTCGAGTTTTACCTGTCCGCGGAAGGCGACTTTAAGTGGTGGGGAAGCCGTGATTCCGATGTGCGTGCCGGAGAATTTGGTCCGGGGAATGTGGCTGAAGAGTTGAGGATGTTTCCGCGATTCGCGGAGTTTATTCCGCAGTGGATGCGTGTTCGTTTGGGTGATGATTGGGAGTCTCATGCTCTTTCTCGTTGATGTTTGTGGGGGTGTGTTGTTGTGGGGATGATGGAGTTGATGGCGGTTCAGCCGCGGATGGCTGCGGTGTTGGATTCGGCCGTGGTTGATGGTGATGTGCGGGTGGTCGCTACGTTGCGTGCGTTGGGTGATCATTTGTCGCTTGATCTGATGGCGGTGGATGCTTCTGGTGGGTCGGTGAATGTTGTGGATCGTTTGGGGGACGGTTTTGCTGCGGTGACGTCCCCGTTGATGGATCTGGCGGATGAGCATCGTGCGGCGTCGTATGTGCCGGGTGCGGGTTCGTGGTTTGTTGGGGTGTTCACGTTGTCTGTTGGTGGGGGGCTGGAGGTGGAGACGGATTTTGATTCGGCTCCGTTGACTGGTTCTTATCCGGTGGCGCGTCGGGTGGATTGTGTGCGGGAGTTGGAGATGTTTCCGCGCAGTGAGGCGAATATCCCGGGCTGGTTGGCCGAGGGTGTAGTTTCTGGGGCGTGAGTCCTGCTCATGGGCGTTCCGGCACGAGTGGCGGTTTCGGAGTTGCGCGAACTCGGCGACGAAGTTTCTCAGTCGTGAAGCTGCTGAAGATCGACGGGGCGCCACTCGGCATGTCCACCAGGGGAGGAAGCCGTGTTCAAGACGCTTGAAGAGGCGCTCGACACGCTCGGAGCCAGCCTGCTCGTGACCGCCAAGCACTCCGGTAGCGAGGTAGCTCTGCTCGTTCAACGCCTCGGAGATGCCACGTCGCAGCGCCTCTTCAGCGTGCCGAGTGGTGCTACCTTCCCCTCCTTCCGTGTTGGCGAGGGCTGGAAGGCCACCGACCATCGCCTTGGCGGAGCCGCCTTGAAGGCGGCCGAGGAGATCCCGTCCCTCTCGGTGATCCCCGGGGAGGGCGCCTGGCTCGTGTTCGAGCTGCGGGCGCGCCCGGAGGGGAGTCTTCGCCACGCGGGAGACCGCCGGAACCAACCCTTCGAGCGGCCTAGCGACTGGGACGTCATCGCGGAAGCGCTGCGCTACCCGCGAACCGAGGATCACCTTCCTTCGTTCCTGCCGCGCGCCTGGGACACCGCCGTGCGAGCCAGCGCCCTCCTGGCAGGCGCGACGCCGGAGGCGAGCGAGTTTGTTGAACCGGCACCCACGCCGTCGGGCCTCACGAGCGTCTTCGGTGCAGGCCTGCCCAACCCGGTCAACACGCCCTGGCACGCCGCCGTGGCGCGCGGCGAGGGTACGCACGCGCTCGAGGCCGAGTTCGCCGGGGCCAGCTTGCTGATTCCCTGGGAGACGCCACCTGGCGACGGCGATCCTGGAGTCCTGGCTCAGTTCGGGGAGGGCCCCGATGCCTGCCATCCCGTCTTCACCTCCGGCGACCAGGTCCGCACCTACTTCGGCTCCCTGGGGCTCGACCCCGACAAGGTGCTCTGGACGGCCGGCTTTGGCGGCAGCCTCCGCGCCACGTCATCACGACCGCACGTGCAGGTCGACCCGGCCGGCCACCGCGTCCACATCTCACTCGTGCGCGAGGACCTGCCGCAGCGCTGGGGCGCGCTTCGCTGGGCGCGCCACCGCGGCACCGCCGCGGTGATGGACGTCCTGAGGTCTCCTGGAGCCTGGGTGATGGCAACCCTGCGGGGCCGGCAGCAGGTGTTGATCGACGCCAACGGACGGCGCATCCTGCCGGTGTTCTCCTCGCTGGAGGCCATGCAATCGATCGCGCCGTGGGCCGACTTCCGGGTGATGCCGACGCCAGACACCTTCGCCTCGGTGGGCGAACGAGACCTCATCTGGGTTGATCCAGATGTCCCCGGCGAGCAACTTCTCCTGCCGGCCAGCGTGCTCGTTGGCCCATGAGTCCTCGCACATCCCCTAAACTGACACCGTTGGGCAAACGTGCCCGCGGCGCTGACCACGGCGCCCACGCCCCAGTGCGCAGAAGGTGAATCGCATGCTTGCCCGCTTCGATCCCGCAGTCCCGGCGAGGTACGCCGCGTATGCCAAGCAGCGCGCCGTCGTGTTCTGGATCGTCTCCGTCGTTCCCGCGGCCCTCATCGCGCTCGGTGCGTCCTTGTTCACCCCGCGGCTGTGGGGTGTAGCGACCATTCCCGTCATCCTCTTCTTCCTCGTCTGCGTGATGGTCGGCTTCATCTACCTCAAGCTCGCCAAGAAGAACGAGGCCATGGCCGAGTGGAACGGAATCCTTGCGATTCTCGAGCCAGAAGGGCTCGCCTTTGGTCCCGTCCCCAGCCTGCCGTGGGATGAGGTGCTGTGGATTGGCATGGCCGATGTGCGCGCCCAGCACGCGGCGGCCAGGGCAACGCGGGGGCTGAACGGAGCCCGCCACCGTACATGGGCCAAGTCCGGTCACGGCAGCCTGGTGCTCTCCGTTGTCTACAAGGACGCCGACCGGCTGCTGCCGCAGCTGCCGGACACCGCGCGGAAAATGGCCGTCAAAGGCGGCAAGCACCGCACCCTGGGCACCGTTCCCTTCATGGTTGTGCTCCACCCCGATGTGCTGCTTGATTCGGCAGCCACCGAGACCCTCGTGGCGCAGCTTCGAGCTCAGGCCAGCGCCCACGGCATCCCCTTTGTTGTTTCGGACACGGAAGCGGCCAACACACGCGCGGCCACCAGCCAAGCGCTCGTGGCCTGAACGACGCTTGACCGCGCCGTGCTCACCGCAGGAGCGCCATGGCTCATGAACCACGGCCGAACCAGGGACTCGTGCACGCTCCGCACCCACCGCGCTCCGGCTTGGCATACTGTGTTCCAGAACCCTTCCAGACCCGGGCGGTCAGCGCCCCAGCATCGATCGAGGAACCGTGAGCGAGAGCACCCACATCGAGAACGCCGGTAGCTGCATTGCCACCGCCCAGGCGATTTCCGCGCCCGGACGCATTCGCTGGATGATGCGCACTCCGTCCGCCGTGTCCTCTGATTCGGGTTGGCGCTTCTACGCCGACGAGGACGACGAGGAAAACGTCGCCCACACCACCAACATGCGCGTCGTTGACTTCAACCAGGTGGTTGACCTCGAGCCCATCGTGGCGAGCGTCTACGACCAGCCGGTGGGCAGCGACTTCGAGCTCGTGACCGGCGAGGACGGCCAGCGCCGCATCATCGACACGACCACGGGCCGCCCCGTCGGCGAGCCGGCCGAGGCCGCCGTGGCCCCGGAGGCGACCGTCCCGGCCGCCGAGCCCGCCGCAGCCGTGAGCCAAGCACCAGAGGCGGGCCAGGCGTCGTCGGGCACCGACAGCGCCGCCCAGGGCGGCTGGAACGCCCAGGCCGCCCCGGCGGCACCCGCTAACGATCCGGCCGCCGACGACGCCGCGGTGACGGCCTCGGCGGCCTGGCTGCGCCCGGCCGTGCAGGCCGTCATGGCCGACCCGAGCCCCGCCCAGCGCGGCTCCATGCTCAGCGAGTTCTTCGGCGCCACGGTGCTGGTTCCCGCCCGCGGCGGTGCCCCGCTCGGCTTTGCCCACCAGGGTGGCCTCGTCATCCCCGCCCACACCTCGCGCGCCGGGCTCGTGGCCTGGCAGGCCCGCCTGGGCCAGCCCGAGGGGGAGACCCTCGCGATCAACGGCGACGAGCTGCTGCGCAACGCCTTCGAGGCGCAAGATGCCTCGGCCGTCGTCCTCGATCCCATCGAGGCGGGCATGGAAATCCGCGCGGACGACCCGCAGCTGGGCTCGCTCGCCCGCAACGGAAAGCTCAAGTCGCTCGTGCGCTCGGGTGACCGCCAGGCGGTGCTGAACTACCTCGTCTCCGACGGCGCCTACGGCGTGTACCTCTACCGCGCGCAGCCGGGGCAGCAGGCCTTCCCGCTGCTCGTGACGCGCCAGGGCGGTGGCGAACGCGAGTTCGCCCTGTTCTCCTCCGCGCTTGAGGTCTTCCGCTACCAAGGCGACGGTTCCGCAGCCCAGGTGGGCCTTGACTGGGTCCGCGCCAACCTGGCCGAGGACATGTACCTGTGCGTCGATCCCGGCGCGGCCGGCGGCTTCACGGAGTTCTCTCCCGCCGAGCTCGCGGCGGCCGGGTTCCGCACCGCCTGAGGCCAAGGATGCTGGGCAGCGGCGCCGTGACGTGCGCGTTCACCCCCGCCTCACGCGAGGCCGCCGTGCGGTGGCTCTGGCGCGAGGCGCCGGTGGACGGGCTTGATTCGGGCTGGCGCGTCTGCGTTCCGGGCGAACAGGGCGCTGGTCAGCCGGCAGGCACCTCGTGGTGCCCCTGGCCGGAGGCCGTGGCGCGCGAGCCCGTGCTGTCTCAGCTGGGCGGCGCCCCAGTGGGCGCCGCCTACGCCGTGCATCGCGAGGCCGGCCGCCCGCTCGAGGTGCGCGATGGCCGCAGCGGCGCGCTCCTCCCCGCCCCCGGAGACTCCACGGCACCGGACCCCCGCGCCGGCGCCCCCGAGCGGCTCGGGGCGGGCGCCCTGGAGGCCCACACCCTGGCCACGCGCGTGCTCCCGGCGCTCCTGCGCGCCCGCCATCAGCCCTCGGAGGCCGTGCTCGCCGAGCTGTGGGGCTGCAGCCTGTGGGTTCCCAGCCTGCGCTCGAGCGGCGAGATCGCCGTGCGCGACGGCGTCGCCGTGGCCTTTGCGAGCGTCGAGGCGGCCCAGCACTGGCAGGCCGGCCGCGGCGTGGGCGAGCCAGCCGATCCGCTGGACATGGTGCCCTTCGCCCGCTTCGTGACCGAGGCGGCGCCGCTCGCCGTTCGGCTCGTGGTTGATCCCGGGGCTCCCTCGCAGCTCACCCTCGATCTGGCGGCGCTGCTGCCCGGTGCCGCGAGCGTGGACAGCGAGGCGCTCATGGTGCTGCGGGCCAAGGACGCCGACCACTTCGAGCGCATGCTCACCACCCCGGGGCGGGTGTGGATCGGCCTGCGGGACGCCGCCGACGCGACGGCGACGCCGGTCCGGGTGCGCGATCACCGCACCGGGGCCTCCGTGCTGCCCGTGTTCGCCTCGGAGGCCGACGCCTTGGCCTACGACGATCTGGCCGAACCCACGCACTTCAGGCTCGACAAGCTGGCCTCGGACTGGGAGCCCGAGACGGGCGTCATGCTGGGGCTCGGCTCAAGCGAGGCGCCCGTCGAGGTCGGCTGGGGCCGCCTGCGCGCCGCTGGCTTTGTCGCGGCGCCCGGTGCCGAGGCGTGGGCCGCTCCGTCGCCGACGGCGCGCGAGCTCTCGCCCGAGCGGGTGTCGGTGAGCCCCGTCCCCGTGCCCGGGGTCAAGGACCCCTATTCGGAGGCCTTCGCCCCGCTGGAGCGCGAGATCATGGAGGCCGCCCTCGACCTGCCGCGCATTCCGGTGGAGGGCGCATGGGTGCTGATCTCCACGCGCCGGGAACAGGTGAGCGTGGCCGTCGCGTATGCCGTGGACGGCGTGGCGCACTCGGCCGCCCACGCGGCCGGCGGAAGCGCCGGGGCCGCACGCGTTGCCGTGTTGCGGCTGCGCGCCATGGAGGCCGTCGCCCAGCTCGCGCGTTCGCTGCGCGCCCAGGGGCGGGCGCTGCCGAGTCAGCTGCGCTTCCAGGTTCTGCCGGGCGGCGCCGGGGGCGCCGTGATGCACGACGACGCGGGGGAGCCGGAGTCTGTCGCCCTCGCCGCGTGGGTGGCCGGGCAGGGCCTGAGCCTCGACAACTGCCTCGCGTCGCAAGCGGTTCTGAGCGCCGTGTCCGGGCCGCTCTCGCTCTCGCAGGCCGCGAAGGCGGGAGACGCGAGCCTCGCGGCGCGCGCGCTCGCGGCCGGCGCCGCCCTGTGGGTGGCGGAGGACTCCGCGGGGGAACCGTTGCGCCTCAACGATGCGCAGGGCCGCGTTGCGCTGGCGGTGTTCACCTCGCAGGAGGGGCTGGTCGCCTTCGCCCCGGCCGGGCGTCCCCGCCGCGTGTGGGCGGCGGACCTCGCCTCCGGCTTCGGCCAGGCCCCGTGGCTCGTCGTGGATCCGGGGCAGAGCACGCTGGTGCTCGAGCGGGCCTTGGTGCCCTGGCCGGTCCCCAGCGCGTAGGCCTCGGTGCGGACTTCAGCCCGGCGAGCAGCTCCCAGGTAGCCCTGGGGCAGCCCCGGCCTAGGCGGCCCGCGCCGAGGCGCGGGGCGCGTCCGGGGCGTCCACGCGCCGTCGTCCTCTTCGCTGGTGCGACGGCCAACGTTACGGCCGCCGCTAGGCGGCCCGCCCCCGTTACGCCGTGGCGAGCAGCGAACCGCGGCGACGCTCCCAGCCCAGGGAGAGCAGTAGGAGAGCGAAGCCGAGGCCGGCGAGGGCGAGCCCCACCCACGCCGGGGCAAGGTAGCCCAGGCCGGCCGCGATGACCGCGCCGCCGAGCGCCGCACCGAGCGAGTTGCCAACATTGAAGGCCGCGTGGTTGCTCGCCGCGCCGAGCAGCGCCGCGTCGCCCGAGGCGGCGATGAGGCGCGACTGGATGGCGGGGGTCAGGGAGGCCTGCGTCAGGCCGATCAACCCGGCGCCCACGAACACACCGACGCTGCCACCCGCGAGCAGCGGGAACACGGCGAGCGAGACCATGTAGACCACGAAGCCGCCCACCATGGCCGGGCGCGGGATGAGGTCGGAGAGCCGGCCGCCCACGACGTTGCCGATCGTCATGCCGATGCCCACCACGGCCAGGAGCCACGGGAGCTGGGACGAGGTCAGGCCGGAGACGCGCGTGGCGGTCTCGGCGATGTAGCTGTAGATCGCGAAGAAGCCGCCGAAGCCGACGCAGGCCACAGCGATCATGAGCCAGAGCTGGCCGCCGCGGAAGGCGCGCAGCTCCTTGGCCGGGTGGCGTGTGGGATCGCCGGCGTAGCGGGGGAGGACCAGCAAACCGGCCACGAGGGTCACGGCGAAGACGGCGGCGACCACCATGTAGGCGCTGCGCCAGCCCCAGGCTTGGCCCACGAGCGTCACGACGGGGACGCCGATCACGTTGGCCACGGTGAGCCCCGAGAGGGCCAGGGCGATGCCTTGGCCCTGCTTGCCCGGGCCCATGATGCGCGCGGCCAGGAGTGAGGCCACGCCGAAGTAGGCGCCGTGGGGGAGCCCGGCCACGAAGCGGGCCACGAGCGTGCTCGTGAAGCCGGGCATCAGGGCGGAGGCCAGGTTGCCGACGACGAAGAAGAGCAGCAGCCAGAGCGCCAGCTTGGTGTGGGAGGCGCGCGCCGTGAGGGTCGCCAAGATCGGGGCACCGACCACCACACCCAGGGCGTAGGCGGAAATCAGTTGGCCCGCCTGGGCGATGGAGACCTCCGGGTGGGCCTCGAAGCCCGGCAGGAGGTCCTGGGCGATGTTGGGCAGCAGGCCCATCGAGGCGAACTCGGTGCAGCCGATGCCGAAGCCACCGAGGGCCAGGACAAAGAGGGAGATGAACGCGCGTCGGCGCGAGAGGGGAGCGGGCACGGTGTCCTTGGGGGCGAAAGGGGTTCGGGGCAAGGAAACATGTTAGTCCCGCCGGGGCGGGAGGCGGGCCGCGCGTGGCGTAACTCGCAGGCGGGCATCTCAGACACACCGGCCACTTGCGTCACATCAGTCACAACGAGGAGGGTGTCGCAGTGCCCCACATGGGATAGGGTGAAGGCGCCGATGCGTCCCTGTGGCGCTGGAGAGTTGGTCACCGTTCAGGTGGCAGGAGAAGCCAGGAGGAGCCCGCCATGAGCGAGGGACAGAACGGACACGGACGGCACGCCGGGGAGAGCCCCGCGGAGGCCACGAGCGTCTCGCTTCCCCCGATCACGGACGAGATCGTCGCCGAGTACCAGCTCACCCCCGAGGAGCGCGCGGCCGTCGCCGCCCTGCCCGTCGGCTCGGCGCTGCTGATCTCCCGCGACGGCGCCGACAAGGGGGCCCGCTTCCTGCTGGACGCCGACGTCACCACGGTGGGCCGCCACCCCGACGCCGACATCTTCCTGGATGACGTCACGGTCTCGCGCCGTCACGCCGAGTTCCGCCGCGGCCCCGAGGGCATCCGCGTGGTCGACGCCGGCAGCCTCAACGGCACCTACGTCAACAACGACCGCGTGGACGAGGTGCTGCTGCGCACCGGCTTCCAGGTGCGCTTTGGCAAGTTCGTCCTGACCTACTGCGCGCGCATCGCCGCGCCGGCGCAGGGCTGAACCTCCCGTGATGTTGAACGCCAAGCAGGCTCCGTCGCAGGCGGCCCTGGCGCCGCGGCGCGGGGTCATGAACATTGGCCAGGTGCTCTCGCGGATCGATGCCGACTTCACCGGCATCACCGCCTCCAAGATTCGCTTCCTGGAGGAGAAGGGCCTGATCGTTCCCGCGCGCACCGCCGCCGGGTACCGCAAGTACACCGAGGCCGACGTGGAGCGCCTACGCTTCATCCTGGCCCTGCAGCGCGATCAGTACCTTCCGCTCAAGGTCATCAAGGACTACCTCGACGCCATTGACCGCGGCGAGGAGCCCCCGCAGCTTCCCGGCGGCGCCAGCCTTGCCCCGCGCAGCGTGGACGCTGAGCAGGTCGACGAGCTGGCCGGGCATCTGCGCCCGGTTAGCCGCGCCGAGCTTGAGGGCGCCACCGGCGCGAGCGAGGCGTTCATCGATCGCCTCATCGAGTACGGGTTGGCCGTTCCGGACGAGGACGGGCACTTCGACGAGCACGCCGTGCGCGCCGTCAAGGCCTCCCTCGTGCTGGCCGAGTCCGGGATCGAACCGCGCCACCTGCGCCCCTTCCGCACCGCTGCCGATCGCGAGCTCGGGATCATCGAATCCTCGATCTCCCCGCTCACGGGCCGCAAGGATCCCTCCGCCGCCGCCCGCGCGGCGGACGCGGCGGCCGGCATCGCCGACGCCGTCCTGGCCTTGCACGGGGCCCTCGTGCGCGGCGGCCTGGCCCACCTGGATCGATGAGCGCGGCCGTTCCGGAGGGCTTCCGCGAGGTCGCGGTGCTGGGCGTGAGGGTGGAGCTACCCTCCAATCAGCCGCTCGTCCTGCTCGAGGAGATCGACTCGAACCGCCGGCTGCCGCTGTGGATCGGCGGCCCGGAGGCCTCCGTGATCGCCGGCTATCTGCAGGGCCTGCAGACGCCGCGCCCGCTCACGCACGATCTGCTGCTCGCCACGATCGCCGCCCTCGGCTCGCGGATCGAGCGCGTGCGCATCGTGGCCGTCAAGGACACGGTCTTCCATGCCCGGCTCGATTTGAACGGTGGGCAGAACATCGACGCCCGCGCCTCGGACGCCGTGGCCATGGCGCTGGCCGCCGAGTGCCCCGTGTACGTCGCGGCCGCCGTGTTGGACGAGGCTGGCTTCACCCCGGCGCCGGAGGACGCCCCCGAGGGGGCCGAGGAACAGGTCGAGGAGTTTCGCCAGTTCCTGGACGACATTGACCCGTCCGACTTTGAGTGACAGAGTGCTCGGACGTCGTCCAATAACGATGTGGTTACGACGTCGAGACACGCCCTCAACCAAAGGTTGAAGGTCTTTGACCCGTCGCCCTCTCGGGCTTACCGTCGTATCAGATGGTTTCCTCATGGGCATCGACTCTCGGACCCGCACTCGCACCCGCGGACCGGAGGCACGCGCCCCCTGATTCCCCCAAGCCGTGGGAAACCCCTGATGCAAGGAGTTGCCAGTGAGCAGCGAGAACGACGCCGAGGGCCAGGTCCCCGTGTCTGCGACCCGCCAGGGCATGCTGTTCGACGAGGACCTGCCGTACCTCGACGAAAACGCCGGCTACCGCGGCCCCACGGCCTGCAAGGCCGCCGGCATCACCTATCGCCAGCTCGACTACTGGGCACGCACCGGGCTCGTGCAGCCCACGGTGCGCGGCGCCCAGGGCTCCGGCTCGCAGCGCCTCTACAGCTTCCGCGACATCCTGGTCCTGAAGGTCGTCAAGCGACTCCTGGACACCGGCGTGTCCCTCCAGCAGATCCGCACCGCCGTGGGGACCCTGCGCGAGCGCGGCGTCGAGGACCTCGCCCAGATCACGCTCATGAGCGACGGCGCCTCGGTGTACGAGTGCACCTCCGCCGACGAGGTCATCGACCTGGTCCAGGGCGGCCAGGGCGTCTTTGGCATCGCCGTGGGCCGCGTGTGGCGCGAGGTGGAGGCCTCCATCTCGGAGCTGCCCGTCGAGCGCACCCGCGAGGACGAGGACGTCACCGACTTCCCGGACGACGAGCTGGCCAAGCGCCGCGCCGCCCGCTCCGCGAGCTAGTTTCGGACACGCGCACGAAGGGCCCCTCCCGCCGGGAGGGGCCCTTCGTGCGTGGTGTGCGCCGGGTGCCTGGGGCAGGCCGCCTGGGTGCCGCCGGCTTCAGCGCCCGACGGCGCGGCCTGTGGCGGGTGCGAAGGTGTCAGTGGGTCTCGAGCGAGGAGCGCACGCTGCCGAGCAGCTCGTCGAAGAGCGTGGCGGTGCCCTGAATGTCCTCGCCGGGCCAGTGGTGCACGGCGTGGGCCGCGCCCTGGATCTGCTGCCAGGCCGGGACCTCGGGAATGACGGGGCTCAGGAGGCGCTCGCCAAACATGCCGCGCAGCTCGCTGAGCCGGAACGCGTGCTCGGGGGAGGCCTCGCGGTAGCGATTGGCGACGACGCCGACCGTGCGCAGGTGCGTGGAGAACTCCTTGCGGAAGAGCTCGAGCGCGCGCAGTGAGCGCTCGGTGCCCGCCACGGAGAAGAGGCTGGGCTCCGCGACCAGCACTACGCCGTCGGAGGCGAACCACGCCATGCGGGTCAGGCCGGAAAGCGAGGGTGGGCAGTCGATGAGGACCAGGTCGTAGTTGTTGCTCGACTCCAGGAGCTTGGCCAGGCGGCGCAGGTCGCGCGGGCGCAGATCGGGGCGATCGTAGAAGCCGGTGAGGGCCGAGCCCTGTGCCACGTCGAGGCGGGCCTGGCGCTGGGGGTGGCGGCGGTGCTGGCGCAGGGTCCAGGCGGAGCGGGAGACGATCTCGTCCAGGCCGCCCTTGCGCGGGCGGCGCAGCAGCTCGCCGATGGGGGCGGTGGTGCCCGGCTCCACGCCGAGGCCCGTGGTGGCGTCGGCGTGCGGGTCCAGGTCGATGACCAGCGTGGAGATTCCCTGGTTCAGAGCGGCCGAGGCCAGTCCGAGTGTCACGGACGTCTTACCGACGCCGCCCTTGAGGGAGGAGATGCTCACGACCTGCACGGGCTTGGCTCACGTCCTTGGTGGGTCTCGATCAGGTGCGCCGCTGTGCGACGCCGCTCCCCATCATAGCCAAGCAGCGTCACGTAACCGGGCAGGCACGCGCGCGACGCGCCCGCCCCGCGCGCGAAGTGGCGCGCGAGGGGTGCGTGGCTGGTGCCCGGCGCGCGGCGCGGCCGCGCTGTGGGGGTGCGCCAAAGGTCGGACCACACCGTCACGTTGTTTTTGCTCGCGCCCCGGGGAGGCTAGCGTGGGCCGGGTCACACGAGTGGGTGGCCGCGGGTCCGGCGCGAGTCGGACGACGGCCCCATCGCCGGGGGCGGGTCACCGCCTATGCTCCACCGGCGACACGCGTATCGGCCGGACGCCCCGACGACGCTGCGTCCGGCCGCCCATGAACCCAGAAGGGATGACACGAGTGTTTTCCAAGGTGTTGGTGGCCAATCGCGGCGAGATCGCGATCAGGGCCTTCCGTGCAGGATTCGAACTGGGGGCCAAGACGGTTGCCGTCTACCCCTGGGAGGATCGCGGCTCCATCCACCGCCAGAAGGCGGACGAGGCGTACCGGATCGGCGAAGAGGGGCATCCCGTCCGGTCCTACCTCGACATTCAGGAGATCATCCGCGTGGCCAAGGAGGCCGGCGCGGATGCCATCTACCCCGGCTACGGCTTCCTCTCCGAGAACCCGGACCTGGCCCGCGCCGCCCGCGAGAACGGGATCACCTTCGTTGGCCCGCCGCCGGAGGTCCTGGAGCTCGCCGGCAACAAGGTCGCGGCGCTCAAGGCGGCCCGCGAGGCCGGCATCCCCACGCTCGCCTCGTGTGAGCCCAGCGCCGACATCGACTGGCTGATCGGCGAGGCGGACAAGATCGGCTTCCCGATCTTCGTCAAGGCCGTGGCCGGCGGCGGCGGGCGCGGCATGCGTCGCGTCGACACCCGCGAGGCGCTGCCCGAGGCCCTCGGTGCCGCCATGCGCGAGGCCGAGTCCGCCTTCGGCGACCCGACCGTCTTCCTGGAGCAGGCCGTGCTGCGCCCGCGCCACATCGAGGTCCAGATCCTCGCCGACGGCGAGGGCAATGTGGTGCACCTCTTCGAGCGCGATTGCTCGCTGCAGCGCCGCCACCAGAAGGTCATCGAGATGGCCCCGGCCTGGCACCTCGACGAGTCCATCCGCCAGGCGCTCTACTCCGACGCCGTGAAGTTCGCCAAGAGCCTCGGCTACCAGAACGCCGGCACCGTGGAGTTCCTCGTGGACACGGCGGGCGAGCGCGCCGGCCAGCACGTCTTCATCGAGATGAACCCGCGCATCCAGGTGGAGCACACGGTCACCGAGGAGATCACCGACGTCGACCTGGTGCAGGCGCAGATGCGCATCGCCTCCGGCGAGACGCTCGAGGACCTCGGCATCCGCCAGGACGAGCTGCGCATCCGCGGCGCCGCCCTACAATGCCGCATCACCACGGAGGACCCGGCCAACGGCTTCCGCCCGGACGTCGGAACCATCACCGCCTATCGCTCCGCCGGCGGCTCCGGTGTGCGCCTGGACGGCGGCACCATCTACACGGGTGCCGAGGTCTCCCCGCACTTCGACTCGATGCTCGTGAAGCTCACGTGCCGCGGCGCCGACTTCGACGCCGCCATCCGCCGCGCGCGCCGCGCCCTGGCCGAGTTCCGCATCCGCGGCGTGTCCACGAACATCCCGTTCCTGCAGAACGTGCTCTCCAACGAGCAGTTCCTCGCGGGCGACGTGGCCACCGACTTCATAGACAAGCACCCCGAGCTCGTCAAGGGTGCCCCGAGCCAGGACCGCGGCACCAAGGCGCTCTCCTACCTCGCCGACGTGGTCGTCAACCAGCCGCACGGCCCGCGCGTGGAGGGCATCGACCCCCGCGCCAAGCTGCCGCACTTCCCGGGAGACAAGCAGGACGAGCCCGATCGCTCGCCCTTCGACGGCCCGGCCTCCGCGGCCGCGGCCCCCCGCGAGGGCTGGCGCAAGGTCCTGCTGGAGCAGGGCCCCGAGGGCTTCGCCAAGGCCCTGCGCGCCGCTACGGAGGTGGGTGTCACCGACACGACCTTCCGTGACGCCCACCAGTCGCTGCTGGCCACCCGCGTCCGCACCCGCGATCTGCTCGCGGCGGCCCCGGCCGTGGCGCACACCCTGCCCGGCCTGTTCTCCATGGAGGTGTGGGGCGGCGCCACGTACGACGTCGCGCTGCGCTTCCTGGGCGAGGACCCGTGGCGCCGCCTCGAGCTGCTGCGTCAGGCGATCCCGAACATCCCGCTCCAGATGCTTCTGCGCGGGCGCAACACGGTGGGCTACACGCCGTACCCGGAGCAGGTGACCGAGGCCTTCGTGAAGGAGGCGGCGCGCAGCGGCATCGACATCTTCCGCATCTTCGACGCGCTCAACGACGTGGAGCAGATGGCCCCGGCCATCCGCGCCGTGCGCGAGACCGGCACCGCCGTGGCCGAGGTGGCCCTCTGCTACACCGCGGACCTGCTGGATCCCGAGGAGAAGCTCTACACGCTCGACTACTACCTGGCCCTGGCCCAGAAGATCGTCGACGCTGGTGCGCACATCCTCGCGATCAAGGACATGGCGGGCCTGCTGCGCCCGGCGGCGGCGGCCAAGCTCGTCACGGCCCTGCGTGAGCGCTTCGATCTGCCCGTGCACCTGCACACCCACGACACGGCCGGCGGACAGCTCGCCACGATCATGGCGGCGGTCAACGCGGGGGTCGATGCAGTGGACGTCGCCACCGCGGCGATGGCCGGCACCACGTCGCAGCCGTCCATGTCCGCCCTTGTGGCGGCCCTGGCCCACACCGAGCGCGACACCGGGCTGAGCCTGGACGCGGCGGCGGACCTGGAGCCCTACTGGGAGGCCATCCGCGCCATCTACAAGCCCTTCGAGTCCGGCCTGCCGGCGCCGACGGGCCGCGTGTACCGCCACGAGATCCCGGGCGGCCAGCTCTCGAACCTGCGCCAGCAGGCCATCGCGCTGGGCCTGGGCGAGCGCTTCGAGGCCATCGAGGACATGTACGCCGCGGCCAACCGCATCCTCGGCCGCCTCGTCAAGGTGACCCCGAGCTCCAAGGTCGTGGGCGATCTGGCCCTGGCGCTCGTGGGCGCCGGCGTGGATCCCGTGGCCTTCGAGGAGAACCCGCAGGCCTACGACATCCCGGACTCCGTCATCGGCTTCCTGGCCGGCGAGCTGGGCGACCCGCCCGGGGGCTGGCCGGAGCCGTTCCGCTCCAAGGCCCTCGAGGGGCGCACCATCAAGGTGCGCGTCGAGGAGCTCAGCGCCGAGGACTCGGCCGCGCTGGAGCAGGATCCGGAGACGATGCGCGCCACGCTCAACCGCCTGCTCTTCCCCGGCCCGACGCGCGACTTCGAGTCCGCGCGCGAGCAGTTCGGCGACGTCTCCGTGCTGCACACGCGCGACTACCTCTACGGTCCCGCCCTGGGCACCGAGACGGTGATCTCGCTGGGCAAGGGCGTGCGCCTGCTGGCCACGATCCAGGCGGTCTCCGAGCCGGACGAGAAGGGCATGCGCACCGTGATGTGCACGCTCAACGGCCAGGGCCGCACCATCCAGGTGCGCGACCGCTCGGTCGAGTCCACGGTCAAGAGCGCCGAGAAGGCCGATCCGGCCAACGCCGGCCACGTTCCCGCTCCGTTCGCCGGTGCCGTGACCGTCACGGTCGCAGTGGGTGACACGGTCGAGCCGGGCGGCACCGTCGCCACGATCGAGGCCATGAAGATGGAGGCAGCGATCACCTCACCCACGGGCGGCGTGGTCAAGCGCCTGGCCCTGGCCGGCACGGCCCAGGTGCAGGGCGGCGACCTGATCATCGAACTCGGCTAGCCCCCACGCCGGCCACGCCTCGACGCCGGGCGGTCCCCTCACAGGGGGGCCGCCCGGCGTCGTCGTGCACGGGCACGGGTGCCCGGTCCCGCGGGCCGTGACCGGCCCAGCGCGCCCAGGCGCGCCGCGGCGCGCGGCGTGGTTGGATGGGCCTATGCACTATGACCTGATCATCATCGGCTCTGGTTCCGGCAACACCTTGGTCACGCCGTTCTGGGACGAGAAGAAGGTGGCCATCGTCGAGGGTGGCGTCTTCGGTGGGACGTGCCTGAATCGCGGGTGCATCCCCACCAAGATGTTCGTCTACCCCGCCTCCCTGGCCTCCGCCCCGGCCGAGGCAGCCCGGCTCGGCGTCTCGCTGCGCCTCGAGGGCGTGGACTGGCCCGGCATCCGGGACCGCATCTTCGGGCGCATCGATCCCATCTCCGCGGGCGGGCGCCGCTACCGCGCCGAGGACCTCGACAACGTCACCCTCTACGAGGAGGATGCCCGCTTCGTTTCGGCGCACGAGCTCCTCCTGGACTCCGGCGAGCGGATCAGCGCCGACCGCATCGTCATCGCCGCCGGCTCGCGCGCCGTGCTGCCCGACGTCCCCGGCATCGACCTGCCCGGCGTGCACACCTCGGACAGCATCATGCGCATCGATCGCCTGCCCAAGCGCCTTGTGGTGGTCGGCGGCGGCGTCGTGGCCGCCGAGTTCGCGGCGCTCTTCTCCGGCCTCGGAACCGAGGTCATCCAGGTCATCCGCGGCCGTCACCTGCTGCGTCACTTCGATCCCACCGTCTCCGAGCGCTTCACGGAGGCCGCCGCGCAGCGCTGGGAGCTGCATCGCGAGTGGGAGCTGGCGAGCATCGGCGCCGGTTCCGACACCGACGTGGAGGTGCGCTTCTCCCGCCGCGACGAGACCCTGGCCCTCGGCGTCGACGCCGTGCTCCTGGCCACGGGGCGCGTCCCGAACTCGGACCGCGTTGACGCGGCGGCGGCCGGCTTCGATGTCTTGCCGGACGGTCGCATGGCCGTGGACGGCTACCAGCGCGTGCTCTCCGGCGGCGAGCCCGTCGAGGGCGTCTTTGCGCTCGGGGACGTCTCCAATCCGTATCAGCTCAAGCACGTCGCGAACCGCGAGGCCCGCGTCGTCTCGCACAATCTCGAGCACCCGGCCCGCCTGCGTGCCACCGACTATCGCGCCGTCCCGGAGGCCGTGTTCGCCCGCCCGCAGGTTGCCTCCGTCGGTCTGCGCGAGGAGGAGGCCCGCGAGCTCGTGGGCGAGGACCTTGCGGTGGCCGTGCAGGACTACGGCAGCACGGCCTACGGCTGGGCCATGGAGGACACCGAGGGCTTCGCGAAGGTGCTGGCCAGGCGCTCCACCGGTGAGATCCTCGGCGCGCACGTCGTGGGCCACGAGGCCTCGATCCTCATCCAGCCGATCGTCCAGGCCATGGTGACGGGAACGGATGCCTACACGCTGGCGCGCGGCCCGTACTGGCCGCACCCGGCGCTCACCGAGGTGATCGAAAACGCGCTGCTCTCGCTCGGCCTCGACCACCCGGACGACGCCCCCCTCTAAACCGGCGGCAGCTTCCTGCACGACGACGCCCCGGAACCTTTCCTTCGAAAGGTTCCGGGGCGTCGTGGTTCAGTGCCGCTCGTCTCAGTCGGCGTAGAGCGCGTCGACCTCGCTCGCGAAGTCCTTCATGACGACGGCGCGCTTGATCTTCAGCGACGGGGTCAGGTGGCCTGACTCCTCGGTGAAATCGGTGGGCACCACGCGGAACTTCTTGATGGCCTCCGCGTGAGAGACGCTGCCGTTGGCGCGATCCACGGCGGCCTGCAGCTCGGCCAGCAGCTCCGGGTCGTCCTTGAGCTGCTCCGGGGTGAGGCCGGCCTGCTTGTGGTGGCGGGCGAGCCAGCCCGGCAGTGCCTCCTCGTCGATCGTGATGAGGGCGCCGATGAACTTCTGGCCCTCGCCGACCACGACGCACTGGGAGACGATCGCCGAGGCGCGGATCTGGTCCTCGAGCTGCGCTGGGGCGACGTTCTTGCCGCCGGCCGTCACGATGATCTCCTTCTTGCGGCCCGTGATCTTGAGGAAGCCGTCCTCATCCAGCGAGCCGAGGTCGCCCGTGCGGAACCAGCCGTCCTCCGTGAAGGCCTCGGCGTCCAGATCGGGGCGGCCGAGGTAGCCCTTGAACACGCAGACGCCCTTGACCAGGATCTCGCCGTCGTCGGCGATGCGCACGCCGTCGCCCGGAAGCGGGCGGCCCACGGTGCCGATCTTGATGCGCGCCGGCGTGTTCACGCTCACGGGGGCCGTAGTCTCGGTGAGGCCGTAGCCCTCCAGGACCGTGACGCCGATGCCGTTGAAGAAGTGGCCGAGGCGCTCGCCCAGCGGGCCGCCGCCGGAGACGGCGTGGCCGACCTGGCCGCCCATGGCCGCGCGCAGCTTGCCGTAGACGAGCTTGTCGAAGAGCAGGTGCTTGAGCTTGAGGCTGAGCGGGACCTTGCCGGCCTCGAGCGTGGCGCGGGAGAACTGCTCGGCGGTCGCGGCGGCGGCCGCAAAGATCTTGCCCTTGCCGCCGTCCTCGGCCTTGAGCTTGGCGCCGTTGTACACCTTCTCGAACACGCGCGGCACCACGAGGAGGAAGGTGGGGCGGAAGGAGGCCAGGTCGGGCAGCAGGCTCTTGAGGTCGGGGGAGTGACCCACCGTGGCACCCGCCGCGACGGCGAGGATCGCGATGTAGCGGCCGAAGACGTGAGCCAGCGGCAGGAACATGAGCGTCGAGGAGCCGGCGTGCACGATGTCGCCGAGGCGCGAGAGGGCGTTATCGGAGAGATCGACAAAGTTCGCGTGCGTCAGCTCGCACCCCTTGGGGCGCCCCGTGGTGCCCGAGGTGTAGATGATCGTCGCGACGTCGGCCTTGACGCGCGTGGCGGTGCGCTCGGCGAGCTGCTCGTCGCTGATGTCGGCGCCGCCCGCGCGCAATTCGTCGAGCCCGCCACCCTCGATCTGCAGGACGTCGGCGAGGACCTCGAGCTCCTCGTCCCGGGCCGCGCGGCGGACCACGTTCTCGTGGCCTCCGTTCTCCACGAGGGCGAGGTGCGTGCCGGAGTCGTGCAGGATCCACGCCACCTGGCTGGGGGAGGAGGTCTCGTAGATCGGCACAGAAACGGCGCCGGCGTAGGCGATCGCGAAGTCCAGGAGCGTCCACTCGTAGCGCGTGCGCGACATGATGGCCACGCGGTCACCGGAGCCGATGCCGCGCGCCATGAGGCCCTTGGCGATGGCCTGCGCGTCGGCGGCGAAGGCCGCGGCCGTGATGGGCTGCCACGCCCCGCTCGCGTCGCGCACCTTGAACAGCTCGCGTTGGGAGTGCACGCCCAGGTGGCGATCCAGCAGCGACGGGATGGTCACGGCGGCATCGTTGAGGACATTCGGGGGGATGACAATCTCTCGCACCGGGGCTCCTTGGTTGCTGGCGGGGTGTTGCCTGGTTCGACGACGGGCGTGCCGTGCGTCACATCTGTACGCCAGAGTAACACTCGGTGTCATCGGGCTGGGACTCAGTTCCACGCGCGGCGCGCCGCGTGCCTCCGGGCGCTTAGATGCGCGCCCCGTCGTCGCCGTCGTCGGCTCGATCCTGGGGTAGGCGCCAGAAGAGGTAGGCCCACGCCCCCAGCGCGCCGATGAGCAGCACGGGCCACAGCAGCGGCGGGGTGGAGCCAGCCCAGAAGATCGTCATGGCGATCATCAGCAGCGGGAGGCCGATCGCCGCGACCCACGCGACAACACGATCGGGGCGGCCAGCGAGGATCGGCTCCGGCTCGGGGGGCTCGAAGCTGCCCTCGTCGGGGTCCTCGGCGAGGCTCCAATCGCGCGGCCCCGAACCGCCGGATGCACCGGCGGCGGAGGCTCCGCGGGAGGGGCCGAACAGGGCCGGGTCCACCTGGAAGTCGAAGCCGGCGACGGCGCGCGGGCCGTCCGCCGGCCCAGCGAGCGGTGGGTCGGACGGCCTGGCGCCCGACCCGGCGCTGGAGCGGGGGCCGAAGGGCGCGTCGCCGGAGGCGGGGCCGGCGGGAGGCGACGCCTCCCCGGCCGGGTGGGGCGCGTCGTCGGGCGGTGTGGTGTCTCCGCCGTCCATCGCCTCCAGGCGACGGACGAGATCATCCCACGCCGCGGCGTCGTCGGGCCGGCTCACGCCGCGGTCCCGGAGCCGGCGGCCACGCCGGTGGACTCGGCGACGGCGCGAACGGAGGCCTCGTTGATGAGCTCCGCGTCCCAGTCCAGCGTGGCGACGTGGTAGCTCTCGTGCGGCTCGATGCGGCGCAGGCGCGTGCGCGTCGCGGGCGTCAGTCCGGCGAAGAGCGAGCGCAACGAGGCCGGCGGCACCACGTGGTCCTGGACCGAGTGGAAGAGGGTGATGGGGGCGACCACGCCCGGGAGCTGGCGGCGCACGGCCTTCTGCAGGCGGCGCAGCTGCGTCGCGGCGGCCGTGGGTGTGACGTCGTAGGAGTTTTCCTTGCGCCCGGGGCGCGCAATGTCCTCGCCGATCGCCGGCGTGGACTTCACAAACGGGGCCAGGGCGCCGGAGAGGAAGGAGAACCACGGCATCCCATCCACGGCCGGGTTGACGAGCAGGAGTGCGTCGGGGCGGCGCACGGCGCCGAGGTGCAGGGCCAGGGCCCCGCCCATGGAAATGCCGGCCACGACCACGTGCTCGTGCGTGCGGGCCAGCCGGTCGTACTCGCGCTCCAGTGCACCGGTCCAGGCCGTGTATGGCACGCCGATCATGTCCTCCCAGCGGCTCGCGTGACCCTCAAGCAGGGGCACGGAGACGTCGTAGCCGGCCGCCTCGAAGGCGCCCGCCCACAGGAAGACCGAGCCGGGCGTGGACGTGAAGCCGTGGATCACGAGGACCGCCACGGAGGAGCGACCCTCGTGCACGTAGGCGGCGAAGGTATCGGCCGTGGAGATGTCCGTGGACATGCGAGGCTCCTCGAGGGTGGAGAAAAGGACTCTTAAGCTAGAGCCTAGCCGCGAACACCCTCGCTGGCTTGTCTCGCCCCACGGTGGGTGCGGCACCGCGCAGCGCCAGCAAGGAGCACAGACGCCCGTGTTTTATTGGTTCGCCAAGACCTTTGTGGTGGGGCCGCTCGCGCGCCTCTTCTTCCGCCCCTGGGTGCGCGGCATGCACCACATCCCCGCCGAGGGGGCTGCGATCATCGCCTCGAATCACCTCTCGGTGTCGGATTCGATCTTCCTGCCGGTCATGGTCCCGCGGCCCATCTCCTTCCTGGCCAAGAGGGAGTACTTCACGGGCAAGGGGCTCAAGGGCGCGCTGAAGCGTCGCTTCTTCCTGCTAGCCAATCAGCTTCCCATGGACCGGGCGGGCGGCGAGGCCTCGCTCAAGTCGCTCGAGGCCGGGGAGGTGGCCCTGCGCGAGGGGCGCCTGCTCGGGATCTACCCCGAGGGCACGCGCAGCCCCGATGGGCGCATGTACCGCGGCAAGATCGGCGTGGCCCGGCTGGCCATCGAGACGGGCCTGCCCATCATTCCCGTGGCCATGATCGGCACGGACAAGGTGCAGCCCATCGGCAAGGTGATCCCGCACCTGCGCCGCGTGGGCATCATCGTGGGCGAGCCCATCGAGGTCGCCAAGGGGGACATCCAGAACCGCGCGGCCCTGCGTGAACTGACCGACCGCGTGATGCGCGACATCCAGCGCCTCTCGGGCCAGGAGTACGTTGACCGCTACGCCGCGGACGTCAAGGCGGAGATCGCGGCCCGGGCCGAGGCGGCCAAGACGGCCGCGTCGGCCAAGCCCGCCCAGGAGGACTGAACCGCGGTGGCGCGGGCGCGGGGGCGGGCCCGGAGTGCGCGGGGGCGGCGCGGCGCACATGACGCCCGCGCCTCCCTACGTGACGGCGGCTGCGGCGTCCGCCTCGGTGCTCGCACTAGGCTGAACGGGTGAGTCTTCCAGTGCATACCCCGCTCGCCGGCACGCAGTCCGGACCCGCCACCGACCCCGCGCTGGATGCGTGGCGTCAGATGAACCCCAAGCAGCAGCCCAGCTGGGCCGGCACGCCGGAGCATGCCCGCGTCCTGTCCGAGCTCGGCACGCTGCCCCCGCTGGTCTTTGCCGGCGAGGTGGACGTGCTCAAGTCGCGCCTGGCCGCCGCCGCGCGCGGCGAGGCCTTCCTGCTGCAGGGCGGTGACTGCGCCGAGACCTTCTCCGCCGCGACCGCCGACCGCATCCAGGCCCGCGTCAAGACGATCCTGCAGATGGCCGTGGTGCTGACCTACGGCGCGCAGATGCCCGTCATCAAGATGGGCCGCATGGCCGGCCAGTTCGCCAAGCCGCGCTCCTCGGACGTGGAGACCCGCGGCGATGTCACGCTGCCGGCCTTCCGCGGCGACATCGTCAACGGCTACGACTTCACGCCGGAATCCCGCGCTCACAACCCGCAGCGCATGATCACGGCGTACAACACCTCGGCCTCCACGCTGAACCTCATCCGCGCCTTCACGCAGGGCGGCTTCGCCGATCTGCGCAGCGTGCACTCCTGGAACCAGGGCTTCATGGCGAACCCGGCGTACCACGAGTACGAGCAGCTGGCCGGCGAGATCGACCGCGCCGTGCACTTCATGGAGGCCTGCGGCGCCGACTTCGAGGCGCTCAAGCGCGCCGAGTTCTACGCGGCCCACGAGGCGCTGCTGCTCGACTACGAGCGCGCGTTGACCCGCACGGACTCCCGCACCGGCCTGCCCTACGACACCTCGGGCCACTTCCTCTGGATCGGTGAGCGCACGCGCGAGCTCGACGGCGCGCACGTCGACTTCCTCTCCAAGGTGAAGAACCCCATCGGCGTGAAGCTTGGCCCCACCACCACGGGCCAGGACGCGATCGACCTGATCAACAAGCTGGATCCCGAGCGCGAGCCGGGCCGCCTGACCTTCATCACCCGCATGGGTGCAGGCAAGATCCGCGAGGCGCTGCCGCCCATCGTCCAGGCCGTCCGCGACACGGGCGCCCAGGTCGTGTGGGTCACCGACCCCATGCACGGCAACACCATCACCTCCAAGAACGGCTACAAGACGCGCCGCTTTGAGGACGTGCTGGACGAGGTGCGCGGCTTCTTCGAGGTGCACCGCTCCCTGGGCACCGTCCCGGGCGGCCTGCACGTCGAGATGACCGGCGACGACGTCGCCGAGTGCCTCGGTGGCTCCGATCCCGTGGTGGAGGAGCAGTTCGATTCGCTCTACGAGACCGTGGTCGACCCGCGCCTGAACCACGCGCAGTCGCTTGAGCTGGCCTTCCTCGTCGCGGAGGGCCTGGCCCGCCGCTGAGACGGTGACGCCGGGTGCCCGCGCGCTCGGCTCGCCACTTTCGGACAAACTCCTCGCCTTCGGCGGGGAGTTTGTCCGTTTCCGGGGAGGGAAGCACGACGGCGCGCGGGCGGCCCGCGCTTTCGGCGCACGCCGCCCGCCGTGAAAGAATCGGGGATATGCTGACCCGTGGCGAGTTCCCGATCCTCGATGTTGATACCGATAAGAACGACCTGATCGGGGGATGGGACCGCGAGGCGCACGCGCCGGACACCCTGCCCACGCGCCTGGTCATGGCCTTCCTCGGCCCCACCGTTGACCAGTTTGCCGCCGAACGCGGCTGGGAGACCGCCGTGGAGCTCGAGTCCATCACGCGCGACTTCCCGTACTACGTCACGGAGCACCGCGGCGAGAAGGTCGCGATCGTCCTTGCGCCGCTGGGCGCCCCGGCCGCCGTGCAGAACCTCGAGTTCGGCCTCAACCTCGGCGTGAAGCACGTGGTCGCCGTGGGCTCCTGCGGCGCCCTGCACTCCCACGAGGAGAACGCCATGCTCGTCCCGACCCGCGCGCTGCGCGACGAGGGCACGAGCTATCACTACGCCCCGGCCGCCGACTGGATCGAGCTGGAGCCCTCCTCCGTGCAGGCCGTCAAGGACGCCCTCGTCGCGGCCAACCGCGAGTTCGCCGAGGTCGCCACCTGGACCACCGACGGCTTCTACCGCGAGACGCCCGCCGTCATCGAGGCCCGCAAGGAGGCCGGCTGCGACGTCGTGGACATGGAGTGTTCGGCCCTCGCGGCGGCCTGCGCCTTCCGCGGCGCCGACTTCGCGCAGCTGCTCTACACGGCCGATTCGCTTGCCGATCTCGACGCGCACGACCCGCGCGGCTGGGGCATCGCCTCCCGCGCCACGGCGCTGGACCTGGCCCTCGACGCCGTGGTGCGCCTGGGCGCCTGACGCGCCTCACGCGAAGGGGCCGACGGCGGGTGGTTTCCACCCGCCGTCGGGCCCCTTCGCGTGGTGCTTGAGGAGGCGGCGCTCAGTACACCGTGATGGTGACCGTGGAGCCCTTCTTGAGCATCTGGCCCGAGCGCGGGTCCTGGCCGACGACGCGGTCGAAGACCGTGCCGAAAACGCCGCCGGAGCGCACCTGCACCTCGAAGCCGGCGGCCTTGAGGATCGAGCGGGCCTCGGCCGTGCTCTTGTTGATGACGCTCGGGACCGCGAAGAGCTCGGGGCCCTTGGAGACGCGGTACTCGACGGTGGCGCCCGTGGAAACCTGCGTGCCGGCCTCGGTGCCCTGCTCGGCGACCTGGCCCTCCGGGACCTCGTCGGAGTAGACGTCCTCGCCCTGCTCGGCCTTAAGGTCCTGCGCGGTGAGGAGCTGCTCGGCGTCCTCGGGGCTCTTGCCCACGAGGGAGGGGACCTCCACGGGGGCCGGGCCGCGGGAGAGCACGATGTCCACCGTGGTGCCCGAGCGGAACTCGGTGCCGACCTTGCGGCCCTGGCTCACCACGAGGCCCTTGGCGACCGACTCGTCGTAGGCCTGGGTGACCTTGCCGAGCGCGAGACTGTTCTTTTCGAGGGCGGCCTTGGCGTCGGCCTGCGACTGGCCCACCACATTGGGCACGGCGTAGAGCTGCGGGCCCTTGGAGATCAGCAGCGTCACGGAGTTCATGCGCATAATCTGGGTGCCGCCGGGCGGATCGGTGGAGACCACCTTGCCCTTCTCCACCTTCTCGTCGAAGGCGGTGGCGACCGTGATGCCGACGCCCTGCTGATCGAGCATGGCGCGGGCGGAGGACTCCGTGGCGCCGCGCAGCTCGGGGATCAGGACCCGGGCGCCGGGGCCGGCCCCGAAGAACCAGGCCGCGGTGCCGACGATCGCCGCGACGAGCACCAGCAGCCCGGCCCAGATCCAGGCCTTCTTCTTGGTGCCGGGGCGCGCGAGCGACTCGGTCGGCTCCTGGGCGGCGCGCGCCGCGGCCTTGGCATCGGCCTTGGCCTGGCGCTTGGAGACGCGTTCCGGATAGGCGACCTCGGGCTGGATCTCGGGTTGCAGGCGCGGATCGAGGCGCGGCACAACAGGCTGGCCGGACGGTTGCTCCTGCTGCGCGGCCGGGGGCCAGGCGGCCGGCTCGAGCGGGCGCGTTGCGCCGTCCGGGCCGAGCACGGCCGTGGGCTCGGGCGCGGCGGGCGGGGTCGAGTGCCCCGTGATGGGAGCGGTGCCCGACGTCGGGTGCTCGCCGAGGGCGGCCGGGTTCAGCACGGCGGTCGGGTCGGCCGAGGCCGGGAGCACCTGGGTGGGGTCCTGGGCCGCGGCGGGCAGGGCCTGGGTTGCCGCCTCGGCGGCAGCCGAGCCGGGGCCGGCCCAATCGGGGCTGATCCACTCGGGCTGTGCCTCGTCGTCCTCGTCCTCGCCGTCCCCGGCGGCGCCGCGCCCCGCCGGGGACGGCGCGGGGGCGGCGTCCGGCTGGGAGCCGGCGGAGGCGGCGTCGGGCAGGAGGTCCAGGGCCGGTGCGTCGTCCCGGGAACCGGGGCGCTCGCCCGTACGGTGCATGAGCGCGAGCGTGGAGGTGAGCAGCGTGGCCAGGGGCGCCGGCTCCTCGCCGAGGTCCAGCTGCTCCTCGCTGAGCTGGGAGCGGGCGTGGCGCAGCTCCTGCAGGAGCGCCTCGGCGTCGTGCGGGCGGTCCTCCGGATCCTTCTCGGTGCACCAGGCGATGAGCTCGTCCAGCTCGGTGCTCAGCCCCGGCACGGAGGCGGAGGCGGGCGGGATCTCCTCGTTGACGTGGGCCAGGGCCACGGCCCAGGCGCTGTCACCGGTGTAGGGCTGCTTGCTCGTGAGCAGCTCGTAGAGGAGCACGCCCACGGCGTAGAGGTCGGCGCGCGTGTCGGCCGGCTTGCCCATGACGAGCTCGGGGGAGACGTACGCGACGGTGCCGATGAGCGCGCCCGTGGAGGTGTGCTTCGTGGCGGCGCGGGCGAGGCCAAAGTCGGCGACCTTGATGCGGCCGTCTGGCGAGATGAGCACGTTCTCCGGCTTGACGTCGCGGTGCACGAGACCAGCGCGGTGGGCGGCGGAGAGGCCACCGAGGACCGCGTCGATGACCTGGAGCGCCGCGCGCGGCGAGAAGCGGCCCTGGGCGCTCATGATGTCGCGCAGCGTGGCGCCGGGGACGTACTCCATGACGAGGTACGCGGTGTCGGCGTCCACGCCCTGGTCGTAGACCGAGACGACGTGCGGGTGCGAGAACTTGGCGGCCGTGATGGCCTCGGACTCGAAGCGCTCCACGAAGGCGGGGTCCTCGGCCAGGTGCGGGTAGAGCACCTTGATGGCGACCTGCCGGCGCAGCTTCTGGTCCGTGGCGAGGTAGACGGTGGACATGCCTCCGCGCGCCAGGCGCCGCTCGATCGTGTAGCGGCGATCCAGCTGGGTGCCGATGAGGGCGTCTCTCGAAGCGGAATCTGTCACAGAAGCGATCCTAGGTCAGCGGGTGCGAAGGGGGAGGGGCAACACCCCGGGACAACACGGCGCGGGGGCCGGGAGCGGTCCGGGTACAGCGCGGGGCCGCATCGCGTGATGCGATGCGGCCCCGAAAGCGTGGCTCCGGCCGCGTGACGCTCCGCCGGGGGACGGGTGTCGCTGGGCCGAGGTCTGCTGTGGTGAGTTGAGTCCCGCATAGTGGTGTAGCGCGCGGTGGTCCGGCTCGTCGTTGCTGACGTAGACGCGGTCACCGTGTGATCCTTCGAGAAAGCTCTCTACTTCTCACTCGAATGGAGTCATCACGATGACCGCTCCTCATATTGTCGACCCTGCCGGCGTGCTCAGCGAAGCATTGTTGGACGCGTCGCCTGATCTGATGCGCAGCTTGCTGCAAACGATGATCAACGCGTTGCTGTCCGCTGACGCGGACGCCGTGGTCGGCGCGGAATGGGGCAAACCCAGCCCTGACCGCCTCGCCCAGCGCAACGGCTACCGCCACCGCGATCTGGACACCCGCGTCGGCACCATCGACGTCGCTGTCCCGAAGCTGCGCCAGGGCACCTACTTCCCGGAATGGCTGCTCGAGCGCCGCAAACGTGCCGAGACGGCACTGATCACCGTCGTCGCGGACTGCTACCTCGCCGGGGTCTCCACGCGTCGGATGGACAAGCTGGTCAAGACGCTCGGGATCCACTCGCTGTCGAAGTCGCAGGTGTCCCGGATGGCAGCGGAGCTCGACGAACACGTCGAGCAGTTCCGTCACCGCCCGCTGGGCGATGCAGGTCCATTCACGTTCGTCGCCGCCGACGCGCTAACCATGAAGGTCCGCGAAGGCGGCCGCGTCATCAACGCCGTCGTGTTGATCGCGACCGGGGTCAACGCGGACGGGCGCCGTGAGGTCCTCGGCCTGCGCGTCGCAACCTCGGAGACCGGGGCAGCATGGAACAGCTTCTTCGCCGACCTCGTCGCACGCGGCCTCGGCGGGGTCCGCCTGGTCACCTCCGACGCGCACGCTGGCCTCGTCGAAGCGATCGCGGCGAACCTGCCCGGCGCGGTCTGGCAACGCTGCCGCACCCACTACGCGGCGAATCTGATGTCCGTGACACCGAAAAGCATGTGGCCGGCCGTGAAAGCGATGCTGCACTCCGTCTACGACCAACCGGACGCCGATAGCGTCCACGCGCAGTTCGACCGACTCCTGGACTACGTCGACGACAAGCTCCCGGACGCGCACGACCACCTC
>NZ_QQXK01000089.1 GCF_003575975.1 Galactobacter valiniphilus | reverse complement strand
GTGGCACTCCAAGCATTCACGCCATCACGGCAACCCCAACCGTGTGGGCAAGGACCCTGACATTGAGCCAGACACGATCGTCTTTCTGGCCGAGGACGCGAACCGCTCCAAGGGCCTCATCCGGCGACTTGTCGCTCACCAAGGCTGGCTCTTCTTCCCTCTCCTCACGCTCGAGGGCCTTAACCTCCATCGCCACAGCATCTGGCATCTGATCAGCCAGCGCAAGGTCAAAGGTAGGTGGCTGGAGCTGGGCATGATCACCGCACGCTTCGGCTTCCTCCTGATCCCTCTCTTCACGTTGCTCCCCCTAGGGACGGCCTTCGCTTTCATGGGAGTGCAGCTCGCAGTCTTCGGCGTCTACATGGGCGCATCGTTCGCGCCCAACCACAAGGGCATGCCCGTGATCGCGGCCTCTGCCAAGCTCGACTT
>NZ_QQXK01000088.1 GCF_003575975.1 Galactobacter valiniphilus | reverse complement strand
CCGATAGCGTCCACGCGCAGTTCGACCGACTCCTGGACTACGTCGACGACAAGCTCCCGGACGCGCACGACCACCTCGACACCGCCCGGGCAGACATCCTCGCCTTCACCGGGTTCCCCGAAGGGCTCTGGCAGCAGATCTGGTCCAACAACCCCAACGAGCGCCTCAACCGCGAGATCCGCCGCCGCACCGACTCCGTCGGCATCTTCCCGAACCGCGACGCGATCATCCGCCTCGTCGGCGCCGTCCTGGCCGAGCAGACCGACGAATGGGCCGAAGGACGCCGCTACCTCGGCCTCGATATTCTCGCCAAGAGCAGACTCACCCTCGTCGCCGACAACAGCCCCGAGGAGGTGACCGACAGCATCCTCGGACTCAGCGCCTGACCCCACACATCGAAGGACCGAGCGCTACACCACTACCGGGGACTTGACC
>NZ_QQXK01000087.1 GCF_003575975.1 Galactobacter valiniphilus | reverse complement strand
GCTGGAGAGGACGCAGTCGCTGGCGCAGCAGTCCGGAGACCTGGACTGGGTCGCGTCGATCGACTCCACGATCGTGCGCGTGCACCAGCACGGTGCGACACTTCCCCGCGCCACAGGGGGCTCAGTCGAACTACAAGAAGTTCGGACAGGAGCCGCCCGATCACGCGATCGGCCGCTCCCGCGGCGGGCTGACGACGAAGAACCACCTGGTCTGCGACGGGAAGGGACGCGCACTCGCGTTCATCCTCACGCCCGGGCAAGCAGCGGACACCAGCATGCTCGCCGCGACGTTGAGCGAGATCCGCGTCTTAGGCGCGAGAGGCAGGCCGAGGTCAAGACCGGACCGAGTGCTCGCGGACAAGGGCTACCCGTCCAAGGCGAACCGGGCCTGGCTACGTGAACACGGGATCGCTGCGACGATCCCTGAGCGCGACGATCAGATCGCTCACCGACGCAAGCGCCGCGGCAGGCCGATCGACTTCGGTGACCAGCAGCGGGTCCGCTACCGCGGCCGCAACGTCGTCGAGCGGTGCTTCAACAAGCTCAAGCAA
>NZ_QQXK01000086.1 GCF_003575975.1 Galactobacter valiniphilus | reverse complement strand
AGGGCCTCGACGTCCCTCACCCCGCAGCCCAACTCACACCGGCGCGCCGCTCACCCCCACCGCAAGTAGGAAGAGCCACTTTGCGCGGCAGGCAACAGCGGCACAACAACCCACACCGAAAGGCGGCATGACCATGCCCCTCACCCCGAAGATCATCCTCGAGAACGCCGAAGCCATGAACAAGCCTGTCAAGGCCGCCATGGACGGCGTAGACGCGGCCCTGCAGGAGCTTGTCGAAGACGGCGAAGAGTGGACCACGAACGAGGTCCGTGCCGCCATGGACATGGCCCAGATCGGTCTGCTCAAGGCCGTCGTGCTGGGGCGCTTGACCCCTGATCTTGGACACGCTGATTCCAGCACGTTGCTGGGGAACCGAGAATCCAAGGGATGGCAAGGAAGAACTACACGGACGAGTTCCGGCAGCGGGCGGTGGACTTATTCGCATCCACGCCGGGTGCGACGTTGAAGGGCATCGCGGCGGATCTGGGGATCTCCCGCGGTGCGCTACGGGAGTGGGTCCAGAAGCACGGCTCGGGGATCACGACCACCGGCACAGCGTCGACGCCCGCGCCGGCGCGGGCGGAGTCACAGGCGGCG
>NZ_QQXK01000085.1 GCF_003575975.1 Galactobacter valiniphilus | reverse complement strand
GCTGCGACCCTCTATGAGGTCGGTTTCAACCACTTCTTCCGCGGCCAGGATCACCCGGGCGGCGGCGACCAGATCTTCTTCCAGGGCCACGCCTCGCCTGGCATGTACGCCCGCGCGTTCATGGAGGGTCGCCTCTCCGAGGACGACATGGACGGCTTCCGCCAGGAGAAGGCCAAGGAGGGCCACGCCCTTCCCTCGTACCCGCACCCGCGCATGATGCCGGAGTTCTGGCAGTTCCCGACCGTGTCGATGGGCCTGGGCCCGGCCAACGCGATCTACCAGGCGCAGCTGAACCGCTACCTGCACCACCGCGGCATTAAGGACACCTCGCAGCAGCAGGTCTGGGCCTTCCTGGGCGACGGCGAGATGGACGAGCCCGAGAGCCGCGGCTTCCTGCAGCTGGCCGCCAACGAGAAGCTCGACAACCTGAACTTCGTGATCAACTGCAATCTGCAGCGCCTGGATGGCCCGGTGCGCGGCAACGGCAACGGCAAGATCATGCAGGAGTTCGAGGCCTTCTTCCGCGGCGCGGGCTGGAACGTCATCAAGGTCGTCTGGGGCCGCGAGTGGGACTCGCTGCTGGCCAAGGACGACGAGGGCGC
>NZ_QQXK01000084.1 GCF_003575975.1 Galactobacter valiniphilus | reverse complement strand
CCCACCACCGCAGGCGCAGCCCCCACCCTGCTCATCAGCACGACCCTGACCGCGATCGACCACCACCTGCACGACTGCACCACCCACGACGCCCATCACAACCCCACCACCGGCCCTGCCAGCGGTATCGGCATGGGCAGCGGCAACGGCGCTGACGCGGGGACCGCTTCAGGCTCAGCCACTGATGCTGGCGGTCAGCTCGGCGGAGTCGGCGGGGGCTGGTGGCCGCAAGGGATCCATCAAATCTCCCTCAACGCCCTCGGCGTCCCCGACCCGGATGCCATGATCGACCTGCGCTTCGCCCGCGTCGGCGGCGACGGAACCCCCGTCCCCCTCAGGGCGGTCGTGCACCTGCTCTGCGACGCGGCCATCCAAGTCATGCTCACCGACCCCGCCGGTGTGCCCCTGAAACTCGGAAGAGCCCAACGCCTCTTCACCCGCGAACAACGCCGCATCCTCATCGCCAGGGACCACCACTGCAGGGCACCCGGCTGCGACATCCCAGGCCAATGGTGCGAAGTCCACCACGTGATCCCCTGGCAAGACGGCGGCAAAACCAACATCACCAACGCGATCCTGCTGTGCAACTTCCACCACCACGAAATCGACCGCGG
>NZ_QQXK01000083.1 GCF_003575975.1 Galactobacter valiniphilus | reverse complement strand
TCGACTTCGGTGACCAGCAGCGGGTCCGCTACCGCGGCCGCAACGTCGTCGAGCGGTGCTTCAACAAGCTCAAGCAATGGCGCGGGATCGCGATGCGCTCAGACAAGACCGCCCGCAACTACCACGCCGGCCTCTGCCTCGCCGCGACACTCCACTGGCTCACCAGCACCTTTAGCAACACGGCCTAGGAACAGGAGAGCCGATGACCACCATCGAGCAGCAGCCTCGCGGCCGCGACGTTGACCCAGAAGAGACCGCCGAGTGGCTCGAGTCCTTCGATGGGCTGTTCCAGGAGACCGGTGCGCGCGGCGCCGAGGACGTGCTGCGCGCGCTCGTGGAGCGCGCGGGTGACCACGATGTGCCGGTCCCGTCCGGCCTCGGCACCACGACCGACTACGTCAACACCATCTCCGCCGCGGACGAGCCGGAGTTCCCGGGCCGCGAGGAGATGGAGCGCGCGTACCGCAAGTGGATGCGCTGGAACGCCGCGATCATGGTGCACCGCGCGCAGGCGCCGGGCATCGGCGTGGGCGGCCACATCTCGACGTACGCCGGCGCTGCGACCCTCTATGAGGTCGGTTTCAACCACTTCTTCCGCGGCCAGGATCACCCGGGCGGCGGCGACCAGATCTT
>NZ_QQXK01000082.1 GCF_003575975.1 Galactobacter valiniphilus | reverse complement strand
GGATCCGGCTGCGTCGACGGGTGAGGACCACGATCCCGGACCAGTCCGGACGCCGCTTCCCCGACCTGATCGAGCGGGACTTCTCCATTGGTGAGCCGAACCGCCGATACGTGGGCGATATCACCTACCTCCCGATCGCGGACGGGTCGAACCTGTATCTCGCGACCTGCATCGACCTCGGGTCACGGAAGCTCGCGGGTTGGCAGGTCGCCGACCACATGCGCGTAGGGCTCGTCGAAGACGCCCTGCGCGCTGCGGCCCGTGACCGCGGGACGCTGGCCGGCGCGATCTTCCACAGCGACCACGGCAGCGTCTACGCCTCGAAGGCCTACGCAGCCCTCTGCGAGCAGCTCAACATCGTCCAGTCCATGGGTGCGGTGGGCACGAGCGCCGACAACTCACTCGCGGAGAGCTTCAACGCCACACTCAAGCGGGAGCTCCTCGAAGGGCAGGCGGCGTTCCCGGACCAGGCCACCGCCTACCGGGCCGTGTTCCGATGGGCGAACCGCTACAACACCCGCAGGCGCCACTCCGCGATCGGCCAGATCACCCCGAACAACTACGAGACCGCCTACGCGGAGACCACGTCCGCTACCCTCGCGGAAGCGGCATAACCGAACCGACACCGTGTCCACGAT
>NZ_QQXK01000081.1 GCF_003575975.1 Galactobacter valiniphilus | reverse complement strand
AAGACCTCGACCCTCACCCCGACACCGACGCGCCGCCCCAGGTCGCACCACAGCTACACCCTCATCTGTGAAGAGCCAGAAAAGACAACGGTTGTCCTTTCTGGCGCACACCCACCGCGTCGAGCGCCTGGTTGAGCAAGATCCTGAAGTTAGCTACTCCGTGCGGGTGTATACCCCCGGCTGGCCAGACTCCAGACTGCACGGTTGCTTCTACCTCTTTCATTCCGTAGAAGCCTTCGGCACGCTGACAACGACCGGTCCCTTGGACGTGTAGTCAACCCGGTAGTCAGCCTCGAGACGTTGGGCGCCCGCGGTCTTCGTCCACATCCACGTTTGCCCGTCCTCGTCCTTGAAGGTGGCGCATATGGAGTTCGGCACTGATGCACTCCGTGTGGGCACTTCTTCCCACGTAGCCCTTGACCTGCAATCAGCTTGGACGCTGATGTCGTCACCGGGGTACATGACTGCAACGATCCCTACCTCGGGTGAGTCGCACTCCAAAGGGGCAAGCGAACCCATGGCGTTGGAGCCTGTCATGAAGCGCTCCTCTTGCTCCTGATCGTCAAAGACGGTCAAGTCCCCGGTAGTGGTGTAGCGCTCGGTCCTTCGATGTGTGGGGTCAGGCGCTGAGTCCGAGGATGCTGTCG
>NZ_QQXK01000080.1 GCF_003575975.1 Galactobacter valiniphilus | reverse complement strand
AGAACGTTCTCAACCGTCGAGTCTGGGCCACTCGTGTGCAGCTGCGGACCGCGATCGTGGCCTGGATCGAAACCCGCTACCACCGCCGCCGACGCCAACAATGCCTCGGCCGGTTGACGCCCATCGAATTCGAACTCATCATGAACCCACCAGCCGCCCAAGCGGCCTAACCCCAACTGTCTCAATCCGTGCAGCAGTCCCTTCTGGGTCCGCACGTTCACTTCGGTTCCGGGGCTGGAGACATAGTCCCAGCGGCTCCAGCCTGGCTTCTGATCGATCCGGAACCACACATTGACAGGCCATGACCGGCCTACATCACCTGAAGCGCCGATGATGGAAACCTGACTGCTGACACGGGCGCCGGCTGATCCTGTGTAGGTCGTCTGCATGACCTTTACACGGACTTCCGCTGTGCCGATGGGCTTTCCGTTTTTGCGGGCCACAATCGCGCCGTAGTGCACCAGGCATGCCTGGCGTCGGTTGAGAACACGGAACTTCGGTGCCATGTTCTCGCCGCAACGGCGAAAGTCTGTGCTGGTCGTCGTGAGCGTCTTACTGATGGCCTTCACCGCCGTGCGGCTTGAAGCCTCCGTCGAACGAGAGATCGTAGTTGAGGCGTTGAGGGAGCGCAGGCCAGACTGACGGCGCTCACTGAAATTCCTCGGTTCTGCTCATCGAAATTCCCCACTCTGGGTCGCTCCGCCGCATGAGGCGGG
>NZ_QQXK01000007.1 GCF_003575975.1 Galactobacter valiniphilus | reverse complement strand
GCACGATCGTGGAGTCGATCGACGCGACCCAGTCCAGGTCTCCGGACTGCTGCGCCAGCGATTGCGTCCTCTCCAGCACCCGCGCCCACACGCCCTGCTCGGAGAACCGGTTGAAGTTCTTGTAGATCGTGTTCCAGTTCCCGAACCGCTCCGGCAAATCCCGCCAGGGCGCTCCCGTCCGGAACCGCCACGCCGTCGCCTCGACCACCGTGCGCCGATCCACCGGCGGCCGCCCCGTCGACTTCACGTTCGGCAACAGCGGGCCGATCACAGCCCAGGCCTCGTCAGAGATCACATCACGCGACACACATCCAAGACTCGCTCACAAGGCCCCCGAACGTGTTTAGCAACACGCCCTAGGACCTCGACGTGGACAACGCTACCTTCCTTGCCCCTGATCTGGACTCGTTTTGCCGGCTGGATGAACTGGGCTTGAGCGCTATCGGCCAGCATCTTGGCCCTGATCGGGCCGTCCTGGAATGCCGGGTCGCAGAGGTGGATCCATGGTGCCGGGGCTGCGGAGGTCAGGCGCTCTCCCGTGGCAGTCAGGTGCGCCGGCTGGCGCATGTTCCCTTTGGACACCGCCCTACCACCCTGGTGGTCAGGGTTCGGCGTTTCCTCTGTCCTGGCTGCGGGCGGCGTTGGCGCGAGACCCTCGATCAGGCAGCGCCAGCACGGAGCAAGCTGACCAGCGCAGCGATGCGGTGGGCGCTGTGCGCCGTCGTCATCGATCACCAGAGCATGTCCCGTGTCGCTGCCGGACTCAGCGTGGCATGGCATACCGCCAACGACGCCGTCCTCACCGAGGGCAGCCGCCTGCTCATCAACGCCCCGGAGCGACTTCAGGGCGTGCGGGTCCTGGGCGTTGATGAGCACGTCTGGCGGCACACCCGCACCGGGCCACGGTACGTCACCGTGATCATTGACCTGACACCGGTGCGGGAAAAGACAGGCCCAGCACGGCTACTGGACATGGTCGAGGGGCGTTCCAAGGCCGTGTTCAAGACCTGGCTCGCCGCCCAGCCGGCCGTGTTCAGGGCTGGCATCGAGGTCGTAGCGATGGACGGCTTCACCGGCTACAAGTCAGCCACCGCCGAGGAGCTCCCGGACGCTGCGACCATGATGGATCCCTTCCACGTGGTCCGTCTGGTCGGGGAAGCCGTGGATGAATGCCGGCGCAGGGTCCAACAAGAACTGCATGGGCACCGAGGCCGTGCAGGCGACCCATTGTTCAAGGCCCGCAGGATCCTGCACACCGGTGCCGGACTGCTCACCGACCACCAACACGAGCGACTCCAAGCGCTCTTCGCCAACCCCGACCACCTGGAGGTTGAAGCGGCGTGGGGCGTGTATCAGCGCATGGTCGCCGCGTATCGTGAACCGGACCGCAAGCTGGGCAAGTTCGTCATGCGAACCGTGATCGAATCCCTCGCTACAGGTGTCCCCGAGACATTCATCGAGCTGCGCAGGCTCGGACGGACACTCAAGCGTCGGGCCAGCGACATCCTGGCGTTCTTCGAACGCCCCGGCACCTCCAACGGCCCCACCGAAGCAATCAACGGCCGCCTCGAACACCTCCGGGGCTCCACCCTCGGGTTCCGAAACCTCACCCATTACATCGCCCGATCCCTGCTCGAAGCCGGAGGATTCAGACCCCACCTACACGCTCATGTGCGATGAGCCGCATTCCCCCAGGCAACGCGGCTCTCCCGCGTCTTGCCCCCCTGAAACGACGCCAATCGCGTCTTCAACAAACATTGGTTCCCCCCGGAATCAAACTTCACGCCAAGGGGTCAGCGCGGCAGGCGTCCCCGCGCCGGTACTCGTTCTGCCCCCTGCGCCGGTCCCCAGAGTCCCCCACTCAACGGCGTAGTTCGACCACAGTAACCAGGAGCAAAACAGTGTCGACTAACGGGAAAACGCCCCCGAGCCGAGCTCGGGGGCGTTCAAAGCAAACACCCGCAGAATTCCAGGGAAATTCCCGGACGCCCCGCGCGTGCGCTGAATAGAAGAATCTCTCCGAGGGGAGAGCAGGGGCTAGTTTTCGGCCACTTCGGCGAGCTCCATCCACTCCTCCTCGAGGCCTTCGATCTCCTCGCTAAGGGCCTGCCGACGCTCGTCGATCTTGCGCACGCGCTCGAAATCCATGGCCTCGGCGGCGGCGGCCAGCTCGGCGTCGATGCCCGCCACCTCATCCTGCGCCTTCTCGAGTCGTCGATTCACGCGTTGCAGCGCCTTGCGGGCCTCGCGGCGTTCCGCCTCACTGGGTCCGGAGGCGGCCCCGGCGGACCCACCGTCGGAGCCGAGCGGGGAGCCGGAGGGGGCCCCGGAGTCCGAGCCGGCGCCGCCCACGCCCTGGGCCCGCAGCTGCAGGTACTGGTCCACGCCACCGGGCAGGTGACGCAGGCGCGACTCGAGCACCGCATACTGCTGATCGGTCACGCGCTCCAGGAAGTAGCGGTCGTGGGAGACCACGATGAGCGTGCCCGGCCACGTATCAAGCAGGTCCTCCATGGCGGCCAGCATGTCGGTGTCGAGGTCGTTGGTCGGCTCATCGAGGATCAGCACGTTCGGCTGCTCGAGCAGGATGAGCAGCAGCTGCAGTCGGCGCTTCTGGCCGCCGGAGAGGTCCTTGACGGGGGTGGAGAGCTGCTCGCTCGCGAAGCCGAGGCGCTCCAGCAGCTGACCCGGCGAGAGTTCGGAGGCCTTGGACCCGGCGCCGAAGGTGTAGGAGGTGCGCAGTCCCTCCAGCACCTTGCGCACGGGCTCGGAGGCAAAGGCGTCGAGCTCGTCGATGCGCTGCGTGAGGGTTGCCACCTTGACGGTGGTGCCGCGCTTGACCTTGCCGCTCGTGGGCTCGAGCGTGCCGGAGATGAGCGACAGCAGCGTCGATTTGCCGGCACCGTTGGGGCCGAGCACGCCCGTGCGCTCGCCCGGCGCAAGGCGCCACTCGACCTTCTTGAGCACCTCGCGGTCGCCGAAGCGCACGCCGGCGTCGAGCAGGTCCACGACGTCCTTGCCGAGGCGCGTCACGGCCAGCGCCTGCAGCGAGACCGCGTCGCGGATCTCGGGAACGTCGGCGATGAGCTCGTTAGCAGCCTCGATGCGGAACTTGGGCTTGGAGGTGCGGGCCGGGGCGCCGCGGCGCAGCCACGCCAGCTCCTTGCGGGCCAGGTTCTGGCGACGCTGTTCGACGGCGGCCGCCTGGCGGTCGCGTTCCACGCGCTGCAGCATGTACGCGGCGTAGCCGCCCTCGAAGGGCTCCACGATGCGGTCGTGCACCTCCCACGTGGCGGTGCAGACCTCGTCGAGGAACCACCGGTCGTGGGTGACCACGAGCAGGCCGCCAGCGCTCGGGTGCCAACGGCGCTTCAGGTGCGCCGCGAGCCAGCTGATGGCCTCGACATCGAGGTGGTTGGTGGGCTCATCGAGCGCCAGGACGTCCCACTCGCCGGCGAGCAGCGCGGCGAGGGAGACCCGGCGGCGCTGGCCGCCGGAGAGGTCCTTGACCGGGGCGTTCCACTCGAGATCGGAGAGCAAGCCAGAGATGACGTCGCGCACCTTGGGGTCGCCAGCCCACTCGTACTCCTCGCGATCGCCGACGACGGCGGCACCCACGGTCAGGGCGTCGTCGAGCGTATCGGCCTGATCGAGCACGCCGATCGTGACACCGCCGCGTACGGTGACGCGGCCGGAGTCCGGTTCGGTGCGCCCGGCCAGCATGCCGAGCAGGGTGGACTTACCGTCGCCATTGCGGCCGACGATGCCCACGCGGTCACCCTCGTTCAGTCCCAGCGAGACGGAATCGAAGACAACCTTGTTCGGGTACTCAAGATGCAGGGCCTCGGCCCCCAGAAGATGCGCCATATTGCCCCCCAGCTTACGGGCAGGCGGCCCTAGCGGACGATGTGGGCGCCGCGCGCTGGCCCGCTCGCCACGATGGTGCGCACCTCGAGCTCGTCCCCGAGCTGCACGGCGATGGCCCTGGCGAGTTCCGGGTCCCGCCCGGCGAACACCGCGACGGTGGGCCCGGATCCAGACACGAGCTTGCCGAGGGCACCCGCCTCGCCCGCGGCGTGGAAGACCTGCGAAAGCTCCGGGGCGAGCGAGATGGCCGCCGCTTGGAGGTCGTTGTGCAGGCCGCGGGCGATCGCGAACTCGTCGCCGTCGCGCAGCCCCTGCACCAGGGCGACCGGCACGCCGTCGGGCCGCGGGACCCCGCGCGCCGCCGCCTCGCCGCGCAGGTCGTCGAGGCGCCCGTAGACGCGCGGCGTGGAGAGCCCGTAGCTGGCCGGGAGCAGGACCCACCAGCTGGGTTCGGCGTGCAGGAGCGGCGAGAGGCGCTCCCCCACCCCGAGGCCCACGGCGGCGCCGCCGCGCAGGGCGAAGGGCACATCGGCGCCGAGCCGCTCTGCGAGCCGGCCGAGCTCCTCGCGGGTCAGGCCCGTGCCCCAGAGCGAATCGCAGGCCACGAGGGCGGCCGCGGCGTCGGCCGAGCCGCCGCCCATGCCGCCCGCGATGGGGACGTGCTTCTCGATGACGAAGCGCACGCCCTCACTCACGCCCGTGTGCTCGGCGAGCAGGCGCGCCGCCTTGACGGCGAGGTTGCCGTCCCCGGACGGCCAGGCCTCGAGATCCACCTCGATGTTGGAGGCCTCGGAGAGCTCGGCGACAAACTCCCCGTCCTCGGCCGGTGTCGCGGTGACGCGCTCGTAGAGGTTCAGGGCGAGGTACAGGCTCGCGACGTCGTGGTAACCGTCCTCGCGCAGCGGTCCGACGGCAAAGTAGGCGTTGATCTTGCCCGGAGCCACGGCGGTGGCGCTGCGCGGCCTGGTCCCGGGCTGGGCGCCCCGCCCGTGCGCGGCGGCGTTCACTTCAGGGCCGCCGCCCTGGCAGCGGCGATCGCGGCAAACGCCGCGACGTCGAGCGCCTCGCCGCGGGCCTGGGGGTCCACACCGGCGGCAACGAGCGCCTCCTCGGCGGCGGCGGCGGAGCCGGCCCAGCCGGCCAGGGCCGCGCGCAGGGTCTTGCGTCGCTGGGCGAAGGCGGCGTCGATGACGCGGAAGACGTCGCGGCGTTCGACATCGGTGCGCGGGAGCTCGCGGCGCTCGAAGTGCACGAGGCCAGAATGGATCTGCGGGGCGGGCCAGAACACGTTCTTGCCGATGACGCCGGCCTTGCGGGCGCTGGAGTACCAGGCGGCCTTCACGCTGGGGACGCCGTAGGTGCGCGAGCCGGGGCCGGCGACGAGGCGGTCGGCCACCTCGTTCTGGACCATGACGAGGCCGTGCTTGAGGCTGGGGACGGTCGCGAGCAGGTGCAGCAGCACCGGGACGGCCACGTTGTACGGGAGGTTGGCGACGAGCGCCGTGGGCTCGCCCTCCACGCCGTCCACCTTCAGGGCGTCGGAATGGATGACCGTGAGGTCGGCGGAGCGGCCGGGGCGGAACTCCTCGATCGTGGCAGGCAGGCGTTGTGCGAAGGCGTCCTCGATCTCGATGGCGGTGACATGCGAGGCGACGTCGACGAGGCCGAGCGTGAGCGAGCCGAGGCCGGGGCCGACCTCGAGCACGTGCTCCCCCGGGGTCACGCCGGCGGCGCTCACGATGCGGCGGATGGTGTTTCCGTCGATCACGAAGTTCTGGCCGCGGCTCTTGGTGGGACGAATCCCGAGTTCCTCGGCGAGTCGACGAATGTCCACCGCGCTCAAGAGCGGGAGGGGCGACGACGCGGGGGCTGGTTCGTTCACGGCTTCGGGGCTCACCGCCTCAGTCTACTCGGGACGGGGCCGGGCCAGCGGGCCGGGCCCGGCAGGCGGCTAGCGCAGGCCCAGCTTGCGCGTGCAGGCGGGCCATTGGCCCCAGCCGGCGCGCTTTTGCAGCTTGGTGGCGATCTCGATCTGCTGCGCGGGCGTGGCCTGGTGCGGCAGGGCCGCGTACTTGGTGCCGCCCTGGGCGCGCCACGTGGCGGCCGTAAACTGCAGGCCGCCGTAGTAGCCGTTGCCCGTGTTGATGCCCCAATTGCCGCCGGACTCGCACTTGGCCAGCTGCTGCCATACGCCCGAGGACGGGCCGGCTGCAGAGGTGCCGGAGCCTGAGGCGTCGTCCGAGGAGGAGTCCTCCTCCTTCGTGCCGATGCGCACGACCTTGTCCACGGCCTCCTTGCTCACCACGTCCTTCGTGAGCTTGCGGGAGACCTCCTTGCCGTCCTCGAGCACCACGGCGTAGCTCTGGACGCGTTCGCCGGCCTGGCCGGCGGTCTGCGTCTTGGTGGTGCCCTTGGCGAGGGTCGGGTCCTTGACCTCGGTCGTGGCGTAGTCGATGTCGGAGGTGACCTTGGTGCTCTTGTGCTCCACGCGGGTGTACTCGATCTCGAGTCCGTCGCGCAGCACGGTGTTGAGGGCGGGGCTGACCTCGTCGTCCTCGTCCGGGGTGATGCCGCGTTCCTTCAGCGCCGCGCGCACGTCGAGGGCCGTGGTGGTCAGCGCGGTGCTCTTGCCCGCGTTGACGAGGCTCAGGCTCTTGGGCGTCGTGACGCTGAGCGGGGCGGCGGCCGAGGCGAGCGAGAGGTTCTCGGCGAGGGAGAGCTTGGAGCCGTCCTCGAGCCCGAGCTCGTCGGCCAGCTCGCCCACGGTCTGGGCGGTCGTGGCGACGGTGCGCTGGGTGCCGTCCACGTTGAGCTGCACCTCGCGGGCGAGCTGCACGGTGACGACGCTTCCGTCGGAGACGGAGCTGCCGAGCGAGGGCGAGACGTCGTCGTGGGCACCGACCGTGACGTCGGCGGCGCGCAGCACGGCGGCGACGTCGTTGCCGAAGGTCTGGACGGTTCGGCTCTGGCCGTCGACGGTGAGCTGGACGGTCTTGTCCGCGCTCACGAAGCCGACGGCACCCACGGCGATGGCGCCCAGGGCAACGCCCTGCGCACCGATGACGAGTCGGCGCTTGGTCTGATGCTGCACGTGAGTCCTTCGTGGTGGCGGGCTGTTCTCGCCGCGGGTCTTCCCCACCCACGGTGATGCGATCCTTAACCGTAACCGAAATGTGATCTTCGGGCAAGGAGGCGGAGGGGCAGCTCACACCGCGCGGCCGCCCGCTAGAAGGCCCCGTACACCCGCGCGGTATTCTCGCGCAGCGCGACGCACAGCTCGCCGAGCTCGTCTCCGCGCACGTCCGCCACGGCGCGCACGGCGAGCGGGATCAGATAGGGGGCGTTGGGGCGGCCCCGGTACGGCACGGCCGTCAGGAACGGTGCGTCCGTCTCCACCAACAGGCGGGAGCGGTCGGTGATCCTCAGCGCCTCCCGCAGCTCGTCGTTGTTCTTGAACGTCGCGGTGCCCCCGAAGGAGAGGTACCAGCCGCGCTCGGCCGCGATGCGCGCCATGGGCACGTCGCCCGAGAAGCAGTGGAACACCACGTCGCCCTCAAAGCGCTCCTCGCGGAGGATCCGCACCACGTCCTCGTGCGCGTCGCGGTCGTGAATCTGGACGGCGAGCCCGTGCTCGGCGGCGATGCGCAGGTGTTCGCGAAAGGAGGCGTGCTGGGCCGCGTGCCCCGCCTCGCCCGTGCGGAAGTAGTCAAGGCCCGTCTCGCCGATCGCCCGCACGCGCGGGTGCGCCGCGAGGCGCTCGATCTGGGCCAGCTCCTCCTGGAGTGTTCCGCGCTCGGCCGCCCGAGCGGCGTCGTTCGGGTGCAGCGCCACGGCCGCGAGAACGCGGGCATCGGCCTCCGCTGCCTCGACCGCCCAGCGCGAGGAGGGGACATCGCAGCCGACCTGGATGACCGCCTCGACGCCCACGGCCGCCGCGGCGTCCAGGGCGTCGCTCAAGGCAACCTCCACGACGCCGTCGCGGAAGTCGAGGTGGGTGTGGTTGTCCACCACGGGGGAGGGCAGCGGCTCGGGGGCCGGCGGGTACTCCAGCTTGCGGCGCCGGCCGTCCTCGCCGTCGGCGCTGCGCCGCGGTCCCGACCCCTCCGCCTCGGACTGAGCGCGGTAGGCGGGCGGCGTGAATCCGGTGGGAGCGGCGGGGGCGAAGGGCATGCCCCCAGCCTAGACGCGAGGGTCGTACCGCGCGGGCGCCGGCTCCTGCCCGACGACGCGTGGCAGGGAAAGAGGGCGCCGAGCCTGCGGCTCGGCACCCTCATGGATCCGTTGGAGCGTGCCGGGCGGCACCAGTCACCGGAGCCCTTGCTCCAGCCCGCCGGACGCGGCCGAGCTGATGTGGCCCACTTCACGCGGGCCGACCTGTGCAAGCTTCGTCTCCCCACGGAGAAGTGTCAACGCTCTTGCGGCGATTTCCGTCGCGGCGCTCGGGCCCTCGCGGGAGAACCGGGGGCGCGCCCGGAGAAGCGTTCTCTTCGCAACGGGCCCCGCGCTCCATCTCCTGGGCTAATGTGACGAGCCAGACATCCGCGCGAGAGGACGAGCACCGGTGACAGTCACGCACGAGCAGGTTCAGGCCGCCGCCCAGGCGCTCACCGCAAGCCTCGAGCTGGTCATGAACGGCCAATCCCAGACCTGCCACCGCATCGTCACGGTGCTCCTGGCCGGGGGCCACGTGCTCCTCGAGGACGTGCCCGGAGTGGGCAAGACCGTCCTGGCCAAGGCCCTCGCCAAGGTCGTGGACGGCAAGGTCAATCGCATCCAGTTCACGCCGGATCTGTTGCCCTCCGACGTCACGGGCGTCGCGATCTTCGACCAGGCCACCGCCTCGCTGCGCTTCCACGAGGGTCCCGTCTTCGCCAACGTCGTGATCGCCGACGAGATCAACCGCGCCCCGGCCAAGACCCAATCGGCCCTCCTGGAATCCATGGAGGAGCACCAGGTGAGCTCGGACGGTTCCACCCACCAGCTACCCGAGCCGTTCATGGTGGTCGCGACGCAGAACCCCTGGGACCTCGACGGCACCTATCCGCTGCCCGAGGCCCAGCGCGACCGCTTCATGGCGCGGCTCTCGCTCGGCTACCCGGCCGCCGAGGCCGAGGTGGCGATGCTGACGCGGCACCGTTCGGCGGATCCGCTCGATGAGCTGCAATCGGTGCTCACCACGGCCGAGGTCAGTTTGTTGCAGGACGCGGTGGCCCAGGTGTACGTGGCGGAAGACCTCACGGAGTATCTCGTGGCCCTGGGCCGGGCGACGCGCTCCCACCCGGAGGTGAGCCTCGGGGTGTCCCCGCGCGGCCTGTTGCAGTGGATGCGGCTGGCGCAGGCGGAGGCCGCCGCCGCGGGGCGCGGCTACGTCACGCCGAGCGATCTGCAGGCCGTCGCGGTGACCGTCGCTGCCCACCGCCTCGTGCTCCAGGCCCCCGACGACGCGAAGGGAACGCGCGCACGCGACGTCCTCGAGGGCGTGCTCGCCTCCGTCGCCGTCCCCGCCGCGGCGGCCCGTGCCTGAGCCGACGCCGTCGCTGCCCCGCCCCACCGCGCGCGCCATCGCCATGGCGGCGCTGGGGGCGGTACTCGTGGTCGCCGGCATGTACTTCGGTCGCAGGGAGCTCATCGGCGCGGGGGTGGCCCTGATCCTCTTCCCGGCGGCGGCCTACCTCTGGGCGGTCGCGGCGCCGCTCTTGTCGCGGCGCCGACCGGACGACCCCGTGCGCGTCATCTCCTCGGAACCGACCGTCTGGGAGCCCCTCAGGGTGCGCGTGAGCTGGGGCGCGGGCCCCGTGCCGGAGGGCACCGAGCACACGCGCGGACTGATCCCGGCCTCGATCGAGCATCCGGGCGGGGAGCTGCGCTACGACGTCCTCCCCCGCATCCGCGGCCGGCACCTGCTCGGACCGCTCGTGCGCCACCGCGAGGACGCCCTCGGACTCGTGCGCAGCTGGATCCAGCTCGGCGGGACCACCGAGGTCTTCGTCGGCCCGGCGTTGACGGAGCAGCCACCGCCCGAACGCGCCCTCGAGCTGCTCGGCCGGGCCAAGGGCCGCGGCGACAGCCCGCCGGACACGCTGACCCGCCCGTATCGGGACGGCGACCCCGTCCGCCGCATCCACTGGGCTGTCTCCGCCCGCCAGGGCAAGCTCATGGTCCGCCCGGACGCCGAGGACCACGAGGCCTCCCCCGTGCTCCTGCTGGATCGCTGCGCCGCCCACTACCCCGGCGCCCGCGCCCATATCAGGGACGGCGAGGAGGAGCTCGGGCTGCCGGCCGGCTTCGAGTCCGCCCTCGTGAGCGCCGCCGAGTTCTCGCGCTCGCGCGGCAACGCCCAGGCACCGAAGCTCGTCTTCTTCCCGCCCCTGCCCCCGCAGCAGGCCAGCCATCCGCTCGCCCTGGCCCGGCCGACCGACAGCCCCACGCCTCCGTCCTCGACCGCCACCGGCGGCGTCATCCTGACCGGCCTGCCCGGCGCCTCGGCGGCGGCCTGGCCCGCGGCCTGGCCCGCCCGCCACGTGCACGTGCTGCTGCACGCCGAGGAGGGGCGCCTCCCGGCACCGGAGGTGTTGGCGGCGTGGGCCGCCGCCGGATGGACCCACTCGCACCTGCCGGCCACGCCGCCCACCCTGCACGCCCCCGCCGGATCGGTGCGCGCATGAACCAGCGCCAGGCCACCGCCTTTGGGCCACCCTCCCCGCCCGCACCGCGGCGCTTCCTCCACCTCGACCCCGTCGCCAGGGCCGTCGCGGCGAGCCCGGGGCTGCGGGCGTGGCTCGGCGCCCTCCTGACCACTGCAAGCGTCCTCTTGGGGCTGCTCCCCGTCCTTGGCCTGCTCATCGAGGGCACCACCTGGGTGAGACCCGCCGTCCTCTGCGTGCTGGCCGTGGCGGCCCTCGGGGCGCTGAGCCGCCAGTTCCTCGGGCGGTCCTGGCCCGCCTGGCCGCTGCAGGGCCTCGTGGCCGTGTGCGCCTTCGCGCTCACGGCGCTCGCCCCCGAGGAACGGCTGGGCCCTTTCCCCTCGCCCGGCGCTGGCCCGGCCATCAGCGAAACGCTCGTGAGCCTGGGGTCGGTGCTGCGCGACGAGGTCGCGCCCGTCCGTCCCGTCCCCGAGGTGGTCGGGGTGCTGTGCGCGGCCGTCGCGCTGATCGCGTGGCTCGTTGATGCTCTCGTCAACGCCCCGCCGCGCACGCCCCTCCTCGCCGCCGTTCCCCTCGGCACGGTGGCCGTGGCGATCTCCTTCTTCGTCTCCCGCGCGCTGGGACCCTGGGTGCTGGCCGGCCTGGCCGCCGCCCTGTTTCTCCTGCTGCTGGCCCCGCGCGGATCCCGCGCCGACGAACGGCGGCCGGCCGGTCGGCGTCGCGCCCCCGGCCAGGATCCCGGCCAGGGAGTCGACCGGGACGCCGGCCGGCGCTCCGGCACCGCCGGTACCTCCGGCCGTACCGGCGCACCCGCCGGGTGGGGCGCGCGCTGGCTCGCCGCCGGTGCGGTTTCGGCCGTGGCGCTCGGCGGCGCGGCGTTGGCGCCGGCCGTGCTGCTCCCGGATCCGAGCGTCGGCCTCATGCCGGAGGGCTCGCGCTTCATCTCCCCCGGCTCCAGCACCGGCGTAGACCCGATCCTTGACCTCTCGCGCGATCTGCGCTCCCCGCTCAGCCGCACCGTGCTGCGCTACACCACCAGCGGCAACGCCCCCGTGTACCTGCGCACGAGCGTCGTCGAGGACCTGCTCACCGGCACGTGGGGTCCCCCGCGCTCCAACGCCCACTTCTACGAGCAGGGCAGCCTGCTCGCCCCCGATCCTACGGCCTCCCAGCTCGACGCGAGCACGGACGGCGTGCTCCCGGCCCAGGTGCCAAGCGACGAGTCGATGGCCGGCACCGGCTACACGCGCGGCTGGCTGCGTTCCGGCCCCCTGGACGACTACCTCGACGACGCCTCCTGGCCCCCGCTCACGCGCGAGCCCACCCGCCGCGAAAGCTACCGCGTGGGCGTTGACGCGAGCGGCTACAGCTCGCCGTGGCTCCCCCTGCCCAACAACGCGACGCGCGCGGGCGAGCTGCCCTCCGAGTACTCGGTGCTCGGCACGAGCGGCGCGCTGCGGCAGAGCGACGGCAACTCCATCTCCGGCGGGAGCTACTGGGCCGCCGTTGCCGCTGCGCCAAACGCCGAGCGGCTGGCCGCCTCCCCCTCCCTCAGCACGATCGCCGAGCAGGCCGAGGCCACCGGCACCGCACCGAACGCCGAGGTGAACGGCTCGAAGGAGGACCGGGAGCGGATCCCCGCCTCGATCCGCGACCTCGCCGCCCGGATCGTGAGCGAGGCCGGGGCCGAGGGCCACCCCAGCGCGATCGCCAACGCGCTGCGCGAACACCTCACCGGGGAGGGCTACCGGTACTCCGAGCGCGCCCCCGTCAGCCTCGACGGCCGCACGGGCGGCCTGGCCATGGTGGAGCGCTTCCTCAAGGACAAGTCGGGCTATTGCGTGCACTACGCCTCCGCGATGGTCCTCATGGCCCGTTCGCAGGGCATCCCCGCCCGCCTCGCCCTCGGCTACGCGCCCGGCACGGCCACGGGCGCCGACGCGAAGATTGCCGGCGTGTCCGGCCAGGAGTTCTCCGTCGACTCGCGCAGCGCGCACGCGTGGGCGCAGCTGTACTTCGTCGGCCTCGGCTGGGTCGACGTCGACCCGACGCCCGGTCGCACCGGTACCGAGGCCGACGAGCAGCTCGGCAGCACCACGGCCGTGCCGAGCAGCTCGGCGGCGCCGAGTTCCTCCGCCTCCCGGGCCCCGGAGACGCTGGCCACCGACCCGCGCCCCGGCGCGAGCCGCAGCAACGCCGTGGACGGCGCGAGCGCCTCCGCCACTGGCCCGACGGCGGGTGCGGGGCAGGGCCCGCAGGCCGCGTCCGGCGCGGGGCTGGCCTGGCTGGCGCCGCTCCTGATCGGGCTCGGTGCCGCGGCCGTCGCCGCGGCTGCCTGGCTCCTGCCCCGCTGGTTCCGTCGCCGCACGATGCAGCGGATCCGGGCCAGCGGCCCGGGCGCCGCCGGGCTGGCCTGGCGCACGCTTGAGCGGGCGGCGGGCCGAGGCGCGGGCTCCACGGGGCAAGGCACGATAACCGCCGACGACCCCCGGGGCCCGGCCGGCGCTGCCACCGCGCCCTCCCGCGAGAACCTGCCGGCCCCCGAGCGGGCGGCCGCCTGGTTCCCCACGGGCGACCCGGCCGCGGCCGCCGCACGGCTCGCCGCCGCCGCGGACCGCGAGCGCTTCGGCCCGCCGGCGCCCGCGCCGGCTCCCGCCGATCCCGAGCTCGGGGCGCGCCTCGCCGACGATCTGGAGCTGCTCCTCGCCGAGCTCACGGCCCGCCGCGCCCGCGGGCACGCCTGAGCCGCGCCGGGGCTGGGTCAGGCCCGGTCCCGGCGCCGACGGCGGGCGGCGACCACCCGCCGTCGGGCAGTGAAGTCGGGCAGTGAAAGTGGGCACTGAGGCCAGGCACCAAAGCGAGGAGGGCCCCACCGTGCGGTGGGACCCTCCTCGGTTGAGCTACTGAAGGATCAGCGGCCGGCGTAGGGATCAGCGATGCCGATGTACTGCACGGTCGAGTACTCCTCGATGCCCTCGGCGCCGCCCTCGCGGCCCAGGCCGGACTGCTTCACGCCACCGAACGGGGCGGCGGCGTTGGAGATGACGCCGGCGTTGAAGCCCACCATGCCGAACTCGATCTGCTCGGACACGCGGAACATGCGCGAGAAGTCGGAGGTGTACAGGTAGGAGGCCAGGCCGTACTCCGAGGCGTTTGCCAGCTCGATGGCCTGCTCCTCCGTGGAGAAGGTGGTGATCGGGGCCACGGGGCCGAAGATCTCCTGGCGCAGGATCGCGGCGTCGTTCGGCACGTTGTTCAGAACGGTCGGCTGGTAGAAGAAGCCGTCGCCCTCGACCTTGTTGCCGCCCACGGCGACCGTGGCGCCCTGCTCCACGGCGGCCTCGACGAGGGAGTGCACCTCGTCGCGCGCCTTGGAATCGATGAGCGGGCCCACGTTGGTCTCGGGCTCCGTGCCGCGGCCGGTCTTCAGGGCGGCCATGGCCGCACCGAACTTGGCGGCGAACTCGTCGGCGATGGTGTCCTGCACGATGAAGCGGTTGGCTGCCGTGCAGGCCTCGCCCATGTTGCGCATCTTGGCGGCCATGGCGCCCTCGACCGCGGCGTCAAGGTCGGCATCCTCGAAGACCAGGAACGGGGCGTTGCCGCCGAGCTCCATGGAGGTGCGCAGCACGTTGTCTGCGGCGTCCTTAAGCAGCTGCACGCCCACGGGGGTGGAGCCGGTGAAGGAGACCTTGCGCAGGCGGTGGTCCTTCATGATGGGGCCGGAGATCTTGGAGGCCGAGGCCGAGGAGACGACGTTCAGCACGCCGGCGGGCAGGCCGGCCTCGATCATGACCTGAGCGAAGAGCTGCGAGGTCAGCGGGGTCAGCTTGGCGGGCTTGAGCACCATGGTGCAGCCGGCGGCGACGGCCGGGCCAACCTTGCGGGTGGCCATGGCGAGGGGGAAGTTCCAGGGGGTAATGAGCAGGCACGGGCCGACCGGCTTGTTCTGCACCAGGATCTTGTTCTTGCCCTCGGGCGTGGTCAGGTAGCGGCCGTAGTGGCGCACCGTCTCCTCCGAGAACCAGCGCAGGAACTCGTTGCCGTAGGTGACCTCGCCGAGCGCCTCGGAGTAGGGCTTGCCCATCTCCAGGGTCATGACGAGCGCGAAGTCGTCGCGGCGCTCGTTGATGAGGTCGAAGGCGCGGCGCAGGATGTCGGCGCGCACGCGGGGGGCCGTGAGGGCCCACTGCTTCTGGGCCGCGTCGGCGGCGTCGAGGGCCGCCAGGGCGTCCTCGGAGGTGGCGGAGGCCAGGGTGGCGAGGACCTTGCCGGTGGCCGGGTCGAACACGTCGTACGTGCCACCGTCGGACGCGTCGCGCCACTCGCCGTTGATCAAGAGACCCTTGGGGATGGAAGCGATCAGCTCTGCTTCACGCTGCGCAGTCACGGTCATTTCTCTCCTTCGAAAAATGTTTCGGTGGAGCAACTCGTCATGGAACTCCTACCGACTACGGTATCGGCGCTGGGCAAGCAAGAGTGAATCCGTGACGGGTGGCCTGACCACCTGGCGGGGGAATATGAATTTGATTCATTTTAGAGCACGACGGCGCGTGCTCGCGCCGGGTGCGCCGGCTCAGCCCTTGCGGGCGGCCAGGACCGCCTCGTAGAGCTCGCGCTTGGAGACGCCGGAGCGTTCGGCGACGAGGGCGCAGGCCTCCTTCAGGCGCAGCCCGGAGTCCACCACCTGCTGCACCTCGGCGACGAGTTCCTCTGGATTCGCCGCGGCGGGGGCCTCGCCGCCCGCCACGACGAGCACGATCTCGCCGCGCGGCGGGACCTCCTGCACGCCGGCCAGGAGGTCCCCCAGCGTGCCGCGCCGGAACTCCTCGTAGAGCTTGGTCAGTTCGCGCGCCAGGACGGCCCGGCGCCCCGCGCCAAAGCCCTCCACGAGCGCCTCGAGCGTCGCGTCGATGCGGTGCGGCGCCTCGTAGAAGACCATGGTGCGCCGCTCGTCGCGCAGCTCCGCGAGGCGCTCGCGGCGCTCCCCCGGCTTGCGCGGAAGGAAGCCCTCGAAGGTGAAGCGATCGGTCGGCAGGCCGGAACCGGCCAGCGCCACGAGGGCGGCCGAGGGGCCGGGGATCACGGAGACGTCGACGCCGCGCAGGGCCGCCTCCTCGACGACCCGGAAGCCCGGATCGGAGATGGTGGGCATGCCGGCGTCGGAGACGATCACCACATCGGCGCCCTCGGCCGCGTGGTCCACGAGCTCCGCCGCACGGGAGGCCTCGTTGTGCTCGTGATAGGCCACGGGCTTGCCCGAGAGGGTCAGGCCGAGCGCGCTCACGAGCTGGTGGAGGCGCCGCGTGTCCTCGGCGGCCACGATGTCCGCCTCCTCGAGCGCCCGGCGCAGGCGCGGCGGCGCGTCCTCGAGGTTGCCGATGGGGGTGCCCGCCAGGACGATGCGTCCGCTTGTCTGCTGCCTGCTCACACCCCTCAGCCTACCGGTGTGGGGAGGGGCCTCGCCGGTAGAGTGGCGCCCGTGACTGTGCCAACCGTGTCAGCCCTCGCCGGCCGCCCCAGCGCCCCCGCGCCCGGGGCGAACGACGCCCGGCCCACCGAGCCAGCCGCGGCGTACACGCGAGCGGCGCTCCTGACGCGGCTCACGGGCTCGGTGACCGGGCGTTGGTTCGCCACCCTCGGGCCGGCCTCGATCTGGGTGCCGCTCCTGCTGACGCTCCTGGCCGGCCTGCTGCGTTTCTGGAACCTCGATCACCCCGACAAGCTGCTCTTCGACGAGACGTACTACGTCAAGGACGGCTGGAGCATGCTCCACTACGGCTACGAGCGCGAGTGGCCCAAGGAGATCGACGCCACGTTTGCCGACGGCCTGGCCACGCCCTCCGCCGGACCCGAGTACGTGGTGCACCCGCCGCTGGGCAAGTGGCTCATCGCATGGGGCATGGCGATCTTCGGCACCGACCACGGCCTGGGGTGGCGCGCCGCCTCGGCGGCGTTCGGCACGCTCACGGTGCTCGTGACGACGCTCGTGGCGCAACGCCTCTTCCGCTCCGTTGCCCTCGCCGCGCTGGCCGGCCTCTTCATGGCGGTGGACGGGCAGCAGGTGGTGCTGTCCCGCGTGAGCATCCTCGACATCTTCCTCGGCTTCTTCGTGATGCTCTCCTTCTACCTCGTGCTGGTGGATCGGGACTCCGGCCGGCGCCGGCTCGCCGAGGCGATCGCCGCCAACGCCGAGGCCAACGGGGGTGTGCCCAGCGCGGCCTTCATGGAGCGCGGGCCGCGCCTGGGATGGCGGCCCTGGCGGCTCGTGCTCGGCGTGAGCCTCGGCGCCCTGTGCTCCATCAAGTGGTCAGGCCTGGCCTTCGTCGCCATCTTCTGCCTGCTCATGGTGTGGTGGGACTGCCAGGCCCGGCGCAGCGCCGGCATCCGCCGCTGGCTCAGCGCCGGCATCCTGCGCGACGGCATCCCCGCGTTCTTCTACACGATCCCCACAGCGCTCGTGACCTACGTGAGCACGTGGACCGGCTGGTTCCTGCACTCCTCGGCCTACGGGCATGGGGCCACCAAGGACGTCACCGGGTTCTTTGCGCTCATCCCCGAACCGCTGCGGGACCTGTGGCGCTACCACTCCACCGCGTACACCTTCCACAACGGCCTCACGAGCCCGCACCCCGCGGCCTCGAACCCCTGGACCTGGCTCTTCGCCGGGCGCCCCGTGCTAATCCAGTACGACACGGCCGAGAAGCACGGCGTGCCCTGCGCCCCGGGCGGCGACTGCATCCAGGTCATGACCGATCTGCCCAACCCGCTCCTGTGGTGGGCCGGCACCGCAGCCTTGCTCGTGGTGCTCTGGGCGTTCCTGGGCCGGCGCGATTGGCGCGCCCTCGGCATCCTCTCCGGCGTCCTCGCCGGCTACATTCCCTGGCTCTTCTTCCCGCTGCGCACCGGCTTCATCTTCTACACGACCGGCTACCAGCCCTTCACGGTGCTCGCCGTCGTCTACGCCCTGGGGCTCATCGCCGGGCGCCTGAGCGATCCGCCGCGGCGCAGGCGCACCGGGGTCATCATCGTCCTGGCCTTCTCGGCGCTCGTGGTCTTGGTCTCATGGTGGTTCTGGCCCGTGTGGACGGGCGGGACGATCACCCCGTTCGAGTACCGTCTGCGCCTGTGGCTGCCCAGCTGGGGCTAAACCACTCGGCGGGCCGCTCGCGCCCGCCCCACCCTTCGTCAAGCATCGCCCACTCCTGGAGGAGAACCGTGCAGGAGTTCAGCGCCCCCCTCGAGGCCACGCTCCCGGCCTCGTACAACACGACCGATCTGCTACTGGATCGCGAGGGCCAGGTGCCCGCGTACCCGGTCTACACGGTGCGCGACGAGGTGCATTCGACCTGGGTGGACGTGAGCGCCGAGGAGTACCTCGACCTCGTTCGTTCCCTCGCCCGCGCCCTCGTGGCCGACGGCCTCGAGGAGGGCGAGCGCGTGGCCATCATGAGCCACACGTGCTTCGAGTGGGCCCTCATCGAGCAGGCCATCTGGTTCGCCGGCGGCGTGAGCGTGCCGATCTACGAGACCTCCTCCGCCTTCCAGGCGCAGTGGATCCTCGAGGACTCCGGCGCCCGCCGCGTCTTCGTCGAGAACCATGCCTGCGCCGCCATCGTGCGCCGCGCGGCCAAGGACGCTGGCGTCGAGGCGCGCGTGTGGCGCATGGACGAGCCGGAGCTCGACGGCGTGCCGGACGCCTCCTGGGTGCCGCTCAGCGCCGGCGTCTCGGCGCTCGTGGCCAGCGGCCGCGCCTCGGCCGTGCCGCTCTCCGAGATCGAGCGCCGCCGCTCGCGCCCGGGCCTGGCCGACGCGGCCTCCCTCGTCTACACCTCCGGCACGGTGGGCCGCCCCAAGGGCTGCATCATCACCCACGCCAACTTCTCGCTCGTGGCCGTCAACCTGAAGGTCTCGATGGCCGAGGTGGTCCCGGCCGGCTCCCGCACGGCCCTCTTCCTCCCGCTGGCCCACGTCTTGGCCCGCGCCGTGCAGCACGCCTGCGTCTTCACTGGCACCACGGTGGCGCACACCTCCACCGCGCGCGTGACGCAGGACCTTCCGGCCATCAAGCCCACGTGGCTGCTGGCCGTGCCCCGCATCTACGAGAAGCTCCAGGCGGGCGCGCTCAACCAGGCCGAGGCCACGGGCAAGGGCGGGCTCTTCCGCCGGGCGCTCGAGGTCGCGGTGGAGCACGGCAAGGAGCTCGACGCGAAGGGCCGCGGCGAGGCCGTCAAGCGCCGCCCGTGGCTCGCTGCCCAGTACGCGCTCTTCAACAAGCTCGTCTACCCCAAGCTGCGCGCCATCGTGGGCGGCGACGTCAAGTGGACCATCTCCGGCGCCTCGCCCCTGAACCCCGAGCTGGCGGCGTTCTTCGACGGCATCGGCCTGGGCGTCCTCGAGGGCTACGGTCTCACCGAGACCACCGCGCCCGCCCTCGTCAACCGCCCCGGTGCCGCGCGCCTCGGCACGGTCGGCACGTGCATCCCGGGCACCACGGTGCGCGTTGCCGCCGACGGCGAGATCCTCCTGAAGGGCATCGGCGTCTTTGGCGGCTACTGGAACCGCGCCGACGCGACGGCCGAGGCCTTCGACGCCGACGGCTTCTTCAAGACCGGCGACCTCGGCGAGCTGGACGCCGACGGCTACCTCAAGGTGACGGGACGCAAGAAGGACATCATCGTCACGGCCGGCGGCAAGAACGTCTCCCCTGGCCCGCTCGAGGAGATCGTCCGCGCCGGGCGCACCGTGTCCCAGTGCGTGCTCATCGGCGACGACCGCCCCTTCGTCTCCGCGCTCGTGACGCTCGACGCCGACGAGCTGGGGCCGTGGGCGTCCGCCAACGGCCTCTCCCCCGCCCTCACACCGGAGGAGGCCTCCAAGGACCCCCGCGTGCAGGCCGAGGTGCAGACCTACATCGACGCGGCCAACCGCACCGTCTCCCGGGCGGAGGGCATCCGCAAGTTTGCGGTGCTCCCCGCCGACTTCACGGAGGCCGACGGCCACATGACGGCCTCCATGAAGGTCCGTCGCGGCGCCGTCGCCAAGGACTTCGCCGAGGTCGCCGAGGCGCTCTACCCGCGCTGAGCCTGCCAGCAACGAGCAACGGCCCGGCCCCCTTCAAGGGGGCCGGGCCGTTGCTCGTTGAGGCGTGGACTCAGTCGAGGCGGAACTCGCGCTTGGACTGGGTCAGCGCCGCGCGCTCGCGACGGGCCTGCGTGGGCCAAGTGAAGACGATGAGCAGCACGCAGGCGAGCAGCACGAGCGAGCCGAGCACCACGGCCGCATCGATCCAGAACTGCGGCGGGTACAGGCGGATGAGGGTGTCGTCCAGGTAGAACTGCCAGTTCCCCTGCGAGAAGAAGAGCTCGTGGAAGCCCGTGAAGAAGCGCTCCCAGCCGATGGCGCCGAGCACGCCGAGCACGCCCGCCAGGCCGAGCGTGACCCACGCGCCGGCGAAAAGCCCGCGGCGCACGCCGCCGGCCCAGCGCGAGCGCAGGATCAGCAGCGAGACGATGATGACGATCGCCGCGATGCTCGCGAGCAGGTAGAGCAGGTGGACGAGCGCCTGGACATCCGCCATGTGCGCCACCTCCTCGACCTTGAAGAGTCGCGGCTCGCCGAGCGTGCGGACGTCCTCCGGCACCACGAGGCCGCCGAGGTAGTCGGGGCCGGCGAAGGAATTGAAGTAGTTCAGGCCGTAGGAGCCGTACACCATGCGCTGCTCGTCGCTGAAGCCGAAGGCATCGGACGCGAAGCCGGGTCGGTGGTATTCGATCCACAGGAAGGCCCCGGAGGCCACGGCGCGCACGGCGAGGGCCAGGAGCACGAGCGGCGTGAGGATCGCGACGACCCACTGCAGCACGCGCGGCAGCACGGGCTTGGACTCCAGGGACGCGCGCAGCGTCTCCTCCGCCGGGGCGTCGTCTCCGCCCTCGAGCGGGTTGCCCAGGGGGGAAGCGCCCGACGCTGCCCGGGCATCTTGGGCGCCCGTCGCGTCGTCGTTCTTCACGCCACGCGGCAACACGGCGGTCGCCGCCGTGGGCGCGGCGGAGGCTGCGGCCGAGGGCTTCGAGACGGCCGGCGGGGCGATGATCGAGGTCGCGGCCGCGGGCTCCTGCGGCGCCACGACGGGCACCGCCTCGGTCGCCGGGGATGCCGCCGCCTCGCGCTCGGCGCGGCTGGGGGCGGCGGGGGCCTTCGGTGCGGCCGCGCCGGGATCGGCGTTGAGGGCGCCGGGTACGTAGCCGTCGCCGTCGAATTCCTCCGACTCCCACCATTCCTTGCCGGAGGATGCGGGCTGAGCGCCCTGATCGTTCTGGCTCATGCTGTCCTTACCCTTGGCTTGGCTTCGAGGGATACCGGCGGCGGCGCGTCAGCGCCCGCGGCTCGTCAGTGCTCGTCTGGAACGAGGTGCAGGCCGGGCTTGGCCGGCGGGGGCGCGTCGTCGCCGCCGAGGCGCTCGCGCGTGCGGCGCGGCGAGAGCCGGTCCACGGTGTCGGCGTCCCGCTTCTCGGCCTGGTGCAGGGCATCGGCGAGGGCGTAGACGTCGTCCCGATCAAGGGTGGTGACCGGTTCCGGGATCGCGAGGCGCACGATCTCCCAGCCGCGCGGCGCGGTGAAACGCTCCACGTGTTCGGCGCAGAAGTCGTAGGCGTGCGGCTCCGGCAGGGTGGCCAGGGGACCCAGCACCGCCGTGGAGTCGGCGTAGACGTAGGTCAGGGTCGCCACCGCCACGCGGTGGCACCCCTGGCGAGAGCACAATCGTTGGGAATCCACGCCCCTCAGACTACTCGGTCGGGCCGCCGCGCCCCGGGCTCGAACCGCCGGGCGGACGCCTAAACTGGTGCCCGTGCCAGCCCGCTTCTCTCTCGACCCCACCCCCGCCCGGCCCGCCGTGGCCCGCGCGGGCTCCGGACGGCGCCGCGAGCGCCGCGGCCGCACGGGGCGCGGCTCGCTGCTGCCGCCCATGGTCCCGGCCTGGGCCACGCGCCAGGAGCGCTTCGAGGACCTCGTGGCCGACTCGGCCGCGCGGCTGCAGGAACGCTGGGGCTCGCGGATCGACGCGATCAGCTTCGACGTGGCGCTCGTGCCGGACGAGGGAAGCCTCGTCCGCGCAGCCGCCCGCGATGAGGCGCCGCCGCTCGGCAGCGTCCTGCGCGGCGGGCGCAAGCAGCGCCAGCGCATCCTCGTCTTCCGCCGCCCCATCGAAACGGTGGCGGGTTCGGCCGCCGCCGTCCCGTGGCTCGTCCACGACGTCGTCGTGGAGCTCGTGGCCGAGGCGTTTGGGCTGCCGCCCGAGGACGTGGATCCGGGTTACCGGGGCTCGGCCCCGGACGACGGGCACTGACCCGGCGCCGGGGACGTCCTACGGAAGGAGCTCCACGCGGGCCGAGGCCGGTGCGTCCGGCAGCTCCTGCGGGACCAGCGCCGCGGTCTTGGCATCGCCGTCCTCGGTCAGCAGCGAGGCGTATACGCCGCCCGCGCTGGCGCCCAGCCGCAGGCCCACGGCGCCCTTGAAGTCGGAGACCTTCACGGTGGCCGTCTGCCCGGCCTTGATCTCCACGGTGCGGGATTCACCGACCGTGCCGTCCGCGGCCACGGGTGCCAGGACCACCTTGGAGTCCTCCTCCGGCGCCGCGAGGTGCAGCCAGCCGGTGCCCACCTCGGGCAGGGCGACGAGCTGGTCGGTGCTCATCTCCTCGACGCCGGGGATGTAGGCAACGTCCACCGGCTTGGCGGGGTCGGTGCCGCGCAGGATGCGGGCCGAGGCGACGATCGACTCATTGGCCTCGGCCACGAGCGTGTAGTTCCCGGCCGGCAGGGAGGCCAGCGGCACGTTGAGCACGGCGTTCTTGCCGATCTGCACGTCCTTGGCCACCTCGGTGCGGGTGCCGTCCGCGGCCAGCGCGGTCACGGTCGCCGTGGCGCCCTGGCCCGAGGTATCGCTGAGCTGGACCTCGGGGAGCTCATCGCCGGCGTCCTCCGAGCTGCCGACCTTGCTTGCCTCGGTTGCTCCGAGCACCTGCACGCCGGGCATGACCTGGCGGGTGGAGGGGGCGGCGCCGGCCGACATGACGTCGATGCCGCCCGGTCGCAGGCCGCGCAGGATCGCCTGCGAGAGCGTCGCCGACACCGGCGCGCCGCTCGAGCTCACTCGTACGGTCACGGCCGGCTCGTCGCGGGCGGTGCCGCCCACGTTGATGCTCTTCGTGGCGCCGGGTTCGAGCGTGAAGTCCTGGATGGCGCCGTCGGTGGCCACGCCGGCCGTGGTGCGCACGCTGACCTGGACGCTCGCGGTCGTCTTGGCTGGATTGCTCACGAGCAGCACGGAGGTATGCCCCAGCGTCGTCGAGGCGCCCGTCAGCCACGTGACGTTCGCGGGGGCCGTGCAGGCCTCGGTCGCGAGGCCCGTCAGGTCGCCGTCGTTCTGGTTGATGGTGCGCGTGGCGGCGGCCGGCGAACGCAGGCCCCCGAGCGATTGCACACGCAGCCACAGCGCGTCGTCGAAGCGGCGCTGGCTCTCCACGAGCCCCTTGGCGCCGGAGAAGCCGTCGCTCGCGGCGGTCAGCTCCTTGGCCGCCTCCTCGTCGCTCAGGCGCTCGTGCAGGCTCGCGAGCGTGCGGTCGTTGCTGAGCAGCTCGGCGCCGGGCAGGCGCTGCGCCTGATCGCCGAGCGCGATCGAGCGCACGGTGGAGGCGGCGGTGGCGGCACCCGGGCCGTAGGCCGCATCCGGGGACTCCCCGCCGCCCACGCGGTGCAGGGTCGGGGCGCAGGCCAGCACGGTGTCGCCGGCGGGCATCGCCGCGGCCGGCACCTCGACCGTGGTGGTCTTGGCCGGCCAGAGCTCGGAGCCCACGGCGGCGGCCGCGGTCCCGGCCACGAGGAGCGAGCCGCTCAGCACGGCGAGGGCCGCGCGCGAACGCCGCCGATCCGCCGCCTGGGGGCGATCCTGGGGCGTGCTCATGCGTCCTCCTGCCGGTGGGTGCCGCGGTAGGGCTCGGGTTCGGTGTCCGTCTCGCTCGCCGGCGCCGCGGCGGCGGTCTCGGCCGCCGGCGCCGGCCGCACGTCGGCGTCCGATTCCGGCTCCGGCACCGCTTCGGGTGCCGCTTCAGCTTCCGGCGCGGCGTCGGCTTCCCGCACGACGTCGGGCTGAGGCCGGGTCACGGACGCGGCGTCGCCCTGGGGCTCGTCCGGCTCGTCGCCGGACGTCGCCGCGGCGGGCTGGGGTTGCGCGGAGGGCTCGGCGACGGACTCGGGGACGGGCTCGGCGTCCGGCGCCTGCGCCGCCGCCTGTCCGGCGTGCCGGCGCTGCGCCACGGAGGGGCGGTAGACGCGCTGGGCGCGGGCGTCGGCCCGCCACGAGCGCGGCACCGGAACCACGGAGAGCAGGCAGAGCGCGAGGCTCAGCGCGAGCGCCAGGAGCCACCACGGGCTCCACCAGCTCGCGTAGCGGACCTCGAGCACGCCGCCGCCCTGGGGCAGCTCGAAGGCCTGCGCCCAGCCGTTGCTCGTGGGCGTGAGCTGCTGGCCGTTGAGCGTGGCCTTCCAGCCGCTGTCGAGGGACTCGGAGAGCACGAGGGTGCGACCCGCCGCCCCGGAGGGCAGCTGCGCGCGCTCGACCGTGGAGCCCTCGCTCTCGATGAGCCGCTCGGTCTTGCCCTCGGCGTCGAGCACGCGCACGCGTGCCGTGGGCGAGCCGGCCTGGGCCTGGACGTCGTCCTCGCCGTCGGCCGGGCGCACGCGCCAGATCCAGGCCTCAGCGTCGCCCGCGCGGCCCACGGCGGAGAGGCCGGGGACCGTGTCGAGCGTCTTGGCCAGGACATCGGCGCCCGCGCCGTCGGCGGCGAGCACCACGTGTGAGACGGCGAGCCGGGCGAGTTCCGTGCGGGAGTCCAGCTGCTCGCCCGAGGCCAGGGTGGCCACGACGGAGCGCACGGCGGCGGCGCCCGCCGGCTCCGGCGCGAGCGAGGCGTGGCCCGGCAGCCACGCGGGGCCGCTGAGCTTGGCCGCCGCGGCCACGGCGGAGAGCTGTTCGAGGCGCAGGCCGTCGCCCGAGACGAGCGAGGCGGTGAGCGCCCCGTCCTGGTCGGCGCGCAGGACGAGCGTGCGCTCGGCGTAGCGGCCCAGTCCGCGATCCGCGGCCGTGGCGGGCAGCGCGCGACCGTCGCTCGGCTCCACGAGCTGGCGCGTGGGGAAGGCCGCCGCGGACTCGCCGCTCACGCGCGGCAGCACCCAGAGGGCGGCCGAGGCGAGCAGGGAGAGCGTCAGCACGGCGCTGAACACGCCGGCGACGGCGCGGGCCGGGCGGGCGAGGGAGGCGCGCACGAAGGCCTCGCGCTGCACCGCGGCCGCGACGAGCACGCCGAGGGCAAAGACGGAGACGAAGCTGCCCGTGTACGGGTGGAGCAGCTCGGAGCCGCTGAGCTGGGCGTCGAGTCGCGAGGCGGCCGAACCAAGAACGAGAACGAGCAGGCCCACGAGCACGGCGACGCGGGCGACGCTCGTCCCGCCGGCCGGACGAACGAGCGCGAGGAACGCGAGCACGCCGAGCGGGACGGCGATGAGCGCGGCCACGGCGAGGGCCAGGGGCCAGCCGGAGAGCGCCCCGAGGAACGGCAGGGAACCGAAGGTGTCGAAGCCCAGCGGCCAGCCGAGCATCTGCTGCCACAGCGGCGCAGCGTCTGCTTGCAGGGCCGCGCCGGGCTGGACGAGCAGCACGCGCGGATCCCGCACGGCCGCCACGAGCAGCGGCAGGCAGGCCAGCACGGCGGGGAGGGGAATCCAGAACCAGCCGCGGGCGCGGCGGGACACCGCGGCGCCGACAAGGCAGAGGAGCAGGAGCGGGGCGAGGAGCAGCGGCTCGGCCGCGGCAAGCACCACGCCGAGCGCCGCGGCGCAGCACGTGGCCACCCAGGAGGGCAGCCCGGCGCGGCCGGGGCCAGGCGCGAGGGAGAGCCCCTCGCCGCGGGCGGCGCCGACGGAGCGCACGAGCGCCAGGGCGAAGAGCGGAAGCGCGACGTGCACCACCGCCGCGCCCGGGCGGCCCTGGGCGAGCGCCAGTTGCAGGGAGGGCGCGAGGGCCCAGAGCACGGCGCCCAGGAAGCGGAAGCCGGGGCTGCGCGTCAGGGCGCCCAGCAGGAAGAAGGCGCCGAGCGCGGCGAGCGGCATGGCCAGGACGTACAGCGCCACGGCGGCCGCCTGGGGGTGTCCGAAGGACAGCACGCCGGAGAGCCACACGAGCAGGGCGAAGGGATCGGCCGGGCCGGCCTGGCCCGTGCCGAGCTCGCGCCACCCGGAGGTCGCGGCCGTGAACAACTCGCCGAGGTCCTTGCCCGGGGCGATGAGCGCGCCGCCCGCCGCCGCCTGGGCGCCGAAGACGCGGTGCAACCCCAGGAGGGAGAGCCCCGCGGCGATCGCGATCGCGAGCAGGCCAGCGCCCGTGGAGCCGGCTGTGCGCGGCCCGGCCTCCACGGCGTCGAAGTCGTCGTTGCCGCCGCTCGCCTCCGGCGCGGGGGCGGAGCCCAGCCCAGCCTCCGCCTCGGCCTTGGCGGCGTCGCGCAGCGCCCTGGCCCGGTCCCGGACCTTGTCCGGCGGGGCGAGGAGGGAACGAACGACGGCGCGGGGCACGCTTTGGCTCGCGCGCAGGCGCTTGCGGCCGGCGGCCAGCGGCCCGGCGCGCAGCACGCCCGTGCCGCCCGCGCCGAGATCGATGACGGCGCCCGCCGGATCCTTGGCGATGAGCCGGCCGATGGCCTTGCCCACGCCGGCGATCATCATCCACACGGACAGGAACGGCACGGCCCAGGCCGGGGCAAACTTCAGGCAGGAGTAGGCGGCGGCGCGCTCCACGGCGCGCGGGCCGGACACCGCCTCGACCGCGTCGGGCTCGTGCAGCACCTTGGCGGCGGGAACGAGGATGACGCGGTGCCCGGAGAGCCGGGCGCGGCGGCAGAAGTCGACATCGTCGCCCACGCCGGGCAGCGCCGGGTCGAAGCCATCGAGCTGCTCGAACACATCGGCGCGCACGAGCAGTCCGGCCGAGTTCACGCCCAGGACGTCCGAGACGTCGTCGTACTGGCCCTGGTCCACCTCGCCCGCGGCCACGGCGTTGAAACGCCGCCCGGAGCGGGTCATGGTCAGGCCAGCGTCCAGGACGCGGTCCGGACGCCGTGCGTCCATCTGCTTGGTGCCGGCCACGGTGACGGACGGCGCCTTCTCGATGGCCTCGAGCAGCGTCTCGAGCGCATCGGGCGCCGGCGCGGCGTCGTCGTGCATGAGCCAGAGCCAGCGCTCCGTGCCGGCTGGAGCGACCGGGGCCGCGTCAACGCCGCGGCGCACTGCCGCGCCGAAGGCGGCGCCCGGGGCCTCGAGCACCGTGGCCGAGCCGGGCAGGCCGGCGGTGAGCAGGGCGCGGCTGGAATCCTTCGAGCCCGCGTCCACCCCCACCCAGGCGTCCGGCACGCGGCTCTGAGCGCGCAGGGCGCTCAGGGTGCGGGCAAGGAAGGGCTCCCCGTCGTGCGAGACGACGAGGACGGTGACGTACGCGGTGCCAGGAATCAGTTCGCTCGCTTCCGGAGTCGACGGCGCTCGCGCTCGGAAAGGCCACCCCAGATGCCGAAGCGCTCGTCATTGGCGAGGGCGTACTCGAGGCATTCGGAGCGCACGGTGCAGGAGGCGCACACCTTCTTGGCGTCGCGCGTAGAGCCGCCCTTCTCGGGGAAGAACGCCTCGGGGTCGGTCTGGGCGCAGAGCGCCTCGGTCTGCCAGCCGAGCTCGCCCTCGTCCTCGGCGCCGGGGAAGCCGGGCACGGGGAGCCAGACGCGGTTCGGCGCGGGCTGGAGCTCCTCGTCGGGGAGGAGCCCGGCGTCCGCCAGGTCCTCGTCGGGGAGGAGGCGCAGGAGCGCGGGGGCCTCGCTGTGGCTCTCCAGGAAGGCGGTGGCCGCGTCCTCGAGGGAGCGACCCGCCTCGTAACGCTCGGCGGCGTCCGGATCGGCCGGGTCAAGGAACCAATCGGCCGGTACGTTCCTGGGCCGGGCATTCTGGGGCTCGGCGGCGGTCACTGCGCCCTTGCGTACGACGTTCCCCATGGTTCTGAACCCTTCGTCAGTGTGCTTTCACGTAACACCGAGTAGGCCGAATCCCGTTCCCCTCGGTTCCGGCCACCGTGCTGTGGTGGTCATGCACCCGGCGTCACACCAGTAATTACACTGGTGTAAGTCGGGGGCGTCAAATGTCTGTTCACGAATGTGGCACCAAATTCCCCCAAAAATCGAGATTCTGGAGGAATTCATGCCGACGATGTCCCGCGCCGACGGCGCCGGAGCCGCCCTGCTGCGCTGGGCGGCCCAGCGCGCAGCGTCCACCAGCCCCGCCCTCGTGGATCTCTCGCTGGAGCCCGCGCGCATCGAATTGAGCGGGCGCGTGCTCGTGAATTGGTGGGCCAAGAATGCCGGGTTGCTTGATGCCGAATGGGGCATCGGTCCGGGTTCCCGGGTGGCAGTGCAGGCCCCGGCCCACTGGCGCGTCCTCCCGCTCGTGCTCGCGGCCCTCTCGCTCGGGGCTCAGGTGGGCCCCGCCGATCTCGAGGACGCGGATCTGCTCATCACGACCGACCCCGCCTCGCCGGAAGCCGCGGCACACCCCGAGGTCCTCGCCGTCACGACGGCCGCCCTCGCGGTGAGCTTCGGGGCACCGCTCCCGGCCGGCGCGGTGGATCACGCGGCCGAGGTCAGGGCCTATCCGGACCGCCTGCTGGCCCAGCCTGGCCAGGCGGACGCCGCGGCGTGGGAGCACGACGGCGCGGAGCTGACTTTGGGTGAACTCCTCGCCGGGGGCGAGGACGGGGAAGGCGCGGCGCTCGAGGTGCCGGCGCAGGCCGGTCTGCTGGCCGCGCTCACCGCGCTGCTGCGCTCCGGCGCCGCGGGATCGGTGGTGCTCGCGCCCGAGGGTGGGCTGAGCGAGAGGCTGCGGGCCCAGGAGCGTGTCACACGCTCCCTGGCCTGAGCCGCGACGGCGTGCGGGGTGCGAACCCCCGCCGCCTCGGGCGGCCCGGCGCGGCCGCTTGCTTAGGCCTCGCCGGAGCGGCGCGCGGCGTCGGCCGTGAGCTCGGCCTCCGCCTCGTCCGTGAGCGGGGCGTCCGGGTCGAAGCCGGCGGCACCCTGCAGATCGCGGGCCACCTGCAGGGCCTCGGCCTCGACGACCGGGATGGCGCCCGTGGGCTCGCGCTTGAGCAACTCGTGATCGCCCTTGAAGGCCTCTTCCTCGTCCATGACGTCGTTGAAGACCCAGAAGCGGTAGGCGAAGTAACGGAAGATCGTGCCGAGCACGAGGCCCACCACGGAACCGGCGATGAACAGCGCGGTCTTCGAGTCCAGGTGCAGCACGTACTTCGTGAAGGCGACACACCCGGCGGCGATGAGCAGGCCGATGGCGTTCATGACCATGAAGAGCGTCACCTCGCGCCCCATGTTCGCCTGCTTGCGGTGACGAAAGGTCCAGTAGCGGTTGGCGGCCCACGAGAAGATCGAGGCGACCACGGTGGCCCAGCCCTTGGCCCAGACCTCACCGGAGTGCATGGGGCCGTTCATGAGGTAGAGGTAGATCCCCGAGTCGATCACCCAGGCCACGGCCCCGACCACGCCAAACTTGGCGACCTCGCGCCACAGCATCTGGATGAGGCCGATCAGGCGCTGATACAGCTTGTTCACTCGAGTCCTTCGTCAATTCCCTCGTAGTGGGCCGCAGATGGGCACCCCAGGTGCCCCGGCCCGGCGCCGACAGCTCGCGGCGCAACGCCCCATCCTAGCGCCGTGCCCGCCCCGAACGGGTCGCGGCGGGTACTCCTGCCGCACAAGACCCAGGCAACACCCAGGCGCGTTCACAGCCCCCTCGCCGCGTAGCGCGGCCACGGCGGCGGCCTCGTTTCGCTAACCTGGTGGGGTGACTAGCCCCAAAATCGGCGTCATCGGCGGCGGACAGCTCGCCCGGATGATGGCCCCCGTTGCTCTGAACCTCGGCATCGACCTCTCCATCCTGTGTGAGTCTGCCGACGTTTCCTCCGCCCGCGCCGTGGCCACCGCCCCGATCGGGGACTACAAGGACCGCGAAGCGGTGCTGGCCTTCGCCCGCACCGTCGACGTCGTGACCTTCGACCACGAGCACGTCCCGCAGGACCTCCTGCAGGAGATGGAGGCCGAGGGCATCGCGGTGCGCCCCGGCTCGCAGGCGCTGCGCCACGCGCAGGACAAGCTCGTCATGCGCAAGGCGGCAGAGCGCCTCGGCCTGCCGAACCCGCGCTGGGCCGAGGCCGCAACGGTCGAGGACGTCCTGGCTTTCGGCGACGAGATCGGTTGGCCCATCGTCGCCAAGACGCCGCGCGGCGGCTACGACGGCAAGGGCGTGCGGATCGTGGAGCGCAACGAGGCCGAGGGCGTCGCCGAGTGGATGCAGACCAGCACCGTGCTGCTCGAGGAGAAGGTGAACTTCTCCCGCGAGCTCTCCGTGCTCGTGGCGCGCCGCCCCTCCGGCGAGGTGCGCGCCTGGCCCATGGCCCACACCATCCAGGTGGACGGCGTGTGCGACGAGGTCATCGCCCCGGCCCAGGACCTCTCCCCCGAGGTGCAGGCCGCCGCCGTGGAGACCGCCACGTCCCTGGCCTCCGAGCTCGGCGTTACCGGAGTGCTCGCCGTCGAACTCTTCGAGGTGCCCGGCCGCGCGCCCGGCTTCATCATCAACGAGCTGGCCATGCGCCCGCACAACACGGGCCACTGGACGCAGGACGGCGCGGTCACGAGCCAGTTCGAGCAGCACCTGCGTGCCGTGCTGGATTGGCCGCTCGGTGCCACGAATCCGCTGGCCGGCCCCACCATCATGAAGAACTACCTGGGCGGGGCGAACCAGGATCTGCACGCTGCCTTCCCCGCGGCCCTGGCCGCGGAGCCCGAGGCCAAGGTGCACATGTACGGCAAGTCGGTGCGCCCCGGGCGCAAGATCGGCCACGTGAACCTCGTGGGCGCCCCCGGCGCCGACGTCGACTCCCTGCGCGAGCGCGCCGGCCGCGTGGCCGGCATCATCCGCGACGGCGCCTGAGCGCCGTGACGCCGTGCGCTGGTCGGGGCTCCCGCCCAGCGCACGGCACCGACCCACCCACTTCAAGGCAAGGCATTGCAAGGCATGAGCTCCCAGAACACCTCCCCACGCGTCGGCATCGTCATGGGGTCCGACTCCGATTGGCCCGTCATGGAGGCCGCCGCCGACGCGCTCGACGAGTTCGGGATCGCCTACGAGGTGGGCGTCGTCTCCGCCCACCGCATGCCCCAGCAGATGATCGATTACGGCAAGAGCGCCCACGAGCGCGGCCTCGACGTGATCATCGCGGGCGCCGGCGGTGCCGCCCACCTGCCGGGCATGCTCGCCTCGGTCACGCCCCTGCCCGTCGTGGGTGTCCCCGTGCCGCTGAAGTACCTGGACGGCATGGACTCCCTGCTCTCCATCGTGCAGATGCCCGCCGGCGTGCCGGTGGCCACGGTGTCCATCGGTGGCGCCCGCAACGCCGGCCTGTTGGCCGCGCGCATCCTCTCCGCGGGCCGCGACGAGGAGGCGGCACGCCTGCGCGCCGCGCTCGTCTCGTTCTCGGAGCAGCTGCGCGAGGTCGCCGAGGCCAAGGGCGCGGCGCTGGCCGAACGACGAGGCGGCGCCAGCGCATGAGTCCTTCCCTGCTCAACCAGGACGATCCGCTCCGGCACCCGGAGGAGTCCAGCGCCCCCACCCGCACCAAGCGGGCGTGGACGCTGTGGCTGCTCACGCTGCTGGTACCGGGCGGTGCCCAGGTGGTGGCAGGGAACAAGCGCCTCGGGCGCGCGGCGCTCACCGTCACGGTGGCGTGCTGGGCGCTCATCGTGGCCGCCGTGGTCCTGCTGCTCGTCAAGCGCAGCTGGCTCATCTCGCTCGTGGCCGACTCGACGTTCCAGCTCGTGGGCGGCATCGCCCTGGCCCTGCTGGCGCTCGGCTGGCTCGCCCTCTTCCTCAACACGCTCGCCATCATCCGACCGGGGCTGCTGGCCCCGGGCATGAAGGCCATCGTGCCCACGGCCGTCGTCGCCGCCATGGTGCTGACCTCGGGATCGCTCGGCTACGGCAGCTACGTGCTGCTCAAGGGCCGCGACGCGCTCTCGGGCATCTTCGCCTCCGGGCCGCCCATCGAGGCCGTGGACGGGCGCTACAACATCCTGGTCATGGGCGGAGACGCCGGCAGCGACCGCATCGGCCTGCGTCCTGACTCCTCCGCGGTGTGGTCCATCGACGCGGCGAGCGGCCGCACGGCCGTCATCTCGATCCCCCGCAATCTGCAGAACGTGCCGTTCCCGGATAACTCGCCGATGCACAAGATCTACCCCAACGGCTTCAACTGCGGCGACGAGTGCATCTTCAACGCGATCTATCCCACGGTCGCCGAGAAGCACGCGGACCTGTACCCGGGCCAGGACGCCGGCGCCGAGGCGACCAAGGAGGCGGCAAGCGCCGTCACCGGGCTCACGGTCCAGGCCTACGTGGTGGTGGACATGGGCGGCTTCAAGGACCTCATCGACGCCATGGGAGGCGTCACCATCACCTCGGGCGGCTGGGTCCCCTACAACACCAAGAAGCCGTGGCCCGGCACCACCATCAAGACCCACTGGTTCGCCCCGGGCGAGCACCACTTCACGGGCAACCAGGCGCTGTGGTTCGCGCGCTCGCGCGACTTCACGACCGACTACCACCGGATCCGCCGCCAGCAGTGCCTGCAGCAGGCCATGATCAATCAGTTCACCCCGCAGACGCTGCTGACCAAGTTCACGGGCATCATGGACACGGGCAAGCAGATCGTTCACACGGATCTGCCACAGGGCCAGCTCGGCGACTTCGTGAACCTCGCGGACATGGCGCGCAAGAACGCCTTCCTACGGCTCACGCTGGGTGCCCCGGACTTCGGCACGGCGGCCGACAAGTTCTCCACCTTCCCCGACTACGAGCTCATCCACACGCGCGTCGACGCGCTCGTGGAGAAGGCAACGGACGCCGGCGCGAAGGCGGCCAAGGAGGCCCAGGCCTCCAAGAAGGCGCAGGCCTCGCAGAAGGCGAGCGACTCCGCCAAGGCCTCCGGCTCGGCCTCGAGCTCGGCCAAGGCTTCCTCGACTCCGAAGGCGTCCTCCGACACCGGCTCCACGGTGGACGAGAACGACGGCGAGAGCACCCTCAAGAACCACGACGACGTGCCCACCACCCAGCCCAACGGCTCCCCCATCGACGAGGACTACCTCGTGCGCCTGGAGAAGTCCGGGCTCAAGTACAACCTCGACCTCATCTCGCAGATCGCCCAGAACAACGACGCCTGCACCGCCGGCTGATCAGCGCCGATCACCGCCCCCCGGACCAGGCCACTTTTACGGAAGAGACGCATGGACAAGCTGAGCACGACCATTCGGGACTATGCCTGGGGGTCAACCACCTCCATGGCCGAGCTCTTCGGCCGCGAGGCCTCTGGCTCCCCCGAGGCGGAGATGTGGATCGGCGCCCATCCGGGCGCTCCGAGCGTGGTGGAGCCGAGCGGCCTGCCGCTCGACGCCGCCATCGAGGCCGACCCCGCGGGAACGCTCGGCGCGGAGGTGGCGCAGCGCTACGGGCGGCTGCCCTATCTCCTGAAGATCCTGGCCGCCGCGGCCCCGCTCTCGCTGCAGGTGCATCCCACGCTGGAGCAGGCCGCCGCCGGTTTTGCGTTCGAGGAGGCGAACGGCCCGGCCATCGACGCGCCGGATCGCAACTACAAGGACGATCAGCACAAGCCCGAGATGATCGTGGCCCTGACGGCCTTCGAGGCGCTCTCCGGCTTCCGCCGCCCGGCCGAGGCCGCCGGCGCGTTCGCGTGGCTGGCCGCCGCCGTGGACGAGCGCGCGGCCGCCGCCGCGGCGCAGAATCTCACGGCGGCGCTCACCGCCGGGGACCTGGCCCCCGCCGTGGCGCTGCTCCTGGGCGACGGCGAGGACGTGCGCCGCCTCGCGACGCTCGCTGCCCGCGCCGTGGATGCCGCCCCCGACGCGGCGGCCGCCGCCGACGCCTCCCTCGGCCTGCTCCCCCGCCTGGCCGGCTTCTACCCGGGCGACACGGGCGTGCTCCTGGCCCTCATGCTCAACCTGGTCTCCCTGCGCCCCGGGCAGGCCATGTCGCTGCCGGCCGGAAACATCCACGCCTACCTTCACGGCACGGGTGTGGAGATCATGGCGAATTCCGACAACGTCCTGCGCGGCGGGCTCACGCCCAAGCACGTGGACGTGCCCGAGCTCCTGAAGGTCGTGCGCTTCGAGGCCACCGAGCCCCACGCGGTGGAGCCGGAGCAGCTCGCGGAGGGCCTGGCCGTGTATCGCTCGGGCTTCACCGAGTTTGATCTCGGGTTGCTCACCCACGCCGCCGCCCCGGTGACCCTGCCGGCGGGCGGGCCGTGCGCCGTCGTCGTGGTCTCTGGATCCCTGACCCTGCGAGCTGGCGGCGCCGAGCTCACGCTCGGCCCCGGCGAGAGCGCCTTCGTCGAGGCGAACGACGCCCCGGCCACGGCGGAGGGCGACGCAGCGCTCGAGGCCTACGTGGCCTTCACGCCGCTGAGCTGAGGCCCCGCCCGCCGCGGCGGGCACCCACGCCATGCACGACGGCGGCGCCCCACCTGTTCCAGGTGGGGCGCCGCCGTCGTTGGTGGTGCGTTCCTTCCGCGCGTCAGCGCGTGAAGGCCTCCCACTTGCTGGCCTGGTGCTCGGCCTCGACCATGCGGACCGTGCCGGACTTGGCGCGCATGACGAGCGACTGCGTCACGATGCGGTTGCCGCGGTAGCGCACGCCCTTGAGCAGATCGCCGTCGGTGATGCCCGTCGCGGCGAAGTAGCAGTTGTCGGTCGTGACCAGGTCGTTGGTGGTCAGGACGCGGTTCAGGTCGTGGCCGGCGTCCAGCGCCTTTTGCTTCTCTTCCTCGTCCTTGGGCCACAGGCGGCCCTGGATGACGCCGCCGAGCGCGCGGATGGCGCAGGCGGTGACGATGCCCTCGGGGGTGCCGCCGATGCCCATGAGGGCGTCGACGCCGGAGTCGGGGCGGGCCGCGGCGATCGCGCCGGCGACGTCGCCGTCCATGATCAGCTTGGTGCGGGCGCCGGCCTCGCGGATCTCGCGAATGAGGCCCTCGTGGCGGGGGCGGTCCAGGACCGTCACGGTGACCTGGGAGACCTTCTTGCCGAGGGCCTTGGCGATGAGCTGGATGTTCTGCTTGACCGGCAGGCGCAGGTCGACGAACTCGGCGGCGGCGGGGCCGACCACGAGCTTCTCCATGTAGAACACGGCGGAGGGGTCGAACATGGAGCCGCGCTCGGCGACGGCCAGGACGGAGAGGGCGTTGTTGACGCCGAGGGCGGTCAGGCGCGTGCCGTCGATGGGATCGACGGCGACGTCGACCTCCGGGCCCTCGCCCGAGCCGACGTGCTCGCCGTTGAAGAGCATGGGGGCTTCGTCCTTCTCGCCCTCACCGATCACCACGACGCCGTTGACGTTGACGGAGCCGAGCATGGAGCGCATGGCATCCACGGCGGCGCCGTCGGCGGAGTTCTTATCTCCCATGCCGACCCACGGGCCGGAGGCGATCGCTGCGACCTCGGTGACGCGGACCAGCTCGAGCGCCAGGTTGCGGTCCGGCTCGGCATCGCTAACGGACAGGCGCGGGGACAGGTGCGAGTAGTCGTGTTCGACGGTCACGGGTTTCCTCTTCAGGCAAGTGGGCGCGTGGCGGCCATTGCCACCACACCGTGCGAGGCCATTCTAAGCGCTCGGCGCGGCCCGGGCCGGGCGGGGGTGACGAAGACGACGCCGCACTGTGGCTAAGGTCCGACCGCCGGCGCTTTAGGTCTGCGCGCGCGGGTGCGGAACAATGGGTGGGTGCCGCAGAACGATTCAGCCCCCCTCAGCCAGCCGAGCGTCGAGCCCGTGGAGCCCGCCGCGCCCGCCGAGCCCGCCGTTGAGGCACCGCGAGCCCCGCTTCCGGGCGAGCCCGGCTTCAAGGCCCCGCTGACCGAGAAGCAGCTCAAGCGTGCCAATCAGACCATCAAGGGCATGTTCATCTCGGTGGGCCTGACGCTCGCCGTGGTGCTTCCCGTGGTCTTCCTGAACCCCGGCAGCTCCAAGGACACCTACGACCGCCAGCACGTGGACCAGGCGGCCGTGGCGCAGGCGGCGCAGCAGAACATCACCACCCAGGGTTTCAAGGCCCTGAACCCTAGCTGGCCGGATGGCTGGTACGTCAACCGCGCCACCTGGAACGCAGGCGCGGCCGACGGCGTGGGCTACTGGAGCCTGGGCGTCATCAAGGGCGACACCCACTACGGCGAGGTGCTGCAGACGGACGCCGCGAATCCCTCGTGGATCTCCCTCGTGACGGACGGCTCGCTCCCCACGGGTGCCACGCGCCAGATCGACGGCGTCGCCTGGGAGGAGCGCAAGTTGCCGAGCGAGAAGAAGCCCAAGTCGCTGCTCGTCACCGAGATCGACGGCTACACCTACATCGTGCGCGTCGACGGCGGCGACGAGGACTTCATGGGCGAGCTGGCGACCCTCGTGCAGAAGGCGGCCCCTGGCCGCTGAGCGCGGCCCATCGAGCGACAGGCGCCCGCCGCCCCTCCTCACGGGAGGGACGGCGGGCGCCTTGGCGTTGCGTCACGTCGGCGCCATCGCTCGAAGAGCGGGCGGCCCCGGGCGTAATCTGGGGCGCATGAGCGAGACCCGCACCCTGTCCCCCGATGAGGCCCTCAAGACCCTGCTCGATGGCGCCGAGCGCGCGCGAGCCGGGCGCCCGGAGCGCCCGCGCACCTCCGTGGATCACCGCACCGTCCTGGCCGGCGGCCAACACCCCATCGCCGCCGTGCTCGGTTGCTCGGACTCGCGCGTACCCATGGAGTTCGCCTTCGACGCCGGCTACGGCGATCTGTTTGCCGTGCGCACCGCCGGCCACACCCTCGGCGAGACCGTGGTGGGCTCCGTGGAGTTCGCCGTGGCCGAGCTTGAGGTTCCGCTCGTGCTGGTCCTGGGCCACACCTCGTGCGGCGCCGTCACAGCCGCCGACCACACGCTGAGCACGGGCGACACCCCCGGCGGCTCGGTCGCCTCGCTCGTCGAGCGCATCCTGCCGTCCGTCATCGCCGCCCGCAACGCCGGCCACACCTCAGTGGACGAGGCCGTCTCGGTGCACACGGCGCGCACCGTGGAGCGCCTGCGCGAGGCCTCCACCGTCCTGGCCGAGGCCGAGGAGGCCGGGCGCCTGAAGATCGTGGGCGCCGTTTACGACCTTGCCACGGGCGCCGTGCACGTGGTGCTTTGAGCCCCATCGCCCTCGAGGGCCCGTCCCGGATCGTCCGGGGCGGGCCCTCGCGCGTTGAGCGCCGGCCCGCGCGAGCTACGGTGCCCGGCGGTCCCCGCGACCCGGCCCGTGCGCCACGAACTCAACGGGCCCAAAGTCGCCGATCCCCGCCCGCCCGGCGATCGTGACGAAGGGGTCGAACACGTCCAGGTGCGAGACGCACAGCGCGTCGACGCCGCTGGCCCGCACGGCCCACTCGATCACTTCGGGATCGTGGGCGCCCGTCCTGAACGCCCCCTGCGCGCCGTCGTCGGGATTGTCCGGCTCGGCCGGTGCGAAGGGCAGGGCGCCCTCGCCCGGCAGCGGGCCGGCCCCGTGGCGCGTCGAGTACGTCCGCAGGCAGCCGAACGCCCGCACCTCCCCGATCCCTGCCGCCGCGGCGAGGCGGCGGGCGTTCGCGGGCGTGGTGGTCGACCACGTCGTGTGGGGCTGGGCCCCCAGGTTCTCGTCCAGCCCAAGCCCCTGCGCCCCCTCGAAGACCGTGTACCCGCTTCCCAGCTCCTCCAGGAGCAGCTCGGTGGGAAGGACCAGGACCCCGCTCGCGGCGAGCGCCGAGCGCATCCGCGCGGCCACGTCGAGCAGCTCCGTCTCCCCCGGTTCCACTGCCAGCAGCCCCCGCGCCCCGAGGTGATCGCGCAGCGCCAGCAGCCCGGCCAGGAGGGCGTCGACCGAACCAAGATCGCCGGCCCGCAGCACGGGCAGGCCGGCGTCGCTGAGCGCCTCGGAGGCGCCGATGGTCTCGCCGAAGCCCGTCCCGGTGGTGCCGTGCGCGCCCGCGCCGCGGGCGGCCTCCCTCGCCAGGTTGGCGGCGACGTGCAGGGGTGTCGTCAGGAGGGCGTCCTCGCTGACGCTGAGCCGGGGCGTCAGCCCCAGCCCCCGCAGCGCCGCGGCCTCGGCCGCGGCCGGGCCGGGGGCGAAGGTGCAGCGCGGGCCGATCCACCCCGGCACGCCGGCGAGCGTGCCCGAGGCGAAGGTGGAGAAGGTGTGCTTGAGGCCTCCAGCCACCACGGTGTGGGCGGCCTGGCCCCCACCGTTGAAGCGCACCACCCGGTCGGCGAGCCGGGCGCCGCGGGTGCTCAGGTAGTCGACCGCCGCTCCCTTGCCCTCGTCGCCGAAGCCCAGCCCCACCACGATGTCGGCCCGCGCGCCCATGGCTAGCGACCTCCCATCGAATCGAAGGACCGGCCGCGGCCCGGGCCCAGGGCGAGCGGGGCGCGGGTCGCGCCGCCCGCCCGGCCCGCGCCGCCCGCCCGGGCCGACCGGGCGGCGTTGGGCACCACGCCCCACGCTCCCCTGGCCTCGAGGTCGTCCCTGACCTGGTCCACGCCGCGCCCCTCACACACGCCGACCACGGCGGCGATGGTCTCGGCGATCATCTCCGGATCCTCGACGTCCACGATGGCCTCGCGCCCGAACAGCTCCGAGTAGAAGCTCCGCGAACCCTGCGAGCGGGCCGCCCAGTTGTCGATGAGCAGCACCTTGACGTCCCAGCGCTCGCTCACGTCACGCGCGATGGAGTGCACATCCAGGGGCCCGAGCGGCCGGCGGTCGCCGATCGCGTCGGCCACGTGCCGGGCGGAGATCGGCACCTGGATCTCATCGGCGATAAGGAAGAGGTAGCCGCGCTTGCCGCGCTTGTCCCACGCGTCGGTGGCCGTGTGGTGGGCCAGGTAGTACATGAGCAGCTGGCTCGTCTCGCCGCCGTTGCCGCCGCCACCGCCCTCCAGGTAGAGCCGGTCGAGGTTCTCGTCGATGCGGTTGTCCGACTCGAACTGGCTGATCTGCAGCGGGACGTCGTCGCAGACGGCGTCGCCGTAGGTGGCGATCGCGATCTGCGGGTCGGTGGCGTAGCCGTTCTCCACGAGCAGCTCGAAGAGCGTGGCGAGCTTGCGCTGCACCGTCCGCGGCACCGAGCCCATGGACCCGGTCGAGTCGAAGCCCACCACGATCGGCGTGGAGAGCGGGTGCTCGGCGCTGTCGCGCGACTCCCTGACTCGCAGCCCGAGGCCGTTCGGCAGCGAGGGGTCGAGGCTCGGGTGCGGGCCGCTCGCCCGGCCCGAACGCACCTCGGCGTCGTAGCCGAAGGTCGCCCCGGCGCGCAGGCGCGCCCCCGTCACCCGGTTGTACGTTGCGTTGCTCCAGAATCCCCCGCCCATGACGGCCTCCTTGAGTTTTGGTCGAAGCGACCATTTATGTTGGTCATGTTGACCATAACGTGGGTTGTGATGGATGGCAAGGGTGAGGGGGAACACGGTTCGGCGCCGCACGACGGCGCGTGGGGCGGGCGCTGAGGGGCGCCCGCACGGCGCGGGGCCGGCGTCCTGCCGGGAGGGCGGGCTCTTGGGGCGCCGCGGGGTGCGCGTCCGCGGGACGCGCGCTAGGTGTCGTCGCGCCGGAAGGGCGGGAAGATCTCGGCGGTCTCGCCGGCCCGGTACAGCGCGGTGGGGCGACCCGGGCCCGCCGAGCGGGAGCCGCCCGTCGGCTCCACGAAGCCCTCGACGGCCAGCACCTTGCGCCGGAAGTTGGACAGATCGGGGGCCGAACCCCACACGCTCTGGTAGACGCCGCGCAGCTCGGCGAGCGTGAACGCGGCGGGAAGGAAGGCCGTGGCCAGGGTGGTGTATTCGAGCTTGGCGCGCACGCGCTCCACGGCGTCGGCCACGATCAGCGCGTGGTCGAACGCGAGGCCCGGCAGGGAGGCCACGGGCCACCAGCGCGCCTCGCTCGCGTCGCTGCCCGACTCGGGCAGCGGCAGGAAGGGCAGCAGCGCCACGTGGGCCACGGAGAGCACGCGGCCGCGGGGATCGCGCTCCGGCTCGCCGTAGCTGCCCAGCTGCTCCAGGTGCATGCCCTCCAGCACGGACAGGCCCGTCTCCTCGGCGAGCTCGCGGCGCGCGGCGGCCTCCACGGACTCGCCGTTCAAGACAAAGCCGCCGGGCAGGGCCCACTCCCCCACAAACGGCTCCACCCCGCGGCGGACCAGCAGCAGGCACAGACCCTCCTCGCGCAACGTGAAGACGGCGACGTCGGCGGCGAGCGCCGCGCTCGCGGCGTCCGGGGGGAAGGCGGTCATGGCTTGAGGTTAGTTCACCCCGGCCCGGCACACCGCCGCCCAGCCGGCCACCCGCCGTCGGGCACCGCCCGGCCACCCGCGCTTAAGCTGGGGCCCTGGCGACCCCGCGGGCCCCCACCGCCACCGCCCCGCCACCGCCACCGCCCAGGGGGGAACAGCATGAGCACCACCGACGTCCTCGCCGAGCTCGAGTCGATGCGCGACGAGCGTGTCCTCGCGGTGAACCGGCGCCACGGCGACGAGCACGCCGTGAACCTGACCGCCCTGCGCGGCGTGGCCAAGCGCCTCGGCAAGGACGCCGAGCTGGCCGAGGAGCTCTGGGCCTCCGGCTCCCCGGACGCCCGGCTGTTGGCCCTGCTCATGGTGCGCCCGTCGGCCTTCACCCCGGATCGACTGGACGCCATGCTGCGCGAGGCCTCCCTGCCCAAGGTGCAGGACTGGTTCGTGAACTACATCGTCAAGAAGTCCAAGCACTCCCCGGCGCTGCGCGAGCTCTGGCTCGCGGACGCCGACCCCGTCGTGGAGAGCGCCGGCTGGGCGCTTGTCTCGGAGACGATCGCGAAGGGCAAGGAAGCACTCGACCACGACGCGCTCCTGGCCACGATCGAGGCGCGCATGAAGGAGGCCCCCGAGCGCCTGCAATGGGCCATGAACCAGGCCCTCGCGACGATCGGCATCGAGGACGAGGCCCGCCGGGCCCGTGCAAGCGAGATCGGCGAGCGCCTCGAGGTGCTCAAGGACTATCCAGTGGCGCCGGGCTGCATCTCCCCGTTCGCGCCGATCTGGATCGCCGAGATGTCGGCACGCAAGGGCGCCTGACGCAGCGCCCGCGCCACGCTCGCCACGCCGGCGACCCGCCGCCTAGGGTGAAAGGCACCACCAGCACAGCGAGGGCCGCGAGGCGCGGCCGGCAAGGGGAACACGCATGAGCATCACCACCGTCCAGGTTCCGGACGCCGAGTCCACGATCTCTCTGCGCGTCAAGGACACGGGCGGCGAGGGCGCCCCCGTGGTGCTGATCCACCCCTGGCCGCAGCGGCTCGAGATCTGGGAGCGCCAGGAGACCGCACTCGTGGGCGCCGGTCATCGCGTCATCTCCTACGACCGCGCCGGCTTCGGCGAGTCCGAGCCGAGCCACGGCGAGGCCTACGACTACGACCGCCTCACCCAGCACCTGCACGGGATCCTCGAGGCCCTCGACCTGCGCGACGCCACGCTCGTGGGCTGGTCCATGGGCGGCGGCGAGGTGGCCCGCTACGTCGGCACCCACGGCAGCGAGCGACTGCGCGGCATCGTCCTGCTCGCGGCCATCCCGCCGTTCCTGCCCAACACCCCCGACAACCCGGACGGGCCGGTCGTGGACGCCGCGTGGCGCGAGGCCAACGAGTACCTCGCCAACGACCGCGACGGCTTCCTCGAGATGATCGCCGGCGCGTTCTTCAGCGTCAACGGCGAGCTGCTCGTGGGCGAGGAGATCGCGGCGCAGGCCCTCGCCTGGGCCAAGACCGCGGATCCCACCGCGATCGCCCGCTGTCAGGAGGCCTTCAGCACCACGGACTTCCGCGGGGACCTGGCCAAGGTGGACGTCCCGGCCGCGATCATCCACGGCGACGCCGACGAGATGGTGCCCCTCGAGTACTCCGGAGCCCGCGCCCACGCTGCCCTGCCCGGCTCGAGCCTCGTGGTCATCTCCGGCGCCCCGCACGGCCTCGGCATCACGCACGCCGACGAGGTGAACGAGGCGCTCCTGGCCTTCGTGCGCGAGGCGCCCTCGCGCGCCTGAGCCGCCCATGCGCCGTCGGGCAGGTCCTCAAGCCCAGGCTTTGAGGCCAAGAACGCGCTGTGAGGCGGGGTTTTCCCGCCTCACAGCGCGATGCGCGCCTCACAGCGTGGACAGGGCAGCACGCTGTCCGACGCCGCGTGCTCACCCGGGCGTCGCCCGTCACCGAAGATCCTGAGCGCACGTGGAGGCCTCGCGCGGGCGGTAGCATCGGAACCATGGCTGATTCCACGGAATTCCGAGTTGAACACGACACCATGGGCGAGGTCCTCGTCCCGGTGAACGCCCTCTACCGCGCGCAGACGCAGCGCGCCGTCGAGAACTTCCCGATCTCCGGCAAGACCCTCGAGCACCAGCACATCCGTGCGCTGGCCGAGGTCAAGCGTGCCGCCGCGATCGCCAACGCCGAGCTGGGTGTCCTGGACGCCGAGCGCGCCGAGGCCATCGTCGAGGCCGCCGAGGCCGTCGCCACGGGCGAGTACGACGACCAGTTCCCCATCGATGTGTTCCAGACGGGCTCCGGCACGTCCTCGAACATGAACACCAACGAGGTCATCGCCGAGCTCGCCAACCGCGCGCTGAAGGCCAAGGGCTCCACCACCGAGGTGCACCCGAACGACCACGTCAACGCCTCGCAGTCCTCCAACGACGTCTTCCCGACCTCGGTGCACGTGGCCGCTACGAACGCCCTGATCAACGACCTCATCCCGGCGCTGACCTACCTGGCCGCCTCCTTCTCCCGCAAGGCCGCGGAGTTCAAGGACGTCGTCAAGTCCGGCCGCACCCACCTCATGGACGCCACCCCGGTCACCCTTGGCCAGGAGTTCGGCGGCTACGAGGCGCAGGTCCGCTACGGCATCGAGCGCATCGAGGCCTCCCTGCCGCGCGTGGCCGAGGTCCCCCTCGGCGGCACCGCCGTGGGCACGGGCATCAACACCCCGGACGGCTTCCCGCAGCGCGTGATCGCCGAGCTGGCCCGCAACACGGCCCTGCCGATCACCGAGGCCCGCAACCACTTCGAGGCCCAGGCCAACCGCGACGGTCTCATCGAGGCCTCCGGCCAGCTGCGCAACATCGCGTACTCGCTCATGAAGATCAACAACGACCTGCGCTGGATGGGCTCCGGCCCGAACACCGGCCTCGGCGAGATCGCGATCCCGGACCTGCAGCCGGGCTCCTCGATCATGCCGGGCAAGGTCAACCCCGTCATCTGCGAGGCCGCCATCCAGGTCGCCGCCCAGGTCATCGGCAACGACACCACGATCGCCCTGTCTTCCACGAACGGTGCCTTCGAGCTCAACGTGGGCATCCCGGTCATGGCCGCGAACCTGCTCGAGTCGATCCGCCTGCTCGCCAACGTCTCGCGCGTCATGGCCGACAAGATGATCGACGGCATCGAGGCCCACGAGGACCGCTGCCGCTTCCTGGCCGAGGCCTCCCCGTCCATCGTCACGCCGCTGAACAAGTTCATCGGCTACGAGAACGCCGCCAAGATCGCCAAAAAGGCCGTCAAGGAGAAGCTGACCGTCAAGGAGGCCACCATCGCGCTCGGCTTCGTCGGCGACGGCGAGGGCCAGGTCCCCGCCGATCAGCTGGACGGCCTGCTGGACGTCACCACCATGACGGGCAAGTTCTGATCCATCGCTGAGGCGGCTTCACCGCCGCCGTGAGTGCCCGACGGCGCCCGGTCCCCTTGCGGGGGCCGGGCGCCGTTTGCGTGCGGTCCGACGGCCGGGGCCTCCTCCGGCGCGGCCTCCGGGGGCGGGGCCGGCCAACGCACCCGACCCAGGGCGCCCCGCCGTCGTAGGCTGTGGCACACACAGCCGCCCCGCCCCCGCGGGAGGCCGCAAGCCATCAGGGGGACACATGGCGCAGCCCGTCGGGCCGAGCAGGGCACCGCGCGCCGGCGCGCCGTGGGCCGCCTTGGGAGCGCTCGGGCTCGCCGTGCTGCTCAGCCTCGTGGCGGTGTTCGTCAGCATCCCCACCTCCAGCGTGAGCGTGCGCATCGCGAGCGGCCCCGTCACCGAGGCCCAGGTGCGCGCCGTGTGGGGAGGCGAGCTCAAGGCCTTCGAGCGCACCGAGCTGCTCGTGTGCGGCAGCGAGAACCCCCGCCCCTGCGTGGATCCCCCACGGGGCAGGGTGGCCGTCATCGTGGATGGCCGCTACTCCTGGGCGCGCGTGGCCAAGGGCTGGCTGGACGTTCCCCACAACGAGGAAAAGTACGAGCCCAACGGCAACGACATGGTGCTCAACGCCTTCCAGACCTCGGAGCGTGCGGGGCAGCTGGCCGGCTCCGCGGCGCTCGCGGCCCGCGCGGCGGTGGACGCTCAGGCGCAGGCGCTGGGCCGCTCGCCCGTGCTCTGGGCGGTCCTCATCCTCGCGAGCCTCGTCGCGGCGCTCGTCCTGTGGCGCCGCCACGCCGCCCGGGCCGAACGGCGCCGCGAGCTCTGGCACACCCTCGCCGTGGGCTCCAGGCACCTCGCCACCGTGAACCTGGACCTCGAGGCCACGGCCCTCAACGAAGCCGCGCTGCGTGACCTCAAGGTCGGCGGCCAGGGGCCCAAGAACCTGCGCGGCGCCCTCCTGCGGCTCGCTGGCCGCGTGCGGGAGAAGTCGCTCGAGCTCACGCGCCGCGAGGACGAGCTATACCCCCAGCTGCCCCGGGCCCTCCCCACCGCGGGCGACCTCTCGGCGGAGCAGGCCGGCGCCTTCCGGCGCGCGGCCGAGCGGCTGGACGGCACGGACGACGCGGTACAGGACGGCCTGGCCCTCCTCTCCGGCGGCGCGAGCGCGCTCGACGCCTGGGACCGGGCAGCGCGCCCCGTGATCGAAGCTCCCGATCGCCTGGAGGCGCTGGCCGGCGAGTCCGCCGGAACCGCACGCGCGCTCGCCCCGATCGTCGAACGCCTCGATGCCCTCCGCACCAAGGCCCTGGCCCTGCGTCCCGGGACGCGGGCCGAGACGGGGGCGAAGAGCGACGAACCGGCCCACCCCGCGGCCGCCGCCACGAGCCTCGCCGCCCTGGGGACGCTTGCAGGCGAGGCCTCGACGCTCCTCGACGAAGCCCTGGCCCCGCTGGCCGCGCTCCTCGCGACCGACCCGGCGTCCGCGCGCGAGGCGGCAAGGGACGAGTCCTGGTCCCGGGACGAGGCGCCCCTGCTCTCCGCCCTGGCGCGCGGCGAGGACGCCCCGGCCCTCAGCATCGGCGGCGTCGAGGCCTTCGTGCAGGAACGCACCGCCGAGCTGGATACCCCGGCCGGGCGGGTGCAGCACGAGCTCGCCTCGCCGGCCGCGCGCGAGGGGCTGCGTCGGCGCGGCTCGCGCTTCGGGTGCGTTTCGCTCCTCGTCCCGCTCCTGGCGCTGGCCGGCATCATCTGGGGTACCCAGGCCGTCATCAGCGCCGTGGGCGAGCGCGGGCGCGTGCACCCCGTCAGCTTCGCCGACCTGCCGCAGGGCGAGGGCTGGCCCACGCTGGCCCAGGCCCAATCGGACGCGGACGAGGTGCGCGCCTTCATCCCCTGGCGCATCTCCGTGGCCGTGCTGCCCGCCGACCCGGCGCAGGACATCGTGAGGGAAACGACCCCCAGCAAGTACGACTCAGGACGCCGCTTCGAGCTGCTCGCCTCCCGCGATCGCGGCCAGGCCGTGCGCACGGCGATCGCGAGCCGCCCCGACCTCGTCGACCCCGCGACCGGGGACCTGTTCCCCGACGTGCTGCTCATCGTGGTGCGCGACGTGGGGCAGGGCGAGTACCGCGACCTGGGCCTGGCCTGGGGGCCCACCCCGGCCCCGCGCCTCAGCGGGGAGTACCTCACCGGTTCCTCCGAGAGCGTGAGCGTTGAACGCCCCCGTTTCATCCCCTACGGGGCCGTGTACTACCTCAAGCAGGACCTGGCGGGCGCGCTCGGCAAGCCCGCCTGGACGGAGTCGGCCTCCGTCCGCTTCGGCCTCGGGGCCCTCGTGGTGCTCGCGGTCTCGGGACTCTCGCTGCTCGTGCTCTGGCTCATCGGCCGCCGCCGGCCGGAGCGCGTCTCCCGCCGCGAGAACGACGACGCGCTCGAGGCCACGCGGGCCCGCCTGGGCGGCCTGTTCACCGCCGAGGACGAGGCCCTCCTCTCCGCCACAGCGGCCGAGGCCAGGAGCGGTGACCCCGAGCTGGAGGACCGGCGCGTGCGCGTGCGGGCACAGCTGCTCGCCCTGCGCCGCCTCGAGGAGCTGGCCTCCCGGCCTCGTGGCGAGCGCGCGGGCCGGCCTCACGCCGCCGATGTCGCCAGGGCCTCCACCTTTGTCGAGGCCCTGCGAGAGCGCGAGGACGAGCTGGCCTCGCGGGCCAGGTCGCTGCTGGCCTGACTCGCACGGGGCGGCGCCCCAGCGCGATCCGGCGGGCACGACGCGTCCTCGGCCGGGTGCCGGGGATTGCCGCCGGCCGCTCAGGCGAGGTCGTCCGCCGGCATAGCCAGCGTCTGCTCCGCCGCAAGGGCCAGGGCCTCGTCCCGGCGTCCGATCGCGTCGACGAGGTGCCCCAGCGTCTTGAGCCGCTCGGCGAAGGCCTGCGTCCGATGCACCGCCAGGGCCTGGGACTCGGCCCGGTCCAGCTCGCGCCAGGCCTGCACCGCCACGGCACGCAGCGAGCGCTCCTCGGCGAGCGCCGCACCCGCCGCCGGGAGGCCGGGGACCCCGTCCTCGGGGCCTGAAGCGTCGGCGAGCCGGCCCGCCGAGGCGGCCAGCACGGCGTCGAGGGTGGTCCCGTCCTCGTCGAGGACGACGGCCGAGAGCCGGCGCCTCGCGGCGGCGAGGCGACCCCGCCGGCGCCGGGTTTCCCTCACGCCCGCGCCGCGCGGCGGCCGCCCGTAGGCGTTGAGGAAGGGGAGGGCGAACACGGGGACAAAGAACAAGAGGACAAACTCGGGCGGGGCCCCGAGCATCGGGAGCGCGATCCCGCCAGCGCCCACCATCAGCGAACCCACCAACACGGCCCAGAACACCGCGCGGCGGCGGCGCAGGTGCGGCGAGCGCCGGCCCACGGCGTCCGCGTGCGCGGTGCGGCGCAGGCGGGCGCGGGTCGTGAGCTGGGTCGGCTGATAGAAGTAGCCCTCCCCCGCGTCCCGATCCCTGAGCCGCCGTTCCAGCTCGGCCGCGGCGAGCGGACCGCGCCGACGGCGCAGCTTCTCCACCGCATCGAGCGGCCGCTGGCGCTGCGTGGCGAGGCGGTACTCGTGCCGCATCCACTTGTTGTCCATCTCGGCCCACCAGGCCTGCAGGGCGCGCGGGGTCAGGAGGGACTCCTCGCCTCGGCGCGGGATCAGGGCCAGGCTCGCTTGGGCGCTGGGCGGGAAGAGGTTTTTGGCGCTCGTGAGTTCCACCCCCGTGATGGTGTACCTGGCGGCCTCCTCGTCGCGGGGCAGCACCCAGCCCAGCAGCGGTGCGAGCTGCGTGCGCGCCGCCTCCTGCAACAACTCCGAGAGCGCGCGCTGGGCCGAGGCGAGGGCCTCGAGGGCGGCTCCCTTCGCGTCCTGTGCCGAGCCCTCCACCGCGCGCTCTCCCGCGGCTGCCACCTCGTCCCGCAGCCGCCCGGCGCGCGCGAGGAGCCCAGCGCTTCCGGCATCGGCGCGCACCTCGGCCGCCTCGAAGACGGCCTGCAGCCGCGCGGGAGCCTCCATGACGTCCGCGGCCTCGAGCTCCCAGACCCGCGGATCCAGCGGCCCGGGCGCGGCGAGGGAGACGGCCCGGCGCAGGCGCTCGGCCTGCAGGGCGATGTTCTCCGCCCGCTCCGCCAGGCCGTAGACGGCGGCGTCGCTCGGCTTCGGGTCCGCGCGCAGCTCGGCCAGGCGCACGGTGGCGCTGTCGATGCGGCGCTCCAGGCGGGAGCGCAGGGAGGCGGCTCGCCCCGCGAGGGCGCCCTTGCCGAGCCCCGCCACTCCGGCCGCGCGCTCGTCGGCGGCGTGATGCAGGGCTCCCAGCGTCGCGGCGGCGCGGTCGAGCAGCGCGATCCGGTCGTGGTTGATCCCCATGGGGTGCAATGCTCACACGCGCCGGGCCCCGGAGCCAGTTCGGGGCGCTCCCTTAGCGCCGGGGCTCCGCCGCCAGCAGCTCGGCCCACCAGTGCGCCACCGACGCGGGCGAGACGAGGTCGAGGCTCCCGCCGGCCTCGGCCTCGGGGTCCAGCAGGTCCGCGGCGGCCGATGCGGCCGGCCAGCGCCGGTTCGCGGCGTCGAAGGCCACGAGCGCGGCCCGGCGCGCAGCCCGCTCCGCGTCCCACTCCCGCCTGGCCCGGCGCGCAAAGACCCCGGGCCGCTTGTCCCTGCCCAGCGGCCGCTCCAACGCCGCGAGGAACACGTGGTCAACGGCGTCGTCGAGCGCCTCGCTCGTGTCGGACTGGGCCTCCGCGAGCCGACTCACGGCCGCCGCGGGCGCCGGCAGCCCGCCGGCCAGGGCGTCCTCGGCCGCGGCGAGCGCGCGTCCGGCCTCGATCCCGCCGGAGCGCAGGGCCGCCTCGAGGATCCCCGCCCGCGTCCGCACCTCGGCGAACTCCGCCGCGTCGAGCCGCTCGGCTCCGAGCGCCACGGCCTGGCGCAGGCTCGTTTCAAGGCTCGACGACGCCTGGATGAGCGCCGCGGTCTGCCCGCGCCACGCGGCGAACGCCTCCTGCCCCGCGCCCAGGAGGGGCGCGGCACCCAGCAGGCGCGCCGCGTCGTCGTGCAGGTCAACGAGGCGATCCGCGACCAGGCGCGTGTCCGCCTCCCCCTCGGCCCGCGTGCCGCGCTCCCGGCCCTCCGGAGGCAGCGCCAGCTGCGCGCGCTCCGCGACCAGGCGCTCGCCCAGCCGCACGGCAAGCGCCGCGTACAGCCCGGCGAGCTCGCCGAGCACGGGAGCCGAGGCGGCGGCGCGCACGCAGGCCTCCGCGCGGGCGGCGAGCTGGGGCAGATCGGGGGTCTCGGAAACGCCGGGTGAGGGGGCCATGAGCGCATCCTGCCAGCTGCCCCGGCGCGGCCCCTGGCTACCACGAAGTAAGATGTCCCGGTGCATGTGAACGAGAACCGCGAATGGAACCGCTTCTACGCCCCGGGCACCCCCGTGGACATCGAGGTGGCGACCGGCTCGCTGAGCGATCTGCTGGACGAGCGCGTGGAGCAGTACGCCGACCGCGACGCCATCAGCTTCTTTGGCAACACCCTCAGCTACGCCCGCCTGGGCGAGCTCGTCTCCCGCGTCGCGGCGGGCCTGAAGGGCCTCGGCGTGGGCGCCGGCGACCGCGTGGCGCTCATCATGCCCAACGCCCCCGCCCACGTCGTCGCGTTCTACGCCGTGCTGCGCCTGGGCGCCGTGGTGGTGGAGCACAACCCGCTCTACACGCGCGACGAGCTCGAGGTGCAGTTCCGCGATCACGGCGCGCAGACCGTGATCGCGTGGGACAAGATCGCCCCCACTATCCAGTCGCTGCCGGGCGAGCTCGGCATCCGCACCGTGGTGGCCGTGGACATCACACGTTCCATGCCGCTCTCCATGCGCCTGGCGCTCTCGCTGCCCATCGCCAAGGCCCGTGAGTCCCGCGAGAAGCTGCACGCCAAGGCGCCGGGCACCCTGCCGTTCACGGCCCTGGAGAAGACGGCGCCGCTCCCGGCCTCGCACCCGCGCCCCACCGTGGACGACATCGCGTGCCTGCAGTACACCTCCGGCACCACCGGCACCCCCAAGGGCGCCATCATCACGCACGGCAACCTCTGGTCCAACGCGCGCCAGGGCGCCGCGTGGATGCCCGACTTCGAGCACGGCGCCGGCAGCATCTACGGCATGCTGCCGATGTTCCACTCCTTCGGCGTGCTCCTGAGCGTCATCTACTCCGTGGAGACCGGCTCCCGCGCGGTCCTCTTCCCCACCTTCGACCCCGAGCTGATCAAGGCCGCGGCCAAGAAGTTCCCTCCGACCTTTATCCCCGCCGTGCCGCCCATGTTCGACCGCCTGGCCCGCGTGGCGGCGCAGGGCGAGCTGGACCTCAGCCAGGTCGTCTACTCGATCTCCGGCGCCATGACGCTCACCCCCGCCATCGTGAAGCGCTGGGAGGACCTGGCGGGCTCCATGCTGAACGAGGGCTACGGCATGACCGAGACGAGCCCCGTGGCCCTCGCCAACCCCTTCTCCGACGTGCGCAAGATCGGCGCGATCGGCATCCCCTTCCCCTCCACCGACATCAAGGTCGTGGACCCCGAGCATCCGGAGAACGAGGTGGCGCTCGGCGAGGTGGGCGAGCTGCTGATCCACGGCCCGCAGGTCTTCCACGGCTACTTCAACCGCCCGGAGGACACCGAGGCCGCACTGCTGCCCGGACGCTGGCTGCGCACCGGCGACCTCGTGGTCCAGGACGAGGACGGTTTCGTCACCGTCGTCGACCGCAAGAAGGAGCTCATCATCACGGGCGGGTTTAACGTCTCGCCGTCCGAGGTGGAGCAGGTCATCAACACCGTGCCCGGCGTGGCAGAGTCCGCCGTGGTGGGCCTCCCGCGCGGCGGCGGGGCCGAGGTGGTCACGGCCGTGGTGACCCTCGAGGAGGGTGCCGAGTTCGACGTCGAGCTGGCGCGCGCCGCCGCCCACGATCACCTCACCGAGTACAAGCGCCCCAGCCGCTACCTCGTGTGGGAGGAGCTGCCCAAGTCGCTCATCGGCAAGATCCTGCGCCGCACCGTGCGCGACACGCTCATCGCCGACCGCAAGGCAACGCGCGCGGCAGCCGAGGAGGACTGAGCCCCCGGCCCGGCCGAGAATGCGTGCCGTGCGCCGTGAAGACGCTGGTCTTCACGGCGCACGGCACGCATTTTTGTTTGGGAGGCACGACGGCGGGCGGCGGGGACGCTGACCGGTGGCCAACGGCGCGCGCCCGGGTGCCGGGGCGGGTGCCCGACGGCGGGCGGCCGGGTGAGGCGCGGGGCGCGCCTCAGGCGCGCTTCGCCGCGCCGTCGTGCACGAAGTAGGCGCCGCCCCCGGTGCTCTCGCCGTCCGCGTAGCGCGGGTCCTGACTGCGGGCCCACTCGATGGCGCGGCGGTGCAGCGGCGGGACGTCGTCCAGCCGGGCCACGGGGCGCCAGGCCACGGCGAGGTTTTCGTCGTCGTTGACGCGCGCCTCGCCGCCCTCGGCCTCGAGGGCCATCACCACGTCGAGGTACTGGGCTCGGTCCCCGTTGGGGTACTCGGTGGGCTGCGTGGTCTGCACGCCCACGAGGCGCAGCGGCCTGGCCACCACGCCGGTCTCCTCGAGCACCTCGCGGGCGATGCCGTCCGCCGGCTCCTCCCCCGGCTCGAGGATCCCGGCCGGCACGGTCCAGCGGCCGTTGTCGCGGCGCTGGACGAGGAGCACCTCCGGCCCGTCCGCACCGGCGCGCAGCACCACGCCCTTGCCGCCGGGCATCCACAGCGGGGCGTTCCCGATCTTCTCGCGCAGCTCGAGGACAAAGCGTGGGGTCGTCATGACACCAGCCTGTCACGCCGCCGCGAGTGGGATAACCGACCAAGCGGTCGCTAATGTGGTGGGGATCACCCCGATTCCCCACCCCCGGAGCGCCATGACTCAGCCCGCCAGCCCCGCCACGCCCGACGCGAGCCCCGACGCCGCGGCCCTCGAGGCGCTGCACGCCGCCCTGCCCGGGCGCGTCAGCACCGACCCGGAGCTGCTGCGCGAGCGCTCCCTCGACCGCTCCGGCCAACGCGTCCCCGGGCTGCCGACCGCCGTGATCCTGGCGGCGAGCGTCGAGGACGTCCAGGCGGCCTGCCGCGTGGCCCACGCCCACGGCGTCCCGCTCGTGACCCGCGGCGCGGGCACGGGCCTGGCCGGTGGCGCGTTGGCCGGCACGGGCGAGCTGGTCCTCGACCTCTCCGGGCTGACCGAGGTCCTCGAGATCAACGCCGCCAACCGCCTCGCCGTGGTGCAGGCGGGCGTGATCAACGCCGAGCTCAACGCGCGGCTGGCCGAGCACGGCCTGTGGTGGGCGCCGGACCCGGCCTCGAAGGCCATCTCCACGGTGGGCGGCAACATCGCCATGAACGCCGGCGGCCTGCTGTGCGCCAAGTACGGCGTGACGCGCGAGGCGGTGCTTGGCCTCAAGGTGGTGCTGGCCGACGGCAGCGTCATCGAGACGGGGCACCGCACCGTCAAGGGCGTCACCGGATACGACGTCACGGCGCTCATGATCGGCTCCGAGGGAACGCTCGGCGTCATCGTCGAGGCCACCCTCAAGCTCCTCACGGCCGTCACGGGCCCCACGCCCACGCTCGGCGCGGCCTTCGGCTCGCTCGAGGAGGCGGCCCGCGCCGTCGCCGACGTGAGCGAGGCCGGCCTGGTGCCCGCCGCCATGGAGCTGCTCGACCGCCCCAGCCTCGACGCGCTGGCAGCCCACACCGGCACCGACGCGGCACCCGGCGCGCAGGCCTACCTCCTGGTGCAGACCGACGGCGTGGCCGGGGCCCCCGAGCTGGAGGCCATCGCCGCGATCCTCTCCCGCCACGGCGCCGCGTGTTCGGTGGCCGCCGACCAGGACGAGGCGCACAAGCTGTTCGCCCTGCGCCGTGAGCTCTTCCCCTCGCTCGAGGGGCTCGGCGGGACGCTGCTCGTCGAGGACGTCGCCGTGCCGAAGGACCGCCTCGCGGAGGCCTTCGCCGGCATCCGCGAGATCGAGGCCCGCTTCGGGCTCAGCATCCCCACGGCCGCCCACGCGGGCGACGGCAACCTCCACCCCACCTTCGTGGTGCCGGGCGACGAGGTGCCCGAGGTGGTGTGGGAGGCCGCGAGCGAGCTCTTCGCGCTGGGCCTGGCGCTCGGCGGCACGCTGAGCGGCGAGCACGGCATCGGCCTGCTCAAGCGCCGCTGGCTCCGGGACGAGCTCGGCGAGACCCAGCACGAGCTGCAGCGCGGCATCAAGGCCCTCTTCGACCCGCGCGGCATCCTCAACCCCGGCAAGGTGTTCTAGGGGTACGACGGCGGGGGCCGGGCTGGGCGCAGGCCCGGCCCGGCCCCGCGCGCGGCGGGCCGGCTCAGGCCCCGGCGATGACCTCGGCGTGCAGGCGCATGAGCGGCTCCGTGCGCTCGGCCGGGCCGCGGCCGAAGCCGCACTCCGTCCCCACCCCGAACTCGGTGATCCCCGCCTCGGCCAGGGCCGGCGCGGCGGCGGCCAGGCGCCGTCGGGCCCCGTCCACCCCGTCCTCGTGGTGCACGGCGCCCAGGAAGAGGCGCGTGCCCTCCTGCAGCGTCAGGCGCGCCAGCGGCGCGAAGTAGGCGGCGTCGTCGCGCTCGATCGGCACGGGAAGGTGGATCCAGTCCACCGGCCGGCCCGCGCCGTCACTCAGGGCCTGCGCCACGGTCGCGAGGTGCCCGGCGGTCATGGGCTCCACGAAGTGCTTCTCCCCCACGTCGCCGTAGCAGAGGTGGAAGCCGAGCTGCACGCCGGCGGGAACGCTCGCGGCGAGCGGCAGGGCCAGCGCCGCGGCTGCGGCGGCGATCTGCTGGGGTGAGGCGCCCTCGGCCGCGAAGAACGGCTCGAGCGCTCCGCCGCCCATCGAGACGCCCTCGATGTAGCCAAACTCGGTCGCCAGGTCGATCTGGATCGCGAGCTGATCGGCGGGGATCGCCGCGCTGATCGCCTCGACCTCGCGGATCAGCGCCGCCTCGTAGGCGGGCAGCACGGCGGCGCGCAGGGATGCAGCGACGAAGCTCGTGACGGGGGCGAGCGGCGAGGGCAGGCAGACCTGGAAGCGCGTGGCCTCGGGGATGACGCCCTCGGCCTTCAGGCGCGCGAAGACCGCGTAGGACTCGAGGGCAGCCTCGGCGTAGCCCAGCGCGGGGACCTGGAGCTCCGCAGCCTCGACCGTGCCGTCCAGGATGAGCGGGCGCAGGTCGAAGCCCTCGTGCAGGATCGGGTCCATATCCACGCGGACCAGGCCGGGCGTGGCCTCGAGCCTCTTGCCCTGGAAAAGCATCCAGTGGAAGCGCTCACCCACCTCACCGTCGGGCAAACGGGGAGCCAGGGCTCCGAGGGCGCCGGCCGCGGCCCGGAAGGTCGCCTCCGCGGTGGCCTGATTCACGGAGCCAACGAGATGTGCGTCACGCACCACAAGATTCTGAGTCACCCACTCACAATAGATCCGCCCGCCCCGCGCGGCGGGAGCGTGACGAAGCGGACGGCGCGTGCGACACGACACCCCACCGGCGTTGCGCACCACGGCGCCGGAACCGATATCCTGGTCAACGCGCTGCGAGGCGATGCCCCCTCTCGCCCGGCGCTGGCAGCATTCGAAGGAGAACCCCGTGACCACTCCCCACATCAGTGCCGAGCCCGGCGACTTTGCGCCGCTCGTGCTCATGCCGGGCGACCCGCGCCGCGCGCGCCTCATCGCACAGACCTTCTTCACCTCGCCCCGTCTCGTGACCGAGGTCCGCGGCATCGAGGGCTACACGGGAACCGTCAACGGCACCGAGGTCTCCGTCCTCGCCTCCGGCATGGGCATGCCGTCCATGAGCATCTACGCCACGGAGCTCATCCGCTTCTACGGCGCCAAGCGCATCGTCCGCGTCGGCACCGCCGGCGGCATGGCCCCCGAGGTGCAGCTCGGCGAGCTGGTCATCGCCAGCGCCGCCCACACCGACTCCTCCATGGCCGCCTTCCGCGTGCCAGGCGTGCACTTCTCCCACGCCCCGGCGTTCTCGCTCCTGGAGCGCGCGGTGTCCACGGCCCGCGAGCAGGGCATCGCCCACCGCGTTGGCCCCATCTTCTCCTCCGACACCTTCTACTCGGATCGCCCCGAGCAGACCGCGGCGCTGGCCGCCCACGGCACGCTCGCCGTGGAGATGGAGGCCGCGGCGCTGTACGGCATCGCCGCCGCCGAGGGCGTCGAGGCCCTCGCCGTCTGCAACGTGACCGACCACCTCCTGCGGGAGGAGGCCATGAGCTCCGAGGAGCGCGAGACGCGCTTTGAGCCCATGGTCGAGGTCGCCCTCGGCGCGCTGCTGAGCTAACGCTCCCCCCTCTCAGCGCCGCCGATCATCACCGGCGGCGCTCTCCTCGCGCGCGCCATGCCGCGCGCCCACCGAAGCCGTTTTCCTGCCCTCAAGGAAGTGCCCTCCCCTCATGACGCCCCCTCCCAGCAGCTCGACCCTGTCCTCGACCATCCCCGACGGCAACGCCGGCGAGGTCAAGGTCATCCGGGCCACCGTCGCTCCCCGCACGCGCACCTTCGCGTCCCCGTTCCGCAAGGGGCGCGTCTCGGCGAACCAAGAGGCCGAGGTGCAGCGCGAGATCGATCCGCTGGATGAGCTGGAGGCGCTCATGGCCGCCGAGACCGGCGGCTTCGACGACGACGACGAGCCGGGCACGGCCCCCGAGCCCAAGAAGGCACCGGCCAAGCGCGCCGCCCCGAAGAAGGCTCCGGCCAAGAAGGCGACCGCGCCCAAGGCCTCGGCCTCCCCCGTCGTGAGCCGCTTCGTCGAGCCGAAGCTGCCGGCCATGCTGGCCGAGCCCGCGGCGGCGCCCGCGGCCGAGATCGCCGCCGAGCCCGTCGCCGCGGTGGCGGCCGAGCCGAAGGTGGCCGCCGCGCCGGTGGCGAGCGCCCCCGCCGTTGCCGTCGCCCCCGCCGCCCCGGTGGCGAGCGCCGCCCCGGCCCCCGCGCCGTCGTTCGCTGAGCCCGTGGCCCCCGTGCCCCAGGCCCAGGAGGCCCAGGCCGTCGCGCCCGTGGCCGACGCCCTCGAGGCCGTCGACGCCGCCGCCGTGGACGGACTGGCCCTCAGCGAGCGGGCCGCCGGCTCCGCCGTGATCTCCGAGGCCGAGCGCGAGCTCCACGCCAAGGGCTCCGACGCCGCGAACTGGCTCGCGGTCCGCGTGGGCCCGGCCGCCGAGGCCGCGCTGGCCGAGGCCCGCCGCGACCTCATGCGCCTCTCGCGCTCCGTGCGCGTGGGCGAGGGCACCATGGCCAATGTGCGTATGCACCAGCTGGCCTCGGCCGTGCTGCTGCGCCACGGCTTCAGCCTGGACAAGCGCCAGCCCGGCGTAAAGACCGGCTTCTCCGCCTCCGTGGGCTCCGGCGCCGGCGCCGTGGCCCTCTTTGTGCTCGAGGCCGACACCCCCGGCAGCGCCGAGGACCACGCGGATGTCGCCGCGCTCGTGGGCGGCGCCATCGCCATGGCCGCCGTGGCCCCGGGCCTCGGCCTGACCGTGCGCTTCGTTGGCGTGCCCCGCGGCACCGACGCCCTCGCCGCGCTGCACGCGGACGGCTTCCTCGACGGCACCACCCTCGTGCTCGCCGCCGCCCGCTCGAGCGTCGACGAGGTCCGCCTCGGCGGCCTGGGCGGCTCCGTGTGGCAGGCCCGCTACGCGGCACCGAGCAAGGCCGAGGCACTGGCCCTCCCCGTGGATCCGGCCGACGCCGTGGCCCTGGCCCGCACCGCGCTCGGCCTGCTCGCTCGCGCCCTGCCGGCCGACGCCTCCGTGGGCGCCTCGCTCGAGGACAGCACGCTGTCGGTGAGCCTGCGCACCTCCTCGAGCGCCACGGCCGAGCCCGCCGCCGAGCGCGTCGAGGCCGCCCTCCGCGGCGCCGCCGAGGCCAGCTGCGCCGTGCTGCGCCTCAAGCGCCTGGCCGGCGGCGACGCCTCCGTGCAGCAGGACGCCGTCCTGGCCGGCGCGCACCGCGCCGCCGTGGAGCGCCGCGGGCGCGACATCGCCTTCAGCTCAGAGTCCCCCGACGCCTCGCTGGCCGGGCTGTCGCGCGCCTTCCCCTTCCTGCAGGTCGGCATCGGCCCGGGCGAAGGACTGCCGGGCGGCAGCGACGCCGGAATGCTCGACGCCGCGTTCGGCCTGGCGTTGGCCGGCGCGGCCGGGTGCCTGGCCGGCACGGCAAGGTGACGGAGCCCCTTCCGTTCTCTCGGGTGCAATCCTCAAACCACGTACGCCAGCCACACCCCCAGGACGAGGCCCGGCCCGAGGGGCACGTGCGCCGTCCGGCCGCCGCGCGCTAGGAGCACCGCCGCCCAGACGCCGCTGAACAGGCACGCCGCCACCCCGGCCAGGGCCAGGTGCCCCCACGAAAGAAATCCGCAGGCGAAGCCGAGCACGGGCGCGAGCTTCACGTCGCCGAAGCCGAGCGAGCGCGGCGAGGCGAGGTGCAGCGCCAGGAACAGCCCGCCCGCCGCCGCGGCCGCGGCCAGCGCCCTCGACGCGCGGCCTGGCTCCCCCGCCCACAACGCGGCAAGCGCGAGTGCAGGGATCACCGAGAGTGCCAGGAGCACCACCAGCCGGTCGGGCAGGAGGTGGCTGTGGGCGTCCCTCCAGGCGAGGGCTCTCCCGAACACCAGGAGGCCGCAGCCTGCCAGGGCCAGGAGCAGCACGGGGCCCCAGGCCCCCTGCCCCGCGTAGTCCTGCGCCAGCCGCACCATGCAGGCAAGCTACCCGGCGAGCAAGACCCGGTCGAGGCCCGCATCAAGGACTGGGGACGCGCGCCCATTGTGAGGGAAACGCGGGGGGGGCTCAGCCCCGGGCGCCCAGCCCGTGCACCGCAAGCACCGCGTCCACCACGGCCGCGCCGGCCGCCTCGAGCTCGGCGGCTGGCAGCTGCGGCGAGAAGGACAGGCGCAGCGCGCCCACCGCCACCTCGGCCGGGTAGCCCATGGCCGTGAGCACCTCGGAGGGTTCGGAGGAACCCGCGGCGCACGCGGAACCCGAGGACGCCAGCACGCCGCGCCGCCCCAGTTCAAGCAGCACCGACTCGGCGTGCACGCCGGGGAACACGAAGGACACGATCCCGGGCACCCGGGACGCCGGATCCCCCGTCAGGGACGCCGGCACCCCGGCCGCCGCGAGCCCGACGAGCACGGCGGCGGCGAGCGCCTCACCCGGCCCCGCGCCACACGGAGCCTCCCCGCCCAGGAAGCGCTCGACGTCGTGCTGGGCCAGCCGCACGGCGAGGCCCGTGGCCACGGCGCCGGGCACGTTGACCGTGCCCGAGCGCACGCCGCCCTCCTGCCCGCCGCCGTCAAGGAACGGCGCCACGGAGACCCCGCGCCCCAGCACCAGGGCGCCGGCGCCCTTGAGCCCGCCGAGCTTGTGCCCGGACAGGGACAGCGTGTCCGCCGAGGTCGCGAGTGGCGCCAGGTGCAGCCAGGCCCCGGCCTGCACGGCGTCGACGTGCACGCGCGCGCCCACGGCCCGCGCTAGCGCGGAGACCTCGGCGACGGGCTGCACCGTCCCCACCTCGTTGTTGACCGCCATGAGCGCCACAAGCGTCGTGTCCGGCCGCAGGCGCGCCGCCACCTCGGCCGGGTCCACGAGACCGGAGGCCAGCACCGGCACCGTCTGAACCTCGAAGCCGTGCCACTCACCCAGCTGCTCCGCCGCCCGCGCCACGGAGGGGTGCTCGATGGCAGAGACCAGCACGTGCCGCCCCCGCGGGCGGGCCAGCGCCGTCCCGTGCAGGGCCAGCGCGTTCGACTCGGTGCCGCCGGAGGTGAACACGACCCGCCCGGGCTTCACGCCGCAGGCCTCGGCCACCAGCCCCCTCCCCCACTCGAGCGCCCGCGCCGCCGACTCCCCGGCCTCGTGGTGGCTCGCCGGGTTCCCGAAGGTCTCGGTGAAGAGCGGCATGACCGCCTGGAGCACCTCGGCCCGCACGGGCGAGGTGGCGGCGGCGTCTAGGTGGATCACGGCGCGGCGCTCACGACGAGGTCCAGGCCCAGGTCCAGGGCCCGCACCGAGTGGGTGATGGCGCCGGAGGAGATGACGTCGACGCCTGTCGCGGCGATGGCCCCGATCGTCTCCTCGGAGACGGTGCCGGAGGCCTCCACGATGGCCCGGCCGGCGATGTGCTTCACCGCGCGGGCCGTGTCCTCGAGCGAGAAGTTGTCGAGCATGATCGTGTCCACGCCGGCGGCGAGCACCGGATCGATCTGCTCGAATCGATCCACCTCGACCTCCACGTGCACCGTGTGGCCCCAGCGGGCCTTGGCGGCCAGCAGCGCCTCGGTCAGGGCCTTGCCGTCGCCCAGCAGCGCGAGGTGGTTGTCCTTGGCCATGACCGCCTCGGAGAGCGAGTCGCGGTGGTTGGAACCGCCGCCGCAGCGCACGGCGTAGCGCTCCAGGACGCGCAGGCCCGGCGTGGTCTTGCGGGTGTCGGCCACGCGGGCGTGGCCTCCAGCCGCGCTGACCAGGCCCACCAGGCGGGAGGTCGCCGTCGCGATGCCCGAGAGCCGCTGGAGCAGGTTGAGCCCCACGCGCTCGCCCAGGAGCAGGCCGCGGGCGGGCCCACTCACGCTCAGCAGGACGGCGCCGGCCTCGAAGGCCTCGCCGTCCGCGAGGTGCGCCGTGACGGCGAGGTCCGGGTCCGCCTGGCGCATGGCCTCGGCAAACACCCCGGTGCCGGCGAGCACGCCAGGCACGCGCGCCACGACCTGGGCGGTGGCCGTGGCAGTCGCGGGGATCAGGCCCTGGGCCGTCACGTCGCCGTGGGGCGCGTCCTCGGCGAGCGCCAGGGCGATGATCGCCTCGATGGTCGCCCGCGGGGCGGGCGGGACGGGAAAGTCGCTGCCCGACGACGGGGGGCCGGGTTCCGTGCCCGGGGTCGGGGCCGGCGTGTGTTCCTGCGCGATGGTGCTCATGCCGGGACCTTTCGGGGGTCGCTCATGCCCGCGGCCGCGCCAGGCGCCGTGGTGGCGCGGCGCGTGGCGGGGTGGGGGTTGACGAGGGTGACGGTGGCGCCGGGCCGGGCCTCGCCCGCGGCGTCCAGCCGGTGGTGGGCGCCGAGCGGGCCCGGCCGCAGCTGGGCCGAGTGCGCGATGAGCCGGGCCGTGAGCGCCTCCGAGGAGGCGCAGGAGGGGTCGCGTTCCGCGCCCAGGCCCTCGGTTGCGGGGTCAAGGGCCACGAGGGAAGCGGACAGGCCGGCCGCTTCCCGCTCCACGCCCAGGTGGCGGTCGGCGAGGGTGCGCACCGTGGCCAGCGGTGCACCCCGGCGATCCTCCAGCTCGAGCGGCACCGGCGCGCCGAGGCGCAGGGTGGCAGGCTCCCGGTGCAGGCCGGCACTCACGGTGGCCACGGCGGCGAGGCCTGTGTGCACCGCCTCGAGCAGCGAATTGGAGGCCAGGCGATTGGCGCCGTGCAGGCCGGTGCGGGAGGCCTCCCCCGCCACGAGCAGGCCGGGGACCGTGCTGCGCGCGTGCGCGTCGACGGCCACCCCGCCCATCCAGTAGTGCTGGGCCGGGCGCACGGGAATCGGTGCCCGCTCCAGGTCCAGCCCTGCCTGTGCGAGCGTGGCCGTGATGGTCGGGAAGCGCCTGGCGAGGAAGCCTCGCCCCTCGCGCTCGACGATGGGCGAGGCGTCTAGCCAGGCCCCGCCCTGGGCCCGGGCCACGCCGCGGGCCACCACATCGCGCGGGGCCAGCTCGGCGCGTTCGTCGATCTCCAGCATGAAGCGACGCCCCGTGGCATCGCGCAGCACGGCGCCCTCGCCGCGCAGCGCCTCGGAGACCATGAAGCCGGCCTCGGCGCAGTAGGTGGGGTGGAACTGCACCATCTCGGCGTCGGCGAGCACGGCGCCGGCCCGCCAGGCCAGCGCCGCGGCGTCGCCGGGGTTGGCAAAGCGGGAGGTCCGCGTGCCGTAGGCGCCGCTGATGCCGCCGCTCGCGAGGATCACGGCGTCGGCCCCGAGGAGGCCACCGTGGGCCCCGGCCACGCCCGCGACCGCGCCGCCCTCGAGGAGGAGGGCGCCGGCCTCCTCCAAGCCGTCCAGGCGTAGCCGGCCCTCGGCGCCCAGCGCCTCGGCCCGGCGACGCAGGGCCTCCACGATCCCGGCCCCCGTGGCGTCGCCGCCCACGTGCAGGATGCGCGACGCCGCGTGGGCCGCCTCGCGCGTCAGGCTCACCGTTCCGTCGGCCTCGGTGTCCCACACGGTGCCCCAGCGCGTGAGCGTGCCGACGTGCTCCTCGGCGGCGGCGCACACGGCGGCGGCCACGGCCGGATCGCCGTGGCGGGCCCCCGCCTCGAGGGTGTCGGCCACGTGGGAGGCCACCGAATCGCCGGCCGCGAGTCCGGCGGCCGTCACGGCGCTGAAGCCGCCCTGTGCCTGGACGCTCGCCGAGGAACGGAACGCCCCGTCGTCGAGCAGCGTCACCTCATGCCCGGCCTCGACGCCGGCGAGGGCGGCCGTTAGGCCGGCCAAGCCGCCGCCCACCACGACGATGGCGCTCATCGCGGCAGCGCCGCCAGCATGCGCTCCAGGGCCACCTTGGCGTCCGCGGAGGTCTCCTCGTCAACGCTGATCCGGTTGACGACGTTGCCGGCCACGAGCTCCTCGAGCACCCAGGCGAGGTAGCCGGGGTGGATGCGGTACATCGTGGAGCAGGGGCAGACCACGGGATCCAGGCAGAAGATCGTCTTGTCGGGGTGCTGCGCCGCGAGGCGGTTGACCAGGTTGATCTCGGTCCCGATCGCGATCGTGGCCCCGGGCTCGGCGGCCTCGACCATGCGGCGGATCACGTCGGTGGAGCCGGCCACGTCGGCGGCCTGGACCACGGGCAGCGGGCACTCGGGGTGCACCACGACCTGTACGCCCGGGTACTGGGCGCGGGCCTGCTCGATCTGGGCCACGGAGAAGCGCTTGTGCACGGAGCAGAAGCCGTTCCAGAGGATGACCTTGGCGTCCATCAGCTCGGCCTCGGTGTTGCCGCCGTTCGGCTTGCGCGGGCGCCACAGCGGCATGAGGTCCTGGGAGATGCCCATCGCCACGGCGGTGTTGCGGCCCAGGTGCTGATCCGGGAAGAAGAGCACGCGCTGGCCGGCCTCGAAGGCGCGTTCAAGCACCGTGGCGGCGTTGGAGGAGGTGCAGACGATGCCGCCGTGGCGGCCCACGAAGGCCTTGAGCGCCGCGGAGCAGTTCATGTAGGTGACAGGGATGACGGGGAGCTTGCCCTCGGCGTCCGGCTCCGTGCCGTAGAGCTCGGTGAGCGCGTCCCAGCAGGCCTCGACGTCGTCCTCGTTGGCCATGTCGGCCATGGAGCAACCGGCGGCCAGGTTCGGGAGGATGACCGATTGCTCGGGGCGGGACAGGATGTCGGCGGTCTCCGCCATGAAGTGCACGCCGCAGAAGACGATGGCCTCGGCGTGCGGGTGCTCCAGGGCGGCGTTGGCGAGCTGGAAGGAGTCGCCCACGTAGTCGGCGTGTTCCACGATCTCGTCGCGCTGGTAGAAGTGCCCGAGCACCACCACACGGTCGCCGAGCGTGGCCTTGGCGGCGCGGATGCGCTCGTGGAGCTCGGCGTCGGGTGCCTGCTTGTACTCGGCGGGGAGCTCGCCCTGGCGCGGGGCGGCGGCCGGGATGACGTCGTCCGCGGAGGCGCCCGGGCCGTAGCCGGGCGCGAGGTCGATGTCCCACGGGGCCGTGGTGAGGCCCGTGTCGCAGGAGTCCGCGCCGGGGCGGGAGAGCTGGAGCTGCACGCTGGTCATGAGGGGTTCCCTTCCGGGTCCGGGAGGCCGCTGCCGTCCCGCTGGGTGAGTGCGTGAGTGAGGGCCGTGTAGAGGCGCGGCGGGCGGTTGCGCACGCCGGTGAGCACCTCGCCCGTGTCCTCGATGCCGCCGCGCGCCAAGACGGTGCGGCGGAAGTTGGCGGGGTCCAGGCGCGTGCCGAGCACCGCCTCGTGGGCGCCGCGCAGCTGGGCCAGCGTGAAGCGCTCCCCCAGCAGGCGGTGGGCCACATCGGCGTACTCGACCTTGGCGCGCAGGCGGGCCAGGGCGTACTCGACGATGCGGCGATGGTCGAAGGCGAGCTCCTCGGCCACCGCGGCGTCGACGCGACGCCAGGCCACGTCCGGATCGTCGACGAGGCTCGCGTCGGAGTCCTCGAAGCGCACGAGCGCCCAGTAGACGACCGACACGGTGCGGGCGCCCTCGCCGCGGGCCACACCGCCGAAGGTGTAGAGCTGTTCCAGGAGCGTGGGGGTCAGGCCCGTGGTCTCTTGGAGGGTTGCCGCCGCGGAGTCCCTGAGGGAGGTGTCGCCGCGCAGGGGGCCGCCGGGCAGGGCCCACAGGCCCTTGTAGGGTTCGCGGCCGCGGCGGACCAGGGGCAGCCAGAGGCTCGGGGCCTCCTCGCCGTCCGCCGGGGCGCGCAGCGCGAACACCACCGTGGACACGGCCAGGGGCGGCGTGACATCCGCCCGTTCGCTGACGTTGGCCCAGTACATGGCGCCTCCTGGCTGCGCTCGTCGCCTTAGAGTCAATCTGACTCTAAGTGATGATACGCCGGGGCGCCAGGGTGATCCAAACGTTCGACGGCGCGTGGCCGGCCCGCCCGGGCCGGCCACGCGGCGTCGTTCGCTGGGATTTAGTCCAGCGCCCCGTCCAGGAGCTGCGAGACGAGCGCCGCGACCTCAGAGCGTTCCGAGCGGGTCAGCGTGACGTGACCAAAGAGCTCGTGGCCCTTGAGCGTCTCGACGATCGCGGCGATGCCGTCGCCGCGGCCCACGTGCAGATTGTCGCGCTGGGCCACGTCGTGCGTGAGGACCACCCGCGCGTTCTGCCCCACGCGCGTCATGACGGTTAGGAGCACATTGCGCTCGAGCGACTGGGCCTCGTCGACGATCACGAAGGCGTCGTGCAGCGAGCGGCCGCGGATGTGCGTCAGCGGCAGCACCTCGAGCAGCCCGCGGTCCTCGACCTCGTCCAGCACGGCCGGGGAGACCAGCGCCTCGAGCGTGTCCCGCACGGCCTGGCCCCACGGGCCCATCTTCTCCGCCTCGGAGCCGGGCAGGTAACCGAGGTCCTGGCCGCCCACGGCGTAGAGCGGGCGGAACACGATGATCTTCTTGTGCTCGCCGCGCTCAAGCACCGCCTCGAGTCCGGCGCAGAGCGCGAGCGCCGACTTGCCGGTGCCGGCCCGGCCGCCGAGCGACACGATGCCCACGTTTTTATCGCTGAGCAGGTCGATCGCGAGGCGCTGCTCGGCGGACCTTCCCCTGACCCCGAACACCTCCCGGTCGCCCTTGACGAGGCGCAGGCCGCCGTCGGCGTGCACACGAGCCAGCGCGTGCGAGGTGGGGCTGTCCACGATGACGCCCGTGTTGACGGGCAGCTCGTCCGCCTCGGGCGTGAACACGGCGTCGCCGGCGTAGAGCGACTCGATCCCCGCGGCGCCGAGGGCCACGTGCGCGATGCCCGTCCAGCCGGTGTCCACCACCTGCTCGTGCAGGTACTCCTCGGCGCCGAGCCCCATGGCGGAGGCCTTGAGCCGCAGCGGCAGGTCCTTGGAAACGAGCACCACATCCTCGCCCTCCGCCGCCAGGTTCGCGGCGACGGCGAGGATGCGCCGATCGGCCTCGCCGCCGTGGCGGAAGCCCACGGGCAGGCCGGACATGTCCACGTGGTTGAGCTCCACGCGCAGCACGCCGCCGGCGTCCCCCACGGGGATCGGCAGGTGGAGGCCGCCGTGCGCGGCGCGCAGATCGTCGAGCAGGCGCAGCGCCCGGCGGGCAAAGGGCCCCAGCTCCGGGTCGTGGCGTTTGGCCTCGAGCTCCGAGATCACCACGGCCGGAAGGACCACGGTGTGTTCGGCAAAGCGCTCAAGCGCGCGCGGATCAGCGATCAGCACGCTGGTGTCCACCACAAAGGTGCGCAGTCCCGTATCAGCGGGTGCGTGCGTGGCGGTGTGGCTCGTCGTCGTCATGGCATCCCCTCGAAACCGGGGGCCGGATGCCCCCGACACGGCCCACACTAGGAGCGCTTGTGCCGCTTTTGCTGGCGCGCCACGCGAGCAAAAGATGACGACGGGGTGAAGGCTTAGGAGCCGAAGCGGCGCGAGCGCAGCTCGTAGTCGCGCAGGGCCCGCAGGAAGTCGACGCGGCGGAAGTCCGGCCAGAGGGCCTCGCAGAAGTAGAACTCCGAGTACGCGGACTGCCAGGTGAGGAAGCCGGAGAGGCGCTGCTCGCCCGAGGTGCGGATGAGCAGGTCCGGATCCGGCTGGCCCGAGGTGTAGAGGTGGCGCGAGATGTCGCCGTCATCCAGCGAGGCGGCGATGTCCTCGGGGCTGCGCCCGGCGGCCCCCTCCTCGAGCAGGAGCTTGCGCACGGCATCCACGATCTCGCGGCGCCCGCCGTAGCCCACGGCCACGTTGACGTGGAGCCCCTCGCGCCCGGCGGTCTTCGCCTTGAGCTCGGCGAGCGTCGCGGCCAGATCGGCGGGGAGCAGCTCCACTGCCCCCACGGGCTGCACGCGCGGACCGCCCTCCTCGCCGAGGCGGGCGAGGGTGTTTTGAATGATGTCCAGGAGCGGCTTGAGCTCGGCCTCCGGACGCGTGAGGTTGTCCGTGGAGAGCATGTAGAGCGTGACGGTCTGGATGCCGATCTCGCGGCACCAGCCCAGGAACTCATGGATCTTGTCCGCTCCGGCCTGGTGGCCGTGGGCCGTCGTGGCTCCGGCCAGCTTGGCCCAGCGACGGTTGCCGTCCACGAGCACGCCGATGTGGGCCGGAAGTTTCAGGACGTTGAGCTCGCGCGACAAGCGACGCTCGTAGAGGCCGTACAGAAAGCCGGGCCACCGCATCAAGGTCCTCCTGGGCCACGCCATTCATCGTAGGCCCGCAGAGGGTGGCGCGGGCCGTGCCTCTCACCGTACACCGGGGCGGGGCCACGGCCGCGCCGGGGGCAACCCTCGCGCACGCCATCGACGCAGACTCCCAGGCTTCACACAGTGCCCACCACGACTAAGTTACCGACAGGTAGGTTATCCTTGGCCCATGGTTGGCACCCCAGCACCCGCGGCGGATCCCTCCGCCACCACCCCCCACTCGGCCGACGCGACGGCGCAGCCCGCCGCCCGCAAGGGCAGCGTCCCCCTCGACTACGACCCGCAGGCGGAGCGCCCCCACCTGCGCGGCTGGATCCACGCGCTCACGGCGCCCCTGGCCCTCGCCGGCGGCATCGTGCTCATCTGCCTGGCCCCCGGCGTGGCCGGCAAGATCACCACGTCGGTCTACGCCTTCACGGCGCTGCTGCTCTTCACGATCTCCGCCGTCTATCACCGCGGCCGCTGGTCCCCCAAGGTCAAGATGGTGCTCAAGCGCCTGGACCACACCAACATCATGCTGATCATCGCGGGCACCTACACGCCGCTCGCGTGGTTCCTACTCCCCCGCCAACACGCCGCCTGGCTGCTCATCGGAGTCTGGACGGGCGCCCTCCTCGGCGTGCTCTTCCGCGTGCTGTGGACCAACGCCCCCCGCTGGCTCTACACGCCCGTCTACATGGTCCTCGGCCTCGCGGCCCTGATCTTCCTCGGCGACTTCTTCGCAGCGAACGTGGCCGCGGCGATCCTGATCTGCGCCGGCGGCGCGCTCTACATCGCCGGCGCCGTCTTCTACGCGCTCAAGCGTCCAAACATCTCCGTGCGCTGGTTCGGCTTCCACGAGCTCTTCCACGCCTTCACGGTGGGCGGCTTCACGTGCCACCTCATCGCGGTGTTCCTGGCGGTGCTCGGCGCGCGCTAGAGCGCTAAACGGCACCCCGAACGGTTTGCTGTACCGGGAACGGTTTCCTAGCGGTGCTGGGTATAGCAAACCGCTGTGGACTGACACAGAACGACGGCGGGCGGCGCACCTTGAGGTGCGCCGCCCGCCGTCGTTCTGGTCTCTGCTGAGGCCGGGCCTCAGGCCCGGGGAGTGCCGCCCGGCTCGCCGTCGGCACGGACGCCAGACGCCGGGGCCTCGAGCGCGGCGTCCGCGAGCGCCTCGCGCTCGGCGGCCTCCTCCTGGCCCAGATCGGCCAGCTGGTCCTGCTTGAGCTGGGCCTCGGACTCGTAGCGAATCCGGCGGATGCGGCGGGTCATGTCCACGATCAGGAAGATCACCACGATCACCATGGCGGCGGTGGCCACGAAGCCGGCGAAGCCCGGGCCGATGTCGCGGAAGCGATCCTCCTCGGTCGTGGGGACCGCGGGATCGGTGGCGGCGTTCAGGTAGAGCGCAAGCAGGGTCTGCACGGTGAAAGGGGCCTCTCGTGGATCGGTGCCGAGATCGGAATCGACACGCGCCCTATTCTACCGCCGGTAGAGGTCAGGACCCAGCCAGGCCCCTCCCCCGCAGCAGCCCGGCATGGCCCCCGGCGCGGCACCCCACGCCGGGCCCGCGTCAGGCCTCGTGGCCGGCGTCGTCGAGCGAGACGTCGGCCCCGCCCGGGCGGCACGCCGCCGGGGGCGTCGCCGAACGCCCGATCGCGTCGCCGACGCCCTGGTGCAGGCCGGCGAAGAGGTCGGTCTCCGGCAGGGAGACCGCCACGCGCGTGGAGATGAGCGTGTAGTCCTCCCACGGGTAGACCTTGGCCGCGATCGCCGTGGGGACGGCGAAGAAGAAGCCGTTCGGGTCCACCTGGGTGCGGTGAGCCAGCAGCGCGGCGTCGCGGCGATCCATGAAGTCGGCCACCTCGATCTTGGTGGTCGTGACGTGGCGGGCGGCGCGGCCGGTCCCGCTCTCCAGCTCCTCGACCACGGCCTGGATGCGCTCGCCCAGCGGGCTCGGCAGGCCCGCCTCGACGAGCCCCTCGTGCCAGGCGATGAACTTCTCCGGCGCGAAGCCGCGGTCGTAGTAGAGCTTGGAGACGTTCCACGGCTCGCCAAGGCCCGGGTACTCGTCGGCGAGGCCGGCGGCACGGAAGGCCTCGACGGAGACCTCGTGGGTGCGGATGTGATCGGGGTGCGGGTAGCCGCCGTTCTCGTCGTAGGTGACGATCACGTGGGGCTTGAAGGAGCGCACAAGGCGCACGAGCGGCGCGGCCGTGGTCGCGAGCGGCAAGGACGCGAAGCAGCCGAACGGCAGCGCCGGGAGCGGGTCACCCTCGGGCAAGCCGGAGTCGACGAAGCCGAGCCAGCGGTGCTGCACGCCGAGGGCCTCGACCGAGCGGGCCATCTCCACACGGCGCAGGCCGCCGAGGTCGCGGTGCGCGCGGGCCATCTCGGTGGCCTCGGCCACGAGGATGTCGCCCCGCTCGCCTCCCGTGCAGGTGGCCACCATGACCTCGGCGCCGGCGGCCACATAGGCGGCCATCATCGCGGCGCCCTTGCTCGCCTCATCGTCCGGGTGGGCGTGCACGGCCAGCACGCGCAGGCCGCGGGCGTCCGGCAGGGAGGAGTGGCTCTGATTCTGAACGCTCAACGCGGACCTTTCTGAAGCAACAGGGGGGCCGCCCGCGCGCGGTGGGTGCCCCCTGCGCGCGGTAGACTCTTCTACATCATGTCGAACCCCGAAACGGCAACGGCGGGGATCCCCGCCGGCCCGAACGCCAGCCTAGCCAATCGCTACGGACGCCCCAAGAGTTCGCTCTCGAAGCGTGCCGTGGCCCTGCTGGCCGCCGTGGGTCTGGTGGTCTTGGTCCTCGCGGCCCTGTTCCTCTCGATGCGCAGCCAGAAGAGCTTCAGCACCACGGACGTCGCCTTCGACATCGTCTCCAATCGCCAGGTCGACGTGACCGTCGCCGTGACCTTGGACGAGGGGCACAGCGTGACCTGCGGTGTGCAGGCCCTCAGCGAGGACAAGGCGATCGTCGGCTACAAGGACGTCGTGTTCGACGCCGCCGACGGCCAGGACGCCGGCGGCAAGCTGCGCACCGTCCAGATCACCGTGCCGCTGCGCACCGTGTTCGCGGCCGTCAACGGCGGCATGCACGGCTGCCGCGAAAACTGACGCCGCTCCCCCATCGACACGCCCCGCTCGGCTCACCCGGGGCACCGCGGGGCAAGCGGGGTAGACTCGCTGTTCAAACGCGTTAGCCACCCCGTCACAGCTTCTGGCCGACCAAGCGCCACGAAGCCCCAGCGACGGGGTTTCTTGTTGCTTCGACCCGGCCGGGTGGGGGCACCGAGCGGCGAACGCGAATGCGCCTTTTGCCAACCCCAAGGCAAACCGAACAAGGAGGAACCCCGTGGCGACCGAATCCGAGGTCTGGCTCACGCAGGAAGCGTACGACCGCCTGAAGGCCGAGCTGGAGAACCGCACCGGCCCACTGCGCGCCGAGATCGTCGAACGCATCGAGCAGGCCCGCTCCGAGGGCGACCTCAAGGAGAACGGCGGCTACCACGCCGCCCGCGAGGAGCAGGGGAAGAACGAGGGCCGCATCGTGTACCTCAAGCAGATGCTCGAGCGTGCCCAGGTTGGCGAGGCCCCGGCCGATGACGGGATCATCGAGCCCGGCATGGTCGTCGAAGCCACCATCAACGGCGCCGAGCAGAAGTTCCTCTTCGGCTCGCGCGAGCTCGCCGGCGACTCCGACCTTGACGTCTTCTCCGAGAAGTCGGCGCTCGGCGCCGCAATCCACGGCAAGTCCGTGGGCGAGAAGATCACCTACACCGCGCCCAACGGCAACGAGATCCCCGTGGAGCTCATCTCGGCGCACCCCTTCAAGGGCTGATTCCTCGCACCTCACGGCGCCGGGAACGGGGCGCCGTGAGGCGCACCCCCCCTTGAACGACGACGCGGCCGGGCCTTTCGCACGAAAGGCCCGGCCGCGTCGTGGTTCCTCGAAAGGGGCCCGCGTCAGTTGATGATGAGCGGCTCGTAGCCGACCTCGCGCAGCGCCTGCAGCACGAGCTCGGAGTGGGCGGCGCCCTTGGTCTCCATGTCGATCGTGATCGCGACCTCGCCCATCGAGAGCTCACCGCCGATACGCGTGTGGTCGACGCGGGTCACGTTGGCGTCGTTCTCCGCCATGACGCGGGAGATCGTGGCCAGCTCGCCCGGACGGTCCTGCAGCATCATGCGGACCGTGATGTAACGACCGGCCGCTGCGAGGCCGCGCTGGATGACCTTGAGCATGAGCAGCGGGTCGATGTTGCCGCCGGAGAGGACCACCACGGTCTTGCTCGGCTCGAAGCCGGCCGCGGCCAGGGTGCCCTCCAGGAGCGCCGCGACGCCCACGGCGCCGGCGGGCTCCACGACGAGCTTGGAACGCTCAAGGAGGAAGACGAGGGCGCGGGCCAGCGCGTCCTCAGAGACCGTCACAACGTCGTCCACGAGCTCGCGGATGATCTGGAACGGGAGCTGCCCGGGGCGGCCCACGGCGATGCCGTCGGCGATGGTGCGCACGCGCTTGAGCGGCACCAGGGCGTCGGCGGCGAGCGAGGGCGGGTAGGCCGCCGCGTTCTCCGCCTGCACGCCCACCACGTTGATGGTGCGGCCCAGCTCGGCCGCACGGCCCTTGAGCGCCACGGCTGTGCCGGCCAGCAGGCCTCCGCCGCCGACGCCCATGATGACCGTCTCGACGTCGGGATACTGCTCCAGGATCTCAAGGCCGATGGTGCCCTGGCCGGCGATGATGTCGCTGTGGTCGAAGGGGTGCACAAAGACGGCACCCGAGCTCTTGGCGTACTCCTCCGCGGCGGCGAGGGCCTGGTCCACGGTGTCGCCGTGCAGGATGACCTCGGCGCCGTGATCGCGCGTGGCCGCGAGCTTCGGCAGGGCCACGCCCAGCGGCATGTAAATGCGCGCCTTGATGCCGAGACGCTTGGCCGCCTGTGCCACGCCCTGGGCGTGATTGCCGGCCGAGGCGGCGACGACGCCGCGGGCGCGCTCCTCCTCGCTGAGCTTGGCCATGCGGACGTAGGCGCCGCGGACCTTGAAGGACCCGGCGCGCTGCAGGTTCTCTGCCTTGAGCCAGACGGGGGCGCCGACGAGCTGCTCGAGGGCGCGGGAATGGTACAGGCCCGTGCGCTCCACGACACCGTCGAGGAGCTCGGCGGCGTGCCGGACGTCCTCCAGGGTGACGGGCAGGTGCGCCGTCGGGTCGTCGACCGCCACGGCGGTGGACGTAGTGCTCACGTGTTACTCCTTGGAATCCCGCGCCGCATCGGCGGGGTCTGCGGTGAGGGGGGCCTCGAAGGGCTCCGCATGTTCGGGGTCCGGGAGCGGGGGCGCCGTGGGGTGATCGGCGAGTTCGGCTACCGGGTCGTCTTCCCAGGCGCGGGTGGCGAGGTACTTCACGACGGTGTTGACGACGGCCATCACGGGCACGGCAAAGAGCGCGCCGGCGATGCCGAAGAGCATGGATCCGCCGGCCACCGCCAGGACCACGGCGAGCGGGTGAAGGCTCACGGCGCGGCCCATGATGAGGGGCTGAAGGATGTGGGACTCGACCTGCTGCACGAGCAGCACGATGCCGAGCATGATGAGGGCCACGAGCCAGCCGTGCGCCACCAGAGCGAGCAACACGGCGATCGCGCCCGTGATGAGGGCGCCGAGGATCGGGATAAAGGAGCCGAGGAACACGAGAACGCCGAGCTGGAGGGCCAGCGGCACCTGGAGGATCGCCGCACCGGCGCCGATGCCGACGGCGTCGATGAATGCCACCACGAGCTGCACGCGGACGTAGGAGACGAGGCTCCCCCATCCGCGGCGCCCGGCGCCGTTCACGGCCGTGCGGGCGCGGCGCGGGAAGAGGCGCACGACCCAGCGCCAGATGCGCTCGCCCTCTAGGAGGAAGAAGATCAGGGAGAAGAGCGTCAGGAGCAGCCCGGCGCCCACGTGGGTCAGGGCGCTGACGCCGCTCGCTGCGTTCTTGACGATCTCGCTCTGGTTCGATTGCAGGGCCTTGAGGCCCGTGTCCAGCCATTGGTTGAGCTGATCGCTGCTCACGTGCAGCGGTCCGTCGGCGAGCCACTGGCGCACCTGGTTGATGCCCTCCACGGCCTGGCTCCACAGCCCCTTGAGGCCGGTGGACATCGTGGAGATGACGAGCGCGAGCGCGCCGCCCACCACGATGAGGAAGGCGAGGAAAGTGGCGGCGACCGAGAGGCCGTTGCTGAGGCCCGCGCGGCCGAAGAGCTGTTTGATGGGCAGCAGGAGGCCGGCCAGCAGGGCCGCGATCATGAGCGGGATGACGAGAGTAGAGACCTGGCTGAAGCCCCAGAACACGGCGGCGCCGACGAGGATGACCACGCCGATCCGCCACGCGTAGTCGCCGGCGATCTGCAGGCCGGGCGGGACCGGGGGCGTCGAGGGGCGGGCGGCTTCCGCACCCTGCGCCGCGGGCTCACGCTCGGCGCGGCGCTGGGCTGCGCCCTGGCGGGCGGCGCGGACGGTCGCGTCCTCGCCCCGGTTGGCCTCCTCGATGCGGCGGCGGGCCGCCTGAAGCCATTCGGGCGTGGTGCTTTCGCTCGCCACCCGGCGCAGCGACCACCTCGGCCGATCCTTGCTCATGCTCACCCGTTCCCTCGTGGAGCCCGATGGCTCAACGGTACTCCGCGGCGGTCCGGGTTGCGGACCACCCCTGCCGGTGCGCTCCACCGGCCCTGACTGCGCGTGTTGAGGCTACGCACGTTGAATGCGCGCGAGGGGCCCGGCGATAACCGGGCCCCTCGTCAAGGCGCTGCGTGCACGGGCCGAATCAGTCGGCGAGCGAACGCAGCGACGCAATCAGGCGAAGCATCTCCACGTAGATCCACACGATGGACAGCACGAGGCCGAAGGCGCAGCGCCAAGCGAAGGACTTGGGGGCGCCGTTCTCCACGGCCGTCTGGATGTCCTCGAAGTCGGTGACGAGGAAGAACGCGCCGAGGCCGATGCCGAGCAGGCCGATGCCCACGCCGATCCAGCCGTTGAACGTGTTCATGCCGCTGCCGAAGAGGCTCAGCACCCAGTTGATGAGCAGGAAGCCCACGAACGCCATCGCCACGATGGAGACGATGCGGCGGGACTTGGGCGAGGTGCGGAACTTGCCCGAGCGGTAGCCGATCATCACCACGGTGAACACGGCGGCGGTGCCGAGCACGGCCTGCAGCGCGATGCCGGGGTAGACGATCTCCAGGACGCCCGTCAGGGTGCCGAGCAGGAAGCCCTCCAGCACCGAGTACAGCATGGAGAGCACGGGCGAGGCCGCGCGGCGGAACTGGTTGACCAGGCCGATCACGAGGGCCGCGATGCCGGCGCCACCGGCGAGCATCATGAGCGTGTTGAAGCTGGAGCCGCTGGCTACGAGGCGCGAGACCGCGACCCAGCCGGCCAGGCCGCCGGCGAGCACGCCGAGGGCCATGAGGAGGACCTTGTTCAGGACGTCCTGCATGGTCATCGTGGATCCCTGCGGGACCGGGCGCTGCGCGTACATGTCCTCGAGCGAGCCCGCGGTGGGGGTCTCGAACGAGTTCGCGGCCGTTCCGGCCTTCAGCTGATCCTGAAAGCTGGCGGAATTGAAGACCGGGTTGCTGTTTCTGGCCATTACATCACTCCTGGTTGGTGAATGGTCGTGTCGGTAGCTTATAGGAGCACCCCATGAATCCCCTGTGCGCTCCGCCTACAGCGCTATCGCCGTGAGCGAACCGGAGGCGATCTCGGTGTGCCCGGCGTCGTGAATCTCCACGCTAGCGGTCGGAAGGAGGGCCGCCATGTCCTGGCGCCCCAGCGGGAGGAGCCGGGCCGGTTGCCCGGCCTCGACCCAGGACGCGAGGCACTCGGGGCCCAGGCTGACGGCCCAATCGAACGCGGCGTGGGCCGCCTGGGCGGCGGCCTTGCCCGTGCTCATGCCGAGGGCCGTGTCGAGGCCGATCTGCAGCGAGGGCACGCCCTCCGGGGCCGGCCAGGCGTGGGAAACGGGGCGGCCGGTGTGCTCCAGCTCGGTTCCGGCCACCTGCAACTGGCGCATGCGGCCCGTGAGCGGGTACTCGCGCGGCGGGTAGGCGGCGGCCACGGCGGCGCCGACGGTCACGACCACGGCGCCCTCGGCCTGGAGAGCGCGAAGGTCCTTGGGCTTGCCGCGCCGCACCGACTTGCCCTGCCCGTGGGGGTACCAGGCCGCCCACAGCGGATCCTCGGGGAAGGCGAGGAGGGCGGCGGTGGAGGCGAGCGCGGCGGCGAGGCAGGTCTCCTCGTGGCAGGCGGGCTCGGCGGGGTCCTTGAGAACGGCGATGGGCTGGATCATGTCGACGGCGGGCACCCACCCATGCTCCCACCGCCGGGCCCCAGCCTGTGGCTTACGCGTGACCCCTGTGACTGGTGTGACTCATGCGGCACAATGGGTTCGCGCGCGAGCGCACGAAACTCACCCTGCCCACGGAGGAACGGATGCCCCGCCTCACCCCCCGGTTTGCCGCGATGGCGCTCGCCCTCGCCGTGCCGCTGGCCTCCGTAGTCTCCGCCGCCCCGGCGGGCGCGGCACCCTCCCTCGCCGCCGCCGTCGTGCCCACCGCCACCGCGGCGCCCAGCGCCGGCTACTGGAAGACCGTGACCACCTCGGTCCCGGCCACGCGGCAGGTGACCAAGACCCGCAAGGTGACCAAGACCCGCACCGTCACCAAAAAGGTGAAGCAGATCCGCACCACGGCGGCCCTCAACCTGCGCAAGAAGGCCAGCGCCAGCTCGGCCCGCGTGGCGCTGCTGAAGAAGAACACCACCCTCACGGCCGGGGGCACCAAGTCTTCGTGGCGCAGCGTCAAGGTCAAGAGCAAGAGCGGCTGGGTGCTGAAGAAGTACCTGCGCACCACCACCGTGAGCAAGAAGGTCAAGCAGAAGTACACCGTGACCGAGAAGTACACGGTCACGGAGAAGCACACCAAGACCGCCACCAAGCGCGTGTGGGTGGCGACCTCCGCCCCGCCCAGCTCGTTCACGGTCTCCGGCTCGGGCTGGGGCCATGGCGTGGGCATGAGCCAGTACGGCGCCAAGGCCCGCGCCGAGGCCGGCTGGAGCGCCGAGCGCATCCTGACCTACTACTACGACGGCGCGGAGCTCGACCCCTCCCCCAGCTACGCAAACGGCGACATCCGCGTCCAGGTGCTGCAGGCGGCCACGGCCAGCGCCACGGTGTCCGACGGCGCGTGGAGACTCCGCGCCGGCGGCGCGGTGAGCGCCGTGGTCACGCTGAACGGCAAGGCGAGCACCACCAAGTACGCGAGCGGCGCGGCGCTCCCCACTCCGGTGGGGAGGCTCAGCGCGAGCGTCAAGAACGGCGCCCTCACGCTCAGCTACGGCGCGGGAGCCGCCGGCACCGTGGTGCTCACGGGCCCCGTGACGGTCCAGTGGCAGGACACCCGGGCCTGGACCTCCGGCACGGCCAAGACGGTGGTCAAGGTCCCCCGCGCCAACGAGGGCACCGGCACCGTGGCCTACCGCCACGGCGTGCTCGAGCTCTCGGCGCTGGCCGGCAAGGTCAACATCATCAACAAGCTGCGCCTCAACGACGAGTACCTCTACGGGCTCGCCGAGATGCCCTCCTCGTGGAGTTCCGCGGCCCTGCAGGCCCAGGCGATCGCCGGGCGCACCTACGCCATGAACGACATGAACGCCGTGGACAAGTACGGGACGCCCAAGAGCAATTGCGCGTGCAACGTCTCCGACGAGGTCTCCTCGCAGAAGTTCACGGGGTGGAACAAGGAGAACGAGGGGACCAACGCGTACTACGGCAAGCGTTGGAAGGCCGCTGTTGACGCGACGCTCGAGAAGAGCGGGACCACGCCGCTCTCCGGGGTCGTCATGCGGTACGGCGGCAAGCTCATCTCCGCCGTCTACTTCTCTTCCTCGGGCGGCAAGACCCGGACGGGCCAGTCGGTGTGGGGCACCGCCACGGCCTACCTGCAGAGCAAGGACGACGCCATGGGCTCCCGCCGCACGTGGAGCAGCTCCGTCTCCCAGGCCAGCATGGCCAAGGCATTCGGCCTCGAAAACGTCGCGGCGCTGAGGCTGGCCCACAACGCGGACACGACGCTGCTCTCCGCGACGGCCACCTCCTCCAAGGGCGTCACCAAGACGCTCACCGCCTCCGCCTTCCGGGCGGCCGTGCCCACCACGAGCGCGTGGGTGGAGAAGGCCACTCCGGTCTGGGCGGCGCCGTAGCTCCGGTTCGTGTCGCCCGAGCCCGGGTGCACCCAGGCCGCCCCGCGTATCAATCCGGTCGCCTTCTTGAAAGTCTTTCGAGATGGGTGGCCCCCAGATATTCTTCCGGGATGCTCGCGACCTCGGGGTCGTGCGAGAGGACGGCAGCGAGCTGCACGGTGGCCGCCCCTCCCTCACCTACTGCATCGACGGCACCGCCTTCCCCGTGATCGGGGTGGACGTGGGCGCCGGGCGGGTGGCTGTGCGCCTGGCCACGATCGACGGCTCGCCGCTCGGAGCCGGAGAGGCGCCCCTCAGCACGCAAGAAGGGCGCGGTCCTCGACGCCGCGGCCTGGGGCGTGCGCGGGCACGAGGGCATCCGCGAGAGCTACCTCGCCCTGCAATGGGGGGCCGCGGCTGGGCGCCGGCGTCATGCTGGCGGGGGAACTGCACCGCGGGCCGCGCGGCGGGGCGGGCGAGATCGGCGGCCTGCCCCGGCCCCAGTAAGCACAGAGCCTCGAGGCCTTCGTGGGCGAGGCGCCCTACGCCGCCCCGGACGGCACCGGCTCCGTGACGGTGCCGGCCGAGGTCCTCGCGCAACGGGGGGTCGGGACGGTCGAGTGCCTTCCCTCCCCCGCCGGTGAGGACAGCGTGGTGGAGGGAGCCGTCGGCTCGGCGGCCGAGCACGCCTGGCGCGCTCTCCTGGGGCGCTCACGGATCAGCGCAGGTAGGCCCCTGACACCCAGCCGGTGCGCTCGCCGAGCGCGACCTTGTACCAGGTCACCTTGCCGACCTTCTTGGTGCTCCCGGAGAGCGTCACGGTGCTGTTCTTCTTCAACACCACGATGCCCTTGCCCGTCTTGGCGGCGGCGCGCAGCCACACATTGGACGTGGTCTTCTTCGTCTTCTTGGCCGGCTTGACCGCGGGCTTCGCCGGCTTGGAGGCCACCGAGCTCGGGACGTCCTTGAGGGAGCTGGCGGCAACCCAACCGGTGACCGCCGCACCCTTGGCCGGCGTGTGCTTCACCTCGCGCCAGGCGCCCTTCTGGGTGATGCGGCCCGTGGCCGTGACCTTGGCGCCCTTGGGCAGCGTGGCGCGGACGGCGTCGCCGGGCGTCGAGGCCCGCAGCACCACGTTCGCGGCGGTCGTCGTGGAGGCCTTGCCCTTGAGCGTGGCCTGGGTGCTGATCGGATCGGCGGCCGGAGTGCTCGGCTTCGCCGGCGCGGGAGGCGTGGCCGGCTTGGCCGGGGCGTCCTTGAGGTAGGCGGCGGAGACCCAGCCCGTGAGGGCCGTGCCCTTCGCCGGGGTGTACTTCACCTCGCGCCAGGAGCCGCCGGAGACGATCCGGCCCGTGGCCGTGACGCTCGCGTTGGTGGTCAAGACGGTGCGCACGGTGCCCGTGACGGCGGCGGCGCGCAGGTTCACGGGGCTCGTGACGGTGGAGACCCGGCCGGCCAGCCCCGCCTGGGTCGTGATCGCGGGCGCCACGTAGCTCGGCGAGAAGGAGAGCCACGCTGCGTAGCCCGTCTTGCCCTTGTACGTCACGCGCAGGCGCTGGTTCATCATGGCGCCGGGGGTGGAGGTGACCGTGTCGCCCGTCGCGACGGTCGCCAGGACCGCCGAGGTGTCGTTGGCGCCGGCACGGATCACGCCGGTGCTGCGGGCGTAGTACGTGCACGACGACGGCGTGGAGGGCCGGTAGACGGAGCTCGCCTTGGCAGCGATCCCGAGGCCCTTGGAGGCCAGGAAGGCGATCGGGTCGAGCGCCGCGGGGGTGCCCATGACGTTTGCCTGCTGCTGCATGAAGGTCCCGTTCCACACCTCGAGGTGCAGGTGCGGGCCGGTGGACGGGCCGGAGGAGCCAACGGTGGAGATCTGCTGGCCAGCCTTGACGGTGTCGCCGACCTTGACGAAGGCGTCGGCGTCCCACATGTGAATGTAGGCGAGCTGGTAGTTCTTCCCGCCGATCGTCGACTGGATGACGATGTAGCCCGAGTTCGCGCTCGTGCCGTCCTTGGTCTTGAGCACCTTGCCGCCGGCCACGGCGTAGATCGGGGCGCCATTCTTGGTCGCGATGTCCTGGCCCAGGTGCTCGGTCGTGGCCCCCACCGTGGGCATGCAGCGCGCTCCGCGCGGGGAGGTGAGGCGGTAGCCGCCCCACTTCTTCTTGGCCGCGGCGACGCCGCTCTCCGGGTCCAGCGGCAGGTAGAGCCCGCCGGCCGACTTGAGGCTGGCCGGCGCCATGACGGGCGCCTTGCGCGGGTCAACGTCGCTTCCCTGCACGACGGCGGTCGGCTGGGTCGGCGCGGCACTCGCCGGGGTGGCGGGCAGGACAAGGGCGGCGCCGATCAGTGCCGCGAGCGGAAGGCGCGCGGCCCGTGGGAGGAGGGCCATAGCAGGGTGCTCCTGTGCAGGATGTGGCGAGTGTGACAGGTGTGACTGAAGATCACGGTACAGTCTCGGGCCCACCCGGGCCAGCACGCGTCGTCGGGCGCTTAACTTCACTAGACTCACAGTCTAGTGAATGGACTGCGGTTCACTTCTCCGTCCCCCGGATCCATGCTGAGAAACAGCAGATCATCCGGACCCCCGCAGTCCGCGCAGGAAGGACACCCATGCCCCCGCTCAGCACCGAGGCCGCCCTCGCCCTCGCCACGGCCGCGCTGGCCCACTTCGACGTGGCGCTGGACGCGACGCTCACCTTCATCAAGCAGCGAGAAAACGTGGTGTTCCGCGTCCGGGACGGGGCCGGCGACTACGCCCTGCGCATCCACCGCCACGGCCACCGCACGCCGGAACAGCTCACGAGCGAGCTGGACTTCATGGCCTCGCTTGCAGCGCGCGGCCTCGCCGTGCCGAAGCCGGTGCCGGCCCGCTCGGGCGCGCCCTTTGTGGTGGAGGCGGACGCTGACGGCAACGCGCATCAGGTGGACCTGCAGCGCTGGGTGGATGGGGCCGCCGGGCTCGGCGAGGCCCCCGAGGCCTGGACGGGCGGCGACAACCCCGAGCCCGCGCACTTCGAGGCGCTCGGCGAGCTCGCAGCGGCGGCCCACGCCGCCTCCCGCGCCCAAGGGCGTCTGCCCGGCTTCTCCCGCCCGGCCTGGGACGTCGAGGGACTGCTCGGCGAGGGCGCGCTGTGCGGCGATCCCCGCCGACTCGCCGCCGACGCGGAGCAGTGCGCCGCGATCGAGGCGGGCACGGAGATCCTGCGCAGGCGCCTCACCGCGCTCGGCACGGGGCCCTCCACCTACGGCGTCATCCACGCCGACTTCACGCCGGAGAACGTGCTCCTCTCCCCGAGGGGATCACGCTCATCGACTTCGACGACTTCGGCGAAGGCTTCTGGCTCTTCGACCTGGCGACCATCCTCTTCTGGTACCAGAATCAACCGCGCGCCGTCGAGTACCGCGAGGCCCTGCTGCGCAGCTACGAGCGCACGGAGCCGATCAACCCGCTGCACGTCGATGCCCTGGACGCGCTCATCCTGGCGCGCGGGCTCACCTACCTCGGCTGGGCGGCCGACCGCCCGGGAGGTGAGACGAGCGCCTTCCTCGAGGCCGAGGTGCTGCCCATCGTGGCAGCTCAGTGCGCCGAGCTCGCCGCGCGCGACGCGGAGCTGCTCGAGCGTCGTGGCACCACGATCGGCCCCTACTCCCCGCTCTTCTACCGCACGCCGCGGCACTTTGTGCACGGCGAGGGCGTCTGGCTCACTGACGCGTTCGGGCGCACCTACCTCGACGCCTACAACAACGTGCCGCAGGTGGGCCACGCGAACCCACGCGTCGCCGCCGCCGTGGCGGAACAGATCGCCACGCACAACGTCCACACGCGCTACCTGCACGAGGGCGTGGTGAACTACGCCGAGGAGCTCCTGGCCACCTTCTCCCCCGAGCTGGACCGCGTGTACTTCACGAACTCCGGTTCCGAGTCCAACGACCTGGCGCTGCGCATCGCGCGGCACGTGAGCGGCAACAGCGGCATCCTCACCACGGACTTCAGCTACCACGGCAACACGCTCACGCTCGCGGCGATGACCACGGGCCTGGACGTCTCCGAGCCCTTCGGCGAGCACGTGCGCCGCTTCACCATCCCCGACCTGGACCACGCGGGCGGGCGGGGCGAGCCCGAGGTCCTCGCCGAGGCGCTGGCCCAGGTCGCCGAGGCCATCGCCTCCCTCCAGGAGGCCGGCCACGGGCTCTCGGCCGTGCTCGTTGACCCCTCCTTCTCCACGGAGGGACTCCCCCGCCTGCCCCAGGGCTACCTGGAGGGCCTGGCGGCCCTCGTGCACGACGCTGGCGGGCTGGTCATCGCGGACGAGGTGCAGTCGGGCCTGGGCCGCCTGGGTTGGGCGTGGTGGGGGCACCAGGTCACGGGCCTGGTGCCCGATCTCGTGACGATGGGCAAGCCGCTCGGCAACGGCTTCCCGCTCGGCGGCGTGGTGACCTCGCAGGCGGTGATGGACTCCTTCAGTTCCACCAACATGTACTTCAACACCTTCGCCGGGACGCCCGTCGCGTCCGCGGCTGGGCGAGCAGTGCTGGCCGAGGTGCACGAGCGTGGCCTGGTGCAGCGCGCCGCCGACCTCGGCGAGCGTGTGCGCGCCCGGCTCGCCGAAATCGAGGCGGAGCACCCGCTCGTGGCCTCCGCGAAGGGCCGCGGCCTGTTCTTCGGCCTGGAGCTCGTGGACGCCGACGGCGCCCCGAACCCGGAGCTCGCCAAGGCGATCGTGGAGCGCCTGGCCAACGAGGGCATCCTCATCAGCCGCATCGGCCCGCACGATTCGGTGCTCAAGATTCGCCCGCCGCTCGTCATCACCGCCGAGCAGCTCGATGTGGTCGTGGACACCCTGAGCCGGGCCCTGCACGAGGCCGCGCCGCTCCCGGTCGGGGCCGGCGCGTGAGCGCCCAGGCCCCGTCGCTGCGGGAGCGGCAGCGTTCCCGCACGCGGGCCGACCTCGTCAACGCCGCCCTGACCGTGCTGGCGCGGCGTGGCCTCGAGGCGTCCACCGTCACGCTCATCACGCAGGCGGCCGGGACCTCGCGCGCCACCCTGTACGCGCACTTCCCGGAGGGGCGCTCCCAGCTGCTGCTCGAGGCCTACGAGCTGCTGGGACACCGCGTGCTCGAGGCGGCGAAGGCGCACCGCGCGGGGGCCGAGGACTGGGCGGGACGGATCCGCGCCTCGCTCGTGGCGATGCTGGAGCTCGCCTCCGAGCGCGAGATCGGGCTGTTCTACAACGTGAGCGGGCCTCAGCTCGTGGGTCGCGGCGCGCGCGGGATCGGCTCGAGCACCACGCGGCGCACCATTGCCGACGAGCTGGAGCTGGCCCGTTTCCGCGGGCTCCTGGCCGAGGGCGTGGACCCGGAGGCCACGGCGGCACTGCTCGTCGGGGCCATCCGGGAGGCGGGCATCGACGCGGCGCTTGAACCCTCCAGCGCGGCGTCGCGCCTCGCGGCGTTCGACGGCCTACTGCGGGGCCTCGCTGTGCGCTAGTTCGACGTTGGAGGGGCGGGTCGCCGGAGCAAGCGCGCGACGCCCGCCCCTCGTCTGTCGGGGGCCTCCGTGCCAACGGAGCGGATGATCTCGCGGAGCTCCTCAAGGCTCCCCGCCCGCGCGGCTCGCTCGAACTCCGGGGCGTGCTCGCGCCCCGCCTCCATGAGCCCCACCAAATGCTTGAACCGCTGGACCTCCACGCGTTCGGCCAGCACGGCATCCACGGCCGCCGCGCACTCGGCATCGACCGCCGCCAGCGCCTCACGCTCGCTCAGGTACGCGTCCGAAAGCTCGTTGAGCTGCAGCAGCGGTTCCTGCCACGGCGAATCACCAGCCCGGTGCAGCGCAACCGGGTGCTTGTACGTCTCGGCCACCTCCCGGGCGAGCACATCGGCAGGCTAGCCCAGCTCGTCCCGCAGGCGCGGCGCAAACGACGCCAGGCGGCCCGCCCGCCACTTCTGCACCCGATCGGGAACGACCTTGGCCTCGACGAAGCGCTCGAGGGCGCCGGCAAGGCTCTGGGGCTGGGCCCGTCGGAACAGCGGCATGCGGGTTCCTTCTCGCGCGGTGCACCCCGCGATCACGGGGAATTTGACGTACCCCCAGTCGGGTTCGAACCGACACTTGCTCGATTTTAAGTCGAGTGCCTCTGCCAATTGGGCTATGGGGGCCCGTGCGCGTTCCCGAACGGGCGGCGCACGGGTTCCAGTTTAGTGGCGAACGACGGCGGGCCGGTCACCTTGAGGTGACCGGCCCGCCGTCGTGCTGTGGCCGGCTGAAGCCCGGCCGGGTCAGCTACTTCGCGACGAAGTAGAGGCGCTGGTTGGCGAACTCGCCGATGCCGATGGGGCCCATCTCGCGGCCGAAGCCGGAGCGCTTCACACCGCCGAAGGGCAGCTCGGCCGACTCGGCGGCGATCGTGTTCACGTGGGCCATGCCCACCTCGAGCTTCGAGGCGATCGCCGCGGCGCGCGCCTCGTCGTCGGAAAACACCGAGCCGCCCAGGCCCAGGGCGCAATCGTTCGCGAGGGCCAGGGCCTCCGCGTCGCTGCTGACCTTGTAGACCGTGGCGACGGGGCCGAAGATTTCCTCGCGGTACGCGGGGCCGTCCACGGGGACGTCCACGAGCACCGTGGGGGCGTAGTAGGCGCCCGGGCCCTCGCTCAGGACGCCGCCGGCGAGCACGCGGGCACCCTCGGACACGGCCTGGCGCACCTGCGCGTCAACGGTCTCGGCCGCGGCGCGCGAGGACATGGGGGCGTACTGCCCCTCCTGCATGTTCAGCTGATCGCCCGGGGTGAGGCCGGTGGCCAGCTTCACGAGCTCGGCCACGAACTCGTTGTAGATGTCCTCCATGACGATGAGGCGCTTGTTGGAGTTGCAGACCTGGCCCACGTTGTAGGTGCGGAAGTCCCAGGCCGCCTTGGCCACGGCCGCGACGTCGGAGGAGTCAAGGACCACCATGGGGTCGATGCCGCCGAGCTCCAGCACGGCCTTCTTCAGGTGCGTGCCGGCCTGCGCGCCGATGATGGCGCCGGCGCGCTCCGAGCCCGTCAGGGAGACGCCCTGCACGCGCGGATCGGCGATCATCGTGGCGATCTGATCGTGCGAGGCGAAGGAGTTCTGGTACGCACCCACCGGGGCGCCGGCCTGCTCGAAGATCTCCTGCACCGTGAGGGCCGAGCGCGCGCAGATGTCGGCGTGCTTCAAAATGATCGTGTTGCCCAGGAGCAGGTTCGGCGCCGCGAAACGGGCCACCTGGTAGTACGGGAAGTTCCACGGCATGACGCCGAGGAGCGCGCCGATGGGCAGCTGCTCGATGACGGCCTTGCCCGGCACGGTGCTGGGGATCTCGCGATCCGTGATCAGCGAGGGGCCGTGCACCGCGTAGTAGTCAATGATGGAGGCCGCGAACTCGACCTCGTCCACGGACTCCGCGTACGTCTTGCCCATCTCCAGCGCGATGAGCTTGGCCAGCTCGTCCTTGCGCTCCTCGAAGATCTCGGCTGCCCGCTTGATGACCGCCGCGCGCTCCTGCACGCTGCGCTCGCGCCAGCCGCGGTAGGCCGACTCGGCCGCCGCGAGGCTCTCCTCGATCTGCTGATCGGTGGCGGGATCGAAGCTCTCGATCAGCTCACCCGTCGCGGGGTTCTGCACACGATACTTCGCCATGGTCTATCGGTTTCCTTGTCTTAAAGGTGTCACCGTGCCTGAAGGTGACGCTACTCACCATTCTGTCATTGCGCCGTCGTTCCCGCATCCATGATGGCGCTCCCGCAACGAAATCCGTGCCGGCATCGACACACGGCACACAAAAACGCGGGTGGCCCCGGGGAGAAGATCCCCGGGGCCACCCGCGTTCACGCGATGAGGCGCTTACTTGCTCTCGGCAGGCTTCGGCTTCGGCGTGGCGGCCTCGATGAAGTCGGCGTGCGGCGTCTGCACCTTGCGCACGCCCCACACGTCGCGGCCCGAGATCAGCTGGTTGAACCAGCCGCCGAACACGCGGAACTTGCGCTCCCACGTGGGCATGGCCAGGCCGTGGTAGCCGCGGTGCGCGGCCCAGGCGAGGAAGCCCTTGAGGGGGAACTTGATGATCTTAGCGACGCCCTTGCCGTAACCCAGGCCGGCGACGGCGCCGAGGGGCTCGTGCTTGTAGTCGGTGACCTTGCCGACGCCGTAGCGGGCGGCGTACACGTTCTTGGCCAGGCGCTTGGCCTGACGCACGGCGTGCTGGGCGTTCGGGACGCAGGTGTTATCCGGCAGGCCCTTGCCCGAGAGATCCGGCACGGCGGCGACGTCGCCGGCGGACCAGGCGCCCTCGATGACCTTGCCCTCGGCGTCCAGCGCGTGCAGGGAGGCGTCCACCACGAGGCGGCCGCGGGGCTCCACCGTGAAGTCGGTGTTGCGGACCATGGGGTTGGCCTGGACACCGGCGGTCCAGATCAGGGTGTCGACGTCGAACTCGTCGATGACCTGGCCCTTGGTGTCGTCATTGGCCATGGAGGTCAGCTTCAGGTGCTTGTCCGTGGCGTCGCCCAGGGAGGTCTGCAGGCGCACGTTGATGCCGCGGGAGCGCAGGTGCTCCACGACCCACTCGGCGGTCTCGGCCTTGATCTCGGGCATGATCTTCGGCATCGCCTCGACGAGCTGGAAGTCCAGATCGGCCGGGGTGATGTTGTTGCTGCGCTCGGCCGCGAGGCGGGCGGCGTCCTGCAGCTCGGAGATGGTCTCGACGCCGTTGAAGCCGCCGCCGACCACGATGAAGCGCAGGGCGCGCTTGCGGGCCTCTTCGTCCGCCGTGTTGTCGGCGAACTGGATGCGCTCCTGGACGTGATCGCGCAGGAAGATGGCCTCCTCGACGCGCTTCACACCGATGCCGGCCTGGGCCAGGCCCGGGATCGGGAACGTCTTGGTGATGGCGCCAGCGGCGACCACGACGTCCTGGTACGGCACGGCGAATTCGACGCCGTCCACGCCCTCGACCGTGGCGGTCTTGGAGGCGTGATCGATCTTGGTGACCTTGCCCTGCAGCAGCTCGGTGTCACGCAGGTGACGGGAGTGCGGCACGGTGATGTGGCGCGGCTCGATGGAACCGGACATCACCTCCGGCAGGAACGGCTGGTAGGTCATGTACGGCAGCGGGTCGACGAGGGTCACGACGCCGCCGTGAACCTTGACCTTCTTCTGCAGGTTCTTCGCGACGTAGAAACCGAGGTAACCGCCGCCGACGACGAGGATGCGCGGGCGCTCCGAGAGCTTGGGGGTGGTAGGCATGTCTCCATGATAGGCCGAGATCCGGGGTTTGTGAAAGTTCCCACGAACTAGGTTTCGACCCCGAGTTGGGCTAGAGCCTCTCCCCCCCGCTCGAGCCCCTCAGGAGGGGCGCGAGGCGAGGTCGAGGGCGATGCCGTCGAGGATGTCGAACTCGCTCGTCACCGCGCTGCGCACGCGGCCGGCGGTCACCTCTTCGAGGCGTTTGAGGAGCGTGCGCCAGATGAGCGCGCCGGCCTGCAGAACGTCGACGCGGCCGGGGTGCACGTACGGCAGCGAGGCGATGCGATGCTTGGGCCAGGAGAGCAGCTCGGAGGCCGCGGCCTCCACGATCCCGATCGGCAGCACCGTGGAGTTGATGGCCTCGGAGGAGTACTCGGGCAGGTCGAGCGCGTGCGCCGTGACCGTGGTGATGGTGCCGGCCACGCCGACCACCCGCTCCACGCTGGAGAGGTCGACGCTCTCCTCCACCACGGCGAGCAGCTCGCGCGTGGCAGCCTCGGCCGCCGCGATCTCCGCCTCGCTCGGCGGATCGGAGTGCAGGAAGCGCTCCGTGAAGCGCACGGCCCCCATGTCCACGCTGCGCGCGGCCATGACGCCGCGGCCGTCGCCGAGCACACACTCGGTGCTGCCACCGCCCAGGTCCACCACCAAGAGACGCTCGCGGCTCCCGGCGTCCACGCCGCTCGTGGCGCCGAGGAAGGACAGCCGAGCCTCCTCGTCGCCGGAGATGACCTCGGGGCGCACGCCGAGGCGCGCCTCGATGCCGTCCATGAACGCCTCGCGGTTGCCGGCGTCCCGCGTCGCGGAGGTCGCCACGAAGCGCACGCGCTCGGGGTGCAGGGGCGCCAGGATCGCGGCAATCTCCTCGGCGCCGGCGAAGGTGCGCTCGAGCGCCGCGGGGGCGAACTCACCCGTCGCGTCGATGCCCTCGCCCAGGCGCACCACGCGCATGGAGCGGTGCACCTGGCTCAGCGTGACGGGCCCCTCCTGCGGGGTGTCTGCTACGAGCAGGCGCAGGGAGTTGGTGCCGCAATCGATCGCCGCCACGCGCATGGCTCAGGCCTCCGTCTGGGTGTCGGTGGCCGAGCCGGCCTCTGCCTCCGCCGCCTCGCGGGCAGCGCGCTTGGCGGCGCGCTCGCGGCGCTTGGCCTCCGGGTCGCCGGCCTGCGTGCGCACGTGGCGCGAGCGGTCCTGTTCCGGCACGGGAGCCTCGGTGTCCCAGGCGCCTGCGCACGCGCAGACGTCCGCGGTCCACCACTGGGTGATCTTGGCCAGGGCCTCGTCGCCGAGGGCGTTGACGCCCGGACCGGCCGCGAGCGAGTGGCCCACCATGACGTGCAGGCACTTCACGCGCGCCGGCATGGCTCCCGCGGAGACGCCGTCGATCTCGGGGACGGGCCCCACGCCGGAGCGCTCACCGATGGCGTCGCGGACGGCGAGGTAGTGCTCGTGGGCGCGCAGCTGGGCGGCCTGAAGCTCCTCGTCCGTCTCCAGTCGCTCGTTCATGGTCACCATCTCGCCGGCCGCCTCGAGGCGGGACACGGCGGCCGTGATGACGGGGTGCGTCAGGTAGTACGTGGTCGGGAAGGGGATCCCGGAGGAGAGCCGCGGGGCGGTGGTGGCCACGAGCGGGTTGCCGCACACGCAGCGGGCGCCGATCTCCACGATGTCGCGGGCCGGGCGTCCGAGCTGCCGCGAGACGGTGTCGAGGTCCTGCTGGCTGGGGGTGCGCTCGGCGGCGGCGAGGGCCTCGGCCACGGGCACGCTGGGGGTGGGCACTGACGCTCCTAAGGGGCTGACTGACTTCTCCTGCCGGCCCCTCGAGCGGGCGCCCGAGCCGCCCGCTAGGGGGTCGAGGCGCGCACCACGGAGTCGATGAGGCCGTCCCCCCAGGGTAGTCCCTGGCGGTACTCCCCCGGTGTGAGCGTGGTGTCCTCCTCGGCGGCGCTCTCCTCCGGCGCGCCGATCACGACGTAGCGCTTCTCGCCCGGAAGGAAGCGCTGGATGCGCTCGCGGGCCTGCTGGCGCACAAACTCCGGGTCGTCCCAGCGATCCAGCTCGGCCTGCAGGTTTTCCTTGGTCTGCTTCTCCTGGGCCAGGAGCGCCTGGGCGCTGCGCAGCTCGGCGTTCTGGCGCACGTACGTGGTGACGGCCGGGAAGAGCATGAACCCGGAGACGATGAGGATCAGTGCGAGCGCGAGCACGCGCGTGGAGAGGGCGCGGGCGGCGACGGGCGCCGTGGCGCGCGGGGCGCTGGGCCGCGGCTGCGGGGCGTGGCCGGGGTCGCGGATCGCGCCCTCGAGCGCCGTGCGCTCGATGAGTCGGCGCTCGCGATCGGCCGGGTCGTGGCGGCGGCGACGGCGCACGCCGCCGGGCAGGTGCTCGCCGTTGAGGTCGGCCTCGATCTCCTCGGCCACGGCGTCCCTGGCCTTGCGCACGCCCTGGCCCACGGCGTCGGCGCCGCGCTGGGCGGCGGTGCGGGCCGCGTCACGCGCGGCAGCGAGGCCGCGGCGCTGGGTCCTAGCGGTGCCCGACGGCGCGGGCTCGCCTGCGGCTCCCGGCTCACCGGCCGCCGTGGCTTCCATGGAAGGCGCCGAGGCGGCCTTGGCACGGCGGTCCGCCGCCGCAGCGGCCGCGTCGATGACGGGCAGGGCCTCGGTTGCTGGCTCAGCGTCGGCGCCGTCCGCGCCCAACGCGCGCGCTGCGTCGTCGTTCGGTGGGGTGGGCCCCTGGCCGGCCCGGCCGCTGTGGGGCACGCGGGGAGGGCGTTGCGCCATGATCCCGTCCCCTCCTTGTCCTGCTCGCTGCTTCGGTGCGCGCCGGCGGGCCTTGGCGCCGCGCGGCGTGCGTCCCCCGCGCGGTGAAACGACGGAGGGAGCCACCCCAGCGGGGTGACTCCCTCGATCGTAGCGAAGCCGGTGGCCTCGCCTGCGCTACAACGCGCGGTTCTCAGCTCACGCGGAGAAACGCGGGAAGGCGGAGCGGCCGGCGTACTCGGCGGCGTCGCCCAGCTCCTCCTCGATGCGCAGCAGCTGGTTGTACTTGGCCACGCGCTCGGAGCGGGCCGGGGCACCGGTCTTGATCTGACCGGAGTTCACGGCGACGGCGAGGTCGGCGATCGTGGTGTCCTCGGTCTCGCCGGAGCGGTGCGAGGAGATCGTCGTGAAGCCGGCGCGCTGGGCCAGGGAGATGGCGTCCAGGGTCTCCGTGAGGGAGCCGATCTGGTTGACCTTGACCAGCAGGGAGTTGCCGGCCTTCTCCTGGATGCCGCGGGCGAGGCGCTCGGGGTTGGTGACGAAGAGGTCGTCACCCACGAGCTGGACCTTGTCGCCCAGCTCGGCGGTGATGGTCTTCCAGCCGTCCCAGTCGTTCTCGTCCAGCGGGTCCTCGATGGAGACCAGCGGGTACGCGGCGACGAGCTCGGCGTAGTAGGCCGTCATCTCGGCGGCCGTGCGGGCCTGGCCCTCGAACTGGTAGGCGCCGTTCTCGAAGAACTCGGAGGAGGCGACGTCCAGGGCCAGAGCGATCTCCTCGCCCGGGGTGTAGCCGGCCTTCTTGATGGCCTCGACGATGAGGTCAAGAGCGGCGCGGTTGGAGGGCAGGTTGGGGGCAAAGCCGCCCTCGTCGCCCAGGCCCGTGGCCAGGCCCTTCTCCTTCAGCACGGACTTCAGGGAGTGGTACACCTCGGCACCCCACTGGAGAGCCTGCGAGAAGGTCGCGGCGCCGATCGGGGCGACCATGAACTCCTGGATGTCCACATCGGAGTCGGCGTGGGCGCCGCCGTTGAGGATGTTCATGAGCGGCACGGGCAGCACATGAGCGTTGGGGCCGCCGAGGTACTTGTACAGCGGCAGGTTGGCGGACTCGGCGGCGGCGTGGGCCACGGCCAGGGACACGCCCAGGATGGCGTTGGCGCCCAGGGAACCCTTGTTGGGGGTGCCGTCCAGATCAAGCATCGTCTGATCGATGAAGCGCTGGTCGGTGGCGTCGAGGCCCTGGACCTTGGGGCCGATGACGTCGATGACGTTGTCGACGGCCTTGAGGACGCCCTTGCCCTGGTAGCGATCGGCGTCGCCGTCGCGCAGCTCGACGGCCTCGAACTCGCCCGTGGAGGCGCCGGACGGAACGCCCGCGCGGCCCAGGGAGCCGTCGGTCAGCAGGACCTCAACCTCGACGGTCGGGTTGCCTCGCGAATCAAGGATCTCGCGGGCGTGAACGGCATCGATGAGTGCCATGAACAGGTCTCCTTCTTGAAGGTGTCATGCAACCGGGAGCGAAAGTGCGTCCTCGTTGTCGCACCAGCGTCCCCAGCCTACTTTGGTCTGGGGTTCAGCGCGTGCCCTGTGACAGATGACGCGTGAGGGCGTCACGCAGGGCGCGGTCGGCGTCGACGCCCGCCGCGCGGGCGAGCGAGACCTGGGCGAGGATCGCCTCGCCGATCGCGTCGGCGTGATCTTCCGTCGCTTCTCCGGCGCCCGACGGCGCGAGGCCGGGCCCGGCGCCCGACGGCGCGTGGCTGGGCCCGGCGCCCGCGGCGCCGGGCGCGCCCGGGCCGGGCACGGCGGCGTCGTGCGTCTGGTGGGCGAAGACCTCGGTGCGGCCGGCCGCCCGGCCGAGGGCCTTCTGGGCCAGGCTCAGGGCCGAGAGCGAGGCGGGCAGGCCCTGGAGCGGGTCGGCCTCCCCCGCAGGGTCCTCGCCGCGGGCCGCGCGTTCGGCCGCCTTGGCGCGCTGCCAGGCGCGCTCGGCGGCGTCCGGGTCCCGGTCCGGCTCGGCGAGGACCGAACCGTCCTCGGCAAACACGTGCGTGTTGCGGCGCAGGAGCTTGGCTTCGAGGGCCTCGATGACGTCGGTGAGCGTCATCTCCCCGCGTTCCTCGCCCAGGCGGGCGTGGAGCAAGATCTGGAAGAGGATGTCGCCGAGCTCCGAGGCGAGCGGCGAGCCGAGCTGGCCCGCCGCGACGGTCTCGGAGACCTCGGCCGCCTCCTCCACGAGGTAGGGGGCCAGGCGCTCGGGCGTGAGCCGGGCCGTCCAGCCGCAGTTCTCGCGCAGGGCGTCAACGACCCCCACGAGGCGATCGAGCGCCGCGTGGGGGTCGGTGCGGGTCTGCGGCACGGGGCTCAGTCCTGCTCCTCCGCGTCGTCCTCGTCCTCATCGTCGTCATCGTCGTCATCGGCGTCCTCGATGAGGTCCTCGTAGGCGTCGGCGATGAGCTCGGCGAGGTCGCGGCGCTCGTCCAGGCCGAGGAAGGAGGCCTCCACGGCGTTGAGGGTGAGCTCCAGCAGATCCTCGGCGTCGTAGTCGAAGGCCTCGACGAGCAGGGCCAGCTCGTCGGAGAGCGTGGTGCCGGACATGAGGCGGTTGTCCGGGGAGATCGTCACGTTGAAGCCCGTGCGGAACAGGACGTCCACCGGATGCTCGTCGAGCGTGGAAGCCCAGGCAGCCGTGGCGCCGGTCTGCAGGTTCGAGGAGGGGCAGATCTCCAGGGCAATGCCGCGATCGCGCACCCAGGTGGCGACGGTGCCGGCGCTGAAGATCGTGACGGCCTCGTCGTCGTCTCCGTCGATCTCCTCGGTGGAGAGGTCCTCGGCGAGGCGCACGCCGTGGCCCAGGCGCAGGGCGCGGCCGTCCACGAGGGCGGACTGGATGGAGAGCAGGCCAGCGGCCTCGCCGGCGTGCAGGGTCACCGGGAAGAGGTTCGCGGCGAGCAGGTCGAGGGCGTTCTTGTGATCGGAGGCCGGGAAGCCGTCCTCGGGGCCGGCCAGGTCGAAGCCGACCACGCCGGCGTCGCGCAGCTGCAGGGCGAGCTCGGCCACCTCGAAGGAGTTGGTGTTCTGACGCATGGCCGAGAGGATCTGGCCCACCTCGATGTCCACGTCGGCGTCGCGGGCGTCCTGGACGGCCTCGTCGATGCCGTCCTGGACCGCCGCGACGGCCTCGGCCATCGTGAGGTCCTTGGTCGTGTGCTGCTCGGGCGCCCAGCGCACCTCGGCGTACACCACGCCGTCGTCGATGAGGTCCTCGACAAACTCGCGGGCCACGCGGGTCAGTGAGGCGGCGTCCTGCATGACGCCGATCGTGATGGCGAAGGTCTCGAGGTAGCGCTCGAGGGAGCCGGAGTCCGCGCTCTCGCGGAACCACTCCCCCAGGGCCTCGGGCGTGGAGGCCGGCAGGCTCACGCCGGCGCCGGCTGCCAGATCGATGATCGTGGCGGGGCGCAGGCCACCATCCAGATGATCGTGCAGGGAGACCTTGGGAAGGTCGCGGATGTCCAGGGTGCGCTCCCGCGCGCTGTTCTCGCTCACAACCGCAAGCCTACTCGGCGAATGCACAGGGCGCGTGTCCAATCGGAGTGATTGGACACGCGCCCTGTCTGAAACTCAACGACCCTTGCGGATCGAGACGTCGATGTGGTCTTCCGTGGGGAAACTCGCGGACCACTTGCCCGATTTGGACCCACCCTTACCGGCTGAGTACCAGCCGTGATTCCACGTTCCGGACGCCTTGCGCTTGAGGAAACCGTACTTGCACACACCTGTGTATCCCGGGGGCACCTTGACGGTGGCTCCATGAGAGAAAGACGAGGTCATGGTCTTTTGGTACGAGCCACCGACTTCTACCTTGACAGACCCCTGCGCCAAGAACGACAGCCCCGCCTTGATCTCGGTACTTGCGCTCGCACTAAAAGTCCAGCTCGAAGACTTCGTGACGCTCTTATTGCACACGTAGGTGGCCGTCTTCTTTGTACCGTTGTACATGCTGGTTCGATACTTTTCATCGAAAGTAGTGCCCTTTGTCGACGTCGTGGTCACACATAACCGCGAGCTCGTCCCGGAACACTTCGTGTTGCTCTTAGCGTGAGCCGGAGCCGCGCCACCGGCCACCAGCGTCGCACTCAGCACGACGGCCGCCAAAGACGCAAACACGCTGGGCTTAAATTTCACGATCCCCCCAAGTAATGATTCCTCGATACGACTTCAAGTAGTTCAGCTGGGCTCGAACGGGAAAACAAGATCTTGTTGGACACGGTTTTATAACACTATGAGAATTAGGGCCTGATCGACCGCCGCACCCGCACGAGATCCCACAAGGACCATCATCGTGAAGCGGTGAACTGCACACATTCCTTACTCAGTCGCGGTAGCTCTCGGGGGCTCCTTCTGCCCCTGCTCGACTTCCGAAGCTTCAGCCTCGATTGCTCCCGCGCGGAGCACTTCGCTGCGCCCGCCCAGCCTGCGCCGCACCGCCTCGCGTTGCTCGGCAAGCACGGCCGACTGCGGGCGGAAGCGCAGCAGGAAGCGATGGATCAGGCGGTCGATGACCCAGCCGAGGGCCAGCGCGATGGCCACCGAGATGACGATCGCGAGGAGCTTGTTGTGCGCCATCCACTGCCCGGCCAGGGCGCCGATGCCCACGGAGTAGAAGCCCCACATGAGGCAGGCCAGTCCGTCGAAGAAGGTGAAGCGGCGGCGCGAGAAGCCCGTGGCGCCCGCCGTGAAGTTGACGGCCACGCGGCCGATGGGGATGTACCTGGCAGTGAAGATCAGCACCGCGCCGCGGGCCTCGAGCTGGTGCTCGGCGAGGTCGAAGGCCTTGCGCACCTTGGGTCGATTCATCCAGCGGAAGCGGCGCGTGCCCACGGCCTTGCCGATCGAGTACGCGATCTGGTCGCCGAGGAACGCGCCGCCAGCGCCCACGAGCGCCAGGAGCACCACGGCCCAGGGACCGGCGGTGCCCGCCCACACGGAGGCCAGGGCCACGAGCAGCGACTCGCTCGGCACCACGGGGAAGAAGCCATCGATCAGGCACATGGTGAAGATGACCGGGAGCACCCACCAGGCCTCCGAGGCGCTGAGCACGGCGGCGTTGATGGCGTGCATCAGGTCGGTGAAGGCGGTGAACAGATCATTCGGCGACATGCGGGGCGTGGTCCTTCCAGGGCCTGGCGTACCCCTCCATTGTGAGGCAGATTTCTGGGGGTTTCATCACACCAGGGGTGGAACGCGAAGGCACCCCATGGGTGGACCCACGGGGTGCCTTCGGCGCTGTCGGGCGGCCCGGCTCAGGCGATGCGTTCGAGCACGATCGACTCCCGCGCGGCCCGGGCGCCGGCCGGGGCGATGACAGCGGCGCCGTCCAGGGCCTCGAGGGCGCGGGCGAAGCGCTCCGAAGTGTCGGCGTGCAGCGTCATGAGCGGGGCGCCGCGGCGGACCGCATCGCCGGGCTTGGCGTGCAGCTCGATGCCCGCAGCGGCCTGCACCGGATCCTCCTTGCGGGCGCGGCCGGCGCCGAGGCGCCACGAGGCCACGCCCACCTTGAGGGCGTCAAGCTCCACGAGCACGCCGTCGGCCTGCGCGTAGACGACCTCCCGGTGGGCCGCCACGGGCAGCGGCGCGTCCGGGTCGCCGCCCTGGGCCGCGATCATGCGGCGCCACACGTCCATGGCCTTGCCGTTCGTGAGGTTCGCCGCGACGTCGACGCCCGTGATCCCGGCGCCGGCCAGCATCTCGGTGGCCAAGGCCACCGTGAGGTCAACGACGTCACCCGGCCCAGCACCGTCGAGCACCTCCAGCGACTCCCGCACCTCGAGGGCGTTGCCAACGGTGAGGCCGAGCGGCGTGGACATGTCCGTCAGGAGCGCCACGGTGTGCACGCCGGCGTCCTTGCCGAGATCCACCATGGTGCGGGCGAGCTCGCGCGCCTTCTCCTGGGTCTTCATGAAGGCGCCGGAGCCGACCTTCACGTCCAGGACCAGGGCCGAGGTGCCCTCCGCGATCTTCTTGGACATGATGCTCGTGGCGATGAGCGGGACGCAGTCCACCGTGGAGGTGACGTCGCGCAGGGCGTAGAGCTTCTTGTCTGCGGGCACCAGGTTGGCGCCGGCCGCGGCGACGATCGCGCCGACCTCGGAGAGCTGCGTGCGCATCTGCGCGTCGCTCAGCTCCGCGCGCCAGCCGGGGATGGCCTCGAGCTTGTCCAGTGTGCCTCCCGTGTGGCCCAGGCCGCGGCCCGAGAGCTGTGGCACCGCGACGCCGAAGGAGGCGACGAGGGGGCCGAGCGGGAGGGTGATCTTGTCCCCCACGCCGCCCGTGCTGTGCTTGTCCGCCGTGGGCAGGGGCGTGCCGTCCGGCGTGGCCAGGCCCTCGTAGGAGAGGGTCTCGCCCGTGGCGATCATGGCCTGCGCCATGCGCGCGATCTCCGGACGCTCCATCCCGTTGAGGAAGATCGCCATGGCGAGGGCGCTCATCTGCTCCTCGGCCACCACACCGCGCGTGTACGCGTCGATGACCCAGTCAATCTGCTCGTTGGAGAGGGTGTGCTTGTCTCGCTTGGCCGCGATGATGTCGACGGCGTCGAAGGCCTCGGTGCTCATGTTCTGCCCTTCCTCAGGCGATGTCCGCCGGGCCAAAGGCGTCCGGCAGCAGTTCGTTCATGGTGACCACGCCGGAGACCCCCAGGGCCTCGAAGCCGGCGCCGGCGTGCTCGGAGAGCAGCTGGCGGCAGCGGCCGCACGGCATGATCGTGGAGCCCTCCCCGTTCACGCAGGTGAAGGCGCGCAGCTTGCCGCCGCCCGTCATGGCCAGCTGGCCCACCATGCCGCACTCCGCACACAACGTGACGCCGTAGCCGGCGTTCTCGACGTTGCACCCAACAACGACGCGGCCGTCCTCAGTGAGGGCGGCCGCGCCGACGCGGTAGTGCGAGTACGGGACGTAGGCGTGCTGTGCGGCCTGGGTCGCTGCGGAGGTCAGGGCCTCCCAGTCGATCGTCCCGGTCATGTAACTACTCCTTGACGTAGGGTTCACCGCTGGCTGCCGGGCCGCGGGACTTACCCACGAGGCCGGCGACGGCGAAGATGGTGACGATGTACGGAAGCATGGCCATGAACTGGCTCGGGACGGCGGTGCCAGCCTGGGCCAGGATGTACTGCAGGTTGGTCACGAAGCCGAAGAGCAGGCCGGCGCAGGCCGCCAACAGCGGGTTCCAGCGGCCGAAGATCAGCGCGGCCAGGGCGATGTATCCCGTGCCGCCCGTCATGTCGCGGCTGAACTCCGAGGTGGAGACGAGCGTGTAGTAGCTGCCGCCCACGCCGGCCACGATGCCGGCGAGCAGGACGTTCGAGACGCGCACGCGGTTGACCTTGATGCCCACGGTGTCGGCGGCCTTGGGGTGCTCGCCCACGGCGCGGACGCGCAGCCCCCACTTGGTGCGGAACAGCGCGAACCACAGGCCGGGCACCAGCAGGAACATGGCGTAGCCGAGCAGGGTCTGCTGGAAGAAGATCGGGCCGAGCACCGGGATGTCCGCCAGGCCCGGTATGGGCAGCTTGGCGAGCTTGGGCATGTCGTGGAAGTTCTCGCCGTCCTTGAGCAGCGTGCCGGCGAAGAAGCCGGTCAGGCCCGAGGCGAAGACGTTGAGCACCACGCCCACGATGATCTGGTTGACGAGGTACTTCACCGCGAAGAGCGAGAGCAGCGCCGAGACCAGGAGGCCGCCGAGGGCGGCCGTCACGAGGGCGCCCACGAGGGAGCCGGTCAGCAGGCCGCCCAGGGCCGCGCCGAAGGCGCCCAGCAGGAGCTGACCCTCGATGGCGATGTTGACGACGCCTGCGCGCTCGCAGAGGGCGCCTGACATGGAGCCGAAGATGATCGGCAGCGAGAGCGCGACCGAGCCGGTCAGCAGCTGCACGAGCGAGATGTCCGGGTTGTTGGCGGTGCCGACGAGCCAGACCATGAGCCCGGCCAGGAAGACGAACCAGGCAAGGCCCATCGCCCAGCCGGGCAGGCTGCGCTGGCGCTGGGTGGCCAGGAACCACGCCCAGGCCGCCGCCGCAATCAGGAGAAGTGCAACGATCCATCCGAAGGCCACGGCCGGCACCACGAGCGGCGGGACCTTAACGGCGGCGTCGGTGGCCGAGAGCCGGAACGAGGCGCTCGTGTGGGGCGCGAGGAAGCCGAAGACGACGACGGCGATGAGGGCCGCCACGCTCAGCATCCAGGCCGGGCGCTTGGCGGCGCGGGTCAGGGCCGCGGTGATGGCGCTCTGCTCGGGCGCGGGTGCGGGAGTGAGGACCTGCGCGCTCATGCGGCGCCTCCTTCGACGGTGGCGGCCTGAGCCGCGGGGGTCTCTGCCGGCGGGGCGGGCGGTGCGCTCTTCGGAGCCTTCGGGGCCTTTGCCGCCTTCTTGCGGTCGCGGATGCCGAAGATCGTGCGGGTCAGGGCCGGGGCGGCGATGAACAGCACGATGAGCGACTGCACCACGAGGACGATGTCCACCGGTGTGCCGGTGTCGGTCTGCATGCCCACGCCGCCAGCACGGAAGGCGCCGAAGAGCAGGGCGGCCAGGAAGACCCACAGCGGCTTGGAGCGGGCCAGGAGCGCGACGGTGATGGCGTCGAAGCCAATCGTGGCGGCGATGCCCTCGGCCACGAACATCTCGGTCCCGGAGACCTGCGAGGCGCCGGCCAGGCCGGCCATGGCACCCGAGAGCGCCATGGCGATGACGGTGCACGCCGCCACGGAGATGCCGGCGGTGCGGGCAGCCTCCGGGTTGGCGCCGACGGCACGCAGACGGTAGCCGAGCTTCGAACGGCTCAGGAGCCACCACGTGAAGACCGTGGCCAGGATGGCGATGACGAAGCCGAGGTGCACGCGGAGCGTGGTGCCCGGGATCAGCTGCGGGAACACAGCCGTGGGGTCGATGACCTCGGAGACCGGGTCGGAGGAGCCGGTGCGCTGCATGAGCGGGGTCAGCAGCACGAAGGCGAGCAGGTAGGTAGCCACGTAGTTGAGCATGATCGTCGTGATCACCTCATGCGCGCCGGTTTTGGCCTTAAGCCAGCCCGCGAGGCCGCCCCAGGCGGCTCCTCCGAGGGCGGCAGCGAGCACCACGAGAAGGATGTGCAGCGGCGCCGGAAGGTGGAGGCGGAAGCCAACGAAGCCAGCCACGGCGGCGCCGATGATGACCTGGCCCTGCGCGCCGATGTTGAAGAGCCCGGCCCGGAAGGCGATCGCCACGCCGAGCGAGGCCGTGATCAGCGGCGTCGCCTGCGTCAGCGTCTCCGAGAGCGGGTTGAACATCTCGGTGGCGGTGGCGCCCTCGTAGTTGAAGATGGCGCTGCGGAACATCGCGGCGTACGCGCCGCTCGCGGCGTTCCAAGCATCCCGGAAGAAGTCGCCGGGCTGCGCGAAGAAGTACGCGGCCGAGGCCTGCGCATCCTTATTGGTGACGGCGATGAGGATGCCGCCCACGATGAGCGAGAGCACCACCGCGAGGACCGAGACAAAGCCGTCGCTGCGCACGAACGCGCGCCAGCCCTGCCTCCCCTTGGTTGTCTCAGACAAGGTTTTCCTCCGATCCCGGCTGCGCGGAGCCCGCTGCGGCCTCGAATGCTTCTTCTGCGGTGCTGCCGGCCATCATGAGGCCGAGCACCTCGCGGCTCGTCCCGCCCGGAACGATGCCCATGAGCTTGCCGTGGTACATCACGGCGATGCGGTCGCCCATCTCGAGCACCTCGTCCAGCTCCGTGGACACGAGCACCACGGCGGTGCCGGTGTCGCGCTCACGCAGGATGCGGCGGTGCAGGAACTCGATGGAGCCCACGTCCACGCCGCGCGTCGGCTGGGACGCGACCAGGAGGCGCAGCGGGCGCGAGAACTCGCGCGCCAGGACGATCTTCTGCTGGTTGCCGCCGGAGAGCGTGGACGCCGCGGCGGACGCGGAGCCCGTGCGGATGTCGAACTCCTCGATTTTGTCGCTCGCGTTGCGGGCCACCGCCGCGCGGTGCAGGCTCAGCCGCCCGGCGATCTCGGGGCGGTCGAGCTGGTCGAGGACGAGGTTTTCGGCCACGGAGAACTCGCCAACGAGGCCCTCGACGTTGCGATCCTCCGGCACGTAGCCCACGCCGTAGCGCAGGACCTCCTTGACGGGGCGCCCGGTGAGGACGTCGCCGTGCAGGCTCACGGAGCCTGACTGCACGGGGCGCAGCCCCATGATGGACTCGACGAGCTCGGTCTGGCCGTTGCCCTGGACGCCAGCGACGGCGAGGACCTCGCCCTCCGCGACGCTCAGGGACACGTCGTCGAGCAAGAGTGTGCCGTTCGTGGCCACCACGCTCAGGTTCTTGACCTCGAGGGCCGGGGAGCCGCCCTCTGCGGGGACGCGGTTGAGGTTCAGCTGGACGTCGCGGCCCACCATGAGCGAGGCGAGCTCGCTCGAGGACGCGGACGGATCGGCGGTACCGACCACCTTGCCGCGGCGGATCACGGTGATGACGTCGGAGATCTCCTTGACCTCGCGCAGCTTGTGCGAGATGAAGATGATCGAGGTGCCGCCGTCGCGCAGCTGCTTGATGATGCGCAGGAGCTCGTCGGTCTCCTGCGGAGTGAGGACGGCGGTGGGCTCGTCCAGGATGAGGAGCTCGGCGTCGCGGATGAGCGCCTTGATGATCTCGACGCGCTGCTGGACGCCCACGGGGAGATCCTCCACGAGCGCGTCGGGATCGATGTCGAACCCGAAGCGCGCCGAAATCTCGCGCACCTTGCGCGCCGTGGTCTTGAGGTCCAGGCGGCCGCCCTTGGTGTCCTCGTGGCCCAGCGCGATGTTCTCGGCCACCGTGAAGACCGGCACGAGCATGAAGTGCTGGTGCACCATGCCGATGCCGCGGGCCATGGCGTCGCCCGGGCCGGAGAAGCGCACGGGCTGCCCGTTGAGCAGGATTTCGCCGGCCGTGGGCTGGTACAGCCCGAAGAGGACGTTCATGAGCGTCGACTTGCCGGCGCCGTTCTCGCCCAAGAGGGTGTGGACCTGACCGGGTTCGACCGTCAACGAAATCGAATCGTTGGCAACGAAATCACCGAAGGCCTTGGTGACATTTTTCAGTTCAAGCTGCATGCGCGCATCGCCTCATCCGTGGTGGGGGAAACACGGCGGACGGCCGGCGCGATGCGCCGACCGTCCGCCACGTGCGGGGACTTACTTACCGACCTTGACGGTGCCGGCGATGATGTCCTTGCGCAGCTGATCGATCTCACCCTGCAGTTCCGAAGGAACCTTGGAGGAGAAATCGTGGAACGGAGCGATGTCCACGCCGCCGTTCTCCAGGGTGCCCATGTAGTCCTCGCCCTTGAAGGTCTTGTCTACGCCGGACTTAATGCTCTCTTCGACCGTCTCGCCCATCTTCTTCAGCACGGAGGTCAGCACTACAGCCTTGCCATTCTTGGCATACTCGTAGCCGTCGGTGTCGACCCACACCACGGCGTCTTCGCCGTTGGAGGACTCGTTCACGGCGTCCACGGCGGACTGACCCAGCGGGCCGGCGACCGGCATGATGACGTCGACGCCGTCGGCGATCATGTTGTCAGAGATCTGGCGGGCCTTGTTGGCGTCAGAGAAGTTGTTCACGAAGGACTTGGAATCGCCCCAGCCAACGACCTTGACGTCCTTGCCCTTCTTCTCGTTGTAGTAGTTGACCCCCTCGAGGAAGCCCTCCATGAAGATCGTCACGGTCGGGATCTCGGCGCCGCCGAAGGTGCCGACCTTGCCGGTCTTGGAGTAGGCGGCCGCGGCGTAGCCGGCCAGGAAGGCGGCCTCGTCCGTCTTGTAGGACAGGGTGCGCACGTTGGCCGGGCGATCCTCGTAGCCGAAGTCCACGATCGCGAAGTTCGTGTCGGGGTACTTCAGCGCGGCTTCCTTCGTGGCGTCGCCGATGTTGAAGCCGGCGGTCACGACGATGTTGCACTTGGCCGAGACCATCGACTCGATGTTCGGCTTCATCTCCGTCTTGGAGTTCGACTCGGCCGACTTGGTCGTCACGCCAAGGTCCTTCTCGGCGGCCTTCAGGCCCTCGAAGGAGGCCTGGTTGAAGGAGCGGTCATCGAAGCCGCCCTCATCGGAGACCATGCAGGCCGTGTAGTCGATCTTGGGGGCGGCCGAGCCGCTCGAGGACTTGCCCGAATCGGTCGGAGCGGCGCCACAGGCGGCGAGGGCGAGGGCGGAAATGCCCAGAACGGCGGCGGCCGCGGAAACGCGGCGGCCGGACTTCGAGATCTTCACAAGGTCCTCCTGCAAGGGGTGCGTAGTGCCAGCGCCCCTAGGTCAGGGAAGACTCGGCCGTCCGGGCGTCGTCGCGCGTGCGTCCATCAGGATACCCCGGAGTGTGACGCAACATGTACCCGCCAGTTTGCTAACAGGTTTCGCGCGCACCTCGCATCCCTACTACTTTCCGCAGGACAGCACCTTGCTGTGCGTCCCCGCGTCAGCCGAGCTTGGCGACGGCGCGCAGCGCGGCCGCCGTCATGACCCGCACGCCCGTGGCGATGGCTCGCTCGTCCGGCGTGTAGTTGCCCTGGTGCAGGTCGAAGACCTCGCCGCCCGGCGTGCGCGTGCCCAGGCGGAACATGGCACCCGGGCGCAGCTGGGTCATCCACGCAAAGTCCTCGCCGCCCATGGACTGCGGGGTCAGCTCAATGGCGTCCGCACCGATCTCGGCGCGGGCGGCGTCCTCGATGAGGGCCGTCTCGGTGGGGGCGTTCACCACGGGAGGCACGCCGCGGATGTGCTCCAGCTGCACCTCGACGTTGTACGGCGCAGCGACCTGGGCCACGACCTCGTCCAGCAGCTCGCCGGCGCTGTCCCAGGCGTGGCCGTCGAGGCAGCGCATGGTGCCGGAGAGCGTGCCGACGGACGGGATCGCGTTCGGGGCGTTGCCGGCGTTGATCTGGCCCCACACCACGGAGACCGCGGAGCGCACGTCGATGCGGCGCGAGAGCACGGCGGGGACGCCGATCGCGATCTGCGAGAGCGCAAAGACGAGGTCCTCGGTCAGGTGCGGGCGCGAGGTGTGCCCGCCGTGGCCCGTGAGCTTGATGCGGATGGTGTCGGAGGCCGAGGTGATGGCGCCGATGCGCGTGCCGATGTGGCCGACCTCGATGCGCGGCTCGCAGTGCAGCGCGAGCACGCGCGGAACCTCATCGAGCACGCCCTGCCCGATCACGGCCTTGGCCCCGCCCGGCATGCGCTCCTCGGCCGGCTGGAAGATGACCCTGACGCGCCCGGCCAGCTGGCCGGCGTCGTGCAGGTCCTTGAGCAGGAGGGCCACGCCGAGCATGACCGTGGTGTGAATGTCGTGGCCGCAGGCGTGGCAGACGCCGGCGTGCTCGGAGGCGTAGGGCAGGCCCGTGACCTCCTGCAGCGGCAGGGCGTCGATGTCGGCGCGCAGGCCGATCGCCAACTCCCCCTCGCCGATGTCGACGAAGGCGCCGGTGCCGGTCAGGCGCGTGGGCGCGAGGCCGGCGGCCGTCAGCGCCTCGACGATGCGCGTGGTGGTGCGTTCCTCCTGGAAGGAGAGCTCCGGGTTGGAATGCACGTCCCGGCGGAAGGCGTGCAGCGCCTCCAGGCGCGGCTCAAGGAGCGGGGCGATCGCGGGGATCGTCGGGATGGCGGACTCACTCACGGCTGTGCTGTTCTTCCGGTTCACGCTGACAGGGCTGGGGTCAGTTTAGGCTCGCGCTCCCCCGGAGTGCGCCTCCCGCCGCGCGCGTGACGCGAGGGAGGGCTGGAAGGCACGACGACGCGGGCCCGGTTCCGGCCGCAGGCCGGCTTTCCGGGGCGTTCAGCCGCGCGCGACGACGGCCAGGTAGGCGCGCTGGACGAGCCAGCGCAGCGACTCCATCACCACCACGCAGACCGCCCCGAGGGCCAGCCACGAGAGCGGGCTCCACTCGCTGATGGGGCCGAGCACGGCCGTCCACACCGGACGGGCCGCTCGCGCTTCATCGCTAAAATCCCACCACCAACGGTGCGAACGCCCCGATCCGCTCTCCCTGGCGACGCCGCCGAGTTCCTCGGCCTGGGCGTCAAAAAAAGGTCAACCCGCCCAGCATGAGCAGTGCGCCGGGCAGGAAGAACCACAGCAGCGACAGTCGGCTGAAAAAGGAGAGCCGCTCCGAGCGGACCACAGGGGCGCCAGAGCCGGGGCGCCGCCGCGAGCGGGCCTGGGCCCGCCGCTGGCGGTCGCGGCGAACCCGCTCCCGATCCTGACGCGCCACGCGTGCCGGGGAGCGTCGTCAGAGGACGTCGACCTCGCCGTGGGCCTTGAGCGCCTCGACGGCACCCTTGACCTGCTGGGCGTGATCCTTGGTCGTCACGAGCAGCGCGTCCGGCGTATCAACGACCACGACGTCCTTGATGCCGATGAGCGCGATGACGCGGCGCGTGTCGGAGACGACAATGCCGTTGGCGTCGTCGACGTACACGCGGGCACCATCGCCCATGACGGTCATGCCGCCGGCGTCGGAGGCCGGGTTGAGGCGGCCGAGGGCGGCGAAGTCCCCCACGTCGTCCCACGTGAACTTGCCGGGCACCACGGCCACGTCGCCCGCGGCGGCGGCGGGCTCGGCGACGGCGTAGTCAATGGCGGTCTTGGGCAGCGTGGGCCACACGGCCGCCGTCACGGCGTCGCGCTGATCCGTGTCCCAGGCGGCGGCGATCTTTTCGACGCCGGCCGCGAGCTCGGGCTCGTTCTCGCGCAGGTGCTGGAGCATGAGGGCCACGGGGGCCACAAACATGCCGGCGTTCCAGAGGTACTCCCCCGAATCGACGTAGTCTTTGGCGACGTCCTCGTCCGGCTTCTCCACGAACTCGACAACGTTCTGCGCGTGCTCGGCGCCGACGACGCCGAGGGACTCGCCGCAACGGATGTAGCCGAAGCCGGTGGAGGGATACGTCGGCTCGATGCCGATCGTCACGATCTTGCCGGTCGCGGCGGCGTGCACCGCCTCGCGCACGGCCTCCTGGAAGACCTCCACGGGGCCGATCACCTGATCGGCGGCGAAGGAGCCCATGATCGTCTCGGGATCGCGGCGGAACAGGATCGCGGCGGCAAGGCCGATGGCCGCGGCCGAATCCTTGGGCTCGGACTCCAGCACCAGGTCGGCGGCACTCAGCTCAGGGAGCTGGGCCGTGACGGCGGTGCCGTGTGCCTCGCCCGTGACGACCATGATGCGGTTGCCGGCGAGCGGGACGAGCCGGTCGTAGGTCGCGCGGATCAGGGTGCTGCCGGAGCCGGTGAGGTCGTGCAGGAACTTCGGGGCGGCGGCGCGCGAGAGCGGCCACAGGCGCGTGCCCGTGCCACCGGCGGGGATCACACCGTAGAAACGCGACAACAGGGGGTCATTCATTCGGCCCAGGGTACCCGGCCCGCGCCCGCGCGCGCTCCTCGCCACGCGCCGTCGTGCACTGTGCCCGCGTGAGGCCCGCCACGCGGGCCCCGCGCGCCACCATCCTCCCGCCGCCCGCCCGGGCGCGGCCTCGCCTCGCGCGCGTACGCGTCGCGCGTGCGCGCAAGCAAACAGTGAAAGTGCGCCGCGAACTACCTTCCCCAATTTGGGCACTCCAATAGCGCAGAATTCCTGCGCATTGATGCCATGCAAAAGACGTATGTAACGCTCGTCACATCAAAGGAAGCCTCAAGCGTTCGCCGTGAGCGCAGTGGTCTAAGATCGGCGAAGAAACGCTCGCATCGGCGCGCACCCTCATGAGCGTGGAGAAACCACGTCGCCCGATGTTGCAGGGAGGTATTTCAGTGTCGAAGTCTTCTTCAGGCACCCTGTACCGCGGCCGAGAAGGCATGTGGTCATGGGTCGGACACCGGGTCACCGGTGTCGTCATCTTCTTCTTCTTGCTGGTGCACGTGCTCGACACGGCGCTGGTCCGCGTTGATCCGGACGCGTATGACGCGGTCATCTCCGCGTACAAGAACCCCCTGATGGCCCTCGGCGAGTTTGGTCTCGTCGCCGCCATCATGTTCCACGCCTTCAACGGCCTGCGCCTGATCCTCGTGGACTTCCTCAAGCAGGGTCCCAAGATTCAGCGCCAGCTCTTCTGGACCGTCATGGTGGTGTGGGTGGTGGCCGTTGTCGGCTTCGGCGCCCGCCACCTCACGCTCGCTTTCACCGGTGGAGGACACTGATCATGACCGCACAGATCGACGCTCCCCGCGCCAAGCGCATCGACCCGAAGTACAACCGGGCCCGCAAGTCGCGCAACAACTTCGAGATGATGGCGTGGCTGTTCATGCGCCTCTCCGGCGTGGTGCTCGTGGTCCTTATCTTCGGCCACCTCATCTCGAACCTGCTCGTGGGCCAGGGCGTTCACGCGATCGACTTCGGCTTCGTGGCCGGCAAGTGGGCCTCCCCGCTGTGGCAGATCTGGGATCTGACCATGCTGTGGCTCGCCATGCTGCACGGCACCAACGGTGTCCGCACGATCATCAACGACTACGCAGAGAAGGACCGCACGCGCTTCTGGCTGAAGACGGTCCTCTACGTCGTCGCTGCCTTCACCGTGCTGCTCGGCACCATGGTGATCTTCACCTTCGATCCGTGCATCAGCGAGACGTTCGCCAAGTCCCTGCCGCTTCAGTGCGGCGCCGGCGCCTGATCCGCGGCCCACGAGAACTTCTTAAGGAATCAGACGAATGCAGGTACATCAGTACGACGTCGTGATCGTCGGGGCCGGCGGCGCAGGCATGCGCGCGGCCATCGAGTCGGGCCAGCGCGCCCGCACGGCGGTCCTCACCAAGCTCTACCCTACGCGTTCCCACACCGGCGCGGCTCAGGGCGGCATGTGCGCCGCCCTCGCCAACGTCGAGGAGGACAACTGGGAGTGGCACACCTTCGACACCATTAAGGGTGGCGACTACCTGGTTGACCAGGACGCAGCCGAGGTCATGGCCAAGGAGGCCATCGACGCGGTGCTCGACCTCGAGCACATGGGTCTGCCGTTCAACCGCACGCCCGAGGGCAAGATCGACCAGCGCCGCTTCGGCGGTCACACCCGCGATCACGGCAAGGCCCCTGTGCGTCGCGCCTGCTACGCCGCGGACCGCACGGGTCACATGATCCTCCAGACGCTCTACCAAAACTGCGTCAAGCACAACGTGGAGTTCTACAACGAGGTCTACGTCCTCGACCTGCTCATCACGGAGACGGAGGCCACCCGCGAGGACGGCACCGCCTACCAGCAGAAGCACGTCGCCGGCGTCGTTGCCTACGACCTCTCCACCGGTGAGATCTCCGTCTTCCAGGCCAAGTCGGTCGTGTTCGCCACGGGCGGCGCCGGCAAGGTCTTCAAGACCACCTCGAACGCCCACACCCTCACGGGTGACGGCATGGCCATCGCCTTCCGCCGCGGCATCCCGCTGGAGGACATGGAGTTCGTGCAGTTCCACCCGACCGGCCTGGCCGGCCTGGGCATCCTCCTCTCGGAGGCCGCCCGCGGTGAGGGCGCCGTGCTGCGTAACTCCGAGGGTGAGCGCTTCATGGAGCGTTACGCCCCGACCATCAAGGACCTGGCGCCGCGCGATATCGTCGCCCGCTCCATGGCCAACGAGGTCCGCGAGGGTCGCGGCTGCGGCCCGAACAAGGACTACGTCCTCCTCGACCTGACGCACCTGGAGCCGGCGCACATCGACGCCAAGCTCCCGGACATCACCGAGTTCGCCCGCACCTACCTGGGTGTCGAGCCCTACACGGAGCCGGTCCCGGTCTTCCCGACCGCCCACTACGTGATGGGCGGCGTGCCGACCAACATCAAGGGCGAGGTCCTGCAGGACAACGACACCGTCATCCCCGGCCTGTACGCCGCGGGCGAGGTGGCCTGCGTGTCCGTGCACGGCTCCAACCGCCTGGGCACCAACTCCCTCCTGGACATCAACGTGTTCGGCAAGCGCTCCGGCATTGCCGCCGCCGAGTACTCCAAGACGGCCGAGTTCGTTGCCCTTCCGGAGAACCCGGAGGCGTTCGTGGAGGGCCTCGTGGCCCACGTCCGCGACAACGACGGCGCCGAGCGCGTCGCCGCGATCCGCAAGGATCTGCAGGAGACCATGGACGCCAACATGCAGGTGTTCCGCTCCGGCGACACGATCGCCAAGGCGCTCTCCGATATCGAGGAGCTGCGTGAGCGTTACCTCAACATCGGCATCCAGGACAAGGGCAAGCGCTTCAACCTGGATCTCCTTGAGGCGATCGAGCTGGGCTTCCTGCTCGACCTGGCCGAGGTCATGACCGTCTCCGCGCTGCATCGCCACGAGTCCCGCGGCGGTCACTACCGCGAGGACTTCCCGAACCGCGACGACGCGAACTTCATGAAGCACACCATGATTTACAAGGACGAGAACGCGGAGACCGAGGGCGTCAAGGGCATGCGCTTTGACACCAAGCCGGTCGTTTTCACCCGTTACGAGCCGATGGAGCGTAAGTACTGATGAGCACCAACGTTGCAGAACCCGCATCCAAGGTTGAGATCAAGGCCGGCTCCGGCGACGCCGTCGAGTCCTTTGACATCACCCTGAAGGTCCGCCGCTTCGACCCGGAGATCTCCGACGAGGCTCATTGGGACGTGTACAAGTTGACCATGTACGGCACGGACCGCGTGCTGGACGCCCTGCACCGCGTGAAGTGGGAGGAGGACGGCTCGCTGTCCTTCCGCCGCTCCTGCGCGCACGGCGTGTGTGGCTCCGATGCCATGCGCATCAACGGCCGCAACCGCCTGGCCTGCAAGACCCTTCTGAAGGACCTGGACACGTCCAAGCCCATCACCGTGGAGCCCATCAAGGGCCTGCCGGTGGAGAAGGACCTCATCGTGGACATGGAGCCCTTCTTCCAGTCCTACCGCGAGGTCATGCCGTTCCTCATCACCAAGGGCCACGAGCCGGCCAAGGAGCGCTTCCAGTCCCAGGAGGACCGTGAGCGTTACGACGACACCACCAAGTGCATCCTGTGCGCCGCGTGCACCTCGTCCTGCCCCGTGTTCTGGACCGATGGCCAGTACTTCGGCCCCGCCGCGATCGTGAACGCTCACCGCTTCATCTTCGATTCCCGCGACGATGCCGGCGACATGCGCCTGGAGATCCTGAACGACAAGGAAGGCGTGTGGCGCTGCCGCACCACCTTCAACTGCTCCGAGGCGTGCCCGCGTGGCATCCAGGTGACCAAGGCGATCTCCGAGGTCAAGCAGGCCATCCTCACGCGCTCGATCTGATCGACGCCTGAGGCCAAAGAGGCCCGCTCCCCTATTCCAGGGGAGCGGGCCTCTTTGCTTTGCCTGTGGGCCTCCCCGCGGCGCTGCCTCATCACCCCTCTTTCCTCGAATCGGAGTGAGTTTGGTCCGTTTTTGGGCCGAAAACTGTACCAAACCCACTCCGATTCTGGGGTTGGGTGTCGGGCTACTCGGAACTTACGGATCGCGTGATGAAGAGTCCCGCGCACAGGAGGACCGCGGCGCTGAGAAGGTCCAGCGGCGCCCATGCGCTCTTGGACAGCCAGATCGGGAAGACCGGGTTGAACAAGACGGCCACGGCACCGGCAGCGACGGCCCATCCAACGGCCGAACTGCGGGCGGCTTCGACCGCGATCCACACGGCAGCGACCGTCACAGCGAGCCGAAGAAAGCTGTAGTAGCCGTACGGCAGGTCGGCGAGGGCGAGGACGAGGAGGGCGGCCGCGGCCACTCCGGGCACTAGAACCGGGCGTGATTCTCGGGCTGGCTGGACGGAGGGCGGGGGCACAGGTGATGACATGGCTCTCACCCTATGCACGGCAGCAGTGGGCCGCCCGGTTGCAGGTCCTCCGTGACCTCCCAAAATCGGAGTGCCAAATGTCGTAAAAACCGCGGCTTTCACGACATTTGGCACTCCGATTTTGAGTTGGGAGGGCGCCCGACGGCGCGGGGCGGGGCTCGGGTGCGCCGTGGCGGCTTGGGGGCGGCGTGGGTTGCGCGCGGGGCGCGACGTGGGCGCGCGGGCGCCGCCGCGCGCTTTAGAGCGTGCCGAGGGGGAAGGTCGCGCGCAGCTTCCAGTCCGCGTCGCCGAGGTCTCCGTACAGCGAGACCCGGTCGGCGCGGAGCTCCCACTCAACCGCCGCTTGGGAGGCCTCCAGCGCGTCAAGCGTCGCGTCGTCGAGCCCCTGCCCCAGGGTCACGTGAGGCACGAACGGGTACGCGGACGGGGCGGCCAGCGGGCCGGCCTGCAGGGCCGCGTGGAGGGTGCGGCACCACCGCTCCCCCACGCTCACCGGGCAGTAGACCACGGGCGTGAGCGGGCGGAAGGTCGCGGTGCCGGAGAAGCGCAGCGTGGTCGGCTCGGTGGCCGCGGCCACCGCCGCCACGTGTTCCACGATCTGGTTCCAGTCGGTGGCCGGCAGCCCCGTGAGCAGCGTCAGGTGCGGGGGGACGGCCGCGAAGGGGTCGCCGGCGGCGGCCCGCAGGCCGGCCAGGCGCGCGGCGTGAGGCTCCGGGATGGGGATGACGATCCCCACCCGCTCCTCGCCCGCGCGCCCGACCGGTGCCTGCATGGCTAGGCTCAGCGCCCCTGCGGCCGCAGGAAGCCCACGGCGTCGTAGACCTTGCCGAGGGTCTCGGAGGCGACCTCGCGGGCCTTGGCCGCGCCGACGGCGAGCAGGCGATCCAGCTCGGCCGGATCGTCGAGCAGCTCCAGCGTGCGGGCGCGGATCGGCTCCAGCGTGGCCACGACGGCCTCGGCGGTGTCCACCTTGAGGTGGCCGTACATCTTGCCCTCGTACTGCTCCACCAGCGTGGCCACCGGGGTCTCGGTGACCACTGACAGGATGGAGAGCAGATTGGAGACGCCCGGCTTGGCCTCGCGGTCGAAGGCGACGACGTTGCCGTCGTCGGTCACGGCCGACTTGATGCGCTTGGCGATCACCTTGGGCTCGTCAAGGACGTTGATGCGCCCGTTCGGCGAGGCCGAGGACTTCGACATCTTGGAGGTCGGGTCCTGCAGATCGTAGATCCGCGCACCCTCGGCCGGGATCATCGGCTCAGGGATCTTGAACGTCTCGCCGAAGCGGTGGTTGAAGCGCGCGCCCAGCGTGCGGGTGAGCTCCACGTGCTGCTTCTGATCGTCGCCCACGGGCACGCCGTCGGCCTGGTAGAGCAGGATGTCGGCGGCCATCAGCACGGGGTACGTGAAGAGGCCGACGTTCGTGGAGTCCTGGCCGTAGCGCACGGACTTGTCCTTGAACTGCGTCATGCGGCTGGCCTCGCCGAAGCCCGTGATGGTCTGCAGGACCCACGAGAGCTCGGCGTGCTCGGGGACGTGCGACTGCACAAAGAGCGTGGAGCGCTCCACGTCCACGCCGCCGGCGATGTACTGCGCCACGGTGGTGCGGGTGCGCTCGGCGAGGTTCGTCGCGCCGTCGGGCGAGGTGATCGAGTGCAGATCCGGGATGAAGTAGAACGCGTCGTACTCGTCCTGCAGCTTCACGTAGTTCACGAGGGCGCCGAGGTAGTTGCCCAGGTGCAGGGAGTCGGCGCTGGGCTGCATCCCGGAGAGGACGCGGGGCTTGGCGGTGGTCATGCTGATGCCTTTCATGGGTCGGCGCGGCAACCCGCCCTAAAACGGAGCGCGCCGGGGAGGAGAGTCTAGAACTGGTAGTCGACCACGAGCGGCGCGTGATCGGACCAGCGGGTGTCGTAGCTGGCAGCGCGGTCAACGTCTGCGCGCAGCGCCTTGGCGGCAAGTGACGGGGAGGCCATGTGGTAGTCGATGCGCCAGCCCGTGTTGTTGTCGAACGCCTGACCGCGCTGCGACCACCAGGTGTAGGGCCCGTCGACGTCGCCCGCGAGGTCACGCGCCACGTCCCGGTACCCGATCTCCTCACCGAAGAAGCGGTCAAAGTAGGCGCGTTCCTCGGGGAGGAATCCGGCCCGCTTGACGTTGCCCTTCCAGTTCTTGATGTCTCGCGTGGTGTGCCCCACGTTCATGTCGCCCACGAGGAGGACGTCGCGGCCGTCGGCGCGCAGCGCCGGCAGCTTGGTGATCATTTCCTCGAGGAAGGCAAACTTGTCGTCCTGCTTGGGGGTGCCCACCTCGCCGGAGTGCACGTAGACGCTCGCCACGGTCAGCTTGGTGCCGTTGATGACGAAGTCGGCCTCGGCCCAGCGGCCGGTGTTGGCGAAGCGATCGGAGCCGATCCCGATGCGCGTGGCCTCCGGCTCCTCGCGGGAGGCGACGAGCACGCCTGCGCGGCCCTTGGCCTCTGCCTCGGCGTGCACCACGTGCCAGCCGTCGGCGAGGAACTCGTTGACGATCTTGTCGGGGGCGCGGACCTCCTGCAGGCACAGGATGTCGACATCCCTCGCCTCGAGCCACTCCGGCATGCCCTTGCGGTAGGCGGCACGGATGCCGTTGACGTTCACGCTGGCAATGCGCGTGGCGCCGTTCTTGGGGGCGTACTCGGGGCTCGTGGCGGTGGATTCAGTCACACCACCACTCTATCCGTAGTGGCCGACGGCGGGTGGTTCCGTTGCTCACGCGCCGCCCCCTGGGCGGCAACGGTCAAACGCAAGGAGGGCACGACGTCGTCGTGCCCTCCTTGGGTGCCTCCCACGCGGGAGGCGCCGGCCTCTTGCCGGCAAGAATCTCAGCCCTCGATGATCTCCGCGTCCACGGTGGCGCGCGCCTTGCGGCGTTCCTTGATCATGTCGCGGGCGTTGGAGGCCGTGATCTCGATGGTCTCGAGCGCGCGCTCGACCATCTCGGCGGACTCAGCCGTGCCCTTGCGCAGGTTCTCCATCACGACGCCATGCTGGACCTGGATGATCTTGAAGGAGTGGTCGATCTTGAGCTCGTGGTTGCGCTCGGCCTCGTCGATGACGGAGACCTTGTCGGTGGAGCCGTCCACCTTGGCGGCCAGATTGGCGTTGGTCTGGTCCCACTTGCGGCCCACGGCCTTGGCGCCCGTGCGTAGCACAAAGAAGATGACGGCGGCCAGGACGAGCCACAGGCCGGCGATGATCGCCACGATCCAGCCGACCACCGTGTTGGAGTTCGCGGCGAAGAGGACGGCGACGAGCAGGGCGAGCACCAGGACGCCCATGCCGATGAGGCCCAGGGTCGGGGTGTTCTTCTTCTGGCGCGTCTCGGCGCCCGTGGTGATCTCAGGCATGCACCCATTGTCTCAAAGTCCTCGGGTGCCGGCTGACCGTTCAGCGGTGGGTGGAACTCACCACGACACGAGGCAGAAGGGGTGGCCCTGCGGGTCGAGGTAGACGCGGAAGCTCGCCCCGCCCTCCCCCGTCGCCGTGGCGCCGAGCGCCAGCACCTCGGTCTCGGCGATGTCCAGGTCCTTGACCCGCACGTCGATGTGGGCCTGCTGCGGCAGCTCCTGCGCCGGCCAGTCCGGCGGGACATAGCCGTCCACGCGTTGGAAGGCAACGGCCGGCCGGTCCGGTGCATCGCCGATGCCGACCCACCCTCCGTCCTCGTCCGCCTGCACCCGGATCATGCCGAGCAGTTCCTGGTAGAAGGACGCGAGGGCGTCCGGGTCCTTGCAGTCGAAAACGACGGCCTGCCATGTGCCGATCATGATCGCCTCCTGGGGGTGTGCGCTGACCACGAACCCGCCAGTGTTCTCCGACCTCGGCCCCGTCACAAGGGGAACGCCACGATCACGGGCAAGCTCCCAGGTGGTCGCGGGCCCCGGGCGTCGGATACTTTGAGCTCGACGGCCGCAGGGGGCGGGTGTCGACAGGGGGACAACCATGAAGATGATCCGGGCGGCCAGGGCCGCGGCCGCCGGCCTGGCGCTGGCCGCGCTCACCGCGTGCACAGCGGGCGGCGGAGCAGGGGCTTCCACCGGCACGACGGCGGGCGGGGCCTCCGTGGGCCCCGCGGCTTCCGCGTCGGCATCGGCACCGGCACCGGCACCGACATCGACTCAGACGTCCGGTTCAGCGACCGCGACAGCCACCGCGGGCACGATCCTGCCCACGCCGCCCAGCGATTGGTCGCAGAGCGCCACGTCCACGGCGTTCGCAGCGCTGGGCGCCGATCCGTTCGTGGGCGAGGATCCGACCCCCACGCTCCGGCTGCGCCTCACGGACGGCCTCAAGGAGAGCACCAAGACCTTCACGGTTGGTGCCGGGCATCGCCTCATCGTCTACGTCGCGTGCGCGACACCCGGCGGCTTCAGCCTCAAGGTGACGCACGGCAAGCAAGACGCGGTGGGGCACGGACAGGACGAATGCTCCCCGGTGGACGGCGGACCGGACAGCACGCGGCTGGAGGCCAACGCCTTCGAGGTGCTCGGCACGAGAGACCCCGGCGAGGTCACCATCAAGGTCTCGCGCGGCTCGACCGAGGGCGCCGTCGAGTTCGGCTTCGCGAGAGCCAAGTAGCGCTGCATAACGCAAGTCCACCCCGACGGCGGGTGACCGGCCCGCCCGGGCCGACCGCCCGCCGTCGTGCCTCACTTCAGGAAGAGCTTGCGCAAGCGTCCCGTGGCCATCGTGACGCCGAGCAGCGCCATGACCACGAAGTACAGGATGTGCACCAGCACGGAGGAGTCGACCTGCCCGGCCGCGAACTGGCGCAGCATGTCCACGCCGTGCCACAGCGGCAGCGCCTGGATGACGGCCTGCACGCCCGCCGGGTAGACGGAGAGCGGGAAGAACGTCGCCGAGAAGAGGAACATCGGCATCGTCAGCATGTTGATCCAGTCCAGCTGCTGGAAGCGCTTGATGAAGGTGATGCACCCCATGAACAGGGCGGCGAAGCTGAAGGCGATGAGCACGGCACCGGGGATCATCAGCAGCGCCCACGGGCTCGTGATGAGCCCGGCCAGCGCGGCGACCGTCATGAAGCCGAGCGCGTAGAGCAGGCCGCGCAGCAGCGCCATGATGATCTCGCCGATCGCCACGTCCAGCGGCCCGAGCGAGGTGTAGAGCATCACCCGGTAGAGCTTGGAGTGGTTGAGCTTGAAGAACATGTTGTTCGAGTCGTAGAGCGCGCCGTTCATGGCGGAGGTGGCCAGCAGCGCCGGGGCGATGTACGCCGCGTAGCTCATGGGCACTCCCCCTGGACCCTCGACGGTGCCGATGGCCGCGCCCAGGCCGTAACCCATCGAGGCGAGGTAGAGCACCGGCTCCAGGAAGCCGGAGACGATGACCACCCAGGTGGCGTTCTTGGTGGCCATCCAGCTGCGCTGCATGACCGCCTTGATGTTTCGCCCGTAGAGCGCGCCAAAGGCGCGGTGCTCGGGGACCAGTTCGACGGCGAGATGGCTCATTTGGTGCCTCCCAAGCGGGCCACGAAGTGGCGGCGCGTCAGGACGAAGCCCACGGCGATGAGCGCCACGAGCACGGCGAGGTGGATGAGCGCCTGCCAGCCACCCACCTGGTGCCCATACATGGCCCAGCGCGAGAGCTCGGTGCCGTGCCAAATGGGCGAGATCCAGCCGATCCACTGCAGGAAGATCGGCAGATTGGTGAGCGGGTAGAAGGTGCCGGAGAAGAGGAAGAGCGGCATGAAGACGAAGCGCATGATGATGGAGAACTGCCCCTTCTCCTCCTTGATCGTGGCCGAATAGGCCATGATCGGCAGGCCCATGGCCATGCCGGCCAGCGCCGCGATGGGGATCGCGATGAGGCCCGCTGGCAGGTGCACGGCACCGAAGAGCGCCACGATCACCATGAAGAGGCTGCCCTGGATGAGCAGGCGGATGAGGATCGCGAGCATCTGCCCCTGCGCGATCTGCTGCGGGGAGATCGGTGTGACGAGCGGGCCCTGGTAGATCCGGTGCCACTTGAAGCCGTCCATGACGGGGAAGGTGGACTCGGTCGTGGCGCCCTGCACCGCGCTGGAGACCAGCAGGGCCGGGGCGATGAAGACGAGGTAGGGCACGCCGTCGAACAGGGTCTGGTTGCCCGTGAGCAGGCTGCCGAGGCCGATACCCATCGCGAGGATGTACATGAGCGGGCTGCCCACGGCGTCCGCGACGAGCACATCGCCGTAGCGGCGCATGGTGCGCAGGTAGTACTCGGCCACGTACCAGGTGCCCAAGCGCGTGGCCTTGGCGGCCGAGACCTCCGCCGAGTGGGCGGACAGGGTGCTGTCAAAGAGGGTGGCTCCGCCACCGATGCTGGAGGTGCCCGACGGCGCGTGATCAGTCAACGAGGGACCGTCCCGTCAGGTGGAGGAAGACGTCCTCGAGGCTCGAGCGGCGCACGAGTGAGGCGACGGGCGTGAGCCCGCGCGCCAGGACCTGGGCCAGGGCCGCCTCGCCGTCCCCGGCGTAAATCAGGATGCGGTCGGCGAGGATCTCCTGGCGCTCGCCCAGGCCCTTGAGGGTCTGAGCTGCCGCCGCGTTGGCGTCGGAGCCGAAGCGGACCTCCAGGACCTCGCGGGTGGAGTAGTCGCGGATCAGCTCGGCCGGGGAGCCCTCCGCCATGATCCTGCCGTGGTCCACCACGATGAGGCGGTCGCAGAGCTGTTCCGCCTCGTCCATGAAGTGGGTCGTGACCAGGAGCGTGGTGCCCTGTTCCTTCAAGCGGAAGAGGCGGTCCCAGAGGATGTGTCGGGCCTGCGGGTCCAGGCCCGTGGTGGGCTCGTCCAGCAGGAGGATCTGCGGGTCGTTCACGAGCGAGCGGGCGATCGTGAGGCGGCGCTTCATGCCGCCGGAGAGGGCGTCCACACGTTCATTTGCCTTGTCGGTGAGCTGGGCGAAGTCCAGCAGCTCCTCGATCTTGGGCTTCAGGTAGGAGCGCTTGAGGCCGAAGTAGCGGCCGTAGACGTAGAGGTTGTCCCTGACCTTGATTTCCTCGTCCAGGTTGTCCTGCTGCGGCACCACGCCGAGGTGGGCGCGCACGCGCGGGCCCTCGCGGTCGGGGTCCAGACCCATGACGGCGAGCTCGCCGCCGCTGCGGGTGGAGACGCCGCCGATCATGGACATGGTGGTTGACTTGCCGGCGCCGTTGGGGCCGAGGAAGCCGAAGGACTCCCCCGGGGCAACCTCGAAGTCGATGCCGTCCACGGCGGTGAAGTCGCCGTAGCGCTTGGTCAGGCCGCGGGCGGTGACGACGCCTCCGGTGCGGGTGGGCGCGGAGGTGGGACTGGGAGTGATGTGGGGCACAGCGTCACGCTAGCCCAGGCGTCCGATTGGGACAAGTCAATGGGGAGGGGCGATCCTCCGCAAGGGGGATGGAACGGCGCAGCGGGCTGGGTAGCGTCTGGTCATGGAGACCTCGACGTTTGGCGGCACCGCCCGCCTGATTCCCGTCGTCGCGCTTGCCGCCAGCCTGGCCTTGGCGGGCTGCACCGCAGACGGCGAACACCAAGGCGCGCACGGCGACACCGCGCCGGTGACGACAAGCATGCCTCCGACCACGGACACTGAAACCGCTTCCCCGTCCGGCGCGGCCACCGACCTCTCGACCCTTCGCCCCGAAGCCCACGAGGACGGCGACGTCAGCCGGGCCGACTTCACCAACGCCTTCGTTGACCGTTCGGGGACCGGCCCGGCGGAGATCAACCTCCCGGCACGCCCCGAGGCCAAGGTGGGCGTGACGGCCGCATGCTCAGGGGACGGCGCCATCGGCGTCTACATCGACAATCAGAACGGCAGCCGCTACCTCTGGGGGAAGTTTGACTGCGACGGCACCTACACGGGCTCCGCCACCTCGACCAAGCCCCTGCTCACGCAGGCGTCAACACTGAAGGTGGAGGTGGACGATGACGTCGACTGGCGGGTGCTCGTGGCGGAGGTGCCAACGCCGTCCGCCGGCGCGGCGGCGGCCACCCCCGGCGGCTCGGCGAACCCAGCGGACGCACTCGAACAGCTCCGAGGCGCGGACGGCCCCTCCCGGGCCGAGTTTCTCGGCGAGGGCAAGCCGGTCAGGATGCTGTTCGACCGGGTGTCCACCAAGTCGCTCACCGCATCGGTGCAGCTCGCGCCGCGACTCAACACGGCCATCCTCGTCCAATGCACGCAGGAAGCCTCGGTCGCGGTCTCGCTCTTCAGCGCCGACGGGCAAGGGATGCGTAGCGGTGGTACCTCCTGCCTCAGGGAGGGAGGGTCGTGGCTGGGAGGTTCGCTCGCCTCGACACGAGCCACCTTGACGATCAAGGCGCCGGACGGCGTGGGATTCCGGGTGTGGGTCTGGCAGTACCGACCGGCCACGTAGCGCCGAGTCGCGGCGTCACAACACGCCGTTCACCCACTGTTCTTATTCTAAATGATTCAGGATATGGCAGGATGGGGGCATGACCTCCCACCAGCACTCCTCCAGCGTGGACGCCCTGCGCTCCTCGTGGGAGCACGCCCTGCGCGCTGCTGGCAAGCGGGTCACCAAGCAGCGCCTCGCCGTGCTCGGCGCCGCCCACACGCATCCGCACGGCACCGCCGACGAGCTGCACCGCGCGGCGGCCCAGGAGCTCCCCGAGCTCGCGCTGCCCACCACGCACGGCATCGTCAACGACCTGACGGCGGCCGGCCTGCTGCGCCGGATTGACGTCCCCCATTCCCCCTGCCTGTACGAGACCGACCTCGGCGACAACCACCACCACGCCCAGTGCGTGAGGTGCGGCCGCCTCGAGGACGTCGCGTGCGCCGTCGGGCACGCCCCGTGCCTGACCCCCTCAGACAGCCACGGGATGCGCATTCTCGTGGCCGACGTCCTCTACCGCGGGCTGTGCGAACCGTGCGCGGCGGAAGAGACCGAACCCTCCCTAACCCACCGAGAGAAAGAGGAGTCACTTCATGGCTGACAACACCTCCGCTCACGCGACCGGTTCCACGACTCAGGCCGGCATCCCCGCCGTCAGCGACCGCAACTCGCTGTCCGTCGGCGCCGACGGCCCCATCGTTCTGCACGACCACCACCTGGTGGAGACCCTGCAGCACTTCAACCGCATGAACGTCCCCGAGCGTCGCCCGCACGCCAAGGGCGCCGGTGCGTTCGGCGAGTTCGAGACCACCGAGGACGTCTCGAAGTACACCAAGGCCGCGCTGTTCCAGCAGGGCGTCAAGACCGAGACCCTCCTGCGCTTCTCCACGGTGGCCGGCGAGATCGGCTCGCCCGACACGTGGCGCGACGTCCGCGGCTTCGCGCTGAAGTTCTACACGACCGAGGGCAACTTCGACCTCGTTGGCAACAACACCCCGGTGTTCTTCCTGCGCGATCCCATGAAGTTCCCCCACTTCATCCGCTCCCAGAAGCGCCTGCCCGATTCCGGCCTGCGCGACGCCACGATGCAGTGGGACTTCTGGACGCACAACCCCGAGTCGGCCCACCAGGTCACCTACCTCATGGGCGACCGCGGTCTGCCGAAGACCTGGCGCGAGATGAACGGCTACGGCTCCCACACCTACATGTGGGTCAACGAGGCCGGCGAGAAGTTCTGGGTCAAGTACCACTTCCTCTCCCAGCAGGGTGTGGAGAACATCTCCGGCGCCGAGGCCGACCGCCTCGCCGGCACGGACGCCGAGCACCACCGCCGCGATCTGTTCGACAACATCAAGGCCGGCAACTTCCCCAAGTGGGATCTGCACGTCCAGGTGATGCCGTACGAGGACGCCAAGTCCTACCGCTTCAACCCCTTCGACCTGACCAAGGTCTGGTCCCTGAAGGACTACCCGCGCATCAAGGTCGGCACGCTGACCCTGAACCGCAACCCGGAGAACTTCTTCGCCGAGATCGAGCAGGCCGCCTTCTCCCCGGCCAACATGGTCCCCGGCATGGGCATGTCCCCGGACAAGATGCTGCTGGGCCGCAACTTCGCCTACGCGGATGCCCAGCGCTACCGCATCGGCACCAACTTCCAGCAGCTGCCGGTCAACAAGCCGAAGTCGCCGGTGCACACCTACTCCTTCGAGGGCAACATGTGGTACGAGAGCACCGGCTCGCGTTCCTACTACGCCCCGAACTCCTTCGGAGATACCTGGTCGGACGAGACCGGCCCGGTGGACAACTCGTGGGAGTCCGACGGCGAGCTCGTGCGTTCGGCTTACACGCTGCACGCCGAGGACGATGACTTCGGCCAGGCCGGCACGCTGGTCCGCGAGGTCTACTCGCAGGAGCAGCGCGATCGCCTCGTCGAGACGGTCTCCGGCGCCCTCGGCGGCGTCATCGAGCCCGTCCTGTCCAACGCCATCCAGTACTGGAAGAACGTTGACGAGACCATCGGCGCCCAGATCGAGGCCAACGTCAAGGGCGCCTGAGCTCCCTGACGCGACCTTGAGCTAGCCGCTCGAGAAGCGGGCCCCGCACCTTTTCGGTGCGGGGCCCGCTCGCGTCGGTACAGTAGAAGCCATGAGCGTCCCCTCCCGCGATTCCTTCGAGAACCCGCAAGAGTCCGCCGACTGGGCGCAGCAGCCCGAGGGCGATCGTTCCTGGGCCGTGCAGGATCCCGCCAACGACCCGGCCAACCCGTACGGCCGCTCCGCGCTGTTCGGCGACGCCGCCGCCGATCCCTACGCCGCTCCGGCCGCCGATCCTTACGCACCACCCGCCGCTGACGCCTTCCCGACGGCCCCGCCCGCGGCCCCGTACCCCGCGCAGGCCGATCCGTTCGCAGCGCCCGCGTTCCCCACGGCCCCGGGCGCCGCTCCGCTGCAGAGCAACCCCTACGCCCAGCCGTACGCCGCGCCGCAGCAGTACGGCTTGCCCTACGGCCAGCCGATGGTCCAGCAGCCGTACCCGCGGCAGTACGCGCCCTACGGCGCCCCGGTGTACCAGGCACCGCCCGCCCGCGGCCTGAGCATCACGGGCATGGTGCTCGGCATTGCGTCCGTCGGCCTGTTCATGTGGGCCTTCCTGCTGCCGCCGCTGGCCGGCCTGGTCTTCTCGATCATCGGCCTCATCAAGGAGCCCCAGGGCAAGGGCATGGCCATCACAGGCCTGATCCTCAGCGGCGCCGGCCTGCTGTTCTGGCTCCTGCTCATGCTCGGCGGCGGCTGGTTCTGGAGCGACTACTCCTCGTACAACGACACCAGCAACGTCTAAACCGCAGACAGCACGACGGCGCCTCGCTCACCTAAGGTGAGCGAGGCGCCGTCGTGCTGTGTGGCTTACAGGCCCGCCGAGCGCTCCGCGGCCTCGACCACGTTGGTCATGAGCAGGGCCACCGTCATGGGGCCCACGCCGCCCGGGTTGGGCGAGAGCCAGCCGGCGACCTCGGCCACGGCCGGATCCACGTCGCCGTAGACCTTGGGCTTGCCGCCCTCGGCCGGCGTCTCGCGGGTAACGCCCACGTCCAGGACCGCGGCGCCGGGCTTGACGTCCTCTGCCTTGATGAGGTGCTTCACGCCGGCGCTGGCCACGATGACATCGGCCTGACGCAGGTACTGGCCCGCGTCCACCGTGCCCGTGTGGGTCAGCGTGACGGTCGCGTTGAACTCGCGGCGCGTGAGCAACAGGCCGATGGAGCGGCCGATCGTCACGCCGCGGCCGACGACCACGACGTGCTTGCCGTTCAGGTCGTAGCCGTTGCGGGTGAGTAGCTCGATGACGCCGCGCGGGGTGCACGGCAGCGGCGAGGTGATCTCCGAGTTCACGTTCAGCACCAGGCGCCCCAGGTTGGTGGGGTGCAGGCCGTCGGCGTCCTTGTCCGGATCGATGCGCTCGAGGATCGCGTCGGTGTCCAGGTGCTTGGGCAGCGGCAGCTGCACGATGTACCCGTGGCACGTCGGATCGGCGTTGAGCTCGTCGATGAGGGCCTCGACCTCCTCCTGCGTGGCGCTCGCGGGGAGCTCACGCTGGATGGAGTTCATGCCGACGGCCTCGGACTGCTTGTGCTTCATGCCCACGTAGAGCTGGGACGCCGGATCGGCGCCGACCAGAACGGTGGCGATGCCCGGGGTGATGCCGCGCTCCTTCAGGCGGGCAACACGCTCGGTCAGTTCTTCCTTGATCGCGGCGGACGCCTTGCGCCCGTCGAGGACCTGTGCGGTCACTCGATCACCACTCCTCGAGGCCCGGGTACAGCGGGAAGTCGGCGGCCAGCTTGTCGACGCGGGCGCGCAGGGCGGCAACATCGGCGTTCTCGCCGTCCTTGAGGGCGGTCGCGATGATGTCGGCCACCTCCGTGAACTCGGCGTCGCCGAAGCCGCGGGTCGCGAGCGCCGGCGTACCGATGCGCAGGCCCGAGGTGGTCATCGGCGGGCGGGGATCGAACGGCACGGCGTTGCGGTTGACCGTGATGCCGATCTCGTGGAGCAGGTCTTCGCCCTGCTTGCCGTCCAGCTTCGAGTTGCGCAGGTCGACGAGCACGAGGTGAACGTCGGTGCCGCCGGTGAGGACGGACACCCCTGCCTCGGCCACGTCGGAGGCGTTGAGGCGCTCGGCCAGGATCTGGGCGCCGGACAGGACGCGCTCCTGACGCTCGGCGAACTCCTCGGAGGCGGCGATCTTGAAGGCAACGGCCTTACCCGCGATGGCGTGCATGAGCGGACCGCCCTGCTGACCCGGGAAGACGTTGGAGTTGATCTTCTTGAACATCTCGAGGTCGTTCGTGAGGATCAGGCCGGAGCGCGGGCCCGCGAGGGTCTTGTGCACCGTGGAGGTCACGACGTCGGAGTACGGCACCGGGTTGGGGTGCTTGCCCGCGGCCACCAGGCCGGCGAAGTGGGCCATATCGGTCCACAGGAGGGCGCCCACCTCGTCGGCGATGGAACGGAAGGCCTCGAAGTCCAGCTGGCGCGGGTACGCGGACCAGCCGGCGACGATGACCTGCGGGCGAACGGCCAGGGCCTGCTCGCGCAGCTTGTCCATGTCGATGCGGAAGGTGTCGGGCTCCACCTCGTAGGCGGCGACGTTGTAGAGCTTGCCGGAGAAGTTCAGCTTCATGCCGTGCGTCAGGTGACCGCCGTGGGCCAGGGACAGGCCGAGCATCGTGTCGCCGGGGTTGATCATCGCGGCGAGGGCGGCGGCGTTGGCCGAGGCACCCGAGTGCGGCTGAACGTTGGCGTACTTGGCGCCGAAGAGCTCCTTGACGCGGTCGCGTGCCAGGTCCTCGACCTGGTCGACGAATTCGCAGCCGCCGTAGTAGCGGCGACCCGGGTAACCCTCGGCGTACTTGTTGGTCAGGACCGAACCCTGGGCCTCGAGAACGGCGCGCGGGGCGAAGTTCTCCGAGGCGATCATCTCGAGCGTGTCGCGCTGGCGACCAAGCTCGTCGGTGATCAGGTTGGCGATGTCCGGGTCAACCTCGGACAGCGGCAGATTGGTGACGTTCGTGCTCTGGGACACGGGCTTCTCCTGTGTGGACGAAACATTGCTGGCGGGGCCTAGCTGGCCCCTGGATTCGCGCCGGACCCAGGCGTGCGGTCCGTGTGACACAGGTGCCGCTCCCCGGTGGTTATCCACCTCACGCCAGTCGCGACGGAATCCACTCTATCGGTACTCAGGCGGGCTCGTGCATCGGGGTCAGCACGTTGCACCGTGTTGAGCTTCCCGGCCGGCCTGTGACGGCGGAGGCCTCAGCGCGCGAATCCCGCGCGCGCCTCGGGGTGTGCGATGGCCTGGCGTGCACCGGCGAGGAACTCATCCACCCACGCCTGGTCCGGCCTCCAGCGCAGGGAGCGCGGGATGTCGGCGTGCAGCACGGTGCCGTCCGTGAGGAAGAAGACGAGGCGCAGGTAGCCGCGCGGATTGGCCTCGACGGCGTCCGAGTCGCTGGGGATCAGGTTGAGGGCCACGCCGAGCAGATCCTTGGCCCCGGCCTTGCGCAGCTCGGCGTCGACGTCGTTCAGTTCGTCCCAACGCAGGAAACGCGGGGCCTTGAAGCGCAGGCGCTTGCCGTCGCGGACGAGCGGGGCGGCGGCGACGTCGAAGCCGTCCGGCGTGACCACCGCGAAGTGATCCTTCATGGGTCCGCCGAGTCGCAGGCCGTTCACCATCAGCGCGCCCCCTCGGCCGCGAGCTCGGCCCGGAGCCGGGGATCGAGGATGGCCCGATCGATGAGGGCGCTGAGGTCTCGCGCGTTGGCCTTGGTGAGGCGGCGCTCGGCGTCCGCCGGCACCATCCAGATGGTGTTGGTGGTATCGCCGTCAAGGTCCGTGTAGATCCGGGCGGTGATCTCCCCGTAGCTCTCGGGTCCGTCGATGCCGGCATCACCGACAACCGAGGCCGCGAGGGCCGCCCACCAGCCCGCCTTGCGCCAGCCCTTGCCGATGGGGACGTCAAGCTCGACCTTGCGCAGGCGGTGCCACGGCACGCGGTCCTCGACCACTCCGTCGTTGACGAGGCTCAGTCCCTCGGTGTCTGCCAGTACGTGATGGCGTTCGCTTCCCCACAGCATGGGCTCGACGCTACGGGCTTCGGGGCCCGGCCGCATCGACCGCGAGACGGATCCGTCGGGATGAGTGCCAGTGGAGCTCGGCGCGGCGCGGGGACCCCTGCCGGGCACTCATACGGGCCGGTCTGGCTAGCGGTCTGCTGTCTACGCCCAGCTCCGGTATCCCCGCCAGCCACGGCGATGGGTGTGTGGAGCGGCCGGGTTCAGGGCGGCCAGAACTCAGCGGTGCGGTCCATTTCGGACCCCTCGAGCTCCAGGCGGACGGCCGCGAGCGCGCGGCCCGGTTCGCTTCATCGGGAGACCAAGCAACTCGTCCTTGCCCGCTGGATTGCCCCATTCCCTGCCCCGCGCCTTGGCGTGCTCCTTGCCCATCCGCCGCCGCGGTCCGTGCCTCCTGGCGCCGTTCGGCGGCCAACCTTCGCAGACGCCACACGCTGAGCACGGCCCATGGGTGACCCACGGCCCCGACCTCGCGGGCGGGCACCACGCCGAGGCGGCCGCGATGGAGTTCGTGGTGATGGAACGAGCAGAGCAGGATCGCGTTGTCCAGATTCGTGTGGCCGCCGGCCGACCACGGGATGACGTGGTGGGTGTGGCACCAGGACGGCGGCGCGAGGCATCCGGGAGCCCGGCAGTGCCGATCCCGCGCGGCGAGCGCCTGTCGCTGGGCCTTGGAGAACGGGCGCTGCTGGCGCCCCAGGCGCACGGCCGTGCCCGCATCGTCGGTGACCACGAGCCGCAGGGCGTGGGTGCAGAGCATCGCGGCGACCGTGGACATCGGCACCGCCTCGTCCGAGCGGGAGTGTGAGGCGAAGAGCCCGTCCAAGGTGGCGCCCAGCGCCGAAGGCCCGCGGCCAGTCAGGCAGCCGTTCGGGCTTGTCTGGCCCGTCTGGCCCGTCTGGTCAGCTTGGCGTCCGCCGATGACGTCACCAGTCGAGCCTGCACCACTGGGAAGCGAAGGTTGCTGCGCCTGCGCCCACGCCGCCAAGCCGGGGAGCTCGGCGGCGTTGCCGATCGCTCCCAAGGACCGGGCGTAGCGATCCAGCGCCGACATCGTCACGGTGACCACCAGGGTGGCGCCGGAGCCGCCCGGCCCTGCCTCGTCCTGCTGGCGCTGGTGCGCCTCGACGAGCGAGTGCAGGGCGTCGAAGCCCTTCTGCTCCGGCGTGCGCTTGTCGTCCGCGGCCCGGCCTGCGGCGTCCACAGTTGTATCTGCGTTGCACCCGGGCACGTCGTGAGCAGAGCCCGAGTGTTCTCCCGTGGGGTCGAGGAAGCGGTCCGGGTGGGCCTGCGGCCCGGTCTGCGCGTCCATGAAGTGTGCAAGCGCGGCACCGGCCTGTTCCGGCGCATACCCGGTCAGCCTCCACCCGCCGCCGCTCGCGCGTTGCACCTTGAAGGACCGGCGCTGGACCTGTTCGCCGTCACGCGGCTCCACCCCGTCGGGGTCGATCGCGTCCCGCCAAGCCCCGGCCTGCACGCGCACGAGGTGCGGCTCCATGCGGCGCGGGCCCCACACGTCCATGTCCGCAGGGGTGCGCCCTCGCGTGCCGACCGACGTGGCGCCGCCCGCAGGCGTGACGCCGGGAATGTTCCAGAAGGTGCCGTCTCCGGCCCCCGTGATCTGACCCGAACCAGGCAGGACTGAGCCGCCCTGCCCCAAGTCGGCCGGGCCTTCCAGCGGGGCGGGACCGGAAGCGTCGCCCGGGCCGGCGGCACCGCCGCCTGTGGCACCCAAGCCGCCCGCCGCGTCGTCGGGCATAGGGCCGCCGCCTGGTAGCCCCGCGACTTCTCCGCCGCCGGCAAGCATCCCGGTGCCCGCGGCCGTGCCCGCGCCCGCATCAGCCCGCCCGCGTGTGGGATCCCCGTGCGTGATGACTGGCCGCCCTGCCTCGTCGAAGCCCACGCGGCCGCCCGTGGCCCCGTCCACCAGGAAGCGTTCGGCCGCCTCCGTCATGCCCGGCTGCAGCTCGGCCGAGCCGGGATGCGGCAGGCCTCGATGCACGGCGATCGCCTGGTCAGCGGAGATCTCCCCCGCGAGCAGGGCCGCGGCGAGCGCCGGGCGGAAGGGCGGCAGGTCCCCCGAGGAGAAGCCGGTGCGCGGCCCCGTGGCCTGGGCCAGCGTCACGAGCGTTTCCGCGGCGCCGGCCTGCACACCAAAGGCCTGCGAGATGAGCGCCTTGGTGGAGCGGAACCCCAGCCGGGAGCAGAGGGCCTCGGCCCGCGAGAGGCCCTCGGAGCGGCGGCCCACCACCCCGGTGATCGCCACGCGCAGCCCGTCCGCCGCCCGCGAGACGTCCGAGGCCACCCCCAGCAGCTCCACGACCTCGGCCTCGCCGGCCCGGTCGCCCCCGGCGGCGATCGCCTCGACCGCCTCCCGCAGGAGCCCGAGCGCCTGATCCAACAAGAACTTTTCCGACACGATTCACCTCCCAGAGCGCGCCTGACAATGAGCCATCACAGCGGCAGAATCGATTTCACAACACCCCGCCACTCCCTCGTGTTTCCAACCATTCTCCCACCGCACGTCATTCGAAGATAGATTCGAAGCGAGATATTTCCGGAACCCAAGAAATATGTTTAAACCGCTCCCCTCACACCCTTCCGCCGTCCACTGGGCGAAACTTTTCGTGAACCCGCCGAACCCCACGGAGCAATACCCACCGTGAACACCGATCACGACGTCATCGCACGCTCCTTGAGGGAGCCGGCGGCGTTTGCCGATCTCTTCGATCGCCACGCCGCCACCGTGTATCGCTACGCCTCCAGCCGCTCCACTCGGCAGGTGGCCGACGATCTCCTCTCCGAGACCTTCCTCGTCGCCACGCGCCTCGCCAAGCTCCCGCGCGGCGACCGCGATGTGGTCATCCTCTACGCCTGGGAGGAGCTCACTTACGAGCAGATCTCCCACGCCCTCGGCATCCCGGTCGGCACGGTCCGATCCCGCCTCAACCGCGCGCGCACCAAGCTCGGCGCAGCGCTCCCCTGCCCCACCCACAGCAAGGAGGCCGGTCATGGACTCTCTGAATCTCTTGCATGACGCCCGCCCCACCGACGCCGACGTCAGCCCCGAGGCCTTCACTGCCTCCCGCGCTCACCTCATGAACGCCATCAACGGCGAGGCCCAGGGCACGACGGCGCCCGCTCGCCGCCGCTTGAGCGGCGCCTCCCGCGCCAAGCGGCTGGGCTTCCTCGGCGGCGCTGCCGCTCTCGCCGCCGGCGCCCTCGTCGCGGCCCAGCTGCTGGGGCCCACCAACACGCCCCTCGGCCCGGATCCCGCGACCGCCGCCGTCCTCAATCAGGCCGCCGACAACGCCGTGAAGTTCAGCGATCCGCCCCTCAAGCCCGGGCAGTATCTCAAGGTCAGTTCGGTGGCTGAGTACGGGTCCGGATCGGTCGACCAAGACGGCAAGGAAACGTCCTGGATTCGCTCCGTCCGGGACGAGATGTACATCCCCGCCGATCGTTCGGGGATGTGGGTGTGGGTGCGTCACTCCGAGCTGCCGGTGCGGCCGATGTCGAAGATGACCGATCAGGAATTCGCCGAGCTGGTTGAACTCCAGAAAAGGTACGAGAAGGGCAGCCTCGTGGCCGGCCCCGGCGGAGCTTTCTACAGCCCCGGAACGCCCCTGGGCCACTCCGACGACTGGCCGGACAACCCCCGCGAGCTCCTGAAGCACGCGCAGCAGCAGGGCGGCCGGGAATCCGAGTCCGAACGTGCCTTCGTGTGGATTGCAGACCGCCTGCGCCAGGGGCAGCTCGACAGCGCCGACCGTTCGCTGCTCTTCCGGACCGCCGCCCTCATCCCCGGCATCACGGTCGCTGACACGAAGGTGCAGTTGGACGGGCGCACAGGCGTCGCCCTGCGCTCGGCCGAGCTGGGCCACGACATCATCGTGGCTCCGGAGACGGGACTCTACATCGGCGAGCGCTACTACTCTGGCGGCAGCTTCACCCCCAGCAACCTCGATAGCTGGGCCGCCGTCACGACCACCATCGTGGACCAGGCTCCCCCCACCCCCGGGGCCGTCGAGTGGCCAAGCGTCAACTGCCCCAACGACGGCGAACCCACCGATTGCTGGAGCAAGTTCAACGTCTGGCCCCTGACCAAGTAGCCGGGCCTCTCTCGACCCGGCCCACAGCGCGCGACGGCCGCCCACCGAAAGGTGGGCGGCCGCCGTCGTGCATGCCCCCGAACTTCAGCGCCGGCACTGCCGCGCGCACCGCCGCGAGAGGTGCAGGAAGACTCTCCCGGCGGGCCTCGGCCGGCGGCGCCGCGACGGTGTCCGCTTCGACCGCCTCGGCCTCGGGCGCCTGCACCCGCACCGCCGGCACGGCGGCCCCCACGCCGGGCCGCACGACCTCGACCCGCGCCCCGAGCGCTTCGGCTGCAACCACATCCAAGGCCCGCTCGAGGTCCGCGATGAGGTCGGCGACGTCCTCGATCCCCACCGAGAGGCGCACCAGATCCGCCGAGATCTCGCGGGGCGTCCCGCGCAGCGGACCGTGCGTCATCTCGGTGGGAAGACAGATGAGCGACTCCACGCCGCCCAGGGACACGGAGAGCCCGAACAGCTCGGTCGCCGTGACGAAGCGCCGGGCAGCCGCCTCGCCCCCGGCCAGCCGCAGCGACACCACGCCACCGAAACCGCCGGACATCTGCCGCGCGGCGAGCCGGTGATCGGGATGGGACTCGAGTCCCGGGTAGAACACCTCGGCCACGCCGTCCCCGGCGAGCGCCTTCGCCTCGAGGAAGCGCGCCACCTCGAGCGCGTTGGCCGAGTGCTGACGCACCCGCAGCCCCAGCGTCTTGAGCCCGCGCGCCGCCAGGAAGCAATCCTGCGGTCCAGCCACGGCCCCCGCCGCGAACTGCGCAAACGCCACGGCATCGGCGAGCGGCTTGCCCAGGAACTCCACGTCGGAGACCACCACGGCCCCGCCGAGCACGTCCGAGTGCCCTCCGATGTACTTGGTCGTCGAATGCACCACGGCATCCGCGCCCCACTCCAAGGGCCGCTGCAACGCCGGCGAGGCGAAGGTGTTGTCGACGAAGAACAGGCAGCCGGCCTCGTGCGCCACCTGCGCCCACCCGGCGAGGTCGGCGATCCCCAGGTGCGGATTCGACGGCGTCTCCACCCACAGCACGGCGGTCGCGTCGCGCCGGATCGCGGCCCGCACGGCGTCCAGATCCCCGGCCGGCACGGCCGTGTGCGTGATCCCCCACGGCCCCCACACGTCCCGCAGCAGCCGGTTGGTCCCGCCGTAGGAATCGGAGCCGATCACCACGTGATCGCCCGGGCGCAGCACTGAACGCAGCAGCGCGTCCTCGGCCGCGATCCCGGAGGCGAAGGCGTACGCCTTGAACCCGCCCTCCAGCGCGCAGAGCTGCTCCTCGAAGCCGCCCCGCGTGGGGTTGGAGCCGCGCGAGTACTCGTGGCCCGCGCGCAGCACGTTGACGTCGTCCTGAATGAACGTGCTGGTCTGATAGATCGGCGGCACCACGGCGCCCGTGAGCGGATCGGGTGCCTGCCCTGCATGCACGGCGCGGGTGTCGAAACCAGGGGTGTACAGAGACATGACTCAGGCCTTCCTTGCCGCCGCGGTGGCGGCCAGCGCGTAGATGTCTGCCGGGGTGGGGCGGGGTGAAATGCCCGACGCCGCGGTGGCGGCTCGGGGGTTTGGCTCGCCCGGGCGGGCGGCAAGTCCAGGGACGGTGGGCGACGCCGGGGCGGCACCCACGGGCGCGGCACCCTCAGGCGCGGCACCCTCCCAACCGGCCCACGCGGCGTCGAGCGCCTGGGTCAGATCCGCGCTGAGGTCGCGGGGATCCTCGAGGCCCACGGAGAGCCGCAGCAGCGCCCGGGAGATCCCGGCCGCGCGCAGCTGCTCCGCGGAGAGGCGGCAGTGGGTCATGGTGGCTGGGTGCGCCAGCAGGGTCCTGGCGTCGCCGATGTTGGCGGCGAGGGTCACCAGCTCGAGGGAGTCAGCGAACGGCGCCACGAGCGCCTCGTCCACGAGCTCGAGCCCGAAGATGCAGCCCGTCCCGCGCGCGAAGTCCCGCGCCGCGAGCTCGTGCTGCGGGTGCGAGGGCCGCGACACGTGGTGGACGCGCGCCACGGCCGGGTGCGCCTCGAGCGCCTCCGCGAGCTCCTCGACGGAGCGGGCCACGTGGCCGGCGCGTACGGCGAGCGTCTCCACGCCGCGCAGCAGCTGGGCCGCGGCCTCCGGGCCCAGTGCCGGGCCGAGGTCGTGCAGGAACTTGGAACGCACGAGCATCGCAAACGCGCCGGCGCCGTAGCGCTGCAGCAGCGAGTCCCCGCGATAGCGCTCTCGGGGCGCCGCGATCTGCGGCCAGCGCACGGGATCCGAGAAGTCGAAGGACCCCACGACCACGGCACCGCCGAGCGCCGAGCCGTGCCCTCCCAGGCCCTTCGTGACGGAGTGCACCACCACGTCGGCCCCGTGCTCCAGGGGGCGGTAGGCGTACGGGGTGGCGAGCGTGTTGTCCACGACCACCGGGATGCCGTGGGCGTGAGCCAGCGCCGCGATCGGCTCGAGCTCGATCACCTCGGCCTGCGGGTTCGTCACCGACTCCAGCAGGAAGCCCACCGTGTCGGCCTCGATCGCGCCCTCCCAGGCGCCCAGGTCCCCCGGCTCCACGAAGCTCACGGGCACCCCGAAGTCGGAGAAGGTGTCGGTGAGCAGGTCCACCGTGCCGCCGTACAGCCGCGCCGAGACCACGAGGTGCCGCGGGCCCTGCAGCAGCGCGAGCAACGCCAGCGCCACGGCCGATTGCCCGCTCGCCGTCGCCACGGCGGCCGTGCCACCCTCCAACGCCGCGAGGCGCTGCTCGAGGATCGAGACCGTGGGATTGCCCGTGCGCGAGTACGTGAACGCGGCGCGCTTCAAGGCAAAGGACTCCGCCGCCTCCGCGTGGTTTGCGAACGCGAACGCCGCCGAGGTGACGACGGGCGGGGTGAGCGGGCGCTGCTCGCCGGAGGGCCGGTAGCCGGCGTGGACCCCGGCGGTGGCTGGCTGCTGCTGGGCGGTCATGGTGGATCTCGATTCGCTTGACGGCTGTCGTTGGAGAAGATGCTGTGCTTCTGAAGCTGCGGTGCCCCCTCCCGCCTTTTTCGTCGTCTCCCGCACGGAAGGTGCGGGATGAGACGAAAAGTGCGGGATGAGACGGTGCCCGACGCCGCCCGCCCACGGTGAGCGGGCGGCGTCGAGCAGGTGGGGCGTCCTTAGACGGACGCGGCGATCGCGGCGCGGGCCTTGGCCGCCGCCTCGACGAGGTGGCGCAGGGAGGCCTCGGTCTCCGGGTAGGCGCGGGTCTTCAGGCCGCAGTCCGGGTTGACCCACAGCTGCTCGGGGGTCAGGCGCTTGAGCGCCTCGGCGAGCAGCTCGTCGATCTCCTCCGTGGAGGGGACGCGCGGCGAGTGGATGTCGTACACGCCCGGGCCGATCCCGCGGGAGAAGCCGAACTCGGCCAGGTCGCCCGTGACCTCCATGCGGGAGCGGGCCGCCTCGATCGAGGTGACGTCGGCGTCCAGCGCGTCGATCGCGCCGACCACCTCGCCGAACTCCGAGTAGCAGAGGTGGGTGTGGATCTGCGTGGCGGTGTCCGCGCCGGCCGTGGCCAGGCGGAAGGAGTCGACCGACCAGCGCAGGTAGTCCGGCTGGGCCTCGGCGCGCAGCGGCAGCAGCTCGCGCAGCGCCGGCTCGTCCACCTGGATGATGCCGATGCCGGCGGCCTGCAGGTCCTCGATCTCGTCGCGCAGCGCCAGGGCGACCTGCTGGGCCGAGACCTCGAGCGGCTGGTCGTCGCGCACAAAGCTCCAGGCCAGGATCGTCACGGGGCCCGTGAGCATGCCCTTGAGCGGCTTCTCGGTCAGCGAGGCGGCGTAGGAGATCCACGGCACGGTGAACGCGCGCGGGCGGGAGACGTCGCCCCACAGGATGGCCGGGCGCGTGGAGCGCGAGCCGTAGGACTGCACCCAGCCGCGGGTCGTGGGCGCGTAGCCGTCGAAGTTCTCGGCGAAGTACTGGACCATGTCGTTGCGCTCGGCCTCGCCGTGCACCAGGACGTCCAGGCCCAGCTCCTCCTGGAAGCGCACCACGCGCTCGATCTCGGCCTTCAGGAAGGCCTCGTACTCGGCCTCGCTGAGCGCGCCAGAGCGGGCCCCGGCGCGGGCCTTGCGGACCTCGGCGGTCTGCGGGAAGGAGCCGATCGTGGTGGTCGGCAGCGGCGGCAGGCCCAGCGCGGCGGCCTGGGCCGCGCGGCGCTCCTCGGCGTCGGCGCGCTCGAGGTCCTCCGGGGTCAGCGCTGCGAGGCGCTCGCGGACGGCGGCCACGCTCGTCCCGGCAAACGCCGCGCGGGCGGCGTGGGCCTCGGCGTCGGCGGCGAGCTCGGCGGCGATGGCGGCGTCACCCTCGCGCAGGCCCTTGGCGAGCGTCACGACCTCGGCGACCTTCTCGTCGGCGAAGGCGAGCCAGGCCGGGAGGTGCTCCGGCAGGGCGGTCTCGGCCGCCACGGTGTGCGGGACGTGCTGCAGGCTCGTCGCGGTGCCCACGGCGAGCGCGCCGCCGGCCTCCGTGACCTCGGCCTGCAGCGTGCGCAGCGCGGCGAGGGACTCGCCCAGGCGGTTGCGCCAGATGTTGCGGGAGTTCACGACGCCGGCCACGAGGGTAGCGCCGTTCAGCTCGCCCAGGTGGGCGGCGGCCGGGGCGGCACCGCGGACCAGGTCCGCGTGCACCACGGCCACGCCGGCGCGGGCCAGCTCGCCCTGCACGTGACCCGGGCGGGCCGGGTCGCCGGCCGTGCCGTAGCCCGAGGTGACGAACAGGCGCGGGGCGCTCTGCACCGCGGCGAGGGCCGAGTACACGCGGGTCACGGTGGAGCCGTCGGCGGCGAGCTTGGCGCCCTCCTCGGTCACGAGGCCCGGCTCGTCCAGCTGCACCAGCTTCACGCCCGCCGCGCCGAGCGCGGCGAGCAGGGAAGCGTAGGCGGCCACGGCGTCGTCGAGCCGCTCCAGCGGGGAGAAACCCTCCGGGGCGCCGTCCTCCGCCTTGGCGAGCAGCAGGTAAGTCAGCGGGCCCACGAGCGTGGGGCGCAACTCGAAGCCCGCCGCGGCGTGCGCCGCGTGGTTCGCCACGAGGCGCTCCGGATCGGCCACGAAGGCCGTGCCCGGGCCGATCTCCGGCACGAGGTAGTGGTAGTTGGTGTCGAACCACTTAGTCAGCTCGAGCGGGGCGTTCGCCTCGTCACCGCGGGCCAGGACGAAGGCCTCGGCGGTGCCGATGCGCTCGCCGATCACGCCGGAGAAGCGGCTCGGGACGGCGGAGAGCGCCGCCGTGGTCTCGAGCACCTGGTCGTAGTAGGCGACGTCGCCCGGGAGGGCGCCGCCCGCGGCGTCGAGCCCCAGCCCGGCCAGGCGGGTGAGGTCGGCGAGCTGCACCTGGCCGGCGGCGGCGTGGAGCTCGTCGAGGGAAATCTTCCCCGCCCAATGGGCCTCGAGGGCCTTCTTGAGTTCGCGGTCCGCACCGATGCGGGGGTACCCAAGAACGGTGGCGTCGAAGTCGGGGTTCAGCGGCTGCTGCGTCATGATCTCTCCTGTTTTCACCCGTTTTTGGGTGTGCTGATCCCGGCGCGGTCTCTGCGCGGGAAGTGAGGGGGTGCCGCGGGCTCGGTGCCCGGCGGCGGGTGGTGCTGGTCTGTGGCAGGGTGGGGGCGGGAGGCGCTCAGGCGCCCACGCGGGCGGCCAGGCCGTGCCTGGCGTCGGTGCGCTGGCCCGGCAGGTCCAGTCGCTCCACGAGGTCGATGGCTCCCTCGTGCCGGTTGAAGGTGTAGACGTGCACGCCAGGGGCGCCGTCCCCGAGCGCCCGGCGGACCAGGCTCGCCGCGAACTCCACGCCGATCCGGCGGCGTTCGGCCTCGTCCGAGGCCGTCTCCAAGGCGTGGCCGAGCAGCGGGTCGGGCTCCACGCCGGTCAGCTTGGCCAGGCGGGCCAGCCGATCGGGCGAATCCACGGGGAGCACCCCGGGGATGATCGGGATGGTGACCCCGGCGCGGCGGGCCGCGTCCACGAGCTGCGTGTAGTCCTCCGGGCGGAAGTACACCTGCGTGATGGCGTAGTCGGCGCCGGAGCGCTGCTTGCCCACGAGCACCTCGACGTCGTGCTGGAAGCTCGGCGACTCGGGGTGGCGGACGGGGTAGGCGGCCACGCCCACGGAGAGCCGGCCGGCCCCGAGGGCCGCGCTGTACTGCCCCTCCACTTCGCGGATGAGCTCCACGAGGTAGCGGGCGAAGGGGTACTCCCCCACGTCGGCGGCCGGGTCCTCGGGCAGGTCTCCGCGCATGGCCAGCACGCCGCGGACGCCGAGCCCGATGAAGTGCCGGACCAGGCCCGCGAGGCTCTCCGCGCTCTCACCCACGCAGGTCAAGTGGGCGAGCGGGCGCAGCCGGGTGTCGCGGACCAGGTGATCGACGAGGTCGAGCGTGGCGCGGCGGCGGTGCGGCGTGCCGGAATAGGTGACGGACACGTAGTCGGGTTCGGTGTGCGCCAGGGCCTCGAGGGAGACCTCGAGTCGCTCCGCCGCCGCGGCGGAGGCCGGCGGGAACAGCTCGTAGGACAGGGACGGTGGTGGTGCCGGATAGTGCGGCATGGTTGCAGTGCTCCTCGTGATGCTCACGGGATCAGCACGGTGTCCGTCGGCAGGTGACAGGCCGCTGCCGCGCACCGCCCTTGAGGGCGGTCCACGACGGAAACTCATCACACAAAGACGCTGTGCTTATCCATCGGTCCTGGCGGAAGCACCTTTCGCCCTGCCGGGACGAAGGTTGCTGCGGCGTCACTGAGCCAGATCTCTCAGCCGCTCTGGATGGGTTGTGAGTCACACCTTCCGATATCCGGGGCCCGCTTGGCAAGGGGCTCGGAAGTACTTGTGCCATGCGTCGCGCGCGGCGGCGTTCGTGACGCGGAATGACGCGCGATCCGCCGTGGTTGACGCCCGTATGACCCACGGCAACGACTCTGTGACGCCCCGGACGCCCGCCGATCCGGCCCGGCGCCCCGCTCGGCGATCCCGACCCCACCGAGCCGGCCCGCGAGGTCGTCAAGCGCTACTTCGGCGCCTACGCGGACGCCGAGGGGCTCGAGGTCCAGCGCCCGTGGCGCGTGACCCGCGTGAGCCGCGTCGGCGCCGAGGACGGGCGCTACCGCCTCGAGGCGAGCGGCCCGAGCGGCGCGCGGCGCGTATACCTGGCGCGCTCCGTGATCAGCGGCACCGGCACGTGGGATCGCCCCTTCATCCCCTCCACGCCCGGGCGCTTCGACGGCCCCCAGCTCACGACGCGCGACTTCCGCTCCCCCGCCGACTTCGCCGGCCGCCGCGTCCTCGTGGTGGGCGGCGGCACCTCCGCCGTCCAATTTGTGCTCCTGCTCGAGGCCAACGGCGTCGACACCCTCTGGTCCACCCGCGGGGCCCCGCGCTGGACGCCCCTGGCCTTCGACCAGGACTGGGGGCGCGCCGTCGAACAGCGCGTCTCCGCCCGCACGCGCGGCGGCCTGCCGCCGCTCAGCGTCGTGGCGGCCACCGGCCTGCCGCTCATCCCCCGCTACGTCGCCGGCATCGAACGCGGCGTGCTCGTCTCCCGCGGCCCCCTGGCGCGGCTCACGCCGGGCGGCGTCGACTTCGCCGACGGCAGCCACGAGGAGGTCGACGCGATCCTGTGGGCCACCGGCTTCAGGGCCTCGCTCGGCCACCTGGCCCCGCTCGCCCTGCGGGCTCCCGGCGGCGGCATCGCCATGGCCGACGACGACGTGTCGGTCGCTGGCGCGCCCGGCCTCTTCCTCGTGGGGTACGGACCCAGCGCGTTGACCATCGGGGCCACCCGGGCGGGGCGGCGCGCCGCGCGCGCGGCGCTGGCCCACGCTTGGCAGGCATCGGAGCATGCCCTAGCGTGAGGGGTGACGCCGTACCCTAAGCAAGGACCTCCCATGGACCCCCGTACGCGCTCCGCCGCTCGATTGACGTGGCGCGCGTGTGCCGCGGTTACCCTCGCGGCCTCGCTTCCGCTGGTGGCCTGTACCGCCGCCGACGCGACACCCCAGTCCGCCAGCCCCGCCACGGCCGCCGCCCTCGGTGTGGTGGCCGCCCCCGCCGCCGGTGCCGCTGTGAAGACGACCCCGATCGCCAAGGCCTCCAAGGAGACCACCACCCGTGTGCACCTGCGCGAGGGGGCGAGCTCCAGCACGCGCTCGCTCGGGGTCATCCCCCGCGGGCACGTGTTCTCCACGAGCGCCAGGACGGCCAACGGCTGGTTCAAGCTCAGCTATGCGGGCAAGACCGGCTTTGTCTCCCCCCACTACGTGCGCAACTTCAACGCGGGCCTCACGAAGGTCGGCGAGAAGGACTACGTGACCACGCAGAACGGCGCGCGCGACCTGTGGTTTACGACGCGCACCGCCACCGTGACGTGGAAGTCGCTCACGTTCACGGTCCCCTCCGGCACCCCCGTGTGGAAGCTCGGCGGAGCGGGCAAGGGCAAGTTCAAGGTCAACGCCGGCGGCTATCGCAATGCGGTCATGACCACCACCGGCTTGAGCCGAACGAGCCCCGCCCCCGCCTCCAACACGTCCAAGATCTCGCTCGCCGCCTTCAAGAAGCTCCCCGTGGGCAACATCCCCACGAAGTACCTGGCGCGCGCCGACTTCTCCACTCACGCGCTGATCGGGGCCCCGGCCGTGGCCGACCTCAACGCCCTCAACAAGGCGTTCAGGGCCCGCTTCGGCGAGGACCTCTACATCGACCTCGGCTACCGCAGCTCGAGCCAGCAACGGGCGATCTACCGCGAGCTCGGCGGGTGGCTCGCCGCCAAGCCCGGCACCTCCGTCCACGAAAAGGGTCTCTCCTTCGACACCCCGGAGCACGGCGCCTACTCCTGGAACTCCGCGCGCTTCGCCTGGCTCGTGGCCAACGCACCGAAGTACGGCTGGGAGCACCCCAAGCGGGTGCACCGCTACACCTCCGCCGGCAAGCTCAACCCGGCCCGCGAATACTGGCACTTCGACTACGTCGGCAAGGGCAAATAGGGGGCCCGCGCGTCACGGAGCGGCGGGTCGCACCCAGCACCACTACGCTTGGGGCGCGTGAGTACTCTGCCGCGCTTCATCATTTCCCTGGCCTGCCCCGACCGTCCCGGGATCGTTCACGCCATCACCGGGGCCCTCCTGGCCGCCGGCGGCAACATCATCGAGTCGCAGCAGTACGGCAGCGCGGAAACCGGCACCTTCTTCCTGCGCGTTGAGGTCGAGACGGCGGGGGGCCGCGCCGCGCTCGAGGAGCGCCTCACCCCCGTGCGCGAGGCCTTCGACATGCGGCTCGAGCTGCACTCCTCCGCCGCGCCGCTGCGCACCCTCATCCTGTGCTCCACGGCAGAGCACGCCGTGAACGAGCTGCTCTTCCAGCGCCGTTCGGGCTCGTTGCCGATCGACGTCCCCCTCGTGGTGTCCAACCACGACGCGCTGCGTCCGCTGGCCGAGTTCCACGGCGTCCCCTTCGAGCGCATCGAGGTCACGCCCCAGACCAAGCCCGAGGCCGAGGCCCGCATCCTGGAGCTCATCGAGGAGCACGACATCGAGCTCGTGGTGCTGGCCCGCTACATGCAGATCCTCTCCGACGATCTCTGCCGCGCCCTGGCCGGCCGCGCCATCAACATCCACCACTCCTTCCTCCCCTCCTTCAAGGGCGCCCGCCCCTACCACCAGGCGCACGAGCGCGGCGTGAAGCTCATCGGCGCCACCGCCCACTACGTCACGGCGGACCTGGACGAGGGCCCGATCATCGACCAGGACGTCGTGCGCGTGAGACACGACCGGACCCCGGCGCAGCTCGTGGAGCGCGGGCGCACCGTCGAGGCCCAGACGCTGGCCCGCGCCGTGCGCTGGCACGCCGAGCGCCGGGTCCTCCTCGATGGGCATCGGACGGTCGTTTTCGACTGAAGTCCCGGGGTTTTTTGATGCCCCCGGATGTATTTTTATAGGTCCTTCACAAATATGTCTGTGACATTGTTCTAACACCGTGACAAACAACGGGCGGCCCTCCTATCGTCACTGGTGCCGGCGCCCGCTCGCGGGGCCGCTCGTCGGTAGAACCCGCACCGTTGGGACCGTCACATGCATCACTTTGGGCGCCCCCGGGGGGCGCACCCGCTCTCACGGCGCGGCCGAGCGCCGCGGCCGCCGAGCACCAGTGCTCGTGGCCGCGCTCGCTTGCCTCCTGACCCTCCTCGTTCCCGTCGCCAGCGCGCCGTCACCGGCGAGCGCCGCCGCCGTGCCGGGCGGGCCGGAGCTCGTCTCGAACCCCTCGCTCGAGGAGGGCGCCACCGAACCCACGTGCTTCTCGCGCGTGGGGTGGGGCACCCCCGCCACCGGGGAGGCCGTTCCCGGGCGCACGGGGGCCAGGGCCATCGCGCTGACGCTGAGCGGGCACACCGAGGGCGACGCCAAACTCATCCAGCAGGAGAACGCGGCCTGCGCGCCAGTCGTCTTGCCTGGCAAGAGCTACCAGATCTCGCTCTGGTACCGCTCCACCGCTCCCGTGGCGCTCACGCTCTTCCGCCGCGCCGGCGGCAGCTTTGGTTACTGGGGCGAGGTCCGCAGCTATCCGGCGGCCGCCGGCTGGACCCGCGTCGTCGCCACGACCCCGGTCATCCCGGAGGGCACCGAACGGCTCAGCTTTGGCCTCTCGCTCGGCCAGAACGGCACCGTCGTCACCGATGACTACTCCGCGCGCCTGCTCAGCGAAGCGCCGGCCGACCCCGCCGGCGAGCTCGTCGCCAACCCCTTCCTCACGGAGGACGGTGACGCGGGGATGCCCGCGTGCTTCGCGCTGGCCGGCTGGGACGAACGCACGGTCTCCACCGCTCTCGGGGACCAGGTCCCGGCGGGCTCCCCCACCGGCGCACGCAGCTACCGGACCAGCATCTCCGATCACCGCTCGGGGGACGCGAAGCTGCTGACCTCCGAGGACCTCTCCTGCGCGCCGAGCGTGCAGCCGGAACGCAGCTACCGCGTCGCGGTGCAGTACCGCTCCGACCTCCCCGTCACGCTCTCGCTCTTCCGGCACACCGCGGAGGGCTGGTCCTATTGGCAGGACGCAGCGACGCTGCCCGCGAGCCCCGGCTTCACCACGGGCGAGGCCATCACGGCGCCGCTCCCCGCGGGCACGGACCGCCTCGCCTGGGGCGTGACGCTCGCGGGCGACGGCACCCTGGACACGACCGGTTACTCCCTCAAGGCCGTGCCGGAGGAGCCGGTCCTGCCTCCCGGGGACCCCGCGCTCATGGGCAGCTGGTCCGTGTCAGCAACCGAGCTCCCCGTCCGGGCCATCCACTCGACCCTGCTCAAAGACGGACGGCTCCTGCTCATCGCCGGCTCGGGCAACGACGGCAACCAGTTCGCCGCCGGCACCTTCCGCTCGGTCGTGTGGAACCCCACCACCGGGGTCTTCAAGCAGATCCCCACCCCCTACGACATGTTCTGCGCCGGCCACGTGACCCTGCCGGACGGCAAGGTGTTGTTGGCCGGAGGCACCGCCGCCTTCCCCGGCGCCGGCGACGGCCCCAACACCTTCAAGAGCTCCCCCAAGAGCTACTACTTCGACCCCAAGGACGACTCCTGCCACCGGGTCTCCGACATGCCTGACGCGCACTGGTACCCCAGCCTGACCAAGCTCGGCAACGGCGACATCTGGGCCGCTGGCGGCCTCAACGCCAACGCGCAGGGCACCGTGGCCACGCAGATGTTCAACACCAAGACCCGAAGCTGGCTGCCCCTGAACCAGGTGCCGCAGACCTACACCTACTGGGGCACGTACCCGCACATGTTCCTGCTGGACGACGGGACGCTCTTCTACTCCGGTGCCCACACCTTCGGCAACGGCCGCCCGGGCACCGGCTCCTCGCTCTACGACTGGCGCACGGCCAGCGTGCTGGACGTGCCCGGCCTGCGCGAGAAGGACATGCGCGATCAGGCGGGCAGCGTCTTCATCGGCCCCGTGCAGGACCAGCGCGTCATGATCGTGGGTGGCGGCAACACCGACGGCAACCGCGCGGCCATCAACCTCGTGGACATCGTCGACCTCAAGGCACAGACCCCGAGTTACACGGCCGGCCCCGACCTCCCCGGCCCCGGCAAGCTCTACGTCAACCTCGTCAACCTGGCGGATCGCACGGTCCTGGCCTCCAACGGCTCCCAACAGAACCGCTCCCAGAGCGTGCGCAGCGCCGCGCTGTACGCGCCGGACGCCAACGCCTGGACGTCCATCTCGCCGGATCCGGTGCCCCGCAACTACCACTCCTCCGCGATCCTGCTCCCCGACGGCCGCGTGGCGGTGCTCGGCTCCAATCCGGCAGACAACTCCTTCGAGCTGCGCATCTCGCTCTACTCGCCCCCATACCTGTTCAAGGGCACCCGACCCACCATCACGCAGGCCCCGAGCTCGGTCACGGCCGGTCGGTCCTTCGCGCTGCAGGTCACGGGCGATGTCGTGAAGGCCCAGCTCATCGCGCCGCTCTCCGCGACCCACCAGACGGACACCAACGCCCGGCTCATCGACCTGCCGATCTCCGGCACCGGCACCAGGCGCACCGCGCAGCTCACCGCCAACCGCAACCTCGTCCCGCCCGGGCCGTACATGCTCACGGTGAGCAACGCGCGCGGAGTGCCGAGCGTGGCCAGGTGGGTGTGGGTCCTGTGAGCCCCCTGACCTCCTCCCGCCGCCGGCTCGTGCCCGGCCTCGTCGTTCTCGCCTGCGCCGTGCTCACCCTCGCGGTGACCGTGGCGCTCGGCGCCCAGCGCGGTGCGCGGATCGACGACCCACACGCGGCGCACTCCGCGGGGCAAGCCGAGGCAGTGCGGCCATCGTTAGGGGCCACCGGCCCTTCGGCCGCCGTGCCAGGCACCCCCGGGGGCGCCACGCCTTCCCCGGGTTCGGCGACCCCCTCGCCGACCCCCAGCCCGGGGACAGGACCCTCCGCGAGCCCCTCCTCCGGCGCCGACGCCGGGGAGCTGGACGCTCGCCCCTCAGGGCGGGGGCCACGGCCCTGCCGCCCGCGAGCTCGAGCCCGCCGCCCGCCGTCGCGCGGGGCGGCGAGGGCACGACGCTCGACGGCGCGGCGTCGCGTTCCGGCGACGCCGCGCCGCTGCGCGCCGACGGAACGCGCGAGCGCTCGCTCAAGCCGGCACCCAAGGTGGCCCCGGAAGACGTCCTCGGCAGCGAGCGCGGCACGGGCGGTTGCCTCAAGGAGTACGGCCAGACGGGGCAGTGCCTCCCGTCCGTCCCCCCAAGCCAAGCCGAGCACGTGAGCCAGATGCTCGCGGCGGGGCAGGACCCCTCCGCCATGACCCATCCCTACCGCTGCACAGAGGTGCGCACCATGTTTGCCACAGGCCTGATCGTCCGCGTCTCGGGGGTGGATCCGCAGGGTCTCGACCGCAACGGGGACGGGGTCGCCTGCGGCCGCGGGGACGGTGACGCCTGATGTTCGCGGCGCTCGTGACGCTCGCGTCCGTGGCCATCTCCCTGGCCCTGACCCTCATCGCTGTCTTCTCGCTCTATCTGAACACCTACGCGTGGTGGAGCCCCGACACCCGCCGGCGCACCCGCTACGGCACCGCCGCCCACCGCTCGCACCTGACGTTCTCGCTCATCGTGCCGTGCCGGCACGAGAGCGAGGAGGTCATGGAGGCCACCATCCGCGCACTCCTGGCGCAGAGCCACGGGGCGCCGCAGATCATCATCTCTGTGGGCCACGACGACCCGGACACCACCGGCGCCGCGCGCCGCATCGCCGCCCGCTACCCCCACCACGCCCAGGTCTCGGTGGATCGCCACAGCACCAAGAGCAAGCCAGTCCAGCTCAACACCTCGCTCGAACTCTGCACAGGCGACGTGGTCGGGATCTTCGACGCCGAGTCCATCGCGGCGCCGCACCTCCTGCGCCACATCGACACGACCTTCGCGATCACCGGTGCCGACGCCGTGCAGGGCGCCGTCCAGCTCGTGAACTACCAGGACTCCTGGTACGCGCTGCGCGATTGCTTCGAGTACTTCACGTGGTTCCGCTCCCGCCTGCACAATCAGGCCAGGCGCGGCTTCATCCCGCTCGGCGGCACCACGGTGTTCGTGCGCAGGGAGCTGCTCACCCAGCTGGGCGGCTGGGACCCCGACTGCCTCGCCGAGGACTGCGATCTCGGCGTGCGTCTGTCGACCCTGGGCCACAAGGTCGTCGTGGCCTACGCCCCCGAGCTCGTGACGCGGGAGGAAACCCCCGACTCGATCCCCGGGCTCGTGCGGCAGCGCACGCGCTGGGCGCTCGGCTTCATGCAGGTCTACGCGAAGGGCGACGGGCGCGTCATCCCCACCCGGCGGGCGCGCCTCCTGGCCCGCTGGACCGGTCAAGTCCCCGGTAGTGGTGTAGCGCTCGGTCCTTCGATGTGTGGGGTCAGGCGCTGAGTCCGAGGATGCTGTCG
>NZ_QQXK01000079.1 GCF_003575975.1 Galactobacter valiniphilus | reverse complement strand
TCAGAGATCACATCACGCGACACACATCCAAGACTCGCTCACAAGGCCCCCGAACGTGTTTAGCAACACGCCCTAGGCCCGACGAATGCTCGTCGTGCGCCACCCCTCGGGCACAAGCGCCTGGGCCGCTGAGAGCGCCTGCTGGTAGTCGTCCCCGCTGGCCTCAACCTGCCCGGCCTCTCGCCCGTCCGAAGACGCCCTCGAGCCCTCGGGTCTGACTTCGGTCCCAAGGACAAGATGCACACTCACTCGCCCTAGTTTAGGCGCGCGAACCAGCGTGCTCTATCCGGGCATGAACGAGTTCACGTACCACCTGAGCACCCCGTCCCTGACCGCCCCGGAAGGCCAGGTCGCCGCCGGCGTTGCCGTCGTCCTGGTCCTAACCGGCCTGGTCGTTGCCGGGGCGGCGATCATCGGTCACCGCGCCTCCGGCGCATGAAAGTTCAGCCTGTCCCTCATCGCCGCCGCGGCCAAGCGCGTCGAGGAGTGGCTGACGCCCCCCCCGAGCACGCCGAGGTGTTCGAGGACAAGGAACTTGTGGCCTTCATCGCCGCCGGCCGCTAACCCTGCAACATCCCAAAAGCCGGCGCTCTATCTAGGGGACAGGAAGAGCCCTCGGCCCGAAGGAGCCCACAGTGGCCGAGACCAACACCTCCGACACCCTCGCCCAGGCCTACGCCGAGGACCGCTGCTACCGAGCGGGCAGGTGAGAGTGCCCCACACTGATGGCGCTCATCGAAATTCCCCAGAGTTGCTCATCGGAATTCCTCAGGTCGCGTGGTCAGGTTAGCGCAGGTTCG
>NZ_QQXK01000078.1 GCF_003575975.1 Galactobacter valiniphilus | reverse complement strand
TTTAGGCATGAGGCACATCCTTCCAGCGCCGAGACTCATCGACGCAGATTCAGTGTCTCAATCCGTGCAGCAGTCCCCAGGACTCTGGTGTGGGTCTCGGCTGAGCGGCATCGTGCGCTTGAGACTGAGGTCAAGCAGGCGGCGGAAAAGAAGCGCGTCGAGGAGGCAGCGGCGAAGAAGGCGGCTGAGGCGAAGGCCGCCGCCCAGCGGAAGAAGGCTGAAGAGAAGGCTGCGGCCAAGCGTGAGGCTGAGGAGGAAGCCGCGGCCGCGCAGGCCGCGGAAGAGAAGGCCGAGCACGAGTCGGCGGCTAAGCTCACGACGCCGCGCGGCTTCGTGGGGGGGGGGGGGTAGTTCGGGCAGCGGTTCCTCCGGCGGTTCGGACACGTACTACGCAAATTGCTCCGCCGTTCGTGCCGCAGGTGCGGCTCCAATCAGCGTGGGCGAACCCGGATATAGCCGCAAGCTGGATCGAGACGGCGACGGTATTGCCTGCGAGTAGCCGCGGGGGGGCGGCGTCGCCCGCCGATTGGGTGGGGTCACGGTCGCGATGGCCGCGGCATGCTACCCGGCGCCTGCGCGGCACCCGCGGAGTGGGTGGCCCTGGAGGGTGCCCCCACCCCCCTTTTTCCTCGCCGCGGGCGACGAACGGACGGAAAGGAGGCGGCGGGCGGCCCGCTACGAGCCATGTCGCGGTCTTTGCCCGACAGCATGCGGCCCCCGTCCAACTTGTGTTCGAAGGACCTGCTGAATCTAAAGCCCAGGGTGGGGGCGGTCAGCGTGAGTCAGTTTGTGTCAGTCGTCGGAGACCGAGATGGTGACGTCGATGTTGCCCCGTGTTGCATTGGAGTAGGGGCAAACGTTGTGGGCGGCGTTCGCGAGTGCGACTGCGC
>NZ_QQXK01000077.1 GCF_003575975.1 Galactobacter valiniphilus | reverse complement strand
CTAGGGCGTGTCTCCCATATGTCGGGTGAGGCTCGCGGGATGCTGATGAGATGAAGTCGACGGGTTCGCGGTATCGGGTGTTCACGGACGAGCAGTGGGAGCGGATCGAGCCGCTTCTGCCCTCGAACGCTGGCTTGCGGGGGCATCCGTTCGGTGACAACCGGCGTGTGGTCGAGGGCATCGCGTACCGGTTCCGCACCGGGATTCCCTGGCGTGATCTGCCTCGCGAGGAGTTCGGCCCGTGGCAGACAGTGTGGAAGCGGCACCGCCGATACGCCGGTGATGGCACCTGGGATCGCGTATTGACGAGGATCCTCGCCGAAGCAGACGCGGCGGGGAAGATCGATTGGGTGGTGTCGGTGGATGCGACGATCGCGCGTGCGCATCAGCATGCGACGAACACGACCCGCCCGGAGCAGGACACAGGGGGCGGGATCGAATCACAAGAACCTGCCCTGGCATGAGGTTGAACCGCCCGGTCACGGGATCGGCCGCTCCCGTGGCGGGTTGACGACGAAGATCCATCAAGCCGTCGACGGGCATGGGCGCCCGCTCGCGATGATCGTCACCGGCGGGCAGCGCAACGACGGTGCCATGCTCACCGAAGTCCTCGCGCAGATCCATGTCCCCAGGATCGGTCGTGGCAGGCCACGCAACAGACCCGAGGCCGTACTCGCTGACCGCGCCTACGCGACGGGCGTGATCCGTTCTGAGCTGCGCCGCCGCGGGATCAAGACCGTGATCCCCGACAAACGCGACCAGGCCGCAGCCCGAAAACGCCGCGGCAGCCGTGGTGGCCGTCCGCCCGCGCTCGACGCGGACGCCTACAAGGGCCGCAACGTCGTCGAGCGGTTCTTCGCACTGGCCAAACAGTGGCGAGGCATCGCGACCCGCTACGACAAACTCGCCATCACCTACCGCGCCGGCGTCACCCTCTGCGCCATCCTCACCTGGCAACGCCTATTAGGAGACACGCCCTAG
>NZ_QQXK01000076.1 GCF_003575975.1 Galactobacter valiniphilus | reverse complement strand
TGTTCTTCCCACTGACGTTGTGGACGCGATCGATGGGTGAGAGGCCTCCGATGCCGGTGTGGGGTCGGTGATGATTGTAGTGGTGCAGCCAGGCGGGGTAGCTGGCGGCGCGCTGCTCGTCTGAGTCGTAGTGTCGGGCGTAGGCCCACTCGTCGGCGAGGGTGCGGTGGAACCGTTCGATCTTCCCGTTGGTCTGTGGCCGGTAGGGGCGTGTGTACTTGTGTGTCACGTCGTCGCCGAGCGCATCGTTGAACGCCTTCGAGCGGTAGCAGGAGCCGTTATCAGTCATCACCCGCTGGATCGTGATCCCATGGCCGGCGTAGAACGCGTTCGCGCGTTCCCAGAACCCGGCGGCGGTGTCTTTGCGTTCGTCGTCGAGGATCTCCGAGTACACCAGCCGGGCGTTGTCGTCGATCGCGGAATGCAGGTAGGAGTACCCGACCCCTGACCGTCGCTTCCGGCCCGCCTCACGGCCCCGGGTGCGCCAGCCACCGCCATCGGGGATGCGGCCGAGCTTCTTCACATCCACGTGCACCAGCTCGCCCGGGCTCTGCCGCTCGTAACGGACCGGCTGGGGCTTGCGCACCCGGACGCCAGTGTTCTTATCGACCTGGCCCAGCAGCGGTACCCGGTACCGCTGCAGCACCTTCGAGACCGTCGATTGCGCCAGATGCAGGTGATAAGCGATCCGGTGCGGACCCCACCGCCGGTTCACCCGCAATCCGATGATGCGGCGCTCCGTGCGCTGCGAGGTCCGATTCGGCGAGGTCGACGGCACAGAGGACCGATCCTGCATCGCCGCACGCCCGCCCGTGCGATACCGGGCCACCCACTTCGACACCGTCCCGCGGGCAACCTGGAACCGTTCGGCGACCCGCGCCTGTGTCCAACCCTCATCGATGACCAGCAACGCGATCTTGATCCGCCCCTCGACTGTGAGCGCAGCGCGGGCGTGAGTAGCGTAGGACACGAGGACCTCCGTGGATCGAGTGAGTGTGGTAACCCACATCGATACCGGAGGTCCTCACCTCATCCCGTCA
>NZ_QQXK01000075.1 GCF_003575975.1 Galactobacter valiniphilus | reverse complement strand
CCGCGTCGCTGTGACACCTCAGATCCTCGTGGTGACGACCTCTCGACCAGCGGGCCATCTCGATCGCGTCGAGGACCATCTCGGTGCGCATGTGAGACGCGCACCGCCACCCGGCGATCATCCGTGAGTACGCGTCGATGATGAAGCAGACATACGCGACGCCCGCCCACGTCGGCACGAACGTCAGATCGGTGACCCAGAGCCTGTTCGGCGCGGTCGCGGTGAACTCCCGTTTCACGAGGTCCGGGTGCCGCGTCGACGTCGGATCCGGCCGGGTCGTCTTGACCCGCTTGCTCCGGATCGCGCCCTCGATGCCGGCAGCCCGCATCAGCCGGCCCGTCTGGTCCCGGCCGATATCGATCCCGGCGCGGCGGGCGGTCTTCCAGAGCTTGCGGACCCCATAGACGCAGTAGTTCGCGTTCCAGAGCGTGACCAGCTCAGGCATCAAGACCGCGTCGCTCACCGCGCGCGCCGAGGGGGCGCGGTCTTTCGCGGCGTAATAGGTGCTCGGAGCCACCTGCAACAGGCTGCAGATGGGCTCGACTCCGAGGCGGCGGCCTTCGACGACGTCGTTCTTGTTCGCGTCGATGAACGCGACTACTTCCGATGTTGGCGGTCGAGCTCCGCCCCGAAGAAAGACGCAGCCCTCTTCAAAATTTCGTTAGCCCGACGAAGCTCACGGACCTCTTGCTCCAGCTCCCGCAGCTTCCGCGATTCGGCCGTGGTCACGCCAGCCATGTTGCCGTCGTCGATGTCGGCCTGCTTGACCCACGTTCTGACGGACTCGATCCCGTATCCGAGCTGCGTCGCGACCCGCTGGACCGTCCCGTGCTCGGTCCCCAGCTCCGCTCGCAGGGTTCGCACCATCCGGACCGCTGCGGCCTTCTCCTCCGGCGAATACCGACGCGTGGTCGGCTTCCCAGATCCCTCATTCGACACCATGACTCCATCCTCGTTTCCAAAGTCAGGAGTCTCCAACAAAGCCAGGGCGCTTCAGTAGCCGTTGCGCTGGGCGAGGCGGTCAGGGCTGGGCTTGCCCCATTCCGCGCCGACCACGGCGTCCGCGTCAGCGG
>NZ_QQXK01000074.1 GCF_003575975.1 Galactobacter valiniphilus | reverse complement strand
GTGACATGAGGAAGACCTCCGGGTGAGGTGTGGAGCTATCTAGGAACCAGCTCTCACCACGGAGGTCTTCATGCCCCACGCTAATGCCTTACTCACTCCCCGCGGGCGTCTGTTGCTTGCACGGTGCGTCGTCGAGCAGGGATGGCCCCTGCGCCGGGCTGCCGATCGCTTCAACGTCTCGGTGACGACCACGAAGCGGTGGTCTGATCGTTACCGCCAGCACGGGCCTGAGGCCATGGAGGATCGGTCCAGTCGGCCACGTACGTGCCCGCACCGCACGGAGCGGCGTCGCGAGCGCAGGGCGATCGGACTGCGAGTGAGCCGGCGGTGGGGGCCAGCAAGAATCGCGTACCACTTGGGCATGAACCCGGCCACCGTGCACCGGATCCTGAGCCGCTACCACTGCCTACGCCTGGCCTGGACGGACCCAGCAACCGGGGCACCTCTGCGGTCCCAGCGACGCACGATCATCAGGTACGAGCACGCGGCGCCCGGGGACCTGGTGCATGTGGACATCAAGAAGCTCGGCCGCATCCCCGACGGCGGCGGCCACAAGGTTCTGGGGCGAGCCGCCGGCGGGCGCAACTCGAGTGCTCACCGGGATCCGAGCCGGCCTCGCAAGCAGCACGGACGCCCGAACCTTGGCTACGCATACCTTCATCACGCAGTTGATGATCACGCCCGTTACACCTATTCCGAGATCCTCAACGACGAAAAGAAGGAGACGGCCACGGCCTTCATGGAAAGGGCCCTGGATCACTTCGAGCAGCTGGGCATCGAGACCAAGCGCGTGATGACGGACAACGGATCCTGCTACCGCTCCAAGATGTTCAACGAGCTGCTGACTCGGCGGGGCATCAAACACAAGTACACCCGCCCCTACCGGCCGCAAACCAACGGGAAGGTCGAACGCTTCAACCGGACGCTGCAAGAAGAATGGGCCTACGCCCGCCCCTACCAGAGCGAATCAGAACGCGCCGCCGCGTTTCCGGGATTCCTGCACCACTACAATCACCACCGCGGCCACACATCACTCAAGGGCTCCACCCCCGCCAGCCGCGTACCCAACCTGGCGGGGCAATACA
>NZ_QQXK01000073.1 GCF_003575975.1 Galactobacter valiniphilus | reverse complement strand
CGCCGCCCCTCGGCGAGGTCCTTCTGGTGGTAGGCGGAACGCAGTTGCTGGGCGCACTGCCACGCGACGAACACCTCGTCGTGCGCGGGATCGGCCTCGATCGCTGCCGCGAGCCTGATCCGCTGCTTCTCGGTGAGGTTCTCGGCGCCGGCGCGGAGGATGGTCTGGATCCCGTAGAGCGGGTCGCCCTTCCGACCGCGATGCCCAAGGGTGTCCTGCTGAACGCGGCGACGGACCTCGTCGACGGCGGCGGTGCCGAGCTTGACGACGTGGAACGCGTCCAGCACGGCCGTGGCGTCTTCGAGCTTGTCGTCGATCGCGCTCTTGTAGCCGGCGAACGGATCCAACGCCGCGACCTTCACGTTCCTTCGGAACGCTTCGCCGCGTTCGGCGAGCCAGGACGCGTAGGCCTTCCCGGAGCGGCCAGGCACCAGGTCGAGCAGCCTGGCCCGCGTCTTTCCGGTGCTGTCGCGGCTCAGATCGACCATCCCGGTCAGTTCCTTCGGACCGCGCTTGCGGGGGTCGACGTGATGGCAGATGTGCTCATCGACACCCAGCGTGGTGACGTTCTCGAATCGGGACTCGTCGGCCGCGAGCCGCTCCAACTCGGGCTCGACAGCGCGCCACACCGTCTTCCACGACGTCCCCAGCTGACGGGCAAGTCCTGCGATCGTGGCGTGTTCGCGCCGCAGTTGTCCGATCGCCCAGCCGATGGCTCGGTTGGTGATCGACCCGCGCCGGGCGACCAGACCCGGGAGTTGCTCCACGAACGTCCGCCGCGCGCATCCCACCTCGTCGCACCGCCAGACCCGCTGCCGCCACACGATCCGCACCCGCGTCGTCGCGGGCACATCGTGAAGCACCCGTCGGCGGCGTCCGTGGCCGACAGCTACGACCCCACACGAGGGGCAGCCGGTCGGCGCCGCTGGCGTCGAGACCGTCACCACCAGTAGCCCCTCGCGACGGTCGACGCGCTCGACATGGCCATCGGGAAGACCCAGCAGAACGTCGCAGCAAGAACACGAATCAGCGGCAGAGCGCGCGGAAGCGCACCCCGAAGTAGGGTGAAGCACGTCGAGGTCCTCGTGATAGATCAGGGAGTTAGCGCTTCTGATCCTCGGGGACCTCGACCCCTACCCGCC
>NZ_QQXK01000072.1 GCF_003575975.1 Galactobacter valiniphilus | reverse complement strand
CGAACCTGCGCTAACCTGACCACGCGACCTGAGGAATTCCGATGAGCAACTCTGGGGAATTTCGATGAGCGCCATCATCCCCAGCAGCTGCCGCTACCCCGCCGCCATCAAGTCGGGCGCGAAGGGCTACAGCATCTGCCGGATCCCCGCTAGTCAGAACAGCTACCAAGGTGGGAAACTCAGCTCCATGTACAAGCGCGACCGGGTCCTCGTTGGAGACCGCTACTACGCCCGGGTGACCAAGTGAACCGCTCCACGACGGTGAAGCTCCACCCACTCGCTAGCTTCGTCGGGCTGAACGTGCACATCCCCTATGACGAATACGCACCAGATGGCCTCGTGGCTGCCCGCCGCGGACATGGGAACACCTGGATTATCATGGGAACTGAAACCGAGCCCGCACCCTTCACCATCGAGTACCTCGACGTCGAACCTCAAACCCAAGACTTCGACGCCTGGGAAGACGTGGCCGAGTTCTCTTTCGAGGACGCCGAAGCCGACGGTGAAGGAGACATCTTCCTCACCGATTCGGCCGCGATCGCACCGGATGACCTCATCGCTCTCAACCAAGCCGGACACGGTTGGTACCGGATCCGGGTCCACGCCCGTGACCGCGGAGCCGCCCAGGAGGAGTACTTGGTGCAGGCATGGCCTGCACCAAGAGCTGCTCCACGCACTCTCAAGAAGACATCGGCTTTCGCCGACCAAGCCGCCGCCGAATATGACACCGGAAGCGAGTTCGCCTCATGAACAGCAACAACCCCTTGCGTCGCAGCCGCCCCGTGGTCATGACCGCCGCAACTCTGCTCGCCGCTGGCGCGGCCGCGGTCGTTGCAGCCACGTCCTCCAACGCAGCGAACCCCACTCCGGCCGGATACGACGTCGTATTCGAGCCCGCGACCGTCCAACCGTCCTCCACCAGAACGAGCCCGCAAGCCGAGGCCTCCTCCCCGGGCGCCACCCTTTCCCCTCACCTGGAGACACTGCAAGAACAGGCAGAACGTGACTACCAGGAGGATCTAGCCCTGGAACGCGCCGCCGACGAATACGACAGAGAGCACGGAACCAACTAGGGCGTGTCTCCTAATAGGCGTTGCCAGGTGAGGATGGCGCAGAGGGTGACGCCGGCGCGGTAGGTGATGGCGA
>NZ_QQXK01000071.1 GCF_003575975.1 Galactobacter valiniphilus | reverse complement strand
CGGCGGACTGCGACCAAGGCCGTGAGACGGGGCGCGCCACCGGGGGCACTCGGAGGTTGCAAAAGTGAGCGCACGCCACCTGATGCACCCCCCTCTCGCCAATACTTGCTTTGGACTGCAGAGCGGCACAGTCACAGCCCACCCCGGGGAGATCCCCGAAAGCTCGCTCCACCCTGTGCCCCTGGAGCCCCGATGTAGCACCACCGGCCAGTCATCATGTGGCGCCAGCACACCAGTATGTTGCATGCAACATACTGGTGTGCCATATTTATCCTGTGAGCGACGCTAACTTCTCCGTAGACCGAGCCGTGTGCTTCTCCCTCTACTCGGCCACCAACACCATGCTGGCCACCTACCGCGCGTTGCTTGCACCGTTCGGTCTGACCTATCAGCAGTACCTGGTGATCCAACTTCTCTCCGAAGAGAAGGCAATGACCGTCGGCGCGTTAGCCGACCGGCTTGTCCTGGAAGCGTCTGCGGCTTCCGGGCTGGTGCGACGCCTAGTTGAGGCGGGCATCTTGACCAAGGACCGCGGGGCGCACGACCAGCGCGTGGTCACAGTTGTTCTTACAGAACGCGGGTTGCAGCTCGAGTCCGAGCTCACCTCCGTGGCTCCCTGCTTTGCTGCCAGCACGGGGCTAAGCATCGATGCCGCCGACCTGCTCATCGAAGAACTCACCACCTTGCGTGGGTCACTCGAGGACGCACGCCTCATCCACGACTAGCCGCACCACGCATTCATGGCCTGGCTCGCCAACACCATCGAAAGGAACCTCCAAATGCAGACCCTCTACACCACCGAAGCCCTCGCCACTGGCGCTGGCCGAGACGGACACGTCTCAATTTTCGAGTCACCACTCGAGTTCGACCTGGCCATCCCAGTCGCCATGGGCGGTAGCGGCAAGGGCTCCAACCCCGAGCAGCTATTCGCCGCCGGATATGCCGCCTGCTTCCATTCAGCCCTCCAGATGGTGGCTCGCCAGCAGAAGGTGCGTATCGAAGGCTCCAGCGTGGGTGCGGCAGTCAGTATCGGCTCCACCAACACCGGTGGCTTTGAACTGGCTGTGCGTCTCGAGGTTGTCATTCCCAATCTGGATCACGAGAGCGCAGTCGCACTCGCGAACGCCGCCCACAACGTTTGCCCCTACTCCAATGCAACACGGGGCAACATCGACGTCACC
>NZ_QQXK01000070.1 GCF_003575975.1 Galactobacter valiniphilus | reverse complement strand
GGCGTGCGCTCACTGTTGCAACCTCCGAGTGCCCCCGGTGGCGCGCCCCGTCTCACGGCCTTGGTCGCAGTCCGCCGGCCAGGGTCACGTCGTCCCGACAGTTTCCGATCATGGGTGCGTCTCGATAATCCACAGCCAAATGAGGCACGGAATATGCACCGTGCGGCGATGCGCCGACTAATCCCGTGGAACAATACTTACGTGCGGTGATACTATTGGTGTGTGATCCAGTCATTCGCAGACCGAGCTACCGAGAAGGTGTGGGACCGTGAGGTCGTGAAGCGCTTCGGTCCGGAGCTGCAGCGGATGGCACACGTGAAGTTGAGATTGCTGAACGCCGCTGATGACATCAACGATCTGCGCATCCCGCCGGGGAACAGGTTGGAGAAGCTCGGCGGCGACCGGGCCGGGCAGCACTCCATCCGCATCAATGCTCAGTTCCGCATCTGCTTCCGGTGGACCGCAGGCGGACCCGTTGATGTTGAGATCGTCGACTACCACTAGGAGGAACCATGACTGAGAAGGCGCACGAGCCGGTCACCCCTGGCGAGATCCTCAAGAGCGAGTTCTTGGAGCCGTTGGGCGTGAGCGCTTACAGGCTCGCGCAGGCTACCCGTCTGCCGCAGACTCGTATCAGCGAGATCATCCGCGGACGCCGGCGCATCAGTACCGATACGGCCCTGAGGCTCTCTGCCGCGCTGGGCACCAGCGAAAGGTTCTGGCTGAACCTTCAGACCGACTACGACATTCAGCTCGAGCGGGATCAGCACGCCGAAGAGCTCGCTCACATCAGCCTCCTCACGGCCTGAGGACGACAGGCCGATGAAGCACCAATCGCGAGACGTGCGTCCCGACGCCGCCGAGATGACCGTGAAGCCGGGCACGGTGAAGCGGGGGAGTGCCTCGCGACAGGAGGCACAGGTGCTGCTCATGGAGGCGACCGGCACACTGAGCGTGGAGGAGATGAAGCGTGTCGCGCTGGGGCGCCCACGCGTAGGCGTCGCGGCCGGCGAAACACCGATCATGCGCGCGCGTGTTCCGCAGGAGCTCAAGGCTGGCTTCGCCGCGTTGGCCCTGCGCGAGAACCGCAAGGAAGCAGACCTGGTGCGCGAGGCCCTAGCCGAGTACCTCATTTCCCGCCGCGCCGACTAGGGCGTGTTGCTAAACACGTTCGGGGGCCTTGTGAGCGAGTCTTGGATGTGTGTCGCGTGATGTGATCTCTGAC
>NZ_QQXK01000006.1 GCF_003575975.1 Galactobacter valiniphilus | reverse complement strand
AACCGCGAGCACTACCGACTACGCATGCTCCTCATCGGCGGCGGACTGACCCACCCCCACCTGAAGTAGGAAGAGCCGTGAATGCTCACCTCATCGTCAAGTGCACGGGTCCCAACGCCAAGGGAACCAAGATCAACCTGGCTTCGCGCATGACCGACGGCAAGCGACTAGGGAAGACGTCAACGGCCAAGGGCAATGGTTCAGCGCGCGTGGGCGGCGATCTTCGTTGCGTATCGCAGAAGCGCGCTTATCGCGCGTACGGTGTTGCCACCTTCAGGTACCCCGCGGGTTACACCCCGGCAACGGGATCCGGAACCGCGAAAAGCGCTGCGAAGGCTTTCCGTAAGAACGCCAAAGGCCTCTGCACCACCAACTAGCTGATGGCGCGTGGAGGGGCGGAGCGGTCGGCGCCGGGTCCGCCCCTCCAACCACCCGCCGTCGGGCCCTCCCCGTAGGCTCGGTCCATGCCCCGCTTCATCTTCGACACGGCCTGCACGCTCAACGGCTTCCTCGCCACGAAGGACCACTCCCTCGAGTGGCTCTTCGCCGTCCCCGGAGCCGAGGAACCGGACCCCACCCTCCTCCCCGAGAACATCTCGGTGCTCGTGGAGGGCTCCCACACCTACGAGTGGGTCCTGAAGAACGAGGACATCCTGGCCCACCCCGAGCGCTGGCAGACCTTCCACGGCTCCCGCCCCACCTTCGTCTTCAGCTCGCGCGAGCTCCCCGTCCCCGAGGGCGCCGACGTGCGCATCGTCTCCGGCGACCCGGCGGATCACCTCGAGGCGATCCGCGCCGCGGCCGGCGACGGCGACGTCTGGATCCTCGGGGGCGGCGAGCTCGTGGGTCGCTTCGCTGACGCCGGGGCGCTGGATCGCGTGGCCCTCACGCTGGCGCCGGCCACCCTCGAGGACGGCCACGCCGTCCTCCCCCGCTCCCTGGGCGCGGAGCGCCTCACGCTCGTGGAGGCCCGGCAGGCCGGGCCCTTCGCCCGCCTCGTGTACGACGTCGCACGGCCGACCTGAGTGCCCCTCCCCGCCTCCGGCACGGCGGGACTGCCCTTCCCCTGAGGCCCGCCGTGGGCTAGCTTCGCAGCATGATCCGGGGGAATCAGCTACGCAGCACACCGTCCGCCCGCCGACCAGCGGCCTTGCTCGCGTACGCGCTCACGGCGGCGCGCGGCCTGGCCGCGTGCTCCGGCACCGGCATCCCCGGGGTGCCCACCGACGGCACCAGCACGGCACACCCCGAGCCGCACCCCAGCACGCACGGCGGCCGGAGCTATTCCCTCGAGGTGTTCGTGAACGGCGACAACGCTCGCCTGGCCGACGTCGCCTCGGTGACCGTGTGCCTGCCACCCACAGACGGCGCGGGTTGCCCCGACGGCCCGAGCCTCGCGACCGATCGCCTGAGCACCTTCGAATCGGGGGCCAACCGCTCCACGCTGCGCGCGGGCACGGCACTCCCCAAGCGCTGGGACTACATCCAGGTCGAGGTCAACGACGCCAGCGGCGTGCGGCTGGCCAAGGACATCCTCGAGGCCCAATGGCAGCTCACCGATAGCGAGGACCACGGCATCGGCCAGGCCGATCTGACGATCCGGCTCGAGTGACGCTGGCGTTGGCTGATCAGCCGAGCGGACGATGACAGCACACTGCCCGAGCCGTAGCGTTGGCCCATGGAGACGCACATCAGGAGGCTCCCCACACAGGGCGTCGTGACGTTAGCCCACGCGATCATCGCGTTGGGCGTCTGCCTCGTGGTCATCGGCCTCGTCGCCGCGTGGGGCGCGCAGAGCTCCCTCGGCCCGCTCCTCTTCCTCGTCGGTTCTCTCGTGGCCGTCGTGGGCGGCGCCGTCCGCTACGACGCCGTCCGGCGCCTGAGCAGCTACTCCCCGGGCGATCCGCAGTTTCGCCCGGACCACAGGCACTGACAACGGCATGAGCCGCCGGACCCACGAAGGGTCCGGCGGCTCGTTCGCTTGCCCGTCGCGGGCGTCGCGCCTACTTGGTCTGGCGCGGCAGGCCCTTCGGGTTCACCTCGGTCTTCTCCACCTGTTCGCCCTGCAGCTGCCAGCGCGTGAGCGCCGCCGTGAGCTTGCCCGAGGTCCGCGCGGCCTCCAGCACCGTGGCGACCGGCTGCACCAGCCCGTTGCCCTTGGCCGTCACGACGCCCACGTCGGAGTTGTCCGGCCAGCCGGCGTTCACGCGCCCCACGGTGCGTAGCTCGGGATCCACCTGCGCCTGGTACACCGACGTGGGGTTGGGTCCGAAGGAGGCGTCCACGCGGCCGGACTTCAGCGCCAGCAGCGCGGCCGACTGGTCGTCGTAGTAGACGAGCTCGGCCGGGGCCAGGCCCGCCTTCTCGTTGGCCTTGTTCCACGCCGTCAGGATCTTCTCCTGGTTGGTCCCGGAGCCCACCACGATCTTCAGGCCTGCGATGTCCTTGGCCTCCTTGACGTCCTTGAGCGGCGGACCCTTCGTCACGAGGAAGGTGTGCAGGCCGTGGCGGTAGGTCGCGAAGTCGAAGAGGTCCTTGCGTTCCTCGGTCACGCCCACGTTGGAGAGCACCACATCGTACTTGCCGCTCTGCACGCCCAGCGGCCAGTCGGCCCACGCCGTCGTCTCGACGCGCAGCTTCAGGCCCAGGCCGTCGGCGATCAGCTGGGCCACGTCCACGTCCGAGCCGATGAGCGTCTTGCCGTCGTCCGCCGTAAACGAGATCGGCGCGCTGGCGCCCGTCGTTGCCACCGTGAGCTCCCCCGCGTGGATCGGCGTGAAGCCGGAGTCCTTGAGCTGCTGCACGGCCGCCGGCACCTGGTCGAGGTGCACGCGGCCCTCCTGGGCCGCCGAGGTGTCGAGCCCATGGGAGGCCGCCGCCGTGGCGGCGGCGCGCTGGGTGTCCCCGCCCGACGTCGGGCGGTTCGGTGCCAGCGCCGTGCCGCCCACGGCGGCTGCCACGACGGCGAGGGCGCCGATCCCGGCCACGAGGCGCTGTTTGGGCGAGAGCGTGCGGCGCGAGGCCTGGCTGGGTCCTGCCTCCTCGCTGGGTGGGAAGGCGGGCTGGGTCTGTGCGGGGTCCGTGTGGGACATGAGGGCACCTCCGGCTAGAGATTGTGCTGGCAGGCGTCGCCTGCTTCAGGGGGTCTGACGCGGCGGGGTGCCGCGCCTCCGATCACGCTAGGGGCCCGGCGCGGCCGGCGCGCGGGCCGCGTTGCGCGGGGACCGCCGGCGTCACGCACCGTCACGCTCGGGGGCTGTGAGTTCCCTGCTGGGTGCCCCGTCACCCTCGCGCGTCACACGCGCCGCGCCTACGCTCCGCCCCATGACCACCACGCTGATCACCGGAACGTCCTCCGGCATGGGCCTCTTTGCCGCCATCGACCTCGCCCGCCGCGGGCACCGCGTCATCGCGACGCTGCGCCGGCCCGACGCCGCGCACGCCTTGCGTGCCGCGGCGGCCGAGGCCGGCGTGAGCGTCGACCTCCGCGCCCTCGACATCACGGATGAACGGGCGAGCCGCGACGTCGTCGCGGCGGTGCAGGAGCAGTACGGGGGCATCGACGTGCTCGTGAACAACGCCGGCCTCGGGATGGTCGGCACCGCCGAGCAGCTGGACATGAGCGCCATCGAGGAGCAGATCGAGGTGAACTACCTCGCCCCGGTGCGGCTGACCAAGCTCGTGCTGCCCGGGATGCGGGCGGCCGGGCAGGGGCGCATTCTGTCCGTCACGAGCGTGGGCGGCGCCGTGGGCCAGCCCTTCGCCGACGCCTATTGCGGCGCCAAGTTTGCGCTGGAGGGCTTCATGCAATCGCTCGCGCCGGTCGCCGAGCGCTTCGGCGTGCGCGTGAGCGTCATGGAGCCCGGCGCCGTGGCGACCTCCTTCGTGAAGAACGCCGTGCGTCCCGAGGTGGAGGACGGCCCCTACGCGGAGCTGCTCCCGGCCTACTACCGCCGGACCGAGGCGGCGTTTGCCGCGGCGCAGAGCGCCGAGTCCGCGGGAGCCTCCATCGCCGAGGCAGCCTGCGATCCCTCGCCCGTGTTCAGGTACCAGAGCTCGGACGGGGCGACGGCGTTCGTCTCCGCCTCGCTCGCGGACACCGACGGCGAGCGCGTGCTCGGCTTCACGCGGGGGTGGCTCGCATAGCGGTCCCGGCGCCGCTGGGTCTTGACCGCCGTCTCCGCATAGGCAACCATTTGGTTGCATGAGAGACAGCATCGAAACGTCCATCGACATCAATGCCACGCGCGAGCGGGTCTGGGGCCTGGTCTCCGAACCCGGGTGGTGGATCAACAACGGGGCCCTCGGCGGAGACAGGATTGAGCGCTGCGGCGACGAGTGCCTCGTGACGGACCCCGAGCTCGGCGCCTTCGCCGTGGGGGTGCTCGCCCTCGAGCCGCTCGAGCGCGCGGTCTTCACGTGGCATCCGGGCGGGGACGACGTGCCGCGCACCACCGTCGAGTTCGTGCTGTTCGACGCCGCGCCCGGCGTGGTGACCGTCCGCGTCACCGAAACCGGCTTCGCCGCCATGAGCCCCGAGGCGCATGCGCGCAACTACGGCGCCAACGTGGAGGGCTGGGGCGAGGAGCTGGGCCTCGCCCGCACCGCCGCGGAGGGGGCCCCGGGTGCCCGTTGACGCGGCGCTCGTGCGCACCTTCCACGCCCTCGCCGATCCACTGCGGCTCGAGATCCTCGGCCGCCTGGCCGCGGCCCCGAGCGGCGTCACCGAGCTGGCCCACGAGCTGCCCATCACCCGACAGGGCACGGCCAAGCACCTGGCCGTGTTGCGCGAGGCGGGGCTGGTGACGGCCTCCACCGCGGGGCGCGAGTCCGTCTACCGCGTGCAGGCGGTGGTGGCCTCCGATGCGGCGCGGTGGCTCGAGGCCGCCTCAGCGTCCTGGGACACGCAGCTCGGGTTGCTCAAGGCCGCCGCCGAGGCACCGCCTCAGGGCCCCGGCGGGGCCGCCGAGGACTGACGCAACGCGGCCCGCAAGCCGCCGACCCCTCGGAAAAGGTGGGTGACCAGCCCCAGCCGCGTCGCACCGTCGAGCTTGTGGCGTGAATCGTCGGTGAAGAACACCTCGGACGGTTCAAACCCCAGCGCCGCCAGGACGTGCTCAAACGCCGCCGGGTCGGGCTTGGCCGCGCCGATGGTGGCCGAGTTGAACACCCGATCCACGCGGGCAGCGATCCCGCTCTCCGCCAGCTCGGCGTCGATCGTGTCGGTGCCGTTCGTCAGGATCGCGACGATGGTCCCCTGAGCACGTAGCTCGTCGGCGAGCTTGAGCATGGCCTCATCGGCGTGGAAAGGCTGACGCCCCCACGCCTCACCCGCCGCCGGGTTTCCCACCGCCTCGCCGACCTGCCTCACCCACGCACTGCGCGTGATGGCGCCGGTCGTGACGGCGTACAGCAGGGCCGGCTCGAACGCAGCGGCATCGAGGGCCCCTGCGGGGAGCCCGTGCTCGGCCTCCACGCGCGCGACGAAGCCGGCGTCGAAGTGGCGCAGCACGCCGTCGAGGTCGAAGAGGACGCAACGGATCATGACCAGGAACGTAGCCGCGCCCCTGCGCCCGTGCGTCGCGGCTCGCCGCGCTCTGGCGACGCGCCCCGACACGAACGGTCGGCTCGAAACGTCACACAACGTCACTGCGGGACCACCTTCGCCGCAACTTGGCGGGTCCCACCCCACGCGGGCCAGGCTCTATGCATGGTCAATCCAGCCCCCACCCAGCAGCCGCTCGGGGGCCGGGACACCGGCGCATTCGCCCCGGGTCCCCAGTCCGGGCGGCAGTCCAACGCACTCGTCTTCATCGGAGCCGGCCCCCGGGCCCTCATGCTCCTGGAGCGGCTGCTCGCCCACCGCGATCCCGCCACGCAGCTCGCCGTGCACCTCGTGGATCCCTACCCCGTCGGCGCCGGCCGCATCTGGCGCGGCGGGCAGTCGCCGCTGCTGCGCCTGAACTCCACGGCCCGCGACGTCACGATCTTCGCCGACGCCGACGCGACGCTTGCCCGCCCCGCCACGACGGGCCCGTCCCTGGCCGAGTGGGTCTCAGCCGTCCGCGAGGGCGAGCTGAGCACGGTCTCCCCGCTCGATATCGTGCTTGAGCGCGAGCTCTTCACGCTCTCCCCCGACGACTTCCCGAGCCGCCGCCTCCACCACGCCTACCTCGAGTGGGCCACGCGCCGGCTCCTCGACGGGCTTCCGGCGGCCGTCACGGTGCACGTCCACGAGGACACCGTCCAGCGCGTCGAGTCCGCCGCCGGCGGCCAGGGCCCGGAGACGGTCCACCTGGCCTCTGGCGTGACGCTGACCGCGGACGCCGTCATCTACACCGTGGGCCACACCGAGACCGAGCCCACCCGCGCGCAGGCCGGGCTCGCCACGGCAGCCCGCGCGGCCGGCCTGACCTATCACCGCCCGGCTTACACCGCCGACGTCGATTACTCCGACCTGCTGCCCGGCGAGGACGTCATCGTTCGCGGACTCGGCCTGGCGGCGGTGGACCTCGTGGTGCTCCTGGCCCAGGGCCGCGGCGGGCGCTTTGTGCCCGTGGAGGGGCACGAGCTCCTCCCGGCCTCCAAGGCCGCACTGCGCTACCTCCCCTCCGGTCGCGAGCCGCGCCTGCTGCTCGGCTCCCGCCGCGGCGTCCCCTACCGCAGCAAGTCGCTGCAGCAGCTCGATCACGCCCCGGCGGAGCCCGAGGTGTTCACGGCCGAGCGCGTCGCCGCCGCGGTGGCCGCCGGCGCCACCTGGGACTTCGAGCAGGACGCCTGGCCGCTCATCGCGACCGAGCTGCACCTGGCCCACTACCGCGAGCTCTTCCACGCCCACCCGGAGCGCACGCGCGGCACCTGGGAGCGCACCCGCGAGGTCATCCTCACCACGGCGTGGGACTCCGCCGCCCTGCGCGGCCACCTCCTGCAGGCGGCCCCGGAGGACATCGATCGCTTCCACGTCAGCGAGTGGGACCGCCCGCTCGAGCGCCTCACCGTCGCCACCCGTGCGGAGCTTGACTCGATCCTGAGCGGCCACATCCTCACGGACCTGAAGCAGCACCGCCACCAGGCCCACAGCGCCTCGCTCGCCGTGTTCCACGCGGTGCTCGGCGTGCACGTGATCCTGGCCGGCGCGCCGTCGACGCTGTGGAACCGCCGCTCCCGCGAGGAGTCGCTCCCGACCACGTGGCAGTCGTTTGCCTCCTACCTCACCTCCGGCCCGCCGCCGGAGCGGCTCGAGCAGTTGCTCGCGCTCGTCGAGGCCGGCGTCGTGGGTTTCCTCGGCCCCGACCTCAAGGTGGAGCTCTCGCCCGACGGCGGCTCCTTCCGGGCCCACAGCCCGGCGGTGGCCCAGGGCACCACGGCCCGCGCCCTCGTCGACGCCTGGCTGCCCCGCATGGATCCCGAGGCCTCGAGCAATCCGGCCCTCGCCGATCTCGCGGCGGTGGCCGCCCTCGCCGGGCGTCGCATCGACGTGGACCCCGCGACGGCCCGCGTCCGCGCCGCCGCCGGTGGATTCCTCGCCCGCCGCTGGGCGCTCGGCGCCGCCACCTCCACGCCGGACGCCGGCGCCTTCTCCCGGCCGGGCGTCAACGCCCTGCCCTTCCGCACCACCGACGCCGCGGCCGCCTCGATCATCGAGACCCTCGCCGCCGACCACGCGGCCCACCGCCGGGCACCGGCCCCCGCCCACCTCCCCACCGCCTTGGAGACAGCATGAGCACCCCCGAGACCACCCAGCCCCCGCACCTCGCCCTCTCGATCGACACCGCGGATCTTCCCGCCGGTGCCGCGCCGCTGGCCGCCCTGAGCGCCCTCGCCCAGGCCGCCGAGGCCGGCGGCGCCACGGCGCTGATCCTGCGCGACGCGCTCGTGGCCGACGCCGACCACGGCCCGCGAGGGCTCGACGCCTCGCTCGCCGCCGCTTCACTCGGCCCGCTCACCTCGCGCCTCGGCCTCGTGGTCGAGGTGCCGAGCGCCGTCACGGAGCCCTTCCACACCGCCACGGCGGCCCAGACCCTCGACCACGCCTCCCTCGGCCGGGCCGGCCTGGCGCTGCGCACGCCCTCGGCGGCCGAGATCGCCGCGTCCGGCAAGCGCTGGGCGGCGGCGGGCGCCGGGACCGGCGAGCGCGCGCTCCTGGCCGACGCCTCGGACAGCCTCGAGGCCATCGATCGGCTCTGGGAGAGCTGGGAACCCGACGCGATCATCCGCGACGTGTCCACCGGCCGCTTCCTGGACCGCAACCGGATCCACGACGCCGCCTTCGCCGGCGAGACCTTCACGGTGGAGGGCGCCTCCATCACCCCGCGCTCGCCCCAGGGGCGCCCGCCCGTGTTCGTCACGGTGAGCACGGCGGCCGAGGCCGCGCTGGCGGGCCAGCGCGCCGACGTCGCGCTCCTCGCCCCGGACGGGGGCGCCTCCACGGTGCCCGACGCCGGCTGGCTGAACCCGGTGCGTGCCCTCGCCGACGCGGTGCTCGCCGAGGCGGCGGCCGAGCGCTCCGCCGGGGCCACCGAGGCGGCCCCGGCCCTCTGGCTCGCCCTCCCGGCCTCGCTGCCGGCGGCGACGATCGCCGAGGCGCTCGGCGCCGCCCGCTCGGCTTGCCTCGCCGTCGCCGGCGTGAGCCTCCGGCTCGACGCGGGCCAGGCGGCCCCCGGGGCCGTCTCCACGCTCCTCGCGGCGCTCGGCGACGCCGTCCCCCTGCCCAGCCACGCGGCGTCGGGCACCACCCTCCGCGCCGCGCTGGGTCTCTCCCCCGCCCTCAACCCCCACGCCGCCGCCCGCCAACTCCGCCTCCAGGAGGCCATCTAAATGAGCACGCCCTTCCGCCCCGTCCACCTCGTGGCCCACTTCCCCGGCGTCAACGCCAACACCGTCTGGAGCGCCCCGGAGTCCGGCAGCCAGATCGACTTCGCCTCCTTCAAGCACTTCGCCCAGACAGCGGAGCGCGGCCTCTTCGACTACTTCTTCCTGGCCGAGGGCCTGCGCCTGCGCGAGCAGAACGGCGAGATCCTCGAACTGGATGTCGCCGGCCGCCCCAACACGCTCTCGATCCTGGCCGCCCTGGCCGGCGTGACGGAGCACCTCGGCCTCGTCGGCACCCTCACCACGACCTTCAACGAGCCGGTGGAGCTGGCCCGCCAGCTCGCCACCGTGGACGCGCTCTCCGGCGGCCGCGTCGGCTGGAACGTCGTCACGAGCCCCGACGCCTTCCACGGCGGGAACTTCCGCCGCGGCGGTTACCTCCCCTACGAGGAGCGCTACGAGCGCTCCGAGGAGTTTGTGCGCCTCGCCAAGCGGCTCTGGGACGCCGCCGCCGACGGCGTGGCGCACGTGAGCCACCACGGCAAGCACTTCGACGTGGACGCGGCGGTCCGCCAGCCCGTCTCCCCGCAGCGCTACCCCGTCATCGTGCAGGCCGGAGACTCCCCGGCCGGGCGTGACTTCGCCTCCGCCAACGCCGAGGTGATCTTCTCGCGGCACTCCAACCCCGCCGACGGGCGCGCCTTCTACGCCGATGTGAAGGGCCGCCTGGCCTCGGTGGGCCGCACCGAGGACTCGCTCAAGATCCTGCCGGGCGCCGGCTTTGTCCTGGGCGACTCGCTCGCCGACGCCGCCGACAACGCCGAGCGCATCGCAGCGCAGCAGGTCTCGGCCGCCACCGCCATCAACACGATCGAGCAGCTCTGGGGCCAGGCGCTGCCTGGCTTCGACCCGGACGGCCCGCTGCCGAGCTTCGATCCGGTGCAGGAGGGCGTGATCCGCCAGGGCCAGGTGCGCCACTTCAAGGATCCGAAGGCCGTGGCGGATCAGTGGCGCTCGCAGGCCCAGCGCGAGGGGCTCTCGGCCCACCAGCTCATCATCAAGAACACGGCCCGCCCCTCCTTCATCGGCACGCCGCATCAGGTGGCGCTCGGGATCGCCGAGGCCGTCGCCGACCGCCAGTCGGACGGCTTTGTGCTGGTCCCGCACCTCACGCCCACGGGCCTCGACGGCTTCGTCGACACCGTCATCCCCGAGCTGCAGGACCTCGGCGCCTTCCGCACCGAGTACACGCCGGGCGAGACGCTCCGCGAGCGCCTCGGCCTGCCCGCCGATCCGCCAGGCGTGGGTTCGCCCGACGCCGCCGCGGCCGCCCCCGGGAGAAGCGCATGAGCCGCGCACTGGCAGAGGGGAGGCCCCGGACCGAAGAACTGCCGGGCACCTGGCGCATCGCCCCCGTCTCCGACCCCTCGGTGCAGATTCTGCTCGAGGACCTCGTCCGCGAGTACCACGAGCGCTACGGCGACTCCCTCGGCGGGTCCCCGCACAGCGCGCGCGAAGAGGTGGAGCGCTACCCCGCTCACCGCTTCGAGGCACCCGAGGGAACCTTCCTGGTCTACGAGGAGAACGGCGAGCCGCTCACGGGCGGCGCGTTCATGCGCTTCGACGAGAGCACCGCCGAGGTCAAGCGGGTCTGGACCCGCTCCGACCAGCGCGGCCGGCGCCTCGCGGCCGCCACGATGGCCAGGCTCGAGGAGCGCGCCCGCGACCTCGGATACTCCCGGATCTACCTGACCACCGGCCCCGCCCAACCCGAGGCCGTCGCCCTGTACCTGCGCACGGGCTACACGCCGGGCTTCGACCCGGAGCATTACCCCGCCAACCAGGTGCCCCACCCCTTCAGCAAGAACCTGCTGACCCCAGACCCCGGCGCGCACCGCGCCGGTCAACCCATCGATCCCGGGGCGGTAACCGCCACCCCGGCCTCATCCAAGGAGCAGATCGCATGACCGCCACCGTCAACCCGCGCGCAGCGCGGGACACGACGCCGCTCGCGGCGGGCCAGCCCCGCCCCGACGGCGCGCCGGGCCACGGACCCGGGCCCGCGCCGTCGAGCACCTCCCCCGACACCGCCCGCGCCGCCCTGCCCGTGGTGCGCCGCAAGCACGTGGGGCGCTGGGTGACCGCCGCCCTCCTGACCTTCCTTGCCGCCCAGTTCCTGTTCTCCCTCGCCACGAATCCCCGCTACGAATGGGGCGTCTTTGCGGAGTACTTCTTCGCGCCTGTCGTGCTCAGCGGCCTGGGCCTGGCCCTGCTGCTGACCGTGCTCGGCACGATCCTCGGCTTCGCGCTCGGCACGGTGCTTGCCGTGCTGCGCCTCTCCCCGTCGCCGCTGCTCTCCGCGCCGGCCTGGGCCTTCGTGTGGTTTTTCCGCTCGGTCCCGCTCGTGGTGCTGATCCTGGTCTTCTACAACCTGGGCTACCTCTACCCCACGCTGGGCCTGGGTACGCCCTTCACGACCGACTACTGGCTCGTTGAATTCCAGACGACGCTGACCATCACGGCCTTCGCGGCCGCCCTCATCGGCATCTCGCTGCACGAGGCCGCGTACGCCTCCGAGATCATCCGCGGCGGCATCCTCTCCGTGGACGCCGGCCAGCTCGAGGCCTCCGCGGCCCTCGGCCTGCCAGCCACCGTGCGCTTCTTCCGCATCGTGCTGCCGCAGGCGGCGCGGGCCATCCTTCCCAACGCCTTCAACCTCGTGATCGGGCTCATCAAGGGCACCTCCGTGGTGTTCGTGGTGGCGCTGCCGGAGATCTTCTACACGGTCCAGGTCATCTACAACCGCAACGGCCGCGTGATCCCGCTGCTGCTCGTGGCCTGCGTCTGGTACGCGCTCATCACCACGCTGCTCTCCATCGCCCAGTACTACGTGGAGCGCCGCTTCGCCCACGGCACCTCCCGCGTGCTGCCGCCCACGCCGCTGCAGCGCGTGCGCGGGGCGCTGGCCCGCTGGTGGCGTTCGCTCGCCTCGGAGGGCACGACGGCGCCGCCGCCGGGTTCGGCGGGAAGCGCCGCCGCCGCTGCGCTCGCCACCGAGACGCAGGGGGTCACGCGATGAGCGCGCCCGTCCTGCAGCCCCGTTCCTCGGCCCCGGCCGGCGCCGGCCGCGGCACCGGCGCCGAGGTGGTCATCGACGCCGTGAGCAAGTCCTACTCCGGGACCCAGGTCCTGAACGACGTGAGCCTCACGGTCGCGGCCGGCGAGGTCGTCACCCTGATCGGTCCCAGCGGCTCCGGCAAGTCCACGCTGCTGCGCACCGTGAACCACCTGGAGACGGTGGATTCCGGCTCCGTCACGGTGGGTGGGGAGTACATCGGCTACGCCCTGCGCGGCGGGGCGCTGCACGAGCTGCCCGAGCGGGAGGTGCTGCGCCGGCGCACCAAGGTGGGCCTGGTCTTCCAGCACTTCAACCTGTTCCCGCACCTGACGGCCGTGGAGAACATCGCGATCGCTCCCGTGTCGCTCAAGCGGCTCTCCCAGGCCGAGGCGACGGAACGGGCCAGGGCGCTCCTGGCGCGCGTGGGCCTCGAGGGTCACGGGGACAAGTTCCCCCGCCAGCTCTCCGGGGGCCAGCAGCAGCGCGTGGCGATCGCCCGGGCGCTGGCCCTGGAGCCGGAGGTGTTGCTCTTCGACGAGCCCACCTCGGCGCTGGATCCCGAGCTGGTCGGCGAGGTGCTCGAGGTGATCCGCGAGGTGGCCGGTGACGGCACCACGCTCCTCATCGTGACGCACGAGATCGGCTTCGCCCGCGAGGTCTCCGACCGCATCGTCTTCCTGGACGGCGGCGAGATCGTGGAGCAGGGAACGCCGGAGCAGATCCTCTCTCACCCCACCCAACAGCGCACGCGCGACTTCGTCTCCCGCGTCCTCTAAGTCATCGGTGCGCCGCAGCGGCGCCCACCCCTTCATCACCTCGTGCCGTCCGCTCAACGCCGGCGCCGCCCACGGCGGCCCGGCGCGAGCGAGCGCGCCCTCACGAAAGGCCGAGCCATCATGGCCAAGAAACTCTCCACCAAGCAGACCCTCGCCCTCTCCGCCGCCGGGCTCCTCGTCCTCGGCGGGGCCACCGCCGGCATCGTCGCCGGGGTGAACGCCCAGCGCGGCACCGAACCCGAGCGCGCCGCGGCCTCGAGCCCCTTCGACCTGAGCGCCGCCGCCAACAAGGACCGCGTCCGGCTGCAGCCCGTCGCCGAGGCCGTGGCCCAGCTCAAGGAGTCCGGCTTCACGCCCGTCACCCCGGGCAAGCTCACGGTCGCGACCTCGGCGAGCGCCCCGCCGCTCTCCGCCCTCGCCTCCGACGACAACACGACCCCGGTGGGCAACGAGGTCGACGTGGCGCAGCTCGTGGCCGACGGCCTGGGCCTCGAGCTCAACGTCGTCAACGTCTCCTGGGCCGATTGGCCGCTCGGCGTGCAATCGGGCAAGTACGACATCGTCTCCTCCAACGTCACCGTCACCGACGAACGCAAGGAGCTCTTCGACTTCTCCTCGACGCGCCAGGACCTGCTGGGCTTCGTGGTGGCCGAGTCCTCCAAGGTCTCCTCGATCACGAAGGCCGAGGACGTCTCCGGCCTGAAGCTCTCCGTCTCCTCCGGCACCAACCAGGAGAAGGTCCTGCTGCAGTGGAACAAGGACCTGGAGAAGGCGGGCAAGAAGCCGGCCGAGCTGATCTACTACGACGACTTTGCCGCCGCCTACCTCGCGATCGACTCCGGCCGCATCGACGGCTACCTCGGCCCGAACCCCACCGCGCTGTACCAGGTGGCCGTGGCCCCCGGCCGCAAGCTCGTGGGCACCATCGAGGGCGGCTGGCCCGCCACCGCCCCCATCGCGATCGGCACCAAGAAGGGCAACAAGCTCATCAAGCCCATCAACACCGTGCTCAACGCCGCCATCAAGGACGGCTCCTACGCCAAGGTGCTCACCCGCTGGGGGCTGAACTCCGAGGGCCTCAAGACCTCCGAGATCAACCCGGCCGGCATCCCGAAGTCCGTGGGCAAGTAGGTCCCCAGCCCCTAGGGTGGGGCGCATGGGGAACCTCTACACGTACTTTGCCGCCAAGGACGACCAGGCGGCCGCCGCGGCCATCGACGGGGAGAGCTTCCCCGACACCTCGCTCGTCCTCGACGCGGGCGTGGACCCGATGGTGCAGCTCGGCACCCTCGAGTCGATCCTCACGGGCCGCCCCTACGAGGAGGTCGAGGACGACCCGCGCTCCGGCCACCTGCTGGCCGACGGCGGGGAGTGCTGGGTCGTGAGCCTCACCGGCACGGTGGCCGCGGCGCTCGCCGCGGCCCAGGCGCCCAGGTGCGCCGAGGCGGCCCTCCCCTGGTCCCAGACCGAGGAGCTCGAGGGTGCCAACCCGGCGGACCTCGCCGAGGTCATCGCCGGGCTGGCTGGGCTGGCGACCCACGCGGCGGCCCGCGGCTGGAAGCTCTACTGCTGGATGTCGCTCTAGGCGCCTGACCACGACGACGGCCCGGTCTCCCCACGCGGGGGCCGGGCCGTTCGTCCTCCGGAACGCGGGACGCTCAGGCGCCGGCGGTCACCGGGAGCTTGGGCAGCACGAGCCCGCGGTCAAAGCGCCGCTCCGGGTCCACCCGATCGGAGACAGCGCGCAGGCGCTCGCCCGTGGCCCCGGGCCAGGCCAGCTCCGCGGCCGCCGGGCGGGTGTCGGAGGAGTAGGCGCCGTAGGTGCCGGTACCGATCGCCTGCAGCGGGGCGAAGGACTCGTCCTCCGACGCGAGGCCCACGGGGTGCACCCACGTGCCCATGAGCAGCTCCTGCGAGCGCCCGGCCCAGGCCGTGTCCTCCACCGCGACGTCGGCCACGGCGCCGCCGAGCGCGCGCAGCTCGCCCACCGCGGTGGCTTCGTGGGCCAGGGCCTGCGCCATGGCCTCGCCTGCCTCCTCGTTGGCGTGATCCACGAGGACGTCGCGCATGTGGATGCGTTGCTGGCCCAGGTGGGGGCTGCGCGGCGTGGGCACCACGTGCACGTAGGGAACCACCTGAGCGTTCTGCTCCATCACGCCGGCCAGGTCCAGGGCGGAGCGCAGCGTGGGCGTCGCGGCCCCTGTGTCGTCCCCGGCCCACACATTCGTGGCCCGGGCGGCAAAGCGCCCGCCGCCCATGGCCTGCACCATGAGGAAGCCCTCCAGCTCGCGCGGGGCCTGCGAGATCCAGTCGCCCCAATCGCGCGTGAAGCGCGGCAGGTCATCCACGAGGTACTGGATGCCCTGGTGCACCACCGAGGCGTTCCCGGCCCGCGTGTGCAGCGGCTGCGCCCGGAACACGAAGTCCAGCGCGATGCCGGCCTGGGTGGCGCCGCCGCGCACGGCCCAGAACAGCTCGGGGTCGGTCGTGGCATCCACCCAGCGGATCTGGCCGTCCGCCGTGAGCACGCGCACGCGCTCGATGCGATCGAGGGTCATGCCCTGCGAGCGGGCGAAGTACCCCAGGCCACCCGCCGTGGCGAGCCCGCCCACGCCGGTGTCGCCCATGTTCCCGCTCGTCAGCACGAAGTCGTGCGGGGCGAGCGCCGCCGCGACGTCGTTCTCCGTGCGCGCCATGACCACGGCGGTGGGGTGACCCACCGCCATGTAGCTCGAGCGCACGCGCTGGTAGCGGGACTCGCCCGGCACCACGACGGCGTCCCGCAGCTCGGAGGGCAGCTCCGGGCACCCGGCCGGGACGCGGGCGGTGTCCTCGCCCCGCGTGGAAACGATCTGGAAGCCGGCCGCGCCGAGCTCGCGGGTGACGTCCTCGTGATCTCGCAGGGTCGCCTCGCCCGAGGCGCTCCCCGCCGCCGCGTAGGCCGCGGAGACGAAGCCCACCTCGTCGGCGGTGATCATGTCCTCGTCGATGACATCTCCAACCCGCTGGACGTGACGCCCGTCGGCATCATGATGCGCCAGCCCGCCGAGGGCTCGGCGGGCCAGTTCGTCGCGACCCTGCTCCCCGCCGGGACGGGACACATCAAGGTCTTCCCCAACGTCCCGACCGCCGCGATCCTGACCGCCGCCGACAAGACGCCGCCGGCCGTGTTGCCATTCCTCGCCGACTCCGACGAGACGGCCGCGCGCATCCGCCCCGTCCTCGAGCTCACCGGCTGGCAGCCCTGGTACGCAGGCGACATCTCCCGCTCGGCCGAGCTGGAGATCGGTGGCCCGTTCAACCGGATCCAGGGTCGCTGGGGCCGCGCCGCCGCCGACCCCGAGCAGATCGAGGCCCTCGACGGCCCCGAGCGTCGCTCCGCCTGAGCAGCCGGGGGCCTGCGCGCCTCAGGCCTCGTGAGCCTGGCCTTGCTCGAGGCGCGTGTCCAGCTGGGCCCGCGCCGCAAGCAACGCCTCCCACCCCGGGTCGCCGACAAACGCCCCGGGCATGACGATCTTCTCGGAGCCCCGCCCGGGGTCGCCAGCGAGCCCCACGGTGGCGGACGCCGTCGATGCGTCCTCCGGCCCGGCGGCGACGAGGAACACCCGGCGCAGGTCGCCGCAGGCCGCCGCGCACGCCTCGTGCCGGCTCACAAGCGCAGGACCCTGGGGTTTCAGCCCCACGGACGGACGGTCGCCGCAGATGAGGAAGTGGAAGGAACCGCCTTCTGGCATCCGGGGAAGCCATGCGCGGGCCATGGCCGAGTACACCTCGCCGATCTCGCCCTCGCCGCCCCAGACGGCGTCTCCCCTTCCGCCGTAGCGCAGGCACACCACCACGTGGTCCACGGGGCCGCGCTGCCCCTCGATCCTCTCGGCGGCGGCGGTCAACGCCGCGTCGGAGGCATAGTCAAGGGCCGAGGCATGCACCGCCGGGTGCGCGCCGAGCCTCAGGCCGATCAGCTCGGCCTGCTCGGGGGTCCTCGCCAGCACATCGACGACGGCGCCCGCCTCCGCGAAGGCGGCGGCGATGGCCAGCCCCGTGGGGTTGCTCGCCCCCACGATCACGACGTGTTTGCCCGCCACTTGCCCCGCCATGCGCGTCCCCCTGCGTGTCTTCACGTGCGTCTGGTATCGGTGTTCCGATGCACCATTCTCCCCGGCGGACCGCCCAAGGGATAGCCTGGGGCGTTCGAACCCGCCCCTGCAGTGAAGGCCGCATCGTGGCATCGACCTCCCCCTCCTCCCTCGGTGTGGCCCTCCTCGGCTCCGGCGAGATGGCCACGCAGCTCGCCCTGCTGTGGGCCGCGGCCGGCGTGCCCTTAACCGTCTGGGCCAGGAGCGAGGAGCGCCTCGGCTGGCTCCTCGAGGACGTGCTCGAGGAGCACCCCGACGCGTTGGTGAGCACCGCCGGCAGCGCGGAGGAGGCGACACTGGCAGCGCCGATCCTGGTCCCGGCGTTGCCGTGGGGCACCCCGCTCGCCGAGACGCTGACAGCCCTTCGTCCCGTGCTCACCGGCCGCACGGTGCTCGACATCTCCAATCCCTACGAGATGACGGCCCTCGGCCCCAAGCTGGCCCACTACGTTCCCGGCGGCTCGGCGGCCGCCGCCGTGGCCGAGCTTCTGCCGGCCGGGACGGGGCACGTCCACGCGTTCACCCACGTCCGCTCGGCGGCGTTGGTCGCCGGGGCGGCGGCCGGTGCCCCCTTGCCGTATGTCTCCAACGCGGTGAACGACGACGATGCCGTGGCCGCCTTGGGGGCGACAGGCTGGGTTCCGGTGCGGGTCGGGGGGATCGCCGAGGCGGCGCTCATCGAGGCCTCCGGCCCGTGGGACCACGCCGCGGGTCGCGACGGCCTCGGAGTTCGCTCGGCCGAACACGCTCGCTCGCTCGACCTGCTCTGAGCGCCGGCGCGGAGCGGTGCCACCCGACACGCCCGAGCGCGGGGGCGATTGACGCCAGCACTAGACTGGGGAGCGCTATGGCGCTCACCATCACGTATCCCGAGGCCCTCCCCGTTTCAGCCCGCCGCGACGACATCATGGCGGCCATCCGCGAGAACCAGGTGGTCGTCGTCGCCGGCGAGACCGGCTCGGGCAAGACCACCCAGCTGCCCAAGATGCTCCTCGAGCTCGGCCTCGACGCCGAGGTGAAGGGCCGCGACGGCAAGCCCCGCCGGCTCGTCATCGGCCACACCCAGCCCCGCCGCCTCGCCGCGCGCACCGTCGCCGAACGCATCGCCGAGGAGCTCGGCGTGCAGATCGGCCAGGAGGTGGGCTTCCAGGTCCGCTTCACGGGCGAGGTCTCCTCCGAGACCCGCGTGAAGCTCATGACGGACGGCATCCTGCTGGCCGAGATCCAGCACGACAAGTTGCTTTCGCGCTACGGCGCCATCATCATCGACGAGGCCCACGAGCGCAGCCTCAACATCGACGTGCTGCTTGGCCACCTGAAGCGCATCCTCCCCGAGCGCCCGGACCTCAAGGTGGTCATCACCTCGGCCACGATCGATCCCGATCGCTTCGCCAGGCACTTCGGCACCCCGGCCTCGGCGCCCGGCCACGCGCCGTCGGGCACCGCCGTGCCCGCCCACGCCGATGACGTGGCGCCGAAGGACGACGGCGTCGTCGAGCTCCCGGCCAACGAGATCCAGGTCCGCGAAAACGGCACCACGGTGACCCACGTCCGCCCGGCGCCCGTCATCGAGGTCTCCGGCCGCACCTTCCCCGTGGAGATCCGCTACCGCCCCCTCTCCCCCGACGACGAGGACGGCGGCGACGAGCTGGAGCCGGGTGCGAGCGGCCAGGACCGCGACATGGTGGACGCCGTGTGCGACGCGGTGGTGGAGCTTTCCCGCGAGGCCGACGGCGACATCCTCATCTTCTTCTCCGGCGAGCGCGAAATCCGCGACGCGGCGGAGGCCCTGCGCGGACTCACCCCGCGCCACCCGCGCCTGCGCGACGCCGAGGTGCTTCCGCTCTTCGCGCGCCTCTCGCTGGCCGAGCAGCACGCAGTGTTCCGCCCCGGCGCCAAGCGCCGCATCGTCCTGGCGACCAACGTCGCCGAGACCTCCCTGACCGTGCCCGGGATCAAGTACGTGATCGACACGGGCGTGGCCCGCATCTCGCGCTACAGCCACCGCACCAAGGTCCAGCGCCTGCCCATCGAGGCCATCTCGCAGGCGAGCGCCAATCAGCGCTCGGGCCGCTGCGGCCGCGTGTCCGACGGCATCGCGATCCGCCTGTACTCGGAGGAGGACTTCGCCTCCCGCCCCGAGTTCACGGACCCGGAGATCCTGCGCACCAACCTCGCCTCGGTCATCCTGCAGATGTCCTCCATGGGCGTCGTGGCGCACCCGGCCGACGTCGTGAACTTCCCCTTTGTGGAGCCGCCGGAGTCGCGCGCCGTCAACGACGGCATCACCTTGCTGCGCGAGCTCGGCGCCGTGGGCGAGGGCAAGCGCGGCGCCATCACCAAGACGGGCCGCGAGCTCTCCCAGCTGCCCGTCGACGTGCGCCTGGGCCGCATGATCCTCGAGGCCGGGCGCCGCGAGTGCGCCACCGAGGTGCTCGTGCTGGCCGCCGGCCTCTCGCTCCAGGACCCGCGCGAGCGGCCCACCGAGGAGTCGGGCAAGCGCCAGCGCGCGCAGGAGCTCCACGCCCGCTTCGTGGACAAGGACTCCGACTTCACGGGCTATCTGAACCTGTGGCGTTACCTGCAGGAGCAGCAGGAGGAACTTTCCTCCTCGGCCTTCCGCCGCCTGTGCAAGTCCGAGTTCATCAACTACCTGCGCGTGCGCGAGTGGCAGGACCTCTTCAACCAGCTGCGCCAGATCGTCAAGCCGCTGCGCATGCGCGTGCCCGGCCGCGAGGTGGACCCCGTCGGCAAGCACGACGCCGTGCACCAGTCCCTGCTCTCAGGCCTCGTGAGCCACATCGGCCTGTGGGACGAGCGCAAGCGCGAGTACGCGGGTGCCCGCGGCACGCGCTTCGCGATCTTCCCCGGCTCGGCGCTCTTCAAGAAGAAGCCGACGTGGGCCATGGCCGCCGAGCTGGTCGAAACCTCGCGCCTGTGGGCCCGCACCGTGGCGAGCTTCGACCCCGACTGGGTGGAGCAGGTCGCCCCGCACCTCGTGAAGAAGTCCTTCTCCGAGCCGCACTGGTCCCGCCGCCAGGGAGCGTGCCTGGCCCACGAGAAGGTCACGGTCTTCGGCGTGCCCGTCGTGGCCGACCGCGTCATCCAGCTCTCCCGCATCAACCCGCGCCTGGCCCGCGAGCTCTTCATCCGCCACGCCCTCGTGGAGGGCGATTGGCAGACCCGCCACGCCTTCTTCGCCCGCAACCGGGATCGCCTGAAGGAGATCGACGAGCTCGAGGCCCGCCTGCGCCGCCGCGATCTGCGCGCCTCCGACGAGGACCTCTTCGACTTCTACGACGCCCGCCTGCCGCAGGACGTCACGGACGAGCGCAGCTTCGACGCGTGGTGGAAGAAGGAGCGCTCGGTCAACGGCTGGCTGCTCGACTTCGACCCGGAGGAACTGCTGCAGGCCGACGCCGACGAGCTGGACTCCGACGCGTACCCGCGCACGTGGAACCACGGCTCGCTGCAGCTCGAGCTGCGCTACGAGTTCGACCCCACGGGCGCCACCGCCGACGGCGTGTTCGTGCGCGTGCCCGTGCTCTTCCTCAACCAGCTCGACACCGAGCGCTTCCGCTGGGGCGTGCCGGGACTGCGCGAGGAGCTCGTCACCGCCCTCATCAAGTCGCTGCCCAAGGCCGTGCGCAAGTCGTTTGTGCCCGCACCCGACGTGGCGCGCCAGGCCGTCGCGGCGCTGGCCGAGGACGCGGACCCCTCCACGGACGACCTCCTGCCCGCGCTCGAGCTGGTCCTGCGCCGGCTCAAGGGCCTCGTCATCCCGCCCGGCTCCTGGGACCTCTCCCGCATCCCCGACCACCTGCGCCCCTCCTTCGAGGTCATCGGCGAGCGCGGCAAGGTGCTCGGCGCCTCGCGCGACCTCGCGACCCTGCAGGCCAAGCTGGCCGGCGAGAACCGCCGCGCCATCGCCGCCTCCCTCGGGACCAGCGCCGAGAAGCTCAACGCGGCGGCAGGGAAGCCGGGCGCCCCGAAGCACGACGGCGGGCGGCCGGGTTCGCCGGCCGGCACCGGCGGGCGCGGGGCCGGGAACGGCGCCCGGGGCACCGGTGGCGCTCAGGGCGGCCGCGACGTCGTGCAGGGCAAGCCGGGCTCCGGCAAGCAGGCAACCAATCCCTGGCACCGCACGGGCCTGACCTCGTGGCCCGACGACCTGGGCGAGCACGGCAAGCTGCCCGAGAAGGTCGTCACGACCGTCAAGGGCCAGCAGATCACGGCCTATCCGGGCCTCGTGGACCGCGGCGAGAGCGTGGACCTCACGGTCTTCCGCAACCCGGCCGAGCAGGCGGCGGCGCACCGGAAGGGCGTCATCCGTCTGCTGCAGCTCACGGTTCCCTCGCCGCAACGCTACGTGCTCGATCACCTCAACAACAAGGAAAAGCTGGCCTTCAGCCAGTCGCCGCACGGGACCGTCGAATCGCTCATCCGCGATTGCACGTGGGCCGGCATCGACAAGCTGCTCCCGCCCGTCCTGCCCATGATGAAGTCCGAGTTCACCTCGCTCTTCCACCTCGTGCGCGCCGAGATCATCGACACGGTCTTCTCGGTCGCCTCGACCGTGGAGAAGGTGCTCGCCTCCTCGGTGCGGATCACGAACAAGCTCTCCGGCATGAGCGGCGAGGCGCTGAAGGACACCGTGGAGGACGTGCGCTCGCAGATGCGCGGGCTCGTGTACCCGGGCTTCGTCGCCTCCACGGGGTACGCGCAGCTGGCCCATCTGCCGCGCTACCTGACGGCCGTGGAGCGCCGCCTCGACAAGGTCATCGCCGGCGCCCTGACCAAGGACCTGCAGGGCCTGGACATCATCCAGGAGCTCGAGGACGAGTACGACGCGGCGCTGGACCGGACCCCGGCCGGCGCGGCCCACCCGGCCAAGCTGCTGCCCGTGAAGTGGATGCTGGAGGAGCAGCGCGTCTCGCTGTTCGCCCAGGAGCTCGGCACGGCCTACTCGGTCTCCCCCAAGCGCATCCGCGCCGCCATCAAGGAGGGGTTGACGGGCTGAGCCCCGCACCCGGCGCACGCGCGGCGGCCCGCCTCCCGTTCCCGGGGAGGCGGGCCCTTGCGCTTAGTTCTCGATGGCCACGTCGAAGAGGTTCCCGTCCGGGTCGGCGAAGGTGATCCAGCGGAAGCCGACGTCCCCGTACTCGCCGATCTTCTCGGCGTCCAGCTCCAGGAGCCGGGACTCCTCCGCCGCCAGGTCGTTCGTGGCGAAGTCGAGGTGGAGCTTGTTCTTGCCGGGCGTCGGCTCGTCCACGAGCTGGAAGGCCAGGCCCGGCTGGCCCTCGCCGAGCATGACAAAGGCGCCCGTTCCGGATTCCTGGAGCCGGGCGCCGAGCACCTCCGCCCAAAACGTGCCGAGGCGGATCGGATCCGCCGAGTCGATCGTGACGAGCGCGAGGTTCAGAGTCATTCTGGGAACGCTAGTGCACGGCCCCGTCCGGCGAAAGGCTCGGCGTCCGCCGCCCCGCGACCCAGACCAGCAGTGCGCCCGAGGCGGCCACCAGCACGATGCCCGCGCCCGCGCTCCACGTGAGCGCCTGGCCCATGAACAGCAGTCCGGCGAGCGAGCCGAGCACGGGATCCAAGGCAAACCACGTGCCCACCACGCGGGCATCCGCGACGCGGCCGGCCAGCGTGTCCATCGTGAACGTGAAGGCCACGCCGAGCACGGCGGACACGGCGAGCAGGCCCCATTGGGGCGCCGTCACGGAGGCGAGGTGCGGCAGCGAGACGGGCAGCGTGAGCACCGCGGCGACGCCCACGGAGAGCGCGAGGTCACCCAGGCCGCCGTCGGCCTTGCCGACGCGCGAGGCCATGACCGTGTAGAGGCCAAAGAACACCGCGCCGCCGAGGGCAAAGGCGTAGCCGAGCGGGTCGAAGTAGCCGCCCGGGCCCAGGGAGATGAGCAGCACACCCGCGAAGGCGCCCAGCGCGCACAGCGCCTCGCGCACGTGGCGCGCCGCCGCGAGCGCCACGACGCACGGGCCGAGGAAGTCGAGGGTCACGGCGATCCCGAGCGGGATCCGGTCGATCGCCGCGTACAGGCACGCGTTCATGGCGGCCATGGCCACGCCGTAGCCCACGATCCCGAACCAATCGGCGCGGGACCGCCCGCGCAGGCGCGGCCGAAAGACGATGAGCAGCAGGGCGGCGGCGATGAGCAGGCGCAGGCCCGAGGTCTCGAACGGGCCGAGCGCAGCAAAGAGGCCTGCCGCGATGACCGAGGACACCTGCAGGGCCGAGGAGCCCAGGGCCACGAAGCCGCCGGCCTTGAGCACGGCGCCGCGCTGCGGTGCAGCGGGGCGGGCGCCCTCCCGGCGCTCCTCGGAGACGGGAGCGCTCACGCCTGCGGCACGAACTCGCCGTGCCCCTGCGTCACAAGCGCCGCCCGCAGGGTGTGCAGGGCGGCGTCGAACTCCTCGGCCGGCACATCGGTGCGGGCGCGGGAGAGGTCGAAGTCTGCGAGCGAGTTCACGGGCCACACGTGCAGGTGCAGGTGCGGCACCTCGAAGCCGGCGATCTCCAACCCGGCGCGCTCGGCGCCGAAGGCCGCGACCTGGGCCTTGCCGATGATCTGGGCGACGACGCTCAGGTGCGCCACGAGCTCGGCCGGGGCGTCGGTCCACTTGTCGATCTCCTGGCGCGGCACCACGAGGGTGTGTCCGGCGCTGAGCGGGCCGATCGAGAGGAAGCCGACGCAGTGCTCGTCCTGCCAGACGAAGCGGCCCGGCAGCTCGCCGGAGATGATGCGGGTGAACAGAGTGGCCATGGGGGTTCTCTCCTGCCGGTGGTGCGGTGGGGGTGGATGCGCTAGAGGGTCGAGTTGTCCAGGACAAAGCGGTAGCGGACGTCGCCGGCCACCATCCGGTCCCAGGCCTCGCCGAGGTGCTGGGCGTCCACGGTCTCGATGTCGGTTGCCACGCCGTGCCGGGCGCAGAACTCCAGCATCTCCTGCGTCTCGGGGATGCCGCCGATCTTGGAACCGACGAGGCTCAGGCCGTTGCGGACCAGAAGTGCGGCGTCGACGGCCTGGCCGGCGTCCCCGCCCGGCGGCAGGCCGATCTGGGCCAGCCGGCCCGTGGGGCGCAGGGTCTTCAGCAGCGCGTTCACGTCGTGCGGGGCGGAGATCGCGTCGATGACGACGTCGAGGGTGCCGGCCTCCGCGGCCATCGCCGCGGGGTCGTTGCTCAGCACGGTGCGGTGCGCCCCCAGGGCACGGGCCGCCTCGAGCTTGGCCTGACTCGTCGTGAAGGCCGTGACCTCGGCACCCATCGCGACCGCGAGCTTCACCGCGAGGTGGCCCAGGCCGCCGATGCCGGCGACGCCCACCCTGGTGCCCTCCCCCACGCCGGCGGCGCGCAGCGGGGAGTAGCTCGTGATGCCGGCGCAGAGCAGGGGGGCGGCCGCGGCGGGGTCGAGCGACTCCGGCACCTTGAGCACAAAGTCTTCAGCCACGACGATCGAGGTCGCGTAGCCGCCCTGCGTGCGCTCGGCGTGGAAACGGTCCCAGGCCCCGTAGGTGCCGACCGAGCCCCGTTCGCAGAACATCTCTTGGCCGCGGAGGCAAGCGGCACACTCGCGGCAGGAGCCCACGAGGCAACCGACACCCACGCGGTCCCCCACGGCGTGAGCGCTCACCGCGGAGCCCACGGCAACGACGCGGCCGACCATCTCGTGGCCGGTCACGAAGGGCAGGGCGCGCCCGCCCCACTCGCCGCGGGCCGCGTGCACATCGGAGTGGCAGAGGCCGCAGAACTCGACCTCGATGACGACGTCGTGCTCCCCCGCCGCGCGGCGCGGCAGGAAGATCTCCTCGATGGCCCCGCCCAGCGTGCGCACGCCGCGCGCCACGGCGGTGTGCGCCAGGCCGGTGGCCGCGGCGGCCCGCGCCTCGGCGGCGCTCGCGGGGGACCCCTCGGGATTCGGGCCGGCCGGCGCCTTCGGCGCGCTCACCGCGCCGTCCGGGGCCTGGCTCAGCTGCTGGCGCAGGGCCTGAAGGGCGGCGGGCGTGGGCGGGCGCAGAACGGTCATGAGACCAATCTAGTCGCCGCGCCGCCGGGCCGCTCGGCGGGTGCCGCTAGGCCCCGGGGTTGTCTCGGGCTTGCCTCGTCTCGCGACTTTTTCGCCGCTCCGCGACAAAGAGTCGAGGAGCGGCGAAAAAGACGAGGGCTCGCGGCGGATAGCGCGGGGTCCTTAGGCCCCGGCGCTCGTCGCGACCGGACGCAGCGGGTCGTTGGACCACTGCGACCACGAGCCCGGGTAGAGCGCCCCGCCCACCCCGGCCACGGCGAGCGCGAGCAGCTCGTGGCTCGCCGTGACCCCGGAGCCGCAATAGGCACCCACGGGGGCACCGTCCGCGCTCACGCCCAGCGCGGCGAAGCGCTCGCCCAGCTGGGCCGGGGTGAGGAAGCGGCGCCCGGGGCCCAGATTGCCCGCCGTCGGCGCGCTCACCGCGCCGGGGATGTGCCCGGCGCGCGGGTCGATCGGTTCCTCGAGCCCCAGGTAGCGCGGCTCGGCGCGGGCATCGAGCAGCACGCCGGTCTCCGCGAGGGCCGCCGCGGCGTCCGCGTCGAGCACGGGCATCTCGCCCCACCCGACGGTGGCGGCTACGGCGGGGGCCGGGGGCGTCACGGCCCCCTCCTCCGTGTCGCCGCCGGCGGCGATCCAGGCCTGGATGCCGCCGTCGAGCACCCGAACGGGAAGCCCCGCGTGACGCAGGAGCCACCAGGCGCGGGCGGCGGAGAGGCCGCCCTGATCGTCGTAGACCACGGCGAGCTGGCCGTCGGCGAGGCCCCAGCGCGCCACGCTCGCGGCGAAGGCGTCGGCGCTCGGGAGCGGGTGGCGGCCGGCCTCGGGCGAGGGCGCCCCGGCAAGCTCGGCGCCCAGGTCCACGAAGACCGCGCCGGGCAGGTGCGCCTCAAGATAGTCCCCGTAGCCGACCGGATGGGCCGGATCCTCCGGGCGCGAGGCCACGAGCTGCCAGCGCACGTCCAGCAGCAGCGGAGGCGTGGCCGAGCGCAGCAAGCCGTCCAGCTCGCGGGCGCCGATGAGTTCGCCGGTGGGGGCCGGGGCGGCGGGAACGGTGGCCGGGATGGTCATGACTCCTCCTGAGGGGATGGGTGGACCTCACCGTACGACGGCGCGTGGCCGGGTGGGAACGCGGCGCGCCCGCCGGCCGGGTGGGCCGGCGGGCGCGGTGGCCTTCGAGGCGTGGCTCAGACGTCGATCGACTCTCCGCTGGCCCACGGCTCGTAGGCCGAGCCGGTCCGGCCCCCGAGCCCGGCCAACTGGGTCTCCACGATCTTGTGGCCGGCCGCAGTGAGCGGCGCGTCGTGGATCCCGTAGGCCCGGCGGGCGCGAACGGCGGCAATGAAGTCCACCACCTCGCTCGTCTTGCTCCACGGCGCCCAGGCCGGGACCAGGAGCACCTCGAGGGTCGCGTCTCCCGCCGGCACGATGAGCGCGTCGCCCGGGTGGTAGACGGCGCCGTCGAGGATGTAGCCGACGTTGTCGATGGTGCGCAGGAGCGGGTGGATGAGCGCGTGCTGGCCGCCCACGGAGCGCACCGGCACGCCGAGCACCTCGAACTCCTCGTCTGCACCCACCACGTGAAGTCGGTCGGCGAGGGAGGCGGCCTCCTCGCGCTCGTTCCAGCGCGCCACGACGTCGGCCGGCGCGTAGGCCGGCACCCCGGGGTTGCCGAGCAGGAAGGCGAACAAGACGTCGTCGTCCACGTGGTCGGGGTGCCCGTGCGTCACGAGCACGGCGTCGGCGCCCGCCAGCGCGGCGGTCGCGTCGCTGAGCGTGCCCGGGTCGATGGCCAAGGTGCGAGGAGCCCCGTTGGCTTCGGTGTGAACGGTGATGCAGGAATGTCCGTGCTTGGTGAGCCTCATGACCCGGAGCCTATCGCTGGCCGCCCCCGGCTAGACTGGAAGAAGACGCTGGGCCGCACCGCGCGGCGCCCGCGCTGCATGCAAGGAGGAGCTCCATGACCGGCCAGACCGCCCCAGCACGGCGCGTCACCAAGCAAAGGGTGGCGCTCGAGACGGAGCTGGCCAGGCACGACGACTTCCGCACCGCGCAGGAAATCCACACGTGCCTCGGTGACCACGGCGAGAGCGTCTCCCTGGCCACGGTGTACCGCGTGCTGCAGCAGATGGGCGAGGCCGGCGAGGTCGATGTCATGCGCATGCCCGACGGCGAGGCAGGCTACCGCCGTTGCGCCGTTGAACACCATCACCACCACCTCGTGTGCCGCAGGTGCGGTGCCACCGAGGAGGTCGAGGCCCCCGAGGTGGAGGCCTGGGCGGCCTCCGTGGCGAGCCGCTTCGGTTTCTCCCAGGTGGGACACACCGTTGAACTGTCCGGGCTGTGCGCCCGTTGTTCCCTGCTGGACGCTGCCGAGCGCAGCTGACGCACGTGGCCCGGCGGCCGGCTCACGTGGCGGGCGCCCCGCCCGGCATGAGGGAGAATGAAGCCATGAACGCCCGCAAGCCCAAGACCCGCGTCCCCGGCCGCCCCGTGGCCCGCTTCTCCAACGTGCTCGAGGCCCTCGGCACCCTCGCGATCCTCGTGTGGGCCGTGTTCGCCCTCGTCGAGGGACGCTTCATCCTCGGCACGATCCTGGTCCTCGTGGGCCTCGGGATCGGCTGGGTGACGGTGCGCGAGTTCAGCGGGAAGGGGCTGGGGCGGGCGCCGCAGCAGGGCGACGCACCTCAGTGAAGCCACGCGCGGCCCGGCGCCACACGACCAGCTTGGCACCGATCCACAGGGCAAACGAGATCGTCGTGACGTAGGGGCTCACCGGGAGCGAACCCGCGAGCGCCAGCAGGATGCCGCCCACCACGCTGATCAGCGCAAAGGTGACGGAAAGGGCCACGGCCTTGCCCGGGCGCGCCGTGAGCTGCAGCGCCGCCGCCGCCGGGGTGATGAGTAGCGAGAGCACCAAGAGCGCGCCCACCACCTGGATCGCCATGGCCACCGAGAGGCCGAGCAGCACCACAAACGCCACGGAGAGGCCACGCACCGGCACTCCGCGCGCGGCGGCAACCCAGGGGTCGGTGGAGGCGAACATGAGCGGGCGCCAGATGATCGCCATGCCGGCGAGCACCACGATTGCGCCCACGACCATGGTGGTCACCTTTGCCTCGTCCACCGCCACGATCTGGCCCGTGAGCAGGCCAAACTTGTTGGCGCTGCGCCCCTCATAGAGCGCCAGGAAGAGGATGCCGAGGCCCAGGCCAAACGGCATGAGCACGCCGGTGATGGCGTTGCGCTCGCGGGCCCCGGCCCCCAGGAGCCCCAGCAGCAGTGCGGCGATGATGGAGCCGATGATCGAGCCGGTGACCACGTCCATGCCCATCAGGAGGGCTGCCGCGGCTCCAGCGAACGAGAGCTCGGAGATGCCATGCACGGCGAAGCCCATGTCGCGGGCCATCACCACGACTCCGACGACGCCGCCCACGACGCCGAGCACGGCGCCGGCCACGAGCGAGGGCCAGAGCAGGCCGATCAGCTCGCCGTAGTCCTGGAAGGAGAAGACCTTCTCCCACCACGGCGAGCCGGCGGCGCTCAGCATCAGATCGGATGCGAGGTTCATGCGTTGTCCTCCGGGGCCTCGTGGTCGTGCTCGTGGTGGGTGTGGTCGTCCCCGCCGAGGATCGCGACGCGCTGGCCCACGCGCACCACGTCGACGGGGCGGCCGAAGAGGCGCGTGAGCGACTCGGAGGTGATGACCTCGTCCGGCGTGCCCACCGTGAAGCGGCCGCCTGCCAGGTAGAGGACCTTGTCCACGTACGGCAGCACGGGGTTGATCTCGTGCGTCACAAAGAGCACCGCCGCGTTGTGTTGCTTGGCCTGCGCCGAGATGAGGGCCGTGACCTCCTCCTGGTGCGCCACGTCGAGCGAGAGGAGCGGCTCATCGCAGAGCAGCACCGCCGGATCCGTCGCGAGGGCCTGGGCCGCGCGCAGTCGCTGCTGCTCGCCTCCGGAGAGCGTCCAGACCGGTCGGTCCGCATAGCTGGTGGCGCCGACCCGATCGAGCAGCTCGTCCACCCGGGCGTCGATGCGCTTGCGGCGGGGGTCGAGGAAGCGCGGGCCCCATGAGGTGCCGTCCAGGCCCTGGGCCACGAGGTCGCGGGCGCGCAGCGGCGTCCCCTCCGGCAGCGGGCGCTGCTGCGGGATCACGCCCACGTTGCGCGAGCCGTGCCCCACCGGTTTGCCGGCCACCTCGGCCGTGCCGTGGGTGAGTTTCTGCATGCCGAGCAGCACGCGCATGAGCGTGGTCTTGCCCGAGCCGTTGGGGCCGAGCACGGCCACGAACTCCCCCGGCATGACGTCCAGGTCGAGCCCGTTCCAGAGCGTGCGTTCGCCGAAGTCGACGCACGCATCGCGCAGGGAGAGGGCGGGGGTCTGCGTCACTTGAGCGCGCCTTCCAGGGCATCGATGGTGGAGCCCATCCACGTGAGGTAGTCCTCGTCGGCGCCGGGGGTCTCCGAAACGCTGAGGACGTGGACGCCTGCCTGTTCGGCCGTGGCCTTGATCAGGGTCGTCTGCTCGTCGGTGGTCTGTTCGTTGTAGGCGAGGACGGTCACGGAGCCCGAGCGCAGTTCGTCCTGCGCGCGCTTGAGGGCGAGCGGGGAGATCTCGTCCCCCTCCTCGATCGCCTCGGCGAGCCCCTCCGGCGTCTTGTTCGTCAGACCCGCGTCCTCCAAGAGGGACTGCGCCACGGGCTCGGTCATGAGATAGCCGCGGCCCTTCGCCGAGGACTGCAGGGCCTCGACCCGCTCCTCGAGCCCGCCCAGCTTTCCGGCCAGCGCGGCGGCCCGCTCGCGGTAGCCGGCGGCGCCCGCCGGATCGATCGCCGCGAGCTCGTCGCCCACGCGCCCGGCGAAGTCCTTCATGAGGTGGAGGTCGTACCAGACGTGCTCGTTGCCGTGCTCGTGCTCCGCATGGTCCGCGTCGGCCGACGTGGTCTGCGTCGGGGCCTCGCTCTGCGCGTGCGATTCCTCCGCATGGTCGTGATCCGCGTGGTCATGGTCGTGGTCGGCGTGATCGTCGGCCGCCGCGGTGCTCGGCCCGGCCGCGCCCGCCTCTTCGCCGGCATGATCGTGGCTGTGCCCCTCCCCCTCGAAAGCCTCGAGTACCGGGGGGCGCTGCGCGAGCGAATCGACGACCTGCTCGGCAAACGCGTCGTAGCCGCCGCCGTTGAGCACCACCAGATGGGCCTTGGAGAGCTTGAGCTTGTCGCGGGCGCTCGCCTCGTACGAGTGCGGATCCTGGCCGGCGGAGGAGATCAGCGCTTCGACCTCGCCGCGATCGCCGAGCACCTCGGAGACGAGGGAGGAGTAGACGGTGGTTGAAGCCACAACGCGCAGTCCCTCCGCCGTGCTTGGCTGCTCCTGGCTGGGGGCCGAGGCGCCGCAGGCGCTGAGAACGAGGGCACCGGCGGTCGCCAGTGCTGTGAGGGTCGTGCGGCGGGGTGCGCGGGCGAGCTTCACGGTGGCCTTTCGTCGACGCTTAATGAGAACGATTCTCATCATAGCCTACGCCGGCCACCAGCGACGACGCCGGCCCGCCCCTCGGGGGCGGGCCGGCGTCGTCGCTCGGCTCAGGTGCGCGGCCGCCCGAGGCGGCCGGCGGCCGGGAGGCTACTGGTCGTCGTCGTGCCCCACGCTGAAGCGGCGCTCCTGCGTCTGCTGGGTCGCGTCGCGAATCTCACCCACGAGCTGCTCGAGCACATCCTCGAAGAAGAGGATGCCGCTCGTCTCGCCCTGGGCGTCCAGCACGCGGGCCACGTGCGTGCCCGTGCGCTGCATGGTCTCCAGCGCGTCCTCCACCTCGACGCTCTCCCCGAGGTTCACGAAGGAGCGCACCTTGGCGAACGGGATGGGCATCTCGTAGAGCTCAGGAGGGAGCACGATGACGTCCTTGAGGTGGAGGTAGCCCGCCAGCTCGCCGTCGGGCTCGCGCATCACGAACCGCGAGAAGCCGGTTCGACCCACCGCGTGTTCGAACTCCTCCGGCGTGGCGTCGGCGTCGAGGCTCACGACCTGGGCGAGCGGGATCGCGATGTCCCCCACGGTCCGGTTGGTGAACTCGAAGGCGCTCGTCAGCAGGCCCGCGTCGTCCTCGACGAGGCCCTCACGCCTGGACTCCTCCACGATGGATTGCACCTCGTCGATCGTGTAGGTCGAGGCGACCTCGTCCTTGGGCTCGAAGCCGAAGGCGCGCACGGCGTGATTGGCGATCCAGTTCAGCGCCCCCACGATGGGGCGCAGACCCCGCGCGATCCACACCATGGGCGTGGCGAGCAGCAGCACCGCCTTGTCCGCCAGGGACACCGAGAAGTTCTTCGGCACCATCTCGCCGAGCGTCACGTGCAGGAAGGTCACGATCAGCAGGGCGAACACGAAGCCAGCGGTGTCCGCGACGCCGTGCGGCACGTGCAGCGCCTCGAGCGGCGCGGCGAAGAGGTGATGCACGGCCGGCTCGGCGACCTGCAGGATCAGCAGCGAGCAGACGGTGATGCCGAGCTGGCACACCGCGAGCATGACGCTCACGTGCTCCATGGCGGTCAACGCGGTCTTGGCCCGCTTGGAGCCGGCATCCGCCTTGGGCTCGATCTGCGAGCGCCGGGCGGACATGATGGCGAACTCCGCCGCCACAAAGAAGGCGTTGCCGGCCAGAAGGACGACAAGCCACACGATGCCCCACCAATCGCTCATCGGGACACCTCCTGCTCGTCGTCCTCGGCCGGGGTGGCGGGCACAAATTGCAGGCGGTCCACGCGTCGTCCATCCATCATGTTGACGCGGAGGACTCCCCCGCCCACGGGCACCTCGTCGCCGATGCGCGGCACACGGCCCAGCTGGGCCATGACGTAGCCACCCACGGTTTCGTACGCCGCCTCGTCGGCCACCTTGAGGCCAGGAATGCGCTCCGAGACCTCGTCCGGGCGCAACAGGCCCGAGAGGATCCAGGTGCCGTCGGCGGCCTGGACCGCACCGGCCGGTCGGCGGTCATGCTCATCCTGGACATCGCCGACGATCTCCTCGACGAGGTCCTCGAGGGTCACCATGCCCGCGGTTCCCCCGTACTCGTCCAGGACCACGGCCATCTGCAGATTCGCTGCGCGCAGCTCGCCGATCAGGTCGTCGAGGTGCACGGTCTCCGGCACCTCGGCCAGCTCGCTCATGACGGTCGCGGCCACCAGCTCCGCGCGGCGGTCACGCGGAACCGAGATGGCCTTCTTGACGTGCACCACGCCGCGGACATCGTCCGGATCGTCCCCGATCACGGGGAAGCGCGAGTAGCCGGTGCGGCGCGCCGTCTGGATGACGAGCTCGAGCGGATCGTCGGCGTGCACCGTCTCCATGCGGATGCGCGGGGTCATGACGTCGGCCGCCGTGCGCTCGGCAAAGTGCAGCGTGCGCGAGAGGAAGCGGGCCGTGTCTTGATCCACCGTGCCCAGCTGGGCCGAGCGGTTCAGGAGGCTCGTGAGTTCTTCGGGCGTGCGGGCACCGGAGATTTCCTCCTTGGCCTCGAGGCCGAAGCGGTGAAGCACCCAGTTGGCGAAGCCGTTGAGCACGATCACGGCGGGCTTGAAGATCGCGGTGAAGACGAGCTGCGGGCGGGCCAGGGCCCGGCCGATCCGGTAGGGCTCGGCAATCGCCAGGTTCTTGGGGATCAGCTCGCCGATCACCATGGAGAACAGGGTCGCGATGACCATGGCCACGACGAGCGCGACGGCGTCCGTCGCGGCGCCGAGGCCGATCGCCTCGAGCGGAGCGTGCAGGAGCTTGCCGACGCTCGGCTCCATGACGAAGCCCGTCAGGAGCGTGGTCAGGGTGATGCCGAGCTGCACCGCCGACAGCTGGGTCGAGAGCGAGCGCAGGCACCGCAGGAGCGGCACGGCCTTGGTGTCGCCCTCATCGATGCGGCGCTGCACGCTGGGCACGTCGAGGGCCACGAGCGAGAACTCCACGGCCACGAAGAACGCCGTGCCGAGCACGAGCAACAGCCCGAGGAGCAGGTAAAGCCATTCCATCAGGCGCTCCACCCGCCCGTCGGGGCGCTGGCCACGACCCGCGGGGGCCCCGGTGGAGTCAGGGGATCAAGCCCTCCCCCCGGACTGTCGGGCTCCGATGCGGCGGAGGAGGTGGAGGCGGTTCTGGGGCTGCCGGCGCGGCGCACAGGGGCGACGGGCCGGCACGGAGAATGGCTGTCCATAGTCCGTCCAGCGTACGGGATCGAGCGCCTGCGCGCCGCGACGGGGGCCACGCGAGCGCACCGATTTTCCTGTGTCTTGGGCGCGACGCGGGCGCGCACCACACGCGCGCGAGGCGAGTCCGCGCGCAAGCCGTACCAAACGCCAAGAATTTCTACAAGACGTCGAACTTGGAAGGTGGTGGGAAACACGCCTGGGATTGGCCGCTTGCCCCTGAAACTGCGTACAGTGAGACGCAACTGTGACCGGAATACACGTGTGTCCCGGGCACATCCATGACGCATAGCCACCATGTGAAACGAGGCGTATTCACCGTGCCAGAACTGTCGAACGACCGGCTGAAAGAGGAGTTCGGGGGGAACGAGTGGCTGGTCGAGGAGCTGTACCAGCAGTACCTCGCCGACAAGAACTCCGTCGATCCGAAGTGGTGGGACATCTTTGAGTCCCTGAGCTCCGGTTCCGGTGTGGCCGCGCCGGCCGCCCCCGCGGCGCCCGCAGCCCCTGTCGCCCAGGCCCCCGCCGCTCCCGCCGAGCCGGCGCAGCCGGCCCAGCCGGTCGCCGCCGCGACCCGCCCGGTGAGCACGCCCGCCGCCCCCGCGGCCCCGGCCGCCGCGCCCGCCCCGGCCGCGGCGGCACCCGCCGCCCCCGCCCAGGCCGCCCGCGCGGCGTCGAGCGCCTCGGTGCGCCCAAACGACAAGCAGGCCCCCGTTCCGGCCGACCCGCAGAAGCAGGCCGCCCCGGCCGCCTCCGAGCAGGAGGAGCTGCAGGTGCTGCGCGGCCCCGCCAAGGCCATCGCCAAGAACATGGAGATGAGCCTCGAGGTCCCCACGGCCACCACCGTGCGCGCCGTCCCGGCCAAGCTGCTGATCGACAACCGCATCGTCATCAACAACCACCTGCGCCGCGCCCGCGGCGGCAAGATCTCCTTCACGCACCTCATCGGCTTCGCCGTGATCCGCGCGCTGAAGCTCATGCCGTCCATGAACGTCTCCTACGACGTCCGCGACAACAAGCCGGTGGCCGTGCACAACCCGCACGTGAACTTCGGCATCGCCATCGACATCCCCAAGCCGGACGGCACCCGTTCGCTCGTGGTGCCGAACCTGAAGGCCGCCGAGGCCATGGACTTCGCGACCTACTGGCACACCTACGAGGACCTGATCGGCCGCGGCCGCCAGAACAAGCTGACGGCCGACGACTACGCCGGCACCACGGTCTCCCTCACCAACCCGGGCGGCATCGGCACGGTCCACTCCGTGCCCCGCCTCTCCAAGGGCCAGGCAGCCATCATCGGCGTGGGCGCGCTCGACGTGCCCGCCGAGTACCGCGGCTCCTCCGACAAGGTCATCGCCTCGCTGGGCGTCGGCAAGATCATCACGCTGACCTCCACCTACGATCACCGCGTGATCCAGGGCGCCGGCTCCGGCGAGTTCCTGAAGACCATCGAGTCCCTCCTGCTCGGCGACGAGTTCTGGGACGAGATCTTCGAGGCCCTGCGCATCCCCTACGAGCCGATCCGCTGGGCCAAGGACAACCAGGTTGACGTCGACCTGCAGGTCAACAAGGTCGCCCGCATCCAGCAGCTCATCCACGCCTACCGCGAGCGCGGCCACCTCATGGCCGACACCAACCCGCTCGTCTACATGCAGCGTCGCCACCCCGACCTGGACGTGCAGACCTACGGCCTGACCCTCTGGGATCTGGACCGCGAGTGGGTCACGGGCGGCTTCGGCGGCAAGGATCGCCTGCCCCTGCGCGACATCCTCGGTGTCCTGCGCAACGCGTACTGCCGCACCACCGGCATCGAGTACATGCACATCCAGGATCCCGAGCAGCGCAAGTGGTTCCAGGACCACCTGGAGCACGGCTACGAGAAGCCCAGCCGCGAGGAGCAGCTGCGCATCCTCGGCAAGCTGAACCAGGCCGAAGCCTTCGAAACCTTCCTGCAGACCAAGTTCATCGGTCAGAAGCGCTTCTCCCTCGAGGGCGGCGAGTCGCTCCTGCCGCTGCTTGACGCGATCATCTCCGAGGCGGCCGACGCCGGCCTCGAGGAGGCCGCGATCGGCATGAGCCACCGCGGTCGCCTCAACGTGCTGACGAACATCGCCGGCAAGACCTACGCCCAGGTCTTCCGCGAGTTCGAGGGCACCCAGGACCCGGCCGGCGTGCAGGGCTCCGGCGACGTGAAGTACCACCTCGGTACCGAGGGCTCCTTCACCTCCGAGGCCGGCAACACCACCAAGGTGTACCTGGCCGCGAACCCCTCGCACCTCGAGGCCGTCGACCCGGTGCTGGAGGGCATCGCCCGCGCCAAGCAGGACGTGCTCGATCGCGGCACCGACGGCTTCTCCGTGCTGCCGATCCTGGTGCACGGCGACGCCGCATTTGCCGGCCAGGGCGTGGTCCCCGAGACGCTGAACCTCTCGCAGCTGCGCGGCTACAAGACCGGCGGCACGATTCACGTGGTCGTGAACAACCAGGTCGGCTTCACGACCCCGCCGTCCTCCGGCCGCTCCTCCGTGTACTCCACGGACATCTCGAAGTTCATCCAGGCCCCGGTCTTCCACGTCAACGGGGACGACCCGGAGGCCGTGGTCCAGGCAGCGTGGCTCGCGTTCGAGTACCGCCAGTCCTTCCACGCCGACGTCGTCATCGACCTCATTTGCTACCGCCGCCGCGGTCACAACGAGGGCGACGATCCGTCGATGACGCAGCCGCTCATGTACAACCTCATCGAGGCCAAGCGCTCCACCCGCAAGCTGTACACCGAGGCCCTCGTGGGCCGCGGCGACATCACGCAGGAGGAGGCCGACCAGGTCGTCGCCGACTACCAGGCCCGCCTGGAGTCCGTGTTCGTGGAGACCCACGCCGCGCAGACCTCGCCGATCCCGGCCGTCCCGGCCGCCGGCTCGGTCAACGATCTGGACAAGCCGCGTGCCCAGGCGGACGAGGACTCGGTCTCCGATCCCCGCGCCACCGACACGGCGATCTCGGCGGAGCTGCTGGCCTCCGTGGGCCGCGCCCACGCCGAGGTTCCCGAGGGCTTCACGGTCCACCCGAAGCTGAAGTCCCTGCTGGAGAAGCGCGCCAAGATGTCCACCCAGGGTGGCATCGACTGGGGCTTTGCCGAGCTCGCTGCCTTCGCCTCGCTCGCCCACGAGGGCGTGCCGGTGCGCATCACGGGCCAGGACGCCCGCCGCGGCACCTTTGTGCAGCGCCACGCGGTCTTCCACGACCGCGTCAACGGTGACGAGTGGACCCCGATCCGCCAGATCAGCGAGGACCAGGCCAAGTTCCTGATCTACGATTCCCCGCTGTCCGAGTACGCGGTCATGGGCTTCGAGTACGGTTACTCCGTGGAGCGCACGGATGCCCTCGTCCTGTGGGAGGCCCAGTTCGGCGACTTCGCCGACGGCGCGCAGACCATCGTCGACGAGTTCATCTCCTCGGGCGAGCAGAAGTGGGGCCAGCGTTCCTCGCTCGTCCTGTTGCTGCCGCACGGCTACGAGGGCCAGGGCCCGGATCACTCCTCCGCCCGCATCGAGCGTTACCTGCAGATGTGTGCAGAGGACAACATGCGCGTGCTGAACCCGACCACGGGCGCGAACTACTTCCACGCCCTGCGTCGCCAGGCCTACAGCCGCCCGCGCAAGCCCATGATCGTCTTCACGCCCAAGCAGCTGCTGCGCCTCAAGGCCGCCGCCCAGCCGGTCGAGGCGTTCACGCAGGCGCAGTTCCAGCCGGTCATCCCGGACGCCGTGGTGCCCTCGGGCGACTCGGTGAAGCGCGTGCTGCTGGTCTCGGGTCGCCTGTACTACGACCTGCTGGCCGAGCAGGAGAAGTTCGCCGACGGCTCCACCGCCATCGTCCGCGTTGAGCAGCTCTACCCGCTGCCCGCGCAGGAGATCGCGGCCGAGCTCGCCAAGTACCCGAACGCCGAGGTGCGTTGGGTGCAGGACGAGCCGGAGAACCAGGGTCCGTGGCCGTTCATGGCGCTGAACCTGCTGCCGCAGCTTGATCGCCAGGTGGCAGTGGTGTCGCGCCCGGCGTCCGCCGCGACCTCGACTGGCTCGCACAAGCGTCACGACGAAGAGCTGAAGACCCTGCTGAAGCAGGCCTTCGCCTAAATCCCTCACCGCGGGTTTTCAAGGGCGGGACACGGTGTCGTGTCCCGCCCTTGCCGTTCCCGGCGGCCCCGCTGAATTACAGTGGGCAAGCGCACCTCCCATCGAAAGGATCGAAGCCAAGTGGAGACCAGAACCCTGCGCCTCGTGGCGATCGGCGACGAGCTGCTCGCCGGCCATGGAGACCAGCGCGCCCTGGGTTGGTTCGGGCGCGTCCTGGCCAAGACGCCGGGCGAGTCGTTGCGCCTCGATCCGTACGTGCTGGCGAGCCCGGCCGAGACCACGGAGGAGCTGGCCGAGCGCTGGCTCGTCGAGGCCCAGCGCCGCTTCGATCCGGACGGGGACAACCGCCTGGTGGTGGCGCTCTCCGGCGCCGACGAGGCGGCCGGGCTCTCGACCGCCCGCTCGCGCCTGAACCTGGCAAACATCCTCGACGCCGCCACGCAGCTGAGCCTGTCGGCGTTTGTCGTGGGCCCGCCGCCCACGCTCGACGCGAACCGCAACGCGCGCCTGGGTCAGCTTTCGGCGGCCTTCGGCGACGTGACGACGCGCCGCAATCACTTCTACGTGGACACCTTCTCGCCGCTGGAGCATCACGAGCAGTGGCGCGCGGACCTCGCGGCGCACGACGGCATCCCGGCCCAGCAGGGCCACGGGCTCATGGCTTGGCTCGTGTTGCACCGCGGTTGGTACCCGTGGCTCGGGGTGGCCGCCCCCACCGCCTAAGGGCGGGACAAGAACTCCCCGTTCTTCCTCACCGCGGCCCCGGCCGGCGCGCCGTCGCGTGCGATCGGGCGCTCACGCGCGTGAGAGGATGGGTCAGGAGAGTCGCCGCATCGCGTCGGCGAGAGGAACGCCGCACAAGTGAGGAGTCAACCATGAGCAAGCGCGCACGCAAGCGTCGCAGCCGTAAGCACGGCGGTGCCAACCACGGCAAGCGTCCCAACGCCTGAGACACGGCTGGTAGATGCACCACGGCCGGCGTCCCCCTCGAGGGGGACGCCGGCCGTTGTCGTTGGCTGGGCGCCTGCCAGGCAGTGCACGACGGCGCGTGGGCGCCTCGGGCACGCCGGCTCAGTGGGCGGAGCTCGAGTGGCTTCCCTCGATGCGGATCTGATCGATCCTCACCATGATGCGCGTCTTCAAATCCTGCGGGGCGGGCTCGGAGCAGCTGCGGCGCACCACGGAGCGGATGATGCACTCGAGGTCATACTCGGCGCTGCACTCCGGGCACGTGCTCAGGTGGTCCTGCACGTTGCACAGATCCTCCCTGGACAGCGCACCGTCCAGGTACTCGTAGATGCGTTCGAGGCGCGCGGAGGCGCAGTCCCCGAGTTCGAAACAGTCCTCGCTCATTTCTCCTGCTCCTGTCCGCGGCCCTTGGTCGACACGCCGCGATCGGCGGCGTAGTCGGCCAGCAGCTCGCGCAACTGTTTGCGGCCGCGATGCAGTCGCGACATGACGGTGCCGATGGGGATGTCCAAGATCTCCGCGGCTTCCTTGTAGGCAAAACCCTCGACGTCCACGAAGTAGACCGCCAGGCGGAACTCCTCCGGGATGGACTGCAGGGCGCGTTTCACGTCCGAGTCCGGGAGGTGGTCGAGGGCCTGGGCCTCGGCGGAGCGCAGCGCGGGATCCCCGTGCTCCACGGCGCCGCCGAGCTGCCAATCCTCCACCTGCTCGGTGCTCGAGCGCTTCGGCTCGCGCTGACGCTTGCGGTAGAGGTTGATGTACGTGTTGGTCAGGATGCGGTACAGCCAGGCCTTGAGATTGGTTCCCGGCTTGTACTGGTGGAACGACGCGTACGCCTTGGCGTAGGCCTCCTGCACCAGATCCTCGGCGTCGGCCGCGTCCCGCGCCATGCGCAGGGCGGCCGAGTAGAGCTGATCCACATACTGCATGGCGTCGCGCTCGAAACGGGCGCGACGCTGCTCTTCGGTCTCCGTCGCGACGTCGACCGTGGCGTCGTCGGTGCTGTTGCTGCTCATCGCGCGCCAGTCTACGTGTCCCTCGGCACGGGGCAGGGCGGCGGGCTCGGCCAGCAGCATCGGCATAGTCTGTGACGCGTCCTTTCGGTGGGCCTGCTCCGGCGGCTGCCGCAGCCGCCGCCCTGGGGTGGGCGGCCTTCACGTATCGCCTCTTGAAACGCCGCGGGCCGGGGGCCTATTCCCCGCCGTGGGACAATGGAGGGAAGGAAGACCCCGGTAAGGGGTCCCGTAGACCTGGAGGACGCATGACGCTCATCCGCACCATTGCCCGACCGCTGCTGGCGGCCCCCTTCGTGCTGGGCGGCCTGTCCCGCCTGCGTGCGCCGGAGTCGAGCGCCGCGGCGCTGCGACCGCTGCTGGCCAAGGCCTCCCGCTCCGTTCCCGCCCTGCAGGGCCTGAGCGATCGACCGGAACTCGTGGCCCGCGCCATCGGCGGGGTGCAGGTCGGCGCCGGCGCCCTCCTCGCGCTCGGCCGCCTCCCGCGCATCTCCTCCGCGCTCATCGTCGCCTCCCAGGCGCTCACGCTCGCCAGCGATCGACCCTCCGCCGAGTCCTCGCGCGGCGACCGCATCGCGTCCCTGGCCACGCAGGCCGGGCTGACCGGCGGCGCTCTGCTCGCCGCGGTGGACACGAACGGCAAGCCGTCGCTGGTGTGGCGCGCCAAGGACGCCGGGGCGCGCGGGCAGAAGTTCCTCGCCAAGGAAACCCGCAAGGCAAAGAAGGCGCTGGCCTGAACCTCATGACGCAGCACTGGAGCGCCCCCCTCTCCCCCGGACGCCTCGACGCCACCGTCGAGCTGCCCGGATCGAAGTCCCTCACCAACCGGCACCTCTTGCTCGCCGCGCTGGCCGGGGAGCCCACTCAGCTCACGGCCCCGCTCGATTCGCGCGACACGCGCCTCATGGCGGCCGCGTTGCGCACCCTCGGCGCCGAGGTCGACACGGAGGGGACCACGAACTCCGGCGCCCCGCTCTGGCGCGTCATGCCGCTCCAGCCGGGCGGCACCGCCTCGGCGGAGCCCCTGGACATCGACTGCGGCCTGGCCGGGACCGTCATGCGCTTCGTGCCCGCCGTCGCTGCCCTGCTGCGCACCCCCGTCCGCTTCAACGGTGACGCGGCCGCCCGCCGTCGTCCCATGGGCCCCGTCGTCGAGGCCCTGCGCCAGCTCGGCGCCACGATCGAGGGCGGCGAGGACGGCTTCCTGCCCTTCACCGTGACGGGCAACGAGTCCGTCACGGGCGGCGAGATTTCGATCGACGCCTCGGGCAGCAGCCAGTTTGTCTCGGCCCTCCTGCTCTCCGCCGCGCGCCTGCCGCTCGGCCTCACGGTGCGCCACACGGGTGCCAGCCTGCCGAGCCCCCAGCACATCGAGATGACCCTCGAGGTGCTGCGCGCCGCCGGCGTGCCCGCCTCCACCGGTGCCGACGGCCGCTCCTGGAGCGTCGGCGCCGCCGTGCCGGCCCCCGGCGACGTCGTCGTGGAGCCGGACCTCTCGAACGCCGGCCCCTTCCTGGCCGCCGCGCTCGTGTGCGGCGGCACCGTGCGCGTGCCGCGTTGGCCCGCCCGGACCACGCAGATCGGCGCCCTGTGGCGCGAGCTGCTCCCCGCCATGGGCGCCACCGTTGAGCTCGGCGCCGACGCCGTCCTGTCCGTCACGGGCTACGGCACCCCGCGCGGCATCGACGCGGCCGACACGGGCGAACTGGCCCCCACCCTCGCTGCGCTCTGCGCCGTCTCCGAGGGGCCGAGCCGCCTGACGGGCATCGCCCACCTGCGCGGCCACGAGACCGACCGCCTCGCGGCGCTCGTCGCCGAGTTCACGCGCATCGGCGTGCCGGCGAGCGAGCTGGCCGACGGCGTGCAGATCAGACCCGTGCCGGGCTCCGCCCACGGCGCGGTCTGGGAGAGCTACGAGGACCACCGCATGGCCACGGCCGGCGCCATCGTGGGCCTCGCCGTGCCCGGCATCGAGGTCGAGAACGTCGAGACCACCGCCAAGACGCTCCCCGAGTTCACGCGGATGTGGGAGGCGATGCTCGCCACGGCGACGCCGCCCGCCCCCGGCGGGCACGCGCCGTCGAACGCTGCACCGAACGAGGAGGCACACGCGTGAGCGGGCGCCAGTGGGATGAGTCGGATGTCCGCATCCGCCCCAACAAGAAGGGCTCGCGCCCGCGCACCAAGGACCGCCCCAAGCACGAAGACGCGACCATCGGCCGCGTGATCGGCGTGGACCGCGGCCGCTACACCACCGTGGTGGACGAGGGGACCAAGACCGAGCGGACGGTCCTGGCCATGCGCGCCCGCGAGCTGCGCCGCCAGGCCGTGGTGCCGGGCGATCGCGTCGCCCTCGTCGGCGACATCTCCGGCGGACAGGACGCCCTCGCGCGCCTCGTGCGCATCGAGGAGCGCTCCACCCTGCTGCGCCGCAGCGCCGACGACACCGACCCCGTGGAGCGCGCCGTCGTGGCCAACGCCGACCAGGTCGTGGTCGTCGTCGCGGCCGCCGATCCCGAGCCGCGCCCCGGTTTCATCGACCGCACGCTCGTGGCCGCGCACGACGCCGGCATCACGCCCGTCCTCGTCATCACGAAGGCCGATCTGCGCGAGCCGACCGACCTGCTGGAGACCTACGTCCCGCTGGGCCTCGACGTCGTCGTCTCCCGCGCCGGGACCGGCGAGATCGACGAGAACGGCTCGTTGCCCGTGGACGAGGAGGCCCTCTCCACGCTGCACGGGCTCCTGGACGGCCACGTCTCCGCCCTGCTCGGCCACTCCGGCGTGGGCAAGTCCACGCTCGTCAACGCGCTCACGGGCGCCGGGCGTGCCACGGGCGGCGTCAACAAGGTGACGGGCCGCGGCCGCCACACCTCCTCCTCCGCCATCGCGCTCAAGGTCCCCGAGTCCCCCACCGGAACCTGGGTCGTCGACACCCCCGGCGTGCGCTCCTTCGGCCTCGCCCACGTCGACGAGCAGGGCGTCGTCGACGCCTTCGAGGACCTCGTGCCCGCCACGGCCGAGTGCGCGCGCGGCTGCACCCACGCCGTTGACGCGCCGGGCTGCGCCTTGGATGCCTGGGTTGAGGAGGGCAAGGCCGGGCCGCACGGCGCCGACCGCCTCGCCTCCCTGCGCAAGCTGCTCGCCTCGCGCGTCGAGGCGAGCGAGGACGTCAAGGAACTGGGAGAACACGGGGCCTGAGCGCCGCCGCCGGTAGGGTTGTGACCATGACGCGCCACAGCGATGACCTGCACCTGGCCCACCTCATGGCCGAGGCGGTGGACGAGCTCACGCTCTCCCGCTTCCACGCCGCCGATCTCGCGGTGGAGACCAAGCCGGACCTCACCCCCGTCACCGACGCCGACAAGCGCGCCGAGGAGTCCATCCTCGGCCACCTGGAGCGCGCCCGCCCGCGCGACGCCGTCTTCGGCGAGGAGTTCGGCACGAGCGGCTCGGGCGATCGCATGTGGATCATCGACCCCATCGACGGCACCAAGAACTTCGTGCGCGGCGTGCCCGTGTGGGCCACGCTCATCGCCCTCGTGGAGGACGGCGAGGTGGTCATCGGCACGGTCTCGGCGCCCGCCCTGGGCCGGCGCTGGTGGGCCATGAAGGACGGCGGCTCCTACACTGGCCGCTCCCTGGCGCAGGCCCGCCGCCTGCAGGTCTCGCAGGTCTCGCGGCTCGAGGACGCCTCGCTGTCCATCTCCTCCCTCACGGGCTGGAAGGACCGGGGCTGGCGCGAGGGCATGCTGGAGCTCCAGGACACCGTGTGGCGCACGCGCGGCTACGGCGACTTCTTCTCCTACACGCTCGCGGCCGAGGGCGCGGTGGACATCGCGTGCGAGCCCGAGCTGAACCTCTACGACATGGCAGCTCTGGTCCCGATCGTCACCGAGGCGGGCGGCCGCTTCACCTCCCTGCAGGGCGAGGAGGGCCCGTGGGGCGGCAACGCCCTCGTGACCAACTCGCTCCTGCACGAGCAGGTGCTCGACGTGCTCGGCACGCGCGACGCCGAGAAGTCCCCCACCCCGCTGCCCGGCGCGCGGGGCTGATCACCACGGCCGGCACCACCAAGACCGCCGCCTCCGCCGCGCGCTACGGCGCCGTGGCGGCTGGCGGCTTTCTTGGTGCGCTCGCGCGCTACCTCTCGACGGCGGGGCTGTCGGCCTCGGGGGCGGAACTGGCCACCGCGGCCATCAACGTGGCCGGTGCGCTGGCGCTTGGGCTGCTCACGGGCCTGTGGTCCCGCGGGCGCGGGCCAGGCAGCCGCCGTGACTGGGTGCGCGCCGGCCTCGGGCCCGGCGTCCTGGGCGGCTTCACGACCTTCTCGGCGATCGCCGTGGCCTTCGCCGACCCCTTCCGCCCCTGGGTGGCGCTGGCCCAGGCCCTGCTCGGTGTCTGCGCAGCGCTGCTGGGCCTGTGGCTCGGCGGGCGCGTCCCCTCGCGTGAGCGGGGCGCCGCATGAGCGCGCTGGGCATGGCCCTCGCCGTGGGGGCGGCGGGTGCCGTGGGCGCCCTCGCCCGCGTGCTGCTCGACGACGCGTGGTTGGCCTATCGGGCCGGGCGCGCCAGCCGCGCCGGGGACCCCGCCGGCTCCGGCCGCGTCGCCGGGCTGGCCGGGTGGCCGTGGCCGCTGCTCATCGTGAACGTGGTGGGATCGTTCGTGCTGGGGTGGGTCCACGGGGCGTTGCCCGCCGGGTCCGCGTGGGCCACGGTGATCGGAGCCGGCTGGTGCGGCGGGCTCACGACCTTCTCCACGTGGGCCGTCGTGGCGGCCGGGGCCCTGAAGGAACGGCGCTGGGCTCGCGCCGCGACCGTGCTCCTGGGGCACCTCGTGCTGGGTCTGTGCGCCGCGGCGCTGGGCCTGACCCTCGCCGGCGCCTGAGAGCGCCGATGCCGGGCCGGGGCGGGGCCTGAGCGCATCCTCGGGGCTGCGACTCGGCCGCGGTGCCCCCTTCGCGGTGTCTGGGTCTCAGGCGGGGCCGAAGAGGCCGAGGGCGCGCCCCGCGCCGAGCGGGCCCTCGAGCAGATCGAAGGTGCCCATCCCCGTCTCCAGGTTGACCCACACCACGGGTCCGGGCGACGGCGTCGCTTCCCCGGCTCCCAGGGTGCGAGCCTCCACCCGGGGCAGCCCGGGCACGCGGCGGCTCATGAGGTTCACCGCCGCGCACGGACGGTCGAGGTCGGTGATCTCCACCACGTCCTCTCCGGCAAAGCGCAGTTGTTCCCCGTCCCCGACCGTGTGCAGCCGCCCCTCGACGCTCAGGCGCACGCGACCGCCCACGGGCGTGAAGGTGCGCTCAAGGCCGGGCAGCACCGAGAACTCGGCCGGAAACTCGAGGGAGGCGACGCTCAGGCGCCAGGGCGCCACGCCGGCCAGCAACGGCGCCGACTCCTCGAAGCCGATCACCTCGGTCGTGGAACCGGCGCGGTTGGCCCAGAGCTGGGCGGGCAGGAGGCGGAAGGTCTTGAGGACACGCCGCCCCTCGGCTGGGTGTTCCACGGCTCAGCGCCCGCGGCGCAGGAGCACCAGGTTGGCGATGAGCACGAGCGCGCCGAGGCCGCCCAGGATCGCGCCGAGCGCCACCTGGTAGCGGAAGAGGAAGAGGGAGGCGCCCAGGAGGCCGAAGCCGACGACGATGGGCAGGATCGTCATGAGGGTGCTGCGCGAGGGGTTCATGGCTTCATTCCACCACAGGCACGCCGAGACGGTGGCGTTCGTCACGGGCGATCAGCCGGCAAACACGCGACCGGATGGACTGTCAGGGCGCCGAAGAACAATCAAGTTGTCACTCGAGATGAAAGCGGAACCATGCAGGATCACAAAAATGTTCAGGAAGCTCCGGACCCGCGAGCACCGCGTCGCCCGGCGCGCCTCCGGCTGCTGAGCGTCGCCCTCGCCGTTCTCGCGGCCGTCCTCCAAACGACGGTGGCCCACAACGCCGTTTCATGGAGCGCCGCCGTCGTCATGGCCCTGGCCGCCGCGGTGCAGCTGGGATTCCTGATGGTGGACACCCGGCGCGGACGCTGAATGCCGCCCGCCGGGGCGGCGACGGGGAAAGCACGAAGGGCCCCGGATCCTCGCGGATCCGGGGCCCTTCGGCTACGGGAAGTGGAGATGGGGGGAATTGAACCCCCGTCCGATGTGGTGTTGCCAGGTCTTCTCCGGGCGCAGTCCAAAAGGAAGTTTCTCAGCCCCAAGAGCCATCACTTGGACAAGTGGCTCGTACTTCCGGGCTCAGTCGCAGAAAAAGTCCCGAGCACCCCTGCGACGCAGGTACTCAGCAGTGGCTATCTAGCTGACGCTAGCATCCCCCGCGATAGCAGCGGAGGGCTAACGGACCGTCTGGCTGCAATCAGGCAGCGAGAGCGAAGTCAGTGCGCTTGGATTCGGCACTTATTGGTTTGCAGAGAGCGTTCACAAGATGACTCTGCATCCTTGGCCCGCTTCTCCTGTCGCGACTCACATCGTCGAAACCGATCATCCCCGTATTGAATTTCCAAGACCCCTCGAGAGGGGAATCCGCCCGCCCGGCGAACCGGATGGGTACAAAGAGTATAACCCCGCTCCCCCACACTTCATTCCCCTCGCTGGGGAAGCCCACGCGGACGGGCCGGCGTCCTACTCGGCGTCTGAGCCGCGATTGCGGGCCCGCATGGCGCGCTGCGCCTCGCGGTTGTCCTGCTTCTCGCGCAGCGTCTGGCGCTTGTCGTACTCGCGCTTGCCTCGCGCCACCGCGATCTGCAGCTTGGCGCGCCCGTCCTTGAAGTACAGGGACAGCGGCACGATCGTCAGGCCCGATTCCTCGGACTTGCGCTGGATCTTGTTGAGCTCGTCGCGGTGCAGCAGCAGCTTGCGGCGGCGGCGCGCGGCGTGGTTGGTCCAGGAGCCGTTGAGGTACTCCGGGATGTAGACGCCCTCGACATAGAGCTCGTCACGGTAGAACGTGCAGAAGCCGTCGATGAGCGAGGCCTTGCCCTCGCGCAGCGACTTCACCTCGGTGCCCGTGAGCACCATGCCCGCCTCGTATTCATCCAGCAGGGCGTAGTCGTGACGCGCCTTGCGGTTGCTCGCGACGACCTTGTTGCGGGAGTCGTCGTCCTTCTTCTTTCCCATGGCTTTCCTCCTCTCCATGCCGTGGTTTCCGCGCTCGGCGCGGAAGCATCCATCCTACTCACCTTCGCCGCGCCGCCGGGGCAGTGCCGCGCGGGCGCGCCAGACGAGGGCCCCACAGCGCGACGGCGGCGGCGCACCTTTTGGTGCGCCGCCGCCGTCGCGCTCTGGCTGGTGCTGTTCCCTTTAGTGCAGCAGGCGAGCCGGGTTCACCGTGGAGCCGTCCACGACCGTCTCGAAGTGCAGGTGGCAGCCGGTCGAGTTGCCCGTGGTGCCCACGTAGCCGATCACCTGGCCCTGCTTGACCTTCTGGCCCACGCGCACCGCCACCCGCGACATGTGGTTGTAGTTGGTCGTGAGCGCGTGCCCCTTGGTGATCTTATGGTCGATCGACACGATCTGGCCGTGCGTTCCCTTCCACCCTGCCCACTCGACCGTGCCGGCGGCGGCGGCCTTGATGGGCAGGCCGCAGCGCCCGCCGAAGCCCCAGTCGAGGCCGGCGTGCACGTAGCCTCCGGCCCCTCCGTAGTCGATGGTGCCGGCCGGCGTGGGGCGCCAGCCGTAGCCCGAGGTGATGTAGCCAGCCGGGTCCGCGGGAACGATGAGGCCCCACGAGGACTCATTGTACGAGCCCGACGGCGTGGCATCGTCCTTGGCGGCGCTGGCGTTCGTCTCGGCGGCGTCTGCCTCCGCGGCGAGCTTGGCGGCGTTTGCAGCCTTCTTCTTCGCCGCCGCCTGAGCAGCCTTGCGCTTGGCAGCGGCCTCCGCCGCCGCCTTCTTGGCGCGCGCCTCCGCCTCGCGCTTGAGGCGCTCCTGGCGCTCCTTGATCTGCGCGTTGACGTCCGCTTGGTCCTTCTTCTGCTGCTCCAGCTTGCCCTGTACGTCGGCGATCTGGTCCTTGAGCGTGCCCTGCGCGCTCGCGGTGTCCGCCAGGATCTTGTCGACCTCGTCCTTCGCGGCCTGGGCCGTGTCGCGGGCGCTCTTCTGCTGGGCCAGTGCCTGCTCGGCCTGGGACTTCAGATCGGCGATCTGTTCCTCCACGGCCTTGAGGCGCGCGGCGTCGTTGGCGTCCTGGGCCTGTTGCTCGCGCAGCGTCCCGATGGTCTTGTTCTGCGCCTGCATGACGCGGCTCGCGATCTCAAGCGAGCCGGCCACGACCTGCGGATCCTCGCCGGAGAAGAGCACGTCGAGATTGCCGCTCACGGACGAGGCACCGCCCGTGCGGTAGGCGTTGGCCGCGATCTGGCCGACCATGGCCTGCGCGTCCGTTCCCCGCTGGGCGCGCTTGGCGCGGGCCTCGGAGAGTTCGGTGCGCGAGGCCTGCGCCTCGGACAGCCGCGCCTGCAGGGCCTCGACCTTGGAGCGCGCCGTGGTGACGGCGGCCTCCGCGGCGGCGAGGCGCTGCTGCGCGGCGGGGAGCTTGTCCTGGTATTCCTTGAGCTTCTTGGCCGCGGCGGCGAGCGTCGAGTTCAGGTCCTCGAGATCCTCCTCGGATCCCTGGATCTGCTGCTCGATCTGGTCCTTCTTGTCATCGAGTTTGTCGGCGTGCACAGGCGTGATGCCCAGGCCCAAGCCGAAGACGCTCACGAGGGCGCCGGTCAGGACGGCACGGGCCAACGGGTGGCGGGTGGTCTCACTCACGGGTGCTTCCTTTCCCCCGGTACCGCGCGAACGGCACCGGGATTGCTACCTGGACTGGCTGGACAGGGTCAGACCTTCAGGTAGCGCCTCAAGGTTAGCAGGGACGAGCCCCACGCCAAGAGAACTCCCACTATCAGCAGCCCGGGGGCCACCCAGAGCATCTCGCTCGGATCGATAAAGGCCATGTTGAGGTTCTGCTGGGCCAGCCGATCCTGGACCACAAATTGGAGCACTGCCCAGAGCACACCGGAAGCCAGAATCGCGCCAATCGCCGAGGCAATCACGCCCTCAAGCACAAACGGCGTCTGGATGACGGCCTTCGAGGCGCCAACGAGGCGCATGATGCCCGTCTCCCTGCGGCGCGTGAACGCCGAGAGCCGGATGGTCGTGGCCACCAGCAGCACGGCGCAGACCAGCATCACCGCGGCGATGATGACCGCCACGAGCGAGGCCGTGTTGATGATGCCGAAGACCGTGTTGAGGTACTGGCGCTGGTCAACGACCGTGTCCACGCCCGGGAGCGAGGAGAAGCGTTCGTTGATCACGTCGTACTTCTCGGGGTCCACGAGCTTGACGCGGAAGGAGGCGGGCAGCTGCTCGGGCTTGACCGAGTCGGCCATCGAGCGATTGCCGAACTGCTCCTGGAAGTTCTTGTACGCGTCCTCCTGCGACTCGTACTGGAAGGACTCGACGTAGGGCTTGAGCTCGGCGGAGTTGAGCACCTCCTCGATGCCCTTGGTCTGCTCGGCGGTGGCCGCCGCGTACTTGCCGTCGCCTCCCACGGCGCAATTGGCCGTCTCGGGGTTGGGCGAGCAGAGGTAGATGGCGACCTGCACCTTGTCGTACCAGTAGCCCTTCATCTTGCCCACCTGCGACTGCAGCAGCGCGGCGGAGCCGACGAAGGTCAGCGAGACGAAGGTGACCAGGATGACCGAGACCACCATGGAGAGATTGCGGCGCAGCCCCGAGGCGATCTCGGAGAGCATGAACGAGAGCTTCACAGCTCATCCTCCTCGGAGTCGAACGGGGCGATGGCCTGGCCGGCGGAGGGCAGCACGAGACGGTCCCCCACCGCGTGGTACTCGCCGCCGCGCTCGTCGCGGATGACCTTGCCGTGGTCCAGCTCGATGACGCGCTTGCGCATGCGGTTCACGATCTCGTCGTCGTGCGTGGCCATGACCACGGTCGTGCCGTTCTGGTTGATCGTCTCGAGGATCTCCATGATCCCGCGGCTCGTCTCGGGGTCGAGGTTGCCCGTGGGCTCGTCGGCCAGGAGGATCGCCGGGCGGTTCACGACGGCGCGGGCGATCGCCACGCGCTGCTGCTCGCCGCCGGAGAGCTCGTGCGGAAGGCGGCCGGCCTTCTCGCGCAGCCCCACGGTCTCCAGGACCTGCGGGACGGTCTCCTTGATCATGGCGCGGGACTTGCCGATCACCTGCATGGCGAAGGCGACGTTTGCGAACACGGTCTTCTGCGGCAGCAGGCGGAAGTCCTGGAACACCACGCCGATGTTGCGGCGCAGGCGCGGCACCTTCCACGAGGCCAGCGCGTCGACGTTCGTGCCGGCGACGTGCACGGAGCCGCGCGTGGCGCGCTCCTCGCGCAGGACCAGCCGGATGAAGGTTGACTTGCCGGAGCCGGAGGCGCCCACGAGGAAGGCAAAGTCGCCGCGGTCCACCTCGAGGTCGACGCCGTTGAGCGCCGGCTTGTCCGGGGCGTCGTAGACCTTGGTGACATGGTCGAATCTGATCATGGGAGCCACACTCCCGCACCGGCCGCCGGCGCGCGACATGATGGTGCGGCGGGTCGGGGAAGAGAGGCGCCGGCCCTCGTCACTCTAGTGGCCGGCCGTAATCCGCCCGTGACCATTGGGGTGCGTGTCGGCTCCGCCTCGCTGTGAATTGCCCGACGTCGAGTGGGGCCCGGGCGTCTCCCCGCGCCCTGGGCGCGGGGAGACGCCCCAGGCAAGCGGGCGGCGTCGGGCCCTTGCTCTTAGAAGAGGGCGATCTTGGCGGCGGGCGGGAAGAGCGCGTCCAGCTCGCCGAGGTCCTCGGCGCTCAGCCGGGCGGCACCCGCCGTCGCATTCTCGCGGATCTGCTCCGGGCGGGTCGCGCCGGCGATGACCGAGGCCACGGGGGCCTGGGCCAGGAGCCAGGCGAAGGCCACGGAGATCTCGCTCAGGCCGCGGTCCCGGGCGAAGGCCCCGAAGGCCCGCAGCTGCTCGAAGTCGGCGTTCGCGAGGTACTCCTTGCGGGAGTGGGTGAGGCGCGAGCCCTCGGGCGCCACGCCCTCCGAGTACTTACCAGTGAGCAGGCCGTTGGCCAGCGGGAAGTACGGAAGCACGCCCAGCCCGTAGGCGCGGGAGGCGGGCAGCACCTCGAGCTCGGCCCGGCGGTCCAGCAGGTTGTAGTGGTTCTGGGCGCTGATGAAGCGCTCGACGCCCAGCTCGCGGGCCACAAACTCGGCCTCGGCGATCTGCCATCCGGCGCGATTCGAGTGCCCGAGGTAGCGGACCTTGCCCTGCTGCACGAGGGTGTCGAGGGCGGCGAGCGTCTCCTCGATGGGCGTGCCCGGGTCCGGCGTGTGGAACTGGTACAGATCGATGTGGTCGGTCTGCAGGCGCGTGAGCGAGGCCTCGACGGCCTGCATGATGTAGCGGCGGGAACCGCGCGCCCCGAAGTCGAGGCCGTTCGCGGTCCCGGCGTCCATGCCGAACTTGGTGGCGACGACGACCTCGTCGCGGCGGCCCCGCAGGGCGGCGCCGAGCCGCGTCTCCGAGAGGCCGGGCTCCGCGCCGTACATGTCGGCCGTGTCGAACAGGGTCACGCCGGCGTCGATGGCCGCGTGGACCACCGCGTCGGTGCCCTCCTGCGTCAGGGTGGCGGTGCCGGGGCGACCCAGGTTGTTGCAGCCGAGGCCGATCTCGGAGACCACGAGGCCGCTCTTGCCCAGGTGCACATAGTTCATCTCGCTCATGCCCCTCAGCCTAGCCAGGAGGGCGACCGAGCGTCGGTCTCAGCCCGCCGGGTCCCACAACACCGGCTGCTTGCCGATGTAGCCAAGCTTGATCTTGAGGCCGGCGAGGCTTCCCTCAAGCAGGCGAGAGCGCACCGCCGGGAGGTCCGAGGCCTGAATCGCCTCGACGCTCAAGGTGTCGTCGATCAGCCTCAGGCTGTTCACCGGTTCGCCGGGCGGGCAGAGCCGTTCCCAGGCCGCCACAGCGGGGGACGGAAGGGCCGCCCCGGCCTTGGCCGAGAGCACCGGCGCGGTGCCGTAGGCAAACAGCGCCACGCCGAGGGGCCCGCTGCCGGTGGCCCGCGGAATCGACAGGGAGCGCACCCGCTCGAAGAGCGCCGGCTGCTGGCAGAGCAGCGTGTCCTGCGCCCGCACCTCGACCCGTTCGTCCCCGGCGCCGGTCCCGATGCTGATCTCGCCGACCTGGCCCTCCCCGCTCAGGGCCAGGAGCCCGTCGATCCGGGCCGCGGCCACCTCGGCGGAATCGCCGACCTCGACCGCGTCGTCGCCGTGCTCGATGACGACCGTCGTCATCCTTCGCGGCCCTGGACCCGAGGGCACATACCCCTGGGCGCGGGCAGCCAACTCCAGCATGAGTTCCCGCGGGGCGTCCGGAGCCACGACGAGCGTTCCCTCCGCGCGGCCACCGCCCGGAAGATCGCGGCTCCCTCCGCCCCTGGCCTCCGCGAGGGCGGGTCGGCGGCGCTGGGGCATGCCGCGCATCCTACGCACGAACGGGGTGTGCCTGAAGGCTCAGGCCTCCTCCGCCTCCGGCAGCTCGTCCACGGGGAAGTCGCCCTCGGCGGGCAGCGGGTGCTTGATCTTGGCGGCGGACGGCTCGGCACCGGGGGCCACCGCGATGACGGCCTTGGTCAGGTCCGACTTCGCGACCTCGCGCAGGCAGGAGATCGTGGCCTTGAGCGCGCCCTTGGGCTCGGGCGTCAGGACGGCGATCGTCAGGCGGCCGGGGCCGAAGACGGAGCCCTCCACCGTGCCGAGGCCGCGCCAGGCCAGGTGGCCCGTCAGGCCGCCGACCACTGCGTCGCGCAGGCTGTGCTCACGGGGTGAGCCGCCGGCCGTCTTGGACGGGAAGCGCACGTACAGCCAGAACTGCTCGTCCTGGCCCAGCTCGCGGTAGCCGTCCTCCTGGCAGGCCTCCTCGAAGGCCTCGAGGAGCGCCTCGCCGGCCTCCGGGGTGACGTCGTCCTCGACGACGGGCGTCTCGGAGAGGTGGCCGACGGGGCCGCGGTTGATGACAAACTGCGCGACCTCCTCGTCGTACCAGGCCTCGCGGAAGGAGAGCTGGCCGTCCTCGTCGGTGCGGTAGCTGCGCAGGATGGGCATCGAAGGTGCCTTTCGGTGGGGAAAAAGTGTCAGCGAGCCGAGGCGGCGTCGAGCAGGGCGCGGCCCTGATCGAAGCGACTCAGCGCGGCGCCGTCGAAGGGCGCCTGGCGGGCGGCCACGCGGGCCAAGAGGTCCTGGGCCTCGGCCGCGATGGCCGAGGTCAGCTCGTCCGGGTAACCGAAGGCCACCCGGTGTTCCTCGAACTCGTCCTCGTCGTCGAGATAGATGCCGCGCCCGGCGCGCTCCACGACGTCGAGGTCCATGTCGATCGAGTGCAGCTCGTGGCCGCGCGGGCCGAGCGGCGCCCAGCCGATGGCCGTCGAGAGGTCGATGTAGAGCAACAGGCCGTTGCGGTCCTCGCCGGAGTGGAAGGTGGCGAGCCACTCCCCCGACGCGGGCGAGAGCGTCACGGCGTCCGAACGGGCAAAAAACGCCATGCCGGGGCGGGCGATGAAACTGCCAGCCGGCTGGTAGATCCACTCGCCGTGCTCGTCCGAGCCGAGGGCGAGCCCCGGGACCACCCAATGAGCCTGGCCGTCGTGCTTCCAGGCGCGCGTCACCACGGTCTCGCCCGCGGTGAAGCTCACGGGGCGCCGGGGCAGGCCCTGGGGGGCGCTCACGCGTCGGCGTCCTTCTCCGCCGAAGCGGCCGGGCCAGCCGGCGGGAAGAGCGGGACCACTGGCAGGGCGCCGTTCGCCGCCCGCTGGCCCACGGGCCTGGCGCGCGGGACCTTGGTGCCGAGCACCTGGGCCACGACGTCCTGCGTGATCTGCTGGGCACTCACACCCACGCGGTTCAGCACCTGCTCGCGCGTGCCGTGGTCGAGGAACTCGTCCGGCAGGCCGACCTCGTTCAGGCCCGTGTCCACGCCGGCCGCGCGCATCTCCTGGCGCAGGCGAGCGCCCACGCCGCCGGCGCGCACGCCGTCCTCCAGCGTGACCACGAGGCGGTGGCGGTCCGCCATGTCGATGACGGAGCGGGGAACCGGAAGCACCCAGCGGGGGTCAACCACGGTGGAGCTGATGCCCTGGTCCTTCAGCCGGGCCGCGACGTCGAGCGCGAGCTCGGCGAAGGCACCCACGGCGACGAGCAGCACGTCCGGCTCCTCCTCGCCCGAGTCGGCGAGGACGTCCACGCCGTCCACGGTGCGGGCGATCGCCGGGATGTCGGCGCCGGCCGTGCCCTTGGGGAAGCGCAGGACGCTCGGGGCGTCGGCGATCGCCACTGCCTCGCGCAGCAGCTCGCGCAGCCGCCCGGGATCGCGCGGGGCGGCGAGGTGCAGGCCGGGGATCGTCTGCACGAGCGCCATGTCCCACATGCCATGGTGGCTCGCGCCGTCCGGGCCAGTGACGCCGGCGCGGTCGAGCACAAAGGTGACGCCGGCCCGGTGCAGCGCCACGTCCATGAGCAGCTGGTCGTAGGCGCGGTTCAGGAAGGTGGCGTAGACCGCCACGACGGGGTGGAAGCCGCCGAACGCGAGGCCGGCGGCCGAGGCCACGGCGTGCTGCTCGGCGATGCCCACGTCGATGACGCGCTCCGGGTGGCGCTCCTTCATGGCCGAGAGACCCACCGGGATGAGCATGGCCCCCGTGATGCCCACGATGTCGGGGCGCTCGTCCGCGATGTCGGCGAGCTCGTGGCCGAACACCGACGTCCAGGACGGGCCGGAGGAGGCCTTGAGCGGCTTGCCCGTGGCGGGATCGATGACGCCGACGGCGTGGAACTGATCGTCCTCGTCCTCGACGGCCGGCGCGTAGCCGTGCCCCTTCTGCGTGATGACGTGGACGATCACGGGGCCGCCGAAGGCCTTGGCGGCGGAGAGCGCCTCCTCCACCTCGGCCTGATTATGCCCATCCACTGGACCGATGTACTTGATGCCGAGGTCGGCGAAGAGCCCTTGCGGCGCCCACCAGTCCTTGATGCCCGCCTTGGCGGCGTGCAGGGACTTGTAGGTGAATTGCGAGAAGGCGTTGCCGTCCTTCAGGCGCTGCTTGAGGAAGCGCATCGTGTCCTCGTACGGACGCGAGACGCGGACCTTGTCGATCTTGCGCCCCACCGTGCCGGAGATGCCCTGCATGGTGCGGGCCAGACCACCCACCGTGGGGGCGTACGAGCGGCCGTTGTCGTTGACGACGATCACGGCGTGGCGCTCGGGATCGGCGGCGATGTTGTTGAGGGCCTCCCACGCCATGCCGCCCGTCAGGGCGCCGTCGCCGATGACGCCGACCGTCCAGCGGTCCGTCTCCCCCGCCAGCGCCCTGGCGCGGGAAATCCCGTCCACCCACGCGAGCGAGCTCGAAGCGTGAGAGGACTCCACGACGTCGTGCTCCGACTCGGAGCGCGAGGGATAGCCGGACATCCCGCCCTCGTGGCGCAGGGTGTCGAAGTTCTGCCGGCCCGTCACGAGCTTGTGCACGTAGGACTGGTGGCCCGTGTCGAAGACGAGGGTGTCGTTCGGCGAATCGAACACGCGGTGCAGGGCAAGCGTCAGCTCGACGACACCGAGATTGGGGCCGAGGTGGCCGCCCGTCCTGGCCACGTGAGAGATGAGGAAATCGCGGATCTCCTGAGCCAAGGTCGCGAGCTCCTCGCGCCCAAGGGAGCGCAGGTCCCGCGGGGAGTGAATCCCCTCAAGCAGCGTCACGCCGTCGTGTCCTTCCGTTGGCTGTTTCCAAGCATCCATCTTAGCGCCGCACGCTGGGCCCCGAACGTGACTCCCCCGGCCCGAGGGCGTGAGCCGCCTCATCGTGCGAAGGCCAAGGGCCCCTCCCGCACAGGTGCGGGAGGGGCCCAGAGGCTAGCGGCGGCGTGTGGCGAAGCGATCAGGCGTTGGCCGTGATGCTGCGCAGCACGTACTGCAGGATGCCGCCGTTGCGGTAGTAGTCGGCCTCGCCGGGGGTGTCGATGCGGACGACCGCGTCGAACTCCGTGACCTTGCCGTCTTCGGCCACCGCGGTGACCTTGACCGTCTTGGGCGTGACGCCCTCGTTGAGCGCCGTGACGCCGTGGACCGAGAAGGTCTCGGTGCCGCTCAGGCCCAGCGTGTCGGCGGACTCGCCCTCGGGGAACTGCAGCGGCAGGACGCCCATACCGATGAGGTTGGAGCGGTGGATGCGCTCGTAGCTCTGGGTGATGACGGCCTTGACGCCCAGCAGCGCGGTGCCCTTGGCGGCCCAGTCGCGCGAGGAACCGGTGCCGTACTCCTTGCCGGCCAGGACGACCAGCGGGGTGCCGGCGGCCTGGTAGTTCTGCGCCGCGTCGTACACGTACGACTGCGGGGCATCGGGCTGGGTGAAGTCGCGGGTGAAGCCACCCTCGACGCCGTCCAGCAGCTGGTTCTTGATGCGGATGTTCGCGAAGGTGCCGCGGATCATGACCTCGTGGTTGCCACGGCGGGAGCCGTAGGAGTTGAAGTCCTTGCGATCCACGCCGTTGGCGATCAGGTACTGACCGGCCGGAGTCTCCGACTTGAACGAGCCGGCCGGGGAGATGTGGTCGGTCGTGACCGAATCGCCCAGCTTCAGCAGCACGCGCGCGCCCTCGATGTCCTGCACCGGGGCCGGCTCGGCCTGCATGCCCTCGAAGTACGGGGGCTTACGCACGTAGGTGGAATCCGACGCCCAGTCGAAGGTGTTGCCCTCGGGGGTGTCGATGCCCTGCCAGCGCGAGTCGCCGTCGAAGACGGAGGCGTAGTCGGCGGTGAACATCTCGCGGTCGATGGACGCGTCCATGACCTGCTGAACCTCGATCGGGTTCGGCCAGATGTCCTTCAGGAAGACGTCGTTGCCGTCGGCGTCCTGGCCCAGCGCGTCCTTCTCGAAATCGAAGTCCATGGTGCCGGCCAGGGCGTAGGCGATGACCAGCGGCGGGGAGGCCAGATAGTTCATCTTGACGTCGGGGTTGATGCGACCCTCGAAGTTACGGTTACCCGAGAGCACCGCGGCGGCGGAGAGGTCGTTGGCCTGGACTGCCTCGGAGATCTCGGACTCGAGCGGGCCCGAGTTGCCGATGCAGGTGGCGCAGCCGTAGCCGACCACGAAGAAGCCGAGCTTCTCGAGGAACGGGATGAGGCCGGACTTCTCGTAGTAGTTCGTGACGACCTTGGAGCCCGGAGCCACGGAGGTCTTGACCCACGGCTTCGAGGAGAGGCCCTTCTGCACGGCGTTGCGCGCCAGGATGGCGGCGGCCAGCATCACGGACGGGTTCGAGGTGTTGGTGCACGAGGTGATCGAGGCGATGGACACGAAGCCGTGATCCAGCTCGAACTCGCGACCGTCCGCCATCTTGACGTCCACGGCCTTGGACGGGCGGCCCACGCCGCGCGTGTCCTCGTCCGTCGAGTAGTTGTGGATGTCCTTGCGGAACTGGGTCTTGGCGTCCGTCAGCTCGATGCGGTCCTGGGGACGCTTCGGGCCGGCGATGGAGGGAACCACGGTGGACAGGTCCAGCTCGAGGTACTCCGAGTACGCGGCCTCCTTGGACGGGTCGTGCCAGAGGCCCTGCTCCTTGGTGTACGCCTCGACGAGAGCGATGTTCTCGTCGGAGCGGCCCGTGAGGCGCAGGTAGCCGAGGGTGACGTCGTCGATCGGGAACATGGCGGCCGTGGAGCCGAACTCCGGGGACATGTTGCCGATGGTGGCGCGGTTGGCCAGCGGCACAGCGCCGACGCCCTCGCCGTAGAACTCGACGAACTTGCCCACGACACCCTGCTCGCGCAGCATCTCGGTGATCGTCAGCACCACGTCGGTGGCGGTGGCGCCGGCCGGGATGGAGCCGGAGAGCTTGAAGCCCACGACCTTGGGGATGAGCATGGAGACCGGCTGGCCCAGCATCGCGGCCTCGGCCTCGATGCCGCCTACGCCCCAGCCCAGCACGCCCATGCCGTTGACCATCGTGGTGTGGGAGTCGGTGCCGACGCAGGAGTCCGGGTAGGCGCGCAGCTTGCCATCGACCTCGCGGGTCATGACGGTGCGGGCCAGGTACTCAATGTTGACCTGGTGCACGATGCCGGTTCCCGGGGGGACCACCTTGAAGTCATCAAAGGCGGTCTGGCCCCAGCGCAGGAACTGGTAGCGCTCACCGTTGCGCTGGTACTCGATCTCCATGTTGCGCTCGAGGGCCGCCTCGTTGCCGAAGGCGTCGATCTGCACGGAGTGGTCGATGACCAGCTCGGCCGGAGCGAGCGGGTTCACGCGGGAGGCGTCGCCGCCCATGTCCTTGACGGCCTCGCGCATCGTCGCCAGGTCAACCACACACGGCACGCCGGTGAAGTCCTGCATGATGACGCGGGCCGGGGTGAACTGGATCTCGACCGAGGGCTCGGCCTTGGGATCCCAGTTGGCCAACGCGCAGATGTGATCCGCGGTGATGTTGGCGCCGTCTTCGGTGCGCAGCAGGTTCTCCAGCAGCACCTTCAGGCTGTACGGCAGCTTGTCGGCGCCCTCAACGGCGCTCAAACGGAAAATTTCGTATTCGGTGCCCTGGACGTCGAGTACGCCCTTGGATCCGAAGCTGTCCACGTTGCTCATGGAACTCCTCTCGCCAGACTCCATCATGATGTCCACGCCGCAGGCGCTGCCAGTGAGGGAAGCCTCACAGGGCAACGCAAAGCGGACGCGGCGGAGCTAACGACACAATACCGCCGCGCGGGGCCGGTTACGCCCTGCGCAACACCGCCACGGTCTCGAGATGGTGCGTATGGGGGTACAGATCGAAGCCGCGCAGGCCCTCGAGGGTGTAACCACGGCCCGCAAAAAGGTCAACGTCACGTGCGAAGGAGGCGGGGTCACACGAGACATAGACGACCTTCTGGGCGCCCGTAGCGGCGATCGCGGCCACGCTGGCCTTGCCGGCGCCGGCGCGCGGGGGATCAAGCACGACGCCGTGCGGCCGGGTGCCGGCGTGCTCGCGCAGGGCGCGTTCCACGCGGCCCTGGAGCACCTGGGCCTGCGGCAGGGCGTGCAGATTCTTGCGCGCGTCGCGGTGGGTGCCCGGCGCGCCCTCGATGGAGAGCAGCGAGCCCGTGGGGCCCACGGCCTGTGCGAGGGGCGCCGAGAAGAGACCGGCCCCGGCGTAGAGATCGAGCCAGTCCTCGCCCTCCTGGACGCCGGAGGCGGTCAGGACGGCGTGGGTGAGGGTCTGCGGCGCCGTGCGGTGCACCTGCCAGAACCCCTCCCCCGTCACGCGGAAGGCGTGCTCGCCGACCTGCTCCTGCAGCCAGGTGCGCCCGCTCACGCGGCGCAGCTCGCCCGCGCCGTCGGCGGCCGCGCCGGCGGCCTGGGTCAGCAGGCCGACCGAGGCGCGCTCGCCCACGTGGCGGGAGACGCGATTGGCGGCGGCGCCCGCGCGACGCACCCCCGCTGCGTCGTGCGTGGCCGGCACGACGAGCACGAGCGGGGCGCCGCCGGCTGCGGGCGCGGCGATCTCCACGCGGCCCAGGCCGCTCAGGTCCACCTCGGAGAGGTGCAGATCGTTGATGGCATCCACGGCGAGCGGGAGCGCGGGGGTCTTGATGAGGGTGTGGCTGCGGGCCGCCCGCATGGCCAGCGAGCCGGCGCGATCCACGCCGAAGGCGGCGCGCGTGCGCCAGCCCAGGCCGTCCGCACGCTCGTCCTCGGCGGCCTCGACGCCGGTGAAGCCCACCTCGCTCGCCTCGGTCTTGGCGAGCCGGCGCAGCTGCTCGTCCAGCACGCGGCCCTTCAGCTCGCGCTGGTAGGGCAGCCTCAGGTGGCCAAACTCGGCGCCGCCCGGCACGGCGTCAGGGGTGCGAGCAGCGAGCGCGTCGGCGGCCGCCCAGGGGTGCTTGACGCGATGCTCCGAGGCCTCCAGGACCTCGGTGACATCGGCGCGCCAGAAGCGGTCCTTCTCCCCCGGCTCCGTCACGGCGACGCGCACGCGCTCGCCCGGGGCGCCGTGGCGCACAAAGACGACGCGGCCCTCGTGGCGGGCGACGGTGAAGCCGCCGTGGGCGACGTCGCCGAGGGTGAGCTCGAGCTCGGTGGGGGCCTGGGACATGTGCTGCTGTGCTCCTTGGAGGAAGGGAAAAGACGCCGGGACCGCTCAGGCGGCCGGGTGGCCGGGGTCGGCGGGGGCCGGGGTGGAGGCTGGGTGCTGCAGGCCGTGCCCCGTGGAGGCGAGCTGCCACGGGACGGAGGCGACCACGACGCCCGGCTCGAAGTGGAGGCGGGTGCGCAGGCGCAGGCCCGTCTGGTTGTGCACCAATTGCTCCCACCAGCGTCCCACAACGTACTCGGGAATGTAGACCACCACGAGATCGCGGGGGCGGTCGGCGCGGCTCTGCCTGATGTGTTCGAGCAGCGGGCCGGCGAGGTCGCGATAGGGCGAGGCGAGCACGGTGAGCGGAACCGGGAGGCCGAGCCGCTCCCATTGCGTCACGGTGCGCGCCGTCTTCTCCGGGTCGGAGTCCACCATGACCGCCTCGAGGACTTGCGGCCGCGTGGCGCGGGCGAAGGCCACGGCGCGCAGGAGCGGCTTACGCAGGGTGGAGACGAGCACGATGGCTTGCACGCGCGAGGGAAGCGCGGAGACGGAGGTGCTCTCGTCGATGGCCAGCTCGCGGTCCACCTCGTCGTAGTGCTGGCGGATCCCGAGCATGCCGAGCGTGAGGACCACGATGCCGGCCACGGCGAACCAGGCGCCGTGCGCGAACTTCGTGGCGAAGACCACGATCAGCACGAGGGCGGAGAGCGTGAAGCCCGCGAAGGACAGCGCGCGCTTGCGGTGCAGGGCGGCGCGCAGGGAGCGCCCGGCCGTGCCGCGCAGGAGGCGACCCCAGTGGCGGACCATGCCGGCCTGGCTCAGGGTGAACGAGACGAAGACGCCGACGACGTAGAGCTGGATCAGGGCGGCGAGGCCGGCACCCGTCGCGAGGACGAGGACGAGGGCCGCCGCGCCGAGCAGCAGGATGCCGTTGGAATAGCCGAGGCGGTCGCCGCGCGTGCGCAGCTGGCGCGGCAGGTAGCCGTCGCTCGCGAGGTAGAAGGCGAGCTTGGGGAAGGTCAGGAAGCTCATCATGCCGGCGCTGAGCAGCACGAGGATTGTGACGAGGCTCAGCACGATGACGGGCACCCCCGGGCCGAACACCGCCTGCGCCAGCTGCGCCAACAGGGGTGTCTGCGAGGCGGCCGTGAGATCCGCGGCCTCCGCGGCGGCGGCCAGCTGGGACTCCGGTTCGGCGGCGAGCCGCACGCCGGTGGCCGAGGCGAGGAAGAGCACACCGAGCGTGAGGATCGTGGCGATGACGCCGATCCAGGCCAGGACCCACCCGGCGTTCTTGGCGCGCGGCGCGGCGAGCGTGGAGACGCCGGAGATGGGCGCCTCGATGCCCGTGAGGGCGGCCGAGCCGGTGGAGAAGGCGCGCAGCACCAGGACGAAGCCGGCCAGGCCCTCGATGCCGTCCGGGTAAGCGGGGGCCGGGGCGAGCGGCGCGGTGGCGCTCGGCGCGAGGCCCAGCTGACCCGTCAGCGCGAGAAGGCCGCCCACGATGAGCAGCACGCCGACGGCGACGACGAACAGCACGGTCGGCAGCGAGCGGGCGAGCGAACCGCGGCCGAGGCCGCGCAGGTTCAGCACCACGAGCAGGGCCACGCCGACGCCTGCCACCCAGCCCTCGTGCCCCGCGAGCACCGGCACCGCGGCGCTCAGGTAGTGGGCGGCCGCCGAGACCGACACGGCCACGGTGAGGGTGAGATCCACGAGCAGGGCGGAGCCCACCACGACGCCGGCCCGCGGGCCGAGGTTCTCCGAGGCGATCTGGTAGTCGCCGCGGCCGGAGGGGTAGGCGCGGATCGAGAGGCGATAGGACAGGATCAGCACGGCCATGACGGCCATGACCGCCACGCCGACCCACGGGGCGAGGTGGATCGCCGCGAGCCCGGCCAGGGCCAGGGTAAGCAGGATCTCATCCGGCGCATACGCCACCGAGGAGAGCGCATTGCTGGCCAGGGTCGGCAGGGCCACGCGGCGGCGCAGGGGCGCGAAGCGCACGCGGCCGGTGATCTCGGGCCGGCCCACAAGGATGCGCTTGAGAGCGTCCAGGAACGTCAACACCACGCCAGGGTAGTCGCTTTGGCCCCGCGGCCCACGCCGCCGCGGGAGGCAAGGCGTGCGAGACTTAGGCCGTTCATCCCCAGCTCTTGAACCCAAAGGAGCCCCAGCACGTGGCGCACTTCGTGATCATGGGTTGCGGCCGCGTCGGTGCGACGCTGGCCCACACACTCGAGGACGACGGCCACACCGTGGCCGTCATCGACCGCGAGCCGACCGCCTTTCGGCGCCTGCGCCCCGGTTTCAGCGGCAGCACCGTGACGGGTGTCGGCTTCGACCGCGACACCCTCAAGGAGGCGCGCATCGCCGACGCCTACGCCTTCGCCGCCGTCTCCTCCGGCGACAACTCGAACATCCTCGCCACCCGCGTGGCCCGCGAGCAGTTCCATGTTCCCCACGTCGTGGCGCGCATCTACGATCCGGGACGCGCCGAGGTCTACCAGCGCCTGGGCATCCCCACGGTGGCCTCCGTGCGCTGGAGCGCCGATCAGGTGCTGCGCCGCATCCTGCCCGAGCACGCGCTCTCCGGAGACTTCCGCGAGGCCTCCGGCCGACTCGTGCTGCGCGAGCTGCCCGCCGCTCCCCTGTGGTTCGGCCGCCAGCTGAGCGAGCTCGAGGCCGCCCTCGGCGTGCGCATCGCCTACCTCACGCGCTTCGGCGAGGGCATCCTGCCCGCCGCCGATACCCGCTATCAGGAGGGCGACGAGCTGCACGCCATGCTCGCCGTCGACCGCCTGACCCAGATCGACCGGCTGCTCGCCACGGCCCCGGCCAAGGCCGCGGCCCTGCGCGCCGAGCAGGAGGAGGAGAAGTGAAGGTCGTGATCGCCGGCGGCGGCTCCGTTGGGCTCTCCATCGCCCGCGAGCTGCTGCGCCACCACCACGAGGTGCTCATCGTGGACGAGAACGAGCCGCCCGCGGACCGGGAGGGCTTCGAGGCCGCCGCCTGGTTCGTGGGCGATGCCTGCGAGCTCGTGACCCTGCAGCGCGCCGGGACGGACGAGGCCGATGTGGTCGTGTCGGCGACGGGCGACGACAAGGCCAACCTCGTCGTCTCCCTCCTGGCCAAGACCGAGTTCGGCGTGGGCCGCACGGTGGGCCGCGTGAACAACCCCAAGAACGACTGGATGTTCGACGACGCCTGGGGCGTCGACGTTGCGGTGTCCACGCCGCGCCTCATGACCGCGCTCGTCGAGGAGGCGGTCGAGGTCGGCGACGTCGTGCGCCTGCTGACGCTGCGCACGGGCGAGACCACGATGGTGGCCTACACCGTGCCCTTCGATGGCCCGGCCGTCGGCCGCTTTGTTGGCTCCTACGCCTGGCCGGAGGGCGTGGTCCCCGTGGCGGTGCTGCGCGACGATCTGCCCTTCGCCCCCTCCCCCGACGACGTCTTCGAGGGCGACGACGAGGTCTTCTTCCTCAGCACGCTCGAGGCCGAGCCGGCCCTGCGCGAGCTCATGCGCGGCGCCTGAGCGCCGTTCAACGCACGAGGCGCCTCACACCCCGATCCGGGTGGGAGGCGCCTTGTGCGTTCAAGGGGAGGCCGAGCGGCGCTCAGCCCTGGCCGGCGGCCGGTGGGCCGCCGGCGGAAGCCGACCCCCCGCCGTCGGGCACCTCCCGGTCGTCCTGCCCCGCGGGGCGCGCCGGGCGCGTGATGACCCAGGCCAGGACCAAGGCGCCGATGTAGAGCGGCACGCCCATGACGAGGCGCGCGGTGCCGAGCAGCGTGACGTCGTTGGCGAAGTACAGCGGCAGCTGGACCGCGAGGCGCAGCAGGAAGAGCCCCACGAGGATCCAGGTTGCCGCCGTGTAGACCCGCAGTCGGCCGCGGTTCTCCCGCCACCCGATGCCCTCGCCATGCAGGAAGCCGAAGAGCAGGCCGCCGATGGGCCAGCGCACGGCGATGGAGACCAGCAGGCCCGCCGCGTAGGCGGCGTTGATGTAGAAGCCGGGCACGTAGTAGTCCCTGGCCTCGCCTCCCACGCGGGCGAAGACCGCACACACGAGGATGCCCACGAGCCCGGAGACCGCCGACATGACCTGCTGGCGGCGCACGAGGCGCACGGCGAGCAGCACCACGCCCACGGCGATCGCCGCGATGAGCGCGGGGTTCAGGGACTGCGTGCCGATGAACACGCCGAGGAACACGAGCCCTGGGGCCAGCGCCTCGACGAGGCCGCGCACGCCGCCCACGGAGGCGAGCACGTCAACGCGCCCGTCCTCGGAGACCTTGAGGCTCGAGCGGGCGGCCATGGAGGCCGCCACGTCGCGCATGCTCGGCGTGCCGGGCGCCGCGGTGTCCGCGGCCGGCTCCGGCCCGCCCGGGTTCGCGGGCTCGGCGGGCTCCTGGCTCATGCGTTGTCCTCTTCCGCCTCAAGAATCTCGTAGCTCGGGTCGTACATGACCCGCTTGCCGCCCTCCGTGAGCAGCATCCCGCGGCAGCGCAGCCAGCCGCCCGCGCCGATGCCCGGCACCCGGCGCTGGCCCAGCCACACGAGCTTGACGCGCTCCACTGGACGCTTGCGCCCGCCCGGCGGCGCGAGGTCGGGCGCCAGCACGGCGGAGAAGACCGGGGCCTGCCGCGAGGAGGGATAGGTGACCGCCGCGACGTAGCCGCGCAGCTGCACCCTCCCCCGCTCGGGCAGTTCGTCCCAGCCGGCCTCCTCGCCGGGCCCGGCGTCCTCAGCCAATCTGGGTGATCTCCGGGCCGCGCTCTGGGCGCTCCTCCGAGGAGGGGTCGGCCGGGGCAGCGTCGGGCTCGTCCGCCGCGATCACCGGCTCCGGATCGGCCTGCGGCATGCGCAGCGGCAGCAGCTCCGTGGGGGCCATGGGGGTCTGGCCGCGGTCGACGATCACGCCGCCGACGAGGTCCTCCAGGACCTGGGCCGCCTCCTCGTTGATCGCCGCCGGGCCGCCGAACACGGCGCGCAGGAACCAGCGCGGGCCGTCGACGCCCACGAAGCGGGCGATCATGGTGCCGGCCTCGCCGTCGGGGCCGGCCATCGGCACGCGGGCCAGGAGCTCGGGACCGAAGCGGCCCTCGCGGCGATCCGTGCGGCCGCCCTGGGCCGTCACCGACTGGTCGATCTGCGAGGAGATCCCGTCCCACAGGCCCTCGGACTTGGGGGCCGCGAAGGCCTGCAGCTGCACGCGCGAGCCCTCCAGCTCCACTGCCACCGAGACGACCTGCTGGGAGTTCTCCTCGACCTCGAGGTTGAGGTTCATGCCCTGCACGATCGGCAGGCGCAACGAGCCGAGGTCTATCATGCCCTCGAGGTCATCGTTGGCTTCCGAGGCGTCCAGCGGGCCGCGGCTGCGGTCGGTCTTGACCGCCTTGGCGTGGCTCGCGGACGGAGCGGCCGGCACCTCGTCCGTGGCCTCGGCCTCCGGGGCCTCGACGACCTCGAGCTCCTCGGCGGGTTCTGCGTTCTTCTTCTTGCGCCCGAACATCCTCATCCTTCCTTGACCGCGGTGGCGGTGTGCGTCGTGGCGGACGGCGCCGCGGCAAAGCCGCCGGTGGAGCCGAAACCGCGGTCGCCGCGCTCGCTTTCGCCGAGGTCGTCGACCTCGGTGAACCGGGCGCGCTCGACCTTCTGGATCAGCAGCTGAGCGATGCGGTCGCCGCGCTTGAGCTGCACCTCCGTGGTGCGATCCAGGTTGATCAGATTGATCAGCAACTCGCCGCGGTAGCCGGCGTCCACGGTGCCGGGGGCGTTGACGATGCTGATGCCGTGCTTGGCGGCGAGGCCGGAGCGCGGATGCACGAGCCCCACGTAGCCCTCGGGGATGGCCACGGCCAGGCCCGTGGGGACCAAACGACGCTCGCCGGGGGCCAGCGTCACGTCCTCGCGGGCGTAGAGATCGGCCCCCGCGTCGCCCGGCAGGGCGTAGGCGGGGACGGGCAGCTCCGGATCGAGGCGGCGCACGCGCACCTCGAGCGTGGATGGGCTGTTCATGCTTCCTCGTGTTCCTCGGTCTGCTGGCGGCGAGGCGGCGCCCCCCCGTGCAGACCCGCTGGATCGACAGAGCGCACCGCGCCACCCGAGCACGGGCGGCGGCCGCGCCCCACTCTATCGGCTCGCGGCTACCATGGAAGGCATGTCTTCTCCTTCCGGCGACCAGGGCGCGAGCCCGGCGACCCCCGCGCCGTACATCGAAAAACTGCGTGCCCCTTGGTGGCTGTGGCTCGTCTCCTACGCCCTGTGCGTGGCCGTGGGACTGGCCCTGTCCCCCACCAACCAGGTGCTGTTCTCGATCATCGCGGCCGTGGCGGCGATCATCGTCACCGTGTTGCTGGTGGCCTCGGCCCCCAGCATCATCATCACGCCCGAGACGCTGCAGGTGGGCCGCGCGCGCATCGAGCGCCGCTTTCTCGGCGAGGCCACGGGCTACGTGGGCGACGGCGCGCGCTATGAGCGCGGGCGCGGCCTCAACGGCCTGGCCTTCATGAGCTTCCGCGGCTGGGTCGATCCCGTCGTCAAGGTCGCCATCGAGGACCCCAACGACTCCACGCCGTACTGGCTCTTCTCCACGCGGCACCCCGAGCGTGTCGCGGCGGCCCTGGGCGGGGCCATGTCCACGCAGGACGTCCCTTCGCTCTGAGCCGAGCCGTCGGCACGCACAGGCCGCGAACGCCAACGGGGCGCCCACCGGATCTCTCCTGTGGGCGCCCCGTTCGTGTGGGGAGGGCTGGATCAGCCCTCGCAGTCCTTGCAGAAGAGCAGGCCGCCGCGCTCCGCGGCCACCTGCGAGCGGTGACGCACCAGGAAGCACGAGGCACAGGTGAATTCGTCCGACTGCGCCGGGAGCACCATCACCTGGAGCTCCTCGTTGGAGAGGTCGGCGCCGGGCAGCTCGTAGCTATCGGCCGCCTCCGCCTCGTCCTCGTCCACCACGGCGGACTGGGAGTCGTTGCGGCGTCCCTTCAGTTCCTCGAGCGAGTCCTCGCGGACTTCGTCTTCATTCTTGCGGGGCGCGTCGTAATCGGTGGCCACTTTTCCCTCTAATCCTGCGGAACGTTCGTTGCATCACGCCCGTATGTGAGGCCCACGGGGGAGGCGGGCGTCCGGTGCGTCGCACATACCTAACACCACGCGAGCCGCAATCACAAACCCTGTTCGCGCTGAGGTGAACGCCGGAGGCCGTATCCTGCGCCCGCACGCCGATGCCTTTCTCGTCACGTGCGCGCCACACCGCACAAATGCGAGCCCACGGGCTCAGGCAATGGGAGGCTGAAGGGCACGAGGAGCGTCCGCGAGCGGTCACGGGAGGATCAGGCATGAAACACCTCGAATTGGTGCGTGTGCACGAGACCGGCGAGGAGCTGGTGCTTCGCGCTCCGAGCGGCGAACAGTTCCTGCTCGCGATCGAGGAGATCCTCGACGCCGCCACGGGCGGCACGCCGGCCGCCCAGCCGGGCGGGGCGGCTGCCGCGCAGCGTCCAGACGTGAGCGCCCAGGAGCCCGACGACGCCGCCGCGACTCCCGCCGCGCCGTCGCCCTCCGCTCCCCCCGCCTCCCAGCCGGCCGCCTCGGCGGCCCAGCCCGGCCCCGCGCCCGAGCCGACGCCCGCCGCCGAGGAGGCGCCCGCCGTCGAGCTCAAGCCGCTCTCCCCGCGCGAGATCCAGGCGCGCATCCGCGCCGGCGCCACGGCCCAGGAGGTCGCAGCGACCTCCTCCACGCCGCTGGCAAACATCCTGCGCTACGAGGGCCCCGTGCTCGCCGAGCGCGACTACATCGCCCGCCAGGCCGGCGACGTCGAGGTCTCCGCGCCGCTGGGCAACGAGGGCTACCGCGCCGCCTTCGGCGACGAACCGGCCACCCTGGCCCAGATGGTCCGCACCCGCCTGCGCGCCTTCGGCGCCGATCCCGAGACCCTCGTGTGGGACGCGTGGAAGGTGGACGCCGGCACGTGGAGCGTCGTGGCCAGCTTCGTGCTCCCCGAGGGCTCCGCCGCCGTGGGCGAGGAACCGCCGGCCGTGTGGACCTTCCACCCGGCGCGCAAGCACCTCGAGAACGCGAATCGCTGGGGCCAGGTGCTCTCCGAGTGGGAGCCGTGGGACGTGCTCCCCGGCCAGCGCCGCCTCGTGCCCGTGGGCCCCGCCGGTCCCGTGGCCCTCGAGCAGGAGCCGGAGGACCCGGAGGCCGTGCTCACGCGCGCCGAGGACGAGGCCCTGCTCGACGTCCTCTCGCGCCGCCGCGGCACCCGCGTCGGCGAGGACGCCGACGGCGACGACGCCCTGGCGCACCTGATCGCCCGCTCGCACGCCGATCGCGACGAGCCGGGCGAGCGCCCCGGCGCCGTGCCGCGCCCGTGGACCGTGCCCGAGCCGCTCGAGGAGCCGGTCCCCGACAACGTGCTTCCCGGCCCCGGCCGCACCGACGGGCTCGTGGAGCCCGAGGGCTCGGAGCTGGCCTGGCCGCCGCTGCGCCGCGTGCCCGATCCGGTCCCCGCGACGCGTGGGCTGGACGCCGAGGACGAGGACGATTCCCCGCGCCCGCACAAGAAGCGCCGCTCGCAGGTCCCCAGCTGGGACGAGATCGTGTTCGGCCGCTCCGCCAAGGGCGGGGACGACGAGGACGACGACGAGCGCTGAGCCACCACGAGCGAGGGCCGGTCACCGACACGGTGACCGGCCCTCGCTCGTTGCATGACGGGGTCTCGTTGGCGGCTGGCGCGGCGCGCTGCGGCCCGCGGGCGCGCGCGTCAGCCGGCCAGGCGCAGGAGCGGGACCTTGCGCTCCACGGGCGTGAGCGAGCCGTGCTGGCCCACCATCGCCATGGCGTTGGGACTCGCTCGGCGTGTGTCGTAGAGCGCCAGCTCGTCCCGCGTCAGGATCAGCAGATCGCCGATGCGTCCCGCCACCCCCTCGCGCACGGTGGGCCCGAACAGCCCCGCACCGATGGCCTCCTCGCGCGTGAGCACCCAGACCCGCTCGCCGAAGCGCTCGCGCCAGGCCCGCGCCGTCTCCTCGCGCGTGGCATCGCTCGCCCCCTGCTCGAAGTGCAGCTGCACGCCGCGCGGCTCGCCCGAGGTGAACTCCACCCCGCCCAAGAGCTCGGGGAACGCCGAGTAGTCGAGGCGGCCGGAGGGCGGGACGTCCACCATGCCGTGATCGGCCGTGAGCAGCACGAGCGTGTTCGGCGACACCCCGGCCACGAGCCGGCGCATCGAGGAGTCGAGCTCCTCGAGGGCGTGCAGCCACGCGTCGGAGTCGACGCCGTGGGCGTGCCCTGCCTTGTCCAGATCGTCCCAGTACAGGTAGACGAGGGCGTCCTTGTTGGCCCGCAGCGTCTCCAGGGTCGCGCGGACGCGCGCGCCCGGGCCCGTGGCCTCCACGAACTCGCCGCCGCGCAGGCCGGCGCGCGTCAGGGCGCTCGAGCGGAACTTGGGGCGCGACACCGTGAAGACGCCGCGGCGCGGGGCCAGCGTCTCCAGCACGGTCGACAGGGGTTGCCAGGCCTCCGGGTCGAGATCGCCGGGCCAGCCGCCGAGCTGATTGACGACGCGGCGCCGCTGCGGATCGAAGGAGTCGTAGCCAACGATCCCGTGTTCGCCGGGCGTCAGGCCCGTCGCGAGCGAGGTGAGCGCCGCCGCGGTGGTGGTCGGAAACACGGTGTCCAGCTGGGTGGAACCGGGGGCCTGCTGCGCCGCGCGCAGCGTGGGGGCGTAGGACGCGAAGCGCTTGAGCAGGCGCGCACCGAGGCCGTCCACGAGCACCACCACGGCGCGGTTCGCCGCGGGCAGGCGCAGGGTGTTCTCGAAGCCCTCCTCGCCCAGCGCCGCCGCCACGGAGGGCAGGACATCGCTCAGGGCGCCGCCGCCGTAGGCCGGGGCCTGCGGGACGGACGCCGGCTCAGCGATGATTGCCTCGGACGAGCCGGGAGACGCCACGCGGGGCGGCCGGGGCGGCCGAACCGGAGTGCTCAGGGCGCTCGCCCTGCGCCGAGGCCCAGGCGGCGTCGCGCGTGGCGCGGCGCAGCTCGCGGGCGAAGGAACGGGCGTCGTTGAGGTGCTCGGTGCCGTCGGCATCGGCCGAGACGCGCAGGACCAGGTCCTCGCGGACCATCTGCCCCTGGTAGCCGTGGTCGGCGTCGCACTGCGGATCGGCGCAGCCGGCGGGGCCCAGGTCAAGGCGCGAGCCGCCGGACCAGGCGATGCCCACCGTGAGCTCGCGCGGGCCCTGGCCGGGCCGGTGCTCGTGCGGGCGCGGGTACACGGCCGAGACCACCACGGAGTCCAGGCGCGGCAAGGCGACGGTCTCCACCGACACATTCGCGACGGGCTCGCTGTGGTCCTCGGGTTGGTGATCGTCCACGTGCACGATGACGAGCGACTCGCGCGTGAGCACGAGGATGATCGCGTGGCGGTGCACCTCGGCGCGCTCCACATGCGTCTCCAGGTGCAGCAAGTGGCGCTGCACCGGCGCGCCGTCGAGCTCGTCGTCGAGCAGATCGGCGATCAGGTGCGGGTAGAACCCAGCACGCGTGAGCTGGTCGGCCAGCTCGGGATCGGGGCCAAGGGGACGCGTGGACATGCCCACCATCCTAGCGGGCCTCCCCCGGCGAGCCGCGGGCCGGGCGCGGGGCGGGAGCGCCCGGCCCCTCCCCCGGCCTCAGCGCTGGGGGATGGACATGGCCCGGCGGGCGCTGTCGGTGCGCTCGGCCGGATTGCCCACGCGGATCTGCGCGTGCAGGACGTGCACCCCGCGCGGGGCCACGAGCACCGGATTGAACTCGAGCAGTGCCACCTGCGGCAGCTCGTCCTTGAGCGTCCCCACGCGATGCAGGAGCTCCTCGAGGGCCCCGGTGTCCAGGGCGGGAAGGCCCTGGTAGCCCAGGAGCTTGGTGGCCGAGCGCGGGGCCCGCACGAGGTCGTGCAGCACGCCGGGCGTGAGGGGCGGCGCGGCGTGGGCCCAATCGCCCAGGAGGTTGACGGCGTCTCCGGCCAGGCCGTAGGAGACGAGCGGGCCCATGAGCGGGTCCTCGAGGCAGCGCACCACGACGCCCTGGCCCGTGGGCGCCATGGCCTGCACTTCGAGCTGCACCTCGCCGTAGGGGCGCAGCATCTCGCGCATGGAGCGCACATCGGAGCGCAGCGACGCCTCGTCCACGATGTTCAGGCGCACGCCTCCGAGGTCGAGCCGGTGGCGCAGGGCCGCGTCGCGCGCCTTGAGCACCACGGGGTAGCCCACCTGGGCCGCGGCCGCGACCGCCTCCTCCTCCGTGGAGAACGCGATGGAGCGCTGGACGGTGATGCCGTAGCAGTCAAGGAGCTGCGCGCACTGCTCCTGGCTCAGGCTCAGGAGGCCGTCGCCCTGCAGGCCCTCGACCCAGCCCTCCACGAGTTCGCGCGCCCGCTCGCGATCGATGCCGGCCGGCTCCTCGACCTCCCCCGGGTCCCGCTCGCGCCACGCGGCGTAGGTGCGCGCCCTGGAGAGCGCCTTGAGGCCGACGGCCAGGTTCGGATAGCAGGGCAGCTCCCCCGCCACCCCGGCCACGGGCGCCTCGTCCCCCAGCGCCCCGGCGAAGCACGCGATGACGGGCTTGCCGGCCGCGTTCCCTGCCCCGGCGATGGCCGCGGCGAGCGCCGCGGGGTCCACCCCCACCGCTGGGAGCAGCGCCACGAGCAGGGCGTCGACGTCGGGCCGGGCGAGGGCCTGCGCGCAGGCCGAGCGCACGGCCCTCACCGCGACCGACTGCCCTGAACCGAGCTCGATCTCGCTCTCCTGGGTGCTCACGACCAGCTCGAGGCCGGCCGCGTGGTCGGCGGCCACGGCGCCGAGGGCGGCGGAGTTGCTGAGGACGGCGAGCCGCGGGCCGGCCGGGAGGGGCTGGGTGGCGAGCAGCTGCGCCACGTCCATGAGCTCCTCCTGGGTTCCCACCCGGATGACGCCGGATTGGCTCAGGAGCGCGTTCACGGCGCCCTGCGGCGCCTGCGTGGTGCGGGCCTGGTGGCCGGGCGGCACGCGCAGGCCCATGACGTCGGACTTCGCGACGATCACCGGCTTGCTGCGGGCCAGGCGCCGGGCGATCCGGGAGAACTTGCGCGGGTTGCCGAAGCTCTCCAGGTAGAGCGCCACCACCTCGGTGTGCTCGTCGTCCTCGAAGAACTGCATGACGTCGTTGCCGGAGACGTCGGCGCGGTTGCCGGCGTTGAGTCCGGCGGAGAGGCCGAGGCCGCGGCGCTTGGCCACGGCGTAGAGCATCATGCCGAGCGCGGCCGATTGGCTGAAGAGCCCCACGTTGCCTGGACGCGGGGGCCTCTCCGATGGCGAGGCGTTGAGCCGCACGGCCGGATCGGTGTTGAAGAGGCCGAGCGAGGCGGGGCCGATGACGCGCATGCCGTTGGCGCGGGCGAGCCGCACGAGCTCGCGCTGCCCGGCCAGATCGGCCTCGGCGCGGAAGCCGGCCGTGATGACCACGAGGCCCTTGACCCCGTGTTTGGCGCAATCGGCGGCGACGCCGAGCACCTCCTCCTTGGGCACCGCCACGATCGCGAGGTCCACGGGGTTCGGAATCTCGCTGACCTTGCCGTAGGCCGGTCCGCCGCCCAGCTCCAGGACCTGGGGATTCACGGCGTACACGGGGCCCGTGAAGCCGCCCTCGCGGACGTTCTCGAGCAGGGCGTGGCCGAGCTTGCCCCACGTGCGCGAGGCGCCGATCACAGCCACGGAGCGCGGGCGCAGCAGCTCGGCGAGGCTGCGCGCCTCGGCGCGGTGCTCGCGCGCTTCCATGACAGCGAGCGAGCGCTCGGTCGGATCGATGTCGAAGGAGACCATGACGACGCCGTCCTCGAAGCTGCGCGTGACGTCGTAGCCGGCCTCGGAGAAGACCGTGAGCATCTGCCGGTTCTCCGGCAGCACCTCGGCCGTGAAGCGCTCGATCCCCAGTTCGCGGCCGGCGGCCGTGAGGTGCTCCAGCAGGATGGAGCCGAGCCCCTTGCCCTGTTCGGCGTCGCGCACGTTGAAGGCCACCTCGGCCTGCGTGGGATCGGGCAGGCGGTCGAAGCGCCCGATCGCGATGATCTCGCTTCCGCGTTCCACGACGAGCGCCACGCGATCCACGTGGTCCACCTCGGTGAAGCGCTTGAGCTCGGCCGGCGTCAGCGAGGACTTGTAGGTGAAGTAGCGCAGGTAGATGGAGCGCTCGGATTGGGCGGCGTGCAGGCGCTCGAGGGCCGGGACATCGCTGGGGCGGATGGGGCGCACGTGGGCGGTCGATCCGTCGCGGAGCACCACATCGGCTTCCCAGCGGGTCGGATATGCGCCAAAGCGTCGGGGCGAAGCCATATCCTGAAGAGTAATGTCCCGCGGCGCCCTCGTGCGCGTGCGGCGAGAATCCGTTCGTAGGAAGAGGCTGCGCACCCTATGGCCCGCCGCAACGCGCCCGAGCCCGAAGAGGCTTTCGAGGAGAACATCGTCGACATCGACGTCTCCTCCGAGATGGAGAGCTCCTTCCTGGAGTACGCGTACTCCGTCATCTACTCGCGCGCCCTCCCGGACGCCCGCGACGGGCTCAAGCCCGTGCAGCGCCGCATCCTGTACACCATGCGCAACATGGGCCTCACGCCGGCCAAGGGCCACGTGAAGTCGGCCCGCGTGACGGGCGAGGTCATGGGCAAGCTGCACCCGCACGGAGACGTGGCCATCTACGACGCCATGGTGCGCATGGCGCAATCCTGGTCGCTGCGCCTGCCGCTCATCGACGGCCACGGCAACTTCGGCTCGCTCGACGACGGCCCGGCCGCGCCGCGTTACACCGAGGCGCGCATGGCGGCCGCCGCCATGGACCTCACGAACGACCTCGACGAGGACGTCGTCGACTTCGTCCCCAACTACGACAACCAGCTCACGCAGCCCGAGGTCCTCCCCGCCGCGTTCCCGAACCTGCTGGTCAACGGCACCACGGGCATCGCCGTGGGCATGGCCACGAACATGGCCCCGCACAATCTCCGCGAGGTCATCGCTGCGGCTCGCCATCTGCTGGCGAACCCCGAGGCCAGCCTCGAGGACGTGATGGCCTTCGTCCCCGGCCCGGATCTGCCCAGCGGCGGCATCATCACGGGACTGGACGGCATCCACGACGCCTACCGCACGGGCCGCGGCGTCTTCCGCACCCGCGCCAAGGTGGAGCTCGAGGCCCTCACGGCCCGCAAGCAGGCCCTCGTGGTCACGGAGCTGCCGTACACGGTGGGCCCCGAGAAGGTCATCGAGAAGATCAAGGACGCGGCGGACGCGAAGAAGCTCACGGGCATCTCCGACGTCGTTGACCTGACGGACCGCAATCACGGCCTGCGCCTCGTTATCGAGCTCAAGAACGGCTTCAACCCCAACGCGGTCCTCCAGGCGCTGTACAAGCACACGCCCATGGAGGATTCCTTCGGCATCAACAACGTGGCGCTCGTGGACGGGCAGCCGCGCACGCTGGGCCTGCTGGAACTGCTGAAGGTCTACGTGGATCACCGCCTGAGCGTGGTGCGCCGCCGGACGGCCTTCCGCCTGGCCAAGAAGCAGGAACGCCTGCACCTCGTCGAGGGCCTGCTCGTCGCGATCATGGACATCGACGAGGTGATCCAGATCGTGCGCTCCTCGGACGACACCGCCTCGGCCCGCGCGCGGCTGCGCACCGTCTTCGACCTCTCGGTGCCCCAGGCCGATCACATCCTCGAGCTGCGCCTGCGCCAGCTCACCCGCTTCTCCCAGATCGAGCTCGAGGCAGAGCGAGACGAGCTGCTCACGGCCATCGCCGAGCTGGAGGAGATCCTGGGCTCCGACGCCAAGCTGCGCGCCCTCGTCTCCGACGAGCTCGCCGCCGTGGCGGAGCAGCACGGCACCGATCGACGCACCGTGCTCCTGAGCAAGGACAAGGGCACGCCGCTCAAGGGCACCGTCATGCCGGAGGCCGAGAGCGCCTCCAAGAAGGCGCCGCTGGCCATGGAGGTCAAGGACGCCCCGTGCCTCGTGGCGCTCACGGCCACCGGCCGGCTGGTCCGCACGAGCGACACCTCCGAGATCCTCGGGGAGCGCCGCGGCCGCCACGACGCCCTGGCCTCCGTGGTCCACACGAGCGCCCGCGCCCACATCGGCCTCATCACGAGCACGGGGCGCATGCTGCGCACCTCGGTGGTCGAGATCCCCGTGGTGCCTGCGGGCCCCTCGGGCGTCCCCCTCGCCGATGCCGTCAAGGTCAACGAGTTCGTGCAGCTCGGCCGCGGGGAGAGCGTCGTCGCCGCCGTCCCGCTGGACGCCGTCGTGGCGCTCGGCACGGCGCAGGGCGTCGTCAAGCGCCTGAGCCCCGACTACCCCGTCACCACCGATGAGTGGGAGGCGATCGCGCTCAAGCCCAGGGACCGGGTCCTGGCCGCCGCTCCCGCCCCCGACGAGCGCGAACTCGTCTTCATCACCCGCCAGGCGCAGCTGCTGCACTTCCCCGCCTCCGCGGTGCGCCCGCAGGGCCGCACGGCCGGCGGCATGGCCGGCGTGCGCCTCGCCGCTGGCGACGAGGCGATCTCCTTCTCGGTCGTGGATCCGCGCGATCCGGCGGCCGTGGTCATCACCATCTCCGATGGTGCCGAGTCCCTGCCGGGCGCCGAGGGCGGATCCGTCAAGGTCACGCCGCTCTCCGAGTACCCGGGCAAGGGCCGCGGCACGGGCGGCGTGCGCGCGCACCGCTTCCTGAAGGGCGAGGACCACCTGCGCCTCGCCTACGCTGGCCACGGTCCGGCCCGCGCCTCCACCTCGGGCGGCGTGGCCCGTGCACTGCCCACCGAGTTCGGGCGCCGCGACGGCTCGGGTGTGCCGCTGACCCAGTCCCTCGACGTGATCGGCCCGGCGCTCGCGCTCCCGGCCGCCCCCGCGTCGTCTGCCACCGCCCCGGCGGCCCCGGCCGCCCAGCCCGCCGCCCCGGTGGGTTCCCTCCCGGAGCACGCCTCCTACGCCGCCGGCGCCACGGCGCCGCGCCTCGCAGCGGCACCCGGCGAGGACAGCGATCCCTTCGCCGACGGAGGCGTCGTGAGCGTGGACCCGGGCACCCATACGCGGGTCCAAGACTCGCTCTTCGGGGAGTGAGCGGGGCCGCCGTGAGGAGGCGTCGGGGTCAGGATGACGGCACGACGCCGGGCACCGGCCCGGGTGGACGGGTGCCGCTCACGCTCGCGGCGGCGGCGCCCGTCGTGTGGGCGCTGGCCGCCTGGGTGATCCCGCTGACCGTGCTCGGCGTGGTCGGCACGCTCTCCACGCGGGAGCTCGGCCTCCAGGTGGCCGCCCCGGTGGCGCTCGGGTGCGCCGTCCCGGCCGCCGTGGGCGCCGTGCTCGGGCTCTTCGCCAAGGGACGGGCCCTCTTCTGCGGGCTCGGCTTGCTGCTCGGCCTCGCCTACCTGCTCGGCGGACTTCTGTACCTGATCCTGCGCTGACGCGGTCGCGGGAAGGGCCGGCACCGGACTCTCCGGTGCCGGCCCTTCCCGTCGATGCGGCTCAGCCCAGCTGGGCCAGGCGCGTCGTGGCCGGCGTGCCGTCCGAGCTCAGGGTCGTGTGCACGGCCGCGAGCGAGGCGAGCTCCTCGTCGTGGGTGACGAGCACGAGCGCCGTCGCCCCGGCGCCGCCCAAGACATCGCCCACGAGCTCGCCGGATTCGTCGGCGCCCAGGTGCGCCGTGGGCTCGTCGAGGACGACCACGCCGGCCCCGCTCAGGAGCGTGCGGGCCACGGCGAGGCGCTGGCGCTGGCCGCCGGACAGGGCCTCTCCCCCTGCCTCGGTGCGCGTCTCAAGCCCCTCGGGCAGGCGCGCGAACCAGGGGCCGAGGCCCACTCGATCGAGCGCGTGGATCATGTCGGCGTCGACGGGGGCGTCGCCGCGGTCCCGCGCCAGGGCGAGGTTGCCGCGCAGCGTGCTGTCAAAGACGTAGCCCTCTTGGGGGCACCAGGCCACGGCGTCGCGCGCCGCCGGGTCCGCCGGCTCCGCACTGCCGGCCGGGAGCACGATGTCGCGCCAGCCCTCGGCCGTGCGGGCGCTGACGCTCCCGGCGCGCGGCGCGAGGAAACCGAGCACCGTGGCGATGAGCGTCGACTTGCCGCTGCCGCTCGGGCCGGTGATGGCCCAGGCCCGGCCGGCGACGGCCTCGCCGCTCACACCGCTGAAGACTGCGGGGGCGGCCTCGGCGTAGGCGGCCTCGAGCCCGTCGACGCGCAGGCCGTCCACGGCGGGGCGCTGTGCAACCGGCGTGGAGTCCTGGGCGCGGGAGGCGCCGAGCAGCCACGGGGCCAGCCGGCCCAGCATGCCCGTCACCACGGGGGCATTGCGCAGGGCATCGGCGAGCTGGCCCAGCGGCTCATCCAGGGCCAGCAGGAGTAGCACACTCAGCGCGAGCAGCTCGGGGGCGGTGCCGCCGGCGGCCGTGAGGACCACGGCGATGGCGCCCACCCCGGCCAGCAGGGAGGCGGCGGCGCGGCCGGCGCCCGCGCCGAAGGCGTCCCGGCGCAGCTGGGTGGAGCCGGCCGCATCCGCCGCGGCAAAACGCTCCAGCTCGGCGGCCGCGAGACCATTGGCGCTCACATCGGGGGCCGCCGCCATGATCCGGCCCGTGCGTTCGGCCTGGGCCGCGCGGTGCTCGGCCGCATGCGCGGCCGCCGAGCGTTCAAGCGCCAGGACCAGCAGGGGCAGGGCGAGCTGGCCAAGGAGCACGACGACGAGCGTGGCCGGCAGGGCGGCCGGGGCCAGGAGCGCGACGGCGATGATCGAGCCGATCCCGGCGAGGACGGCGGCCGGAACGGGGACCAGCACGCGCGGCAGGGCGTCGCGCAGCTCGTCCACCTGGGCCACGAGCGTGCCGAGCGCGCCGCCGGGGCGGGTGAGTTTGCTCCAGCCGCGGGCGTCGGAGCCCAGGGCGTCCCAGAGCCGCACACGCAGCTTGCTCGTGTACCGCAGGATGACGTCGTGCGTGGCGAGCCGCTCGCGGTAGCGCAGCACGGCGCGGGCCAGGCCGAAGGCGCGCACACCGACGATCGCGGTCAGCAGATACATGATGTGGGGCTGCGTCGAGGCACGCACGATGAGCCAGCCGGAGAGGGCCGAGAGCGCCGCGGCGGCCAGCACGGAGAGCGCGCCGAGCAGCACGGCGAGCCACAGCCGCCAGGAGCGCAGCGGGAGCAGGCCCCACGCGCCGCGCGGCAGGGACCGGAGGCGGCCGGGAGTCTCGTCCTCGGAGTCCGGGGCCGGCGGGGCCGGCGACTCCGAGGAGCCGGACCCCACCGCGCGCGCACCCTCATGCAGCGCGGCGGGGTCCGATCCCGTGCCCAGGGACGGGAGAAGGGGGGCCTCCCCCAGCGGCTCGACGGCGGCTCGCACGGGCGCCTGGGAGCCGAAGCGGACCCGCACGTCCGCCTGGGAGGCCAGCGCGGGATCGTGCGTGGCCAACACCACGCACGCGCCCCGCGCCGCGATCCGGCCGATCAGCGCCCTCACGCGCTGAGCCGACCGGGGGTCAAGATGGGCCGTCGGTTCGTCGGCGAGCAGCACGACGCTCGCCCCGTCCGAGGCCAGGAGCACGCGGGCGCGGGCCAGGCCGCGGGCCACCGCAACGCGGCGCCGCTCGCCCGGGCTCAGGCGCTGCAGCGGCACGTCCCACAGCCGCTCCGGCAGCAGCTCGGCCAGCTCGAGGAAGGGCTCGGCGCCGCCGGCCACCGCGAGCTCCCCGCGGGCCGTGGCCTGCGCGAACTGCGGGGCCTGGGCGATGGAGGCGCGGCGCGCCGGGTCGAGCCCGAGCAGCTCCCCGGAGACGGTGTCGTGCGCGTCCGCTTGGCCCTCCGGGGCCGGGCGCAGGAGCCCGGCGAGGGTCTCCAACACGCTCGACTTGCCGCTGCCGCTGGGCCCGGTCAGGGCCGTGATCCGGCCGGCGGGGGCCTCGAAGCTCACGGGCCCGACGCCCTCGCGGCCGTCGCCGCGCAGCACGACGAGCCCCCTCACCTCCACCCCGTCGACGACGGCGTGCGCGCCGCGGGCGGCGAGCTCGGTGCGATCGGTGGCGTCCAGCTCGGCGCGCACGCGGCGCAGGGCCGCGACGCCGTCCTCCGAGGCGTGGTGGGCGGCACCGAGCTCGCGCAGGGGAAGGAAGCAATCGGGGGCCAGCATGAGGGCCACCAAGCCGGCCTCGAGGCCGAGCGAGCCGCCCACGAGGCGCACGCCGATGAAGACCGCGACGACCGCCACCGAGAGGGTGGCGATGAGTTCGAGGGCGAACGAGGAGAGGAAGGCCGTGCGCAGGGTGGCCATCGTCGACTCACGGTGGCGCTCGGAGACCTCGTAGAGCGCCTTGCGCTGCTGCTCGGCGCGGCGCAGGCCCACGAGCACGGGCAGGCCGCGGGCGAGCTCGGAGAGGTGATGGCTCAGGCGGTCGAGGCCGTGCTGGGCCTCCTGCACGCGCTCGGCCGTGTGCAGCCCGATGAGGATCATGAAGATCGGCACGAGCGGGATCGTCAGCACCAGGATGAGGGCGGAGACCCAGTCGGCGAGGAGGATCCGCGCGCCCACGGCGAGCGGGATGATGGCGCTCGCGACAAGCGCCGGGAGGTAGTCGCGGAAGTACGGGTCGAGCCCATCGAGGCCGCGGCTGGCCAGCACGGAGGCCTCCGCCGCGCCGCGGGCCTGCCCCGAGGCGAGGCGCTTGGCCACGAGCCGAGCCCGCAGCTCCTCCTTGACGCCCAGGGCGGCGCGCTGGGCCACCACGCGGGTGCCCCAGTGCGCGCCGGCCCGGGCCAGGGCGCCCGGGATCCCCCACCACAGCAGCGCCGCCACGTCCACGCCGTGGCCGGAGGCCGCCTGCGTGAGCGCCGCCGCGAGGGCGGACATGAGGGCGATCAGACCCGCGGCCTTGGTGGCGGCCAGGGCGCCGAGCGCCAGCAGCCAGCCGCGGGTGGTGGTTCCTTCGGGGATCTCCGGGCGCATGCTCACACCACCGGGGTGACGGCGTGCGCGGCGGGGATCGAGGCGGGGCTGATCCGCTTCTTGAACACCCAGTACGTCCAGCCCTGGTAGGCCAGCACGAGCGGCACCCCGAAGGCGGCCACGATGGACATGACGCCGAGCGTGTAGTCCGAGGAGGACGCGTTCTCGACCGTCAGGTTGAAGGCCGGATCAAGCGTGCTGGGCAGCACGACCGGGTAGGCGGCCCCGAAGATCGAGGCGACGCCGGCCAGGAGGAAGAGCCCCAGCCAGAGGAAGGCCCATCCCTCGCGCGCGGCCCTGGCCGCGGCCCACGCGGCAAGCACCGCCACGACGGCCACGCCCAGCGTGACCCACGGCCACGCCGTCGTGCCCTTGAACACGACCACGATGGCCCAGGCGGCCAGCGGCAGGACGGCCCACGGGAGGCCGCGGCGCAGCCAGACGTTGGCGCGCGAACGCACCAGGCCGTCCGTCTTGAGGCCCGTGAAGGCGAGTGCCTGGGCCAGGGCGAAGAGCACCACGCCGAGGCCGCCGAGCACGGCGTACCCGTTGAGCCACACGAAGGCGCCGCCCACGCGGTCGCCGTTGGCGTTCAGCGGCAGGCCGGTCGTGGAGAGCGCGAGCATGGCGCCCACGCCGAAGGCGGCAAAGAAGCTACCGAGCGCGAGCGCCCAGTCCCACGCGTTGCGCGTGCGGTCGGTGCGGGCCTTGCCGCGGTACTCGATCGCCACGGCGCGGAAGATGAGCGCGATGAGCACGAGCACGAGCGGCACGTAGAGCGCCGAGAAGAGCGAGGCGTACCAGAGCGGGAACGCGGCGAAGGTCGCGCCGCCTGCCGTCAGCAGCCACACCTCGTTGCCGTCCCAGACGGGGCCGATGGTGTTCAGGAGCTGGCGGCGCTCCTTCTCATTGCGGGCGAAGAGCTTCATCATCATGCCGACGCCGAGGTCGAAGCCTTCAAGGAAGAGGTAGCCCGTCCACAACACGGCGATGAGGACAAACCACAAGGTGGGGAGGAAGTCCATGACTAAGGGTCCTTAGATCGATCTCGTGGGCGGGTCAGTAGGCGAACGCGAGCACGTCGCGGTCGTCGTCCTTGGGCGTTGAATCCTTGTCCTCGCCCCCGTCGTGGCCGGCGGCAAGTTCCGGCATGGCCGCCGGGACCCCGCCGCGGACGTAGCGGACGAGATAGAGCACCTCGACCACGGCCAGGACGGCGTACACGGCCGTCAGCGCGACGAGCGAGAAGAGCATCTCCCCGCCGCTGACGCCGGGGCTCACGGCGGCCGCCGTGAACATCCACACGCCGTCCACGCCGGTCGAGTCCGGATTGGGCGCCACCACGAAGGGCTGGCGGCCCATCTCCGTGAAGATCCAGCCGGCCATGTTGGCGCCGAAGGGGGCGAGGATCGACGTGACAGCGAGGCGCGAGAGCCACTTCGAGTTCGGGACCGTGCCGCGGCGCGTGACCCAGAGGCCGATGAGCGCCGCGAGGGCGCCCAGGCCGCCGAAGGTGATCATGAGGCGGAAGCCCCAGTAGGTCACGCCCATGACGGGCTGGTAGTCGATCTCCTGGCCGGCGCGGTCGCCGTACATCGGATCGTCCGGCAGGTGGCTGCCGTACTTCTCCTGGTACTGCGGGATCAGCGTGTTCAGGCCGTCCACGTCGGTCGTGAAGTTGTCGTGGGCCAGGAAGGAGAGCAGGCCCGGGATCTCCCAGATCGTGTTGACGTCCTCGCACGTCGTCTTGTCGCCGCCGAAGTTGCCGAACGAGAAGACGGAGAAGGCCGTGCCGTCGTGGCAGGCAGCCTCGGCCGAGGCCATCTTGAGCGGCTGCTGGTGGATCATGAGCTGGGCCTGCGCGTGGCCCGAGAAGGCGACGCCGAGGAAGGCCACGAGCGCGATCCAACCGCCGAAGCGCAGGGACTTCCACCAGACCAGGTAGTCGGTCTTGTCGCGGCCGGCGCCCTTGGCCGGATCCTCGCCCACGATGACCTTGCGGTCGGCGCCGACGGTGTCGATGCCGTCGCGGCGGCGGCGGTAGAGGTGGAACCAGGCGATGCCGAAGAGGAAGCCACCGGCCACGGCGAGGGCGCCGAAGATCGTGTGGATGAAGGTGATGACGGCGGTGTTGTTGGTCAGGACGGCCCAGACGTCCGTCATGACGGGGCGGCCGTCGATCAGCTCAACGCCCACGGGGTGCTGCATCCACGAGTTCGCCACGAGGATGAAGTAGGCCGAGAGCACGGAGGCCAGGGTGGCGAGCCAGATGGTGGCGAGGTGCAGGCCCTGGGGCAGTCGCTTCCAGCCGAAGATCCACAGGCCGAGGAAGGTCGATTCAACGAAGAAGGCAAGGAGCGCCTCCATCGCGAGCGGGGCCCCGAAGACGTCTCCCACGAAGCGGGAGTACTCGCTCCAGGCCATGCCGAACTGGAACTCCTGGACGATGCCGGTGGCCACGCCCATGATGAAGTTGATGAGGAAGAGCTTGCCCCAGAACTTGGTGGCGCGCAGGTAGACATCCTTGCCCGTGCGCTTCCATGCCGTCTGCAGCGTCGCCACGACGAGGCCGAGGCCAATCGTCAGCGGCACCATGAGGAAGTGGTAGACGGTCGTGATGCCGAACTGCCACCGGCCGATCTCAAGTGGGTCCATGATCGTGTCTCGATCCTTGTCCGCGAGGGTGTGGGTGCGGGCGGGCCGGCAGCTGCGTCGGGCCGTCCGAGGACTCTTCTACGTTACGTAGAAGATGCCCATTTCTACAACTTGTAGAAGTGTGCGTTCTACGACACGTAGAAACGTGCCGAGTTGACAACTACACTGTTCCTCAGGAAGACCCCGCGCGGAAGTATCTCTCGCGGATCGCATGGAAGGACCTTCGCAGAACATGGCAGCACTGGGTGAGCTCGAGCGCTCGGTCATGGATCTCCTCTGGGATCACCAGGAAGCCCTCACCGCCAACGCGGTTCGGGACCTCCTGGCCCTCGACGAGGACTCCAAGGGCCTGGCCGTCACCACCGTCCTGACGGTCCTAGCCCGTCTGGAAAAGAAGGGCCTGGTCAACCGCGAACGCGGCGCCCGTCCCCACCTGTACCACCCCACCGCCTCCCGCGAGGAGCACACGGTGGGCCTCATCGAGGACGCCCTCGGCACCGCCGAGGACCGCGAAGCGGTGCTCGTGCGCTTCGCCGGCGCCATCTCGGCCGGCGACGCCGCCGCGCTGCTCCGCGTGCTGGCCGCACGGGAGGATCGCGACACCGCCCTCCCCGCCGGCGCCTGACCCCAGGCCCCGGCCCCCGCCGTGCTCCTGGCGTCCTACCTCCTGGCCGCCCTGGCCGTGCTCCTGGCCTGGCCCGTTCCGGTGCTGCTCGCGCGCGCCTCCTGGCCCTCGCGCGCCCCGGCGCCTGCCATGTTGCTGTGGCAGGGCATCGGCCTCGCCGGCGGCCTCTCGATGATCGGCGCGTTCCTCTGCTGGGGCCTCGCCCCGCTGGATAAGGGGCTCATCCCCGCCGCCGGCGTGTTGATCCACGCCATCCTCGGCCGCTCCGAGCTGCCGGGCCTGGACGTGGTCCATCTCTTTGCGCTCAGCCTCGCCGCCCTCCTCGGCGGCCACCTGCTTCTGACGCTGGGCCGCAGCGCCTGGCGCCTGGCCCGCGACCGCCAGCGTCACCGCGAGATGCTCGCCTTCCTCTCCAAGCCGGAGGCCGGGCCGGGCACGGCGGTCATCGACCACGACACCCCGCTCGCCTACTGCCTCCCGGGCGCCGGCAACCTCACCGTCCTCTCCTCCGGGCTCCTGCGCTCCCTCGACGAGCGCGAGCTGCGCGCCGTCCTGGCGCACGAGGCGGCCCACCTCGATCAGCGCCACGACCTCCTGCTCCTGGCCTTCACGTCGTGGCACGCGGCCCTCCCCTGGCTCCCCACCACCCGGCTGGCCCTCCAGGCCGTGGCAGAGCTCGTCGAAGAGCTGGCCGACGACGCGGCCCTGCGCGTCTCCTCGCGCGAGGACCTGCTCGGCGCCCTCGCCGTCGTGGCCCTCGCCGGTCAGGCCGAGGCCCCCGGCGCCCTGCCCGGAGGCACCGGCCACGCCGCCTCCCAGGCCTCCGTCCCCGCGCCCGACGCGCCCTCCGAGGCCCTCGCCGCCGCGGCCGACCGGTGGACCGTGCCGGGCAGCCCGCACGAGGCGCTCTCCTCCCGCCGCCTCGGCCGCCTCCTGGCGCCGGACGCCCCGCTCGGCCCGTGGCCGCGGCGAGCGGCCGGGACCAGCGCCGTGGCGCTCGTCGTCCTCCCCACGCTCTTCCTGGCCGCCGCCGGCTGGGACGTGTTCTAGCGCCGTCGGGCAATCGCCCACGGCGCCGCGCCGCACCCACTGAGAAAACACCGCGGCCCGGTCGCTTCCCCCACACCCCGTGCGGGGCCGGGGCGAAGCGGCCGGGCCGTTGGCCTGCCGAGCGAAACCGCTCAGGCGTCGATCATGTCGGCGTCGAGGCGGTGCGCCGAGGAGATGAGGAAGTCCTTGCGCGGTGCCACATCGGAGCCCATGAGCAGCTCGAACACGCGGTCGGCGGACCCCGCCTCCTCGAGGCGAACGCGGCGCAGCGTGCGGTGGCGCGGGTCCATGGTGGTCTCCGCGAGCTGCTCGGCGTCCATCTCGCCGAGGCCCTTGTAGCGCTGGATGGGCTCCTTGTAGTTGAGCCCCTCCTTGTCAAGCGCCGCGAGCACACGGTGCAGCTCCGCCTCGGAGTAGGTGTAGATCATCTCGTTGGCCTTGCCGCGACGGATCACCTCCACGCGGTGCAGGGGCGGCACGGCGGCGTAGACGCGCCCGTCCTCGATCATGGGACGCATGTAGCGGAAGAAAAGCGTCAGCAGAAGCGTGCGGATGTGCGCGCCGTCCACGTCGGCGTCGGTCATGAGGATGACCTTCTGATAGCGCGCCGAGGCGAGGTCGAAGGTGCGGCCGGAACCGGCGCCCACCACCTGGATGATCGCCGCGCACTCGGCGTTGGAGAGCATGTCGGCGACGGAGGCCTTCTGCACGTTGAGGATCTTGCCGCGGATGGGCAGCAGGGCCTGGAACTCGCTGGAGCGCGCGAGCTTGGCCGTGCCGAGCGCTGAGTCGCCCTCGACGATGAAGAGCTCGGAGCGGGAGACGTCCTTGGTGCGGCAATCGGCCAGCTTGGCTGGCAGGGTGGAGGACTCCAGGGCCGTCTTCCGGCGCTGCGTCTCCTTGTGCTTGCGCGCCGAGATGCGGGTCTTCATCTCGTTCACGACCTTCTCCATGAGGGTCGTGGCCTGGGCCTTCTCGTTGCGGCCCGTGGCTGCGAGGCGCTCGGCGATCTGGGAGGCGACGACCTTGGAGACAATCTGGCGCACGGCCGGCGTGCCGAGCACCTCCTTGGTCTGGCCCTCAAATTGCGGCTCGGCCAGGCGCACGGTCAGGACGGCGGTCATGCCGGCCAGGACGTCGTCCTTCTCCGGCTTCTCCTCACCCGCCTTCAGCTTGCGCGCGTTGGCCTTGATGGCCTCGCGCACGCTCTTGAGCAGGCCGGCCTCGAAGCCGGCCTGGTGGGTGCCACCCTTGGGGGTCGCGATGATGTTGACGAAGCTGCGCAGCGTGGTGTCGTAGCCCGTGCCCCAGCGCAGGGCGACGTCCACCTCGCACGTGCGCTCCACCTCGGTGACCCGCGAATGGCCCTTCTCGTCCAGCACGGGGACGGTCTCGTGGAAGGTACCAGTGCCGTGGATGCGCCACACCTCGGTGACCTTGGCGTCCGGGGCCAGGAACTCCACGAACTCCGAGATGCCGCCGTCGTACTGCAGCACCTCCTCGCTCTCGGGGAGGCGGTTGCCCTCGGCGTCCGTCAGGCGGCGGGCGTCCCGCAGCGTGATGCGCAGGCCCGGGACGAGAAAGGCGGTCTGGCGCGCGCGGCGCACGAGCGCCTCGACGTCGAACGTGGCGTCCGGCGTGAAGATCTGGCGGTCGGCCCAGTAGCGCACGCGGGTGGCGGTGACGCCGCGTTTGGCCTTGCCGACCACGGGCAGCGCGCCGGCCTCCTCGGCGGGCGTGAACGGGGCGTCCGGGCTGGGCCGGCCGGAATCGGCGAAGGTGCCCGGCTCGCCGTGGCGGAACTGCATGCGGTAGGTCTTGCCCCCGCGGTCCACCTCCACGTCGAGACGCGCGGAGAGGGCGTTCACGACCGAGGCGCCCACGCCGTGCAGGCCGCCGGAGGCCGTGTAGGAGCCGCCGCCAAACTTGCCGCCCGCATGCAGCTTGGTGAAGACGACCTCGACGCCGGAGAGGCCGGTCTTGGGCTCGATGTCCACGGGGATGCCACGGCCGTCGTCCTGGACCTCCACCGAACCATCCGCATGCAGGATGGTCGTGATGTTGGAGCCGAAGCCGGCCAGGGCCTCATCCACCGAGTTGTCGATGATCTCCCAGAGGCAGTGCATGAGGCCGCGGGAGTCGGTGGAACCGATGTACATGCCGGGGCGCTTGCGCACGGCCTCCAGTCCCTCGAGGACGGAGAGATGCCTCGCCGAGTACTCCGACTTGCTGGCCACGTGGTGTGCCCCTTCCCGCGCTCGCGCGCGTTGCTCTGCTTGCTTGTCTCAACGGTAGTCGCCCGGGCCGACACCATGCGCCAGGCGCGGCCCGGGCGTGAGCCGCGCCACGCCGGGAGCGCTCCACCTACGCCTGAAGCGGAATCGTGATCTGGCGCGGCATACGGTCGCGCTCTCACATGGTTGTATGGGCAAGTACCAAAGACAGGAGGAGGCCGTTATGAACGCCACCGCTACTCGTGAACTGAGCACGCTTGATCGCTGCGATCGCTGCGGCGCCCAGGCCTACGTTCGAGCCACCCTCGCCAGCACCGGCGGAAGCCTGCTCTTCTGTGCCCACCACGCTCGCGAGGTGGAAGACAAGCTGCGCCCGCTGAGCTCCGCTTGGCTCGATGAGTCCGCCGCGCTCTCGGAGCGCCCGAGCTTCGACGACGAGGACTAAGGTCCCCCGGCGTCCGAGCACGCCGGCCGAGCAGGGGCCCGGATCCGCTTCACGCGGGTCCGGGCCCCTGCTCGTTTCCCGGACCACTGCCCGACGGCGCGTTCACACGCAGGCGGGCCCCGTCGCCTCCCGAGCTGGCTCGGGGGGCGGCGGGGCCCGCCTGGGTGCCGGAAGGCCCGGCGGGGACGATCAGTCCAGGTAGTCGCGCAGGACCTGCGAGCGCGAGGGGTGACGCAGCTTGGACATCGTCTTGGACTCGATCTGACGGATGCGCTCGCGCGTCACGCCGTAGACCTTGCCGATCTCGTCCAGGGTCTTCGGCTGACCATCGGTCAGGCCGAAGCGCATCGCCACGACGCCGGCCTCGCGCTCAGAGAGCGTGTCGAGGACGGAGTGCAGCTGCTCCTGCAGGAGCGTGAAGGACACAGCGTCCGAGGGCACGATGGCCTCGGAGTCCTCGATGAGGTCGCCGAACTCCGAGTCGCCGTCCTCGCCGAGGGGCGTGTGCAGGGAGATCGGCTCGCGGCCGTACTTCTGGACCTCGACGACCTTCTCGGGCGTCATGTCCAGCTCCTTGGCCAGCTCCTCCGGGGTGGGCTCGCGGCCCAGGTCCTGGAGCATCTGACGCTGCACGCGGGCCAGCTTGTTGATGACCTCGACCATGTGCACGGGGATGCGGATGGTGCGGGCCTGGTCGGCCATGGCGCGGGTGATGGCCTGGCGGATCCACCACGTGGCGTACGTGGAGAACTTGAAGCCCTTGGTGTAGTCGAACTTCTCCACGGCGCGGATGAGGCCGAGGTTGCCTTCCTGGATCAGGTCGAGGAAGAGCATGCCGCGGCCGGTGTAACGCTTGGCCAGCGAGACCACGAGGCGCAGGTTGGCCTCGAGGAGGTGATTCTTGGCGATCTTTCCGTCGTGGATGATCTGCTCGTAGTCCCAGCGCAGGCGATCGGCGAGCACCTCGCCGGCAGCCGAGGCCTCCTGGATCTTGTGATCGGCGAACAGGCCGGCCTCGATACGCAGGGCGAGGTCCACCTCCTGCTCGGCGTTCAGCAGGGCGACCTTGCCGATCTGCTTGAGGTAGTCCTTGACCGGGTCGGCGGTGGCGCCGGCCACCATGACCTGCTGCTGGGGAGCGTCGTCCTCATCGTGGGCCGTCAGGACGAAGCCCTTGGAGGCCTCTTCCTCGGCGGGCTCCTCCGTCGCGGCGGGGGTCGCCTCGGCGGGCTGCTCGTCCTTCTTGGCCGTGGCGCGCGTGCTGCGGCGCGCGGCGGGCTTCTTGGCGGCGGTCGCCGTGGCGTCCGCTGCGACTGCCTCGTCTGCTGCGTCCGCGGGGTTCTTCGTGGGCACGAGTTGCCTTTCTGCCGAGTGTCGTGGTGCCGTTGGATCCGTAACACCACTGTGACCCTGTCAAGTCCGCCGCCGACTCGAAAAGCTTCTCGAGCGACTTTGAACGCAGGGTCTGAGGGTTCAAACGCCTGCATCCCCCGCCTTGTTCCCGTGCGTGGGAACGAGGGCGGATCTCGCGGACCCGAAAGGGTCTGACATCCATTGTGTCATGGATCCGCACCGATCACGCGCAAGGGCACGGGCCTACCGCATCAGGTGTCCCAGCGCCCGCCCCGCCCGCCGTGGCTCGGCCGCAGCCAGCGAGGCACCGACCCGGTGTCGATGAATCCACGCAGGAGGGCCGTGAGCCGGTGCCCCGGCCATTCCTTGTTGGCCAGGTCCAGGGTGGCCCCGGCCACCGAGCCGTGGCCCCTGGCCCACTCGATCCAGGCGAGCAGGCACAGCGCCTCCACCTTGGCCCGCGCCGGCAGCAGGCCGCCGGCCGACTCCAGCACCTCCTCCAGGGCGAGCAGGCCGCCCGCGTCCACCGGTCCCTCCCACAGGCCGAGCAGGATCTCGGCGGGGTCTGCCTGGGAGGCGCCGCCCGCCGTGAGCGTGAGCAGGACGTCCCGCACCCCCGGCACGGGCAGCGAGCGCAGCGCCAGCACGAGTTCGGCGCGTTCGGCGTCGTTCCATTCCCACCAGGGGTCCCCCACCTCATGACGGTCGAGCACAAAGCCCCACGAGCACAGGCCGCGCCTGGCCACGGACGCGAGCCACCCCGGATCGTCGCCGGCGATCGCTTCCTCCTCGTCCGCCGGCCAAGGCGCCCACGCGCCGTTGCCCTTCCCCCGCGGGGCGGCCTGGAGCGCGGGGGCGTCCGCGCCCGGATGCTCATCCCCGCCCATCCCGGAGGCCTCGAGCCATTCCCTGACGAGGAGGAGCTCGTCCCGCGCCTCCGTCTCGCCGCGCTGCCACGCGGCGGTTTGCCGCAGCCCGGGGGCGTGCAGCTCCCTCGCCTGAGGGCCGACCCCCGGTACGCTGCCCGCACCCCATTCCTCCAGGGCCATCGCCGAGCCGAAGAGTTCCTCGCCGTCGTGATCGCTCCAGCCATCCGACTGCAGCCCGTGCCAGGTAGGCGGAATGACCCGTCCGGGTTCCTCCGGCTCCGGGACGACGAAGCCGCCCACGAGCTGGGGCAGGGCGTCCGCCAGGTCCGTCAGGAAGGCCCGCCCGGCCTCGGCCTCGCCGTACAAGCCCACGAGGAAGCCGTGCGCCTCCTCGGCCACGTCGAGGAGCCAGGCGACCACCGCACCCTCCGGCACGTCCGGGCTCCAGTCGTGTCGCGCCGTGGCGATCCAGTGGCTCTCCTCATCCAGGAGCACCACCACGAGGCTACGGCGCGGGTGAAAGCCCATGCGGTGCGGCACCAGGGCCACGATGTCGGCGAGCGAACTGGCCCGGGCCTCGGCCCGGCCGGGTGGTGCGTCCGCGGGCCCGTAGCCCGCCCTCGCCCTGGCCCGCTGCCCCGTCCGCCTGGCCGCCGCGGCTGCCGACCGCGCTTTGGCGCGCTGCGCGCGCGTGGTGTTGGTCTCTGTGTTCTCGTCCATCACCCCAGCCTGGCCGCGGGGCGCCCCGGCCGCTGGGGCCGAACTCCGTTCCGTGGAGGGGGCGGGGCTGTGAGGGAAAGCGCTAGCGCCCGAGCCGGCGGCGCAGGGCCCGCGCCAGCGGCTCGACCGCCTCGTGCGTGGCCCGCGTGCGCTTGCGCTCCACGAGGAAGCCGATGATCCCCACGGCGTAGATCGCGTAGAGCACCAGGAAGGCCAGCCTGAAGCCCTCCAGGGAGTACAGCGCGGCGCTGCCGCCGGACGCGCTACGGGCCAGGTCGAGGCACACGCCGATGGCCCAGATGGCGAAGAGGCCGCCCGTGAAGGAGCCGACGTTGGCAAGCCCCGTCGCTGCCCCGGCGAGGTGGGGCGGGTTCTCGGTGCGCGTGTAGTCGAACGCCACCATGGAGGTGGGGCCGCCGGCCGCGACACAGAGCGCGAGCACCACGAGCAGCCACACGGGCGCCGGGCCGGGCCAGAGCAGCACCGCGGTCCACGCCACGAGGGCCGCCCCGACCACGAGCATCACGAGGTTGCTGCGGCGGACGGGGAAGCGCGCCACGGCCGCACCCACGATGGGGCCGAACACGATCGCCACGACCACGAAGAGGGACATGATCAGCGAGGCCGTCTCGGGCGGCACGCCCTGCGCCGACACGAGGAAGGGATAACCCCAGGAGAGCAGAAAGACGTTGACCCCGAAGGCGCAGATCCAGTGCGTCCAGAAACCCAAGCGCGTGCCTGGATGCGCCCAGGCCTCGCGGATGGAGCGCCAGAAGGGCAGCGGCGCCGCCGAGCGTTCGGCCGCCGCACCCGGGCGGTTGCGCACGGCGAGGAAGGCCACGAGACACGCCACGAGCGAGAGCGAGGCCAGCGCCAGGAAGGCGCGCGTCCAGCCCGTCAGGCCCAGCAGCGCGGCAAAGGGCACGAGGGAGACGAGCTGGCCCACCTGCCCCACCGAGGCCGTGAGCTGGGACATGATCGGGTTCAGCCGTGGCGGGAACCAGGCCGGGAGCAGGCGCATGGCGGAAACGAACGTCATGGCGTCGCCGGCGCCCACGAGCACGCGCCCCAGGAAGCCGATGCCCACATCGTGGGAGAACGCCAGGACCAATTGCCCCACGGTCATGAGCGCCGCGCCGCAGCCGATCATGACGCGCGAGCCCCAGCGGTCAACGAGCGCCCCGACCGGGATCTGCAGGCCCGCATAGACCACGAGCTGCACCACGGAGAAGGTCGCGAGGATCGAGGCGCCGGCGCTGTAGCGCTCGGTCGCCTCGAGGCCGGCCACCCCGAAGCTCGTGCGTTGGGTGACGGAAACGAGGTAGGCAAACACGGCAGCGCCCCAGACCAACCAGGCCTGGGGCGTCGCCTTCGTGGGAACGCTCATGCGCGGGGGCCGTCGACTCCGTCCGGGTTCGGGGACGCGGGACCTGGGTCCCCTGGGTGTTCGCGCTGCTCCGGGCCCTGCTCGGGCTCGGTCTCCACCGGGCCGGCCAGCTCGCCGGCGCTGGGACCAGCCTCGCGCAGCTCGCTCGGGTCCAGCGTGACGGTGCGCAGGTAACGCTCGGCCGCGGCGGCGAGCTCGTCGCCGTCTGGCATGTGCTGCCCCTCCGCCACGAGCGCCGAGGCGGCCCCGAGCGCCGGGGACTCGACGTCGTAGCGCAGCTCGAGCCCGGCGACGAGGCGCTGAGCGTCCGGGTTGTCCTCGATCTGGGCCGCGATGCGGGCGTCGACCTCGCGGCCGGCCTCGCGCAGCTCCTCCGTCGGCACGGCCAGCCCGGCCTGTGCCGCGACGGCCTCCAGCCCTGCCACGGCGGCCGGCGGGTACTCGGACTCGGCGATGTAGTGGGGCACGGGAATCGTCATGCCGACGACCTCGCGCCCGCCCTGCACCAGGCGGGTCTCCAGGAGATGGGCGAAGGAGGCGGGCAACTCGAACGGGCCCACCCGCTCGCCGCTCTTCTCGCCGTGGCGGCGAATCGCGACGGGTCGGGTGTGCGGGACCGGCAGCGGAACCGCGTGGACCACGGTCACGGGACCCGCCCCCACGTCGTCGAGCAGGCCGCCCAAGGCGGCGGCGACGCGTTCCCAGCCGAAGGCGGGCTCCGCGCCGGAGAAGTAGAGGGCCTCGTTGCCGAGCTCGTCCTTCAGGACGTCGACGGCCAGCCGCGGCGGCGCGTAGTCGGAGAAGCCGCCGTCGGCGTAGGTGATGCGAGGGCGCGTGGCACGATGATCCACGAGCAGATCGGCGTCGAATTCGGCCAGCGGTGTGCTCTCCAGCCCGGCCTCGAGGCTGCGGCGCATGGAGGCGAGCGTGGATCCGGCGTCGAACACGCCGTCCACCACGGCCACGACGGGCAGGCCCTTGCCCACCACGGCGCGCTTGGTCGCCCCGTACACGTCCATCACATCCTCGGCACGCACGTTCGCTTGCACTCCCTTTCGCGTCTGCGGCGCGGGGCGTCAGCTTGCGACGACCCCACTCCTGCCCAACAGCGTAGTGCCGCCGCTTGTTCCCGGCACCGCGCGCGTCCCCGGGGCGCCGGTTCCCAGCGCACGACGGCGGGCGGGGCCACCCGCGCACCGGCGCGGGCGGGTGCCGGGTCGCGTGGGCACAGACCCCCGGGTCGGTGCTTGGCCCCCCAAGGTTTAGGCTGGGATCGGGTAGCCATGTCCTCGACGCAGCCACCAGCGCGTCGCGTGGCCCCGAAGCCGGAAGGATGATGTTGGTGCATAACACTGACGAAGTGACCCTGTCCGTAGTGGCCAAGGGCCAGCGCCGCCTGGGCGCGGACGTCGCCGTCGTTGCCGCGGCGAGCCTGGATGAGGGCGTCGTCCTGCTGGACTCCCCCTTCGATGCCGCCCGCACCACTGAGCTCGAGGCCCTGCTGCCGCGCCTCGGCTTCACGGGCTCCGCCGGCGCCACGCTGCGCACCGCCGGCCAGGACGATGACGCCGCCGCCGTGCTGCTCTTCGTTGGCCTCGGCGAGGTCAAGGAGTCGGCGAGCACCGAGCAGCTGCGCCGCGCCGCCGGCGTCGCGACCCGCGCGCTGGCCGGCCTCGAGAAGGCCGTGCTCCTGCTTCCCGCCTCCACGCTCGAGGACTTCTCGGCCGTCGCCGAGGGCGCCTCGCTCGGTGCCTACAGCTTCACGTCGCTGAAGTCGGCGCCCAAGCCGAACGCCGCGCCGCTGCGCGAGGCCGTCATCGCGACGGACCTGAAGGCCGACAAGGACCTCAAGGCCGCCCTGACCCGCGCCGCCGTCGTCGCCCGCCACACCAAGCGCGTGCGCGACCTCGTCGACACCCCGGCCAATGTGCTCTACCCGGAGTCCTTCACCGAGTACGCACGCCAGGCCTCCAAGTCCCTCGACATCAAGCTCACCGTCTGGGACGAGAAGAAGCTGGCCGCGGAGGACATGGGCGGCATCCTCGGCGTGGGCCGCGGTTCCGTGCGCCCGCCGCGCCTCGTCAAGGTCGACTACTCCCCCGCCCGCGCCAAGGGCCACGTGGCCTTCGTGGGCAAGGGCATCACCTTCGACACCGGCGGCATCTCCCTGAAGCCGGCCGCCGGCATGGAGGAGATGAAGTCGGACATGGCCGGCGCCGCCACGGTTCTGCATGCCGCCCTCGCGGCCGCCGAGCTCAAGCTCCCCGTGCACGTGACCGCCTGGCTCTGCCTGGCCGAAAACATGCCGGGCGGCGACGCCACCCGCCCCGGTGATGTGCTGACGATGCACAACGGCAAGACCGTCGAGGTCACCAACACCGACGCCGAGGGCCGCCTGGTCATGGCCGACGGCCTGTCCAAGGCCTCCGAAGAGGCGCCGGACCTGCTCTTCGATGTCGCCACGCTGACCGGCGCCCAGATCGTGGCCCTCGGCCACCGCACCGCCGGGCTCATGGGCGACGAGGAGGCCACCTCGGCCGTGCTCGCCGCCGCCGAGGCCTCGGGCGAGCCCTTCTGGGCCATGCCCTTCCCCGAGGACATCCGCCCGGACCTGGACTCCGCCACGGCCGATCTGCGCAACTCCGGCAACCGCGACGGCGGCATGCTCAAGGCCGGCGTCTTCCTGCGCGAATTCGTCGGCGCCGAGGGTGTCGAGACCCCCAAGTGGGGCCACCTGGACATCGCCGGCCCGGCCTTCAACACCGGTGCGCCGTGGGGCCACACCCCCAAGGAGGGCACGGGCTTTGCCCTGCGCACCCTTGTCAACGTCGCCGAGGCCCTGCCCGGCCGCGACTGATGCCACGGGCTCACGTCGGTGTGATGCACAGCACACCGACGTGAGCCTGCCGACGCGTGGTGGCACCCCGCCGCGCGCACCGACTACCATCACCAGAAGATAGTCATCCCCGCCGCGCGCGTGCTACACGTGTGTCCACGCACGCGACATCCCCGCAGGCCGCGACCGCAGCCTGCGTCAGACGCATCGAAGCATCGAGAAGTAGGGAGCGTTTCGTGGCCGACTCGGCAGCAACGCAAGAATTCGACGTCCTCGTCCTCGGCGGCGGCAGCGCTGGCTACTCAGCCGCGATCCGCGCCACGGAGCTGGGCATGACCGTGGGCCTCGTGGAGCGCGCCAAGCTGGGCGGCACCTGCCTGCATACGGGTTGCATCCCCACCAAGGCGTACCTGCACTCGGCCGAGCTGGCCGACAACGCCCGCGAGAGCGCCAAGTACGGCGTGAACACCACGCTCGAGTCCATCAACCTGGGCACCGTGCGCGATCACAAGAACTCCATCGTCGCCGGCAAGCACAAGGGCCTGACGGGCCTGCTGAAGATGAAGAAGGTCAACGTCATCGAGGGCCAGGGTCAGCTGACCGGCCCGAACACCATCACGGTGGACGGCGTGGCCTACACCGGCAAGAACATCATTCTTGCCACGGGCTCCACCTCGAAGACGATGGGCCTGGACATCTCCGGCCGCGTCATCACCTCCACCGAGGCCCTCGAGATGAGCGAGCTGCCCTCCTCCGCCATCGTCCTCGGCGGCGGCGTGATCGGCGTCGAGTTCGCCTCCATGTGGAACTCCTTCGGCGTCGACGTCACCATCGTTGAGGGCCTGCCCTCCCTCGTCCCGAACGAGGACCCGGCGATCATCAAGGTGCTCGAGCGCGAGTTCAAGAAGAAGGGCATCAAGTTCAAGACCGGTGTCTTCTTCGAGAAGGTCGAGCAGGACGCCAACCAGGCGACCGTCTCCCTGGCCGATGGCACCTCCATCTCCGCCGACATCGTGCTCGTCGCCGTGGGCCGCGGTCCCGTCACCGAGGGCTTCGGCTTCGCCGAGCAGGGCATCACCCTCGACCGCGGCTTCGTCATCACCAACGAGCGCCTGCACACGGGAGTCGGCAACATCTACGCGATCGGCGACATCGTCCCCGGCGTGCAACTGGCCCACCGCGGCTACCAGCAGGGCATCTTTGTCGCCGAGGAGATCGCCGGCCTGAACCCGGTCATCGTCGAGGACGTCAACATCCCCAAGGTGACCTTCTGCGAGCCCGAGATCATGTCCGTTGGCTACTCCCAGCCCAAGGCCGAGGAGAAGTTCGGCAAGGACAACATCGAGACCGTCGAGTACAACCTGGCCGGCAACGGCAAGTCCTCGATCCTCGGCACCTCCGGCCTGGTCAAGATGATCCGCGTCAAGAACGGCCCGATCGTCGGCGTCACCGGCATCGGCGGCCGCTTTGGCGAGCAGGTCGGCGAGGCCCAGCTCATCGTGAACTGGGAGGCCTTCCCGGAGGACGTGGCCACGCTCATCCACGCCCACCCGACGCAGAACGAGTCCCTCGGCGAGGCAGCGCTTGCGCTGGCCGGTAAGCCGCTGCACGGCTGACGCCGTCTTCGATCGGGGCGGTCACCTCGCGCGGCCCGCACGCCGCCGGCCGCCCCGATCGCCCAAGAACTACACACGCATCGCACTACGCCCCAGTACCGGCCGCACGGGCCGCGGGGCAGACAAGAGGAGAACGGGGACATCATGTCTGAAACCGTCAATCTTCCGGCCCTCGGTGAGTCCGTCACCGAAGGCACCGTGACCCGTTGGCTCAAGCAGGTGGGCGAGCACGTCGAGGTCGACGAGCCGCTGGTGGAAGTCTCCACCGACAAGGTCGACACCGAGATCCCCTCGCCCGTCGCCGGCATCATCGAGGAGATCCTCGTGGCCGAGGACGAGACTGCCGAGGTCGGCGCCCCGCTGGTGCGCATCGGTTCCGGTGACGGCGCCGCCGCTCCGGCCGCCGAGGCTCCCGTTGCCGAGGCCCCCGCCGCGCCCGCCCCGGTGGCCGAGGAGGCCCCGGTCGCCGAGGCTCCCGCCGCCGCTGCCGCTCCGGCCGCCGCCGCCGAGGACATCGAGGTGAAGCTGCCCGAGCTGGGCGAGTCCGTCACCGAGGGCACCGTCACTCGCTGGCTCAAGGAGGTCGGCGAGGACGTCGAGCTCGACGAGCCGCTGCTCGAGGTCTCCACCGACAAGGTCGACACCGAGATCCCGTCCCCCGTGGCCGGCAAGCTGCTCGAGATCCGCGCCTCCGAGGACGAGACCGTTGAGGTCGGCGCCGTGCTGGCCGTCATCGGTTCCGGTGCCGCCGCTGCGGCCGCCCCGGCCCCGGCCCCGGCTGCCGCTCCGGCCCCGGCCGCCGCTCCGGCCCCGGCCGCCGCTCCGGCCCCGGCCGCCGCTCCGGCCCCGGCTGCCGCCCCCGCTCCGGTGGCCGCTCCGGCTCCGGCGGCTGCTCCGGCTCCCGCCGCCGCCCCCGCGCCGGTTGCCGCCCCGGCCCCGGCCGCCCCGGCCGCCGAGGCCAACGGCTACGTGACCCCGCTGGTGCGCAAGCTCGCCAACGACAACGGCATCGACCTGAACTCCGTGTCCGGCACGGGCGTGGGTGGCCGCATCCGCAAGCAGGACGTGCAGGCCGCGATCGACGCCGCCAAGGCTGCTCCGGCTCCGGCCGCTGCCGCCCCGGCCGCCGCCAAGCCCGCCGCCGCCCCGTCGGCCGAGGCAGCCAAGCTGCGCGGCACCACGGTCAAGGCCCCGCGCATCCGCCAGGTCATCGCCCAGCGCATGCGCGAGTCCCTGGACGTCTCCACCCAGCTGACGCAGGTGCAGGAGGTGGACATGACCGCCATCGTCAAGCTGCGCAAGGCCGCCAAGTCCTCCTTCGCCGCCAACAACGGCGTCAACCTGACCTACCTGCCCTTCATCGCGCAGGCGGTCACCGAGGGCCTCAAGCAGTTCCCGGCCTTCAACGCCTCCTACGACGAGGCCAAGCAGGAGATCACCTACCACGACGCCGAGCACATCGGCTTCGCGGTGGACACCGAGAAGGGTCTGCTGGTTCCGGTCGTCTCCAACGCCGGCAACCTCAACCTGGCCGGCATGTCCAAGGCCATCGCCGACGTGGCCGATCGTGCCCGCACGAACAAGCTGGGCCCGGCCGAGCTCTCCGGCTCGACCTTCTCGATCACCAACATCGGTTCGGTGGGCGCGCTCTTCGACACGCCGATCATCAACCAGCCGAACGTTGGCATCCTGGGCACCGGCATCATCCAGAAGCGCCCCGTGGTCATCACGGGCGCCGACGGCGACGATGTCATCGCCATCCGCCACATGATGTACCTGTCGCTGACCTACGATCACCGACTGGTGGACGGCGCCAACGCCGGCCGCTTCCTGCAGGCCATCAAGGCCCGCCTGGAGGGCGCCGACTTCGCCGCCGAGCTGGGTCTCTGACCGCAGCAGCATCACCGCCGAGGGGCCGTGCATCCGCCAGGGTGCACGGCCCCTCGGGCTTTTTTCGACACGGCGTCGAAAAGAGCTCTAGAATGGGAGCCATGGATTTCCTGCGCTACGCCCTCATCTTCCTGCACATCCTCGGTGCCGCCGCGATCTTCGGCGGTTGGCTCGCCAACTTCAAGAAGCCGACCGTCACCCAGTGGCAGTTCATCGGCGCCATCGCCCAGGTCGTCACCGGCCTGGCCCTCGTCGGCATCGCCGAGGCGGGCGACCACCCGGTCAACCACATCAAGATCGCCGTCAAGGTCGTCATCGCGCTGGTCATCCTGGTCGCCGCGATCATCGGCTACCGCAAGGCCTCCAAGGGTGAAGCGGTCTCCACGGGCCTGGCCCACGCCGTGGGCGGCATGGCGCTCATCGACATCGCCGTCGCCACGCTCTGGCACTGAGCCACACCGATCTGCCCGAGGGGCCAGGACCACGCACGGTCCCGGCCCCTCGGCCGTTTCGGGGCCCCTCCGGCCGGCGCCCTACTCGCGTTGGACCGCGAGAATCCGCCAGCCCTCATCCCCGTGCCGCAGGGTCCAGCGCAGCGGCGTGCTGCTCCCGGGAATCAGCGCCGTGGGCGCGTTCCCGGGTCCCGTGACGCGATACGAGGCCTGGACGGCCACGGCACGCACCACCACGTCCCCGCCGTTGTCGGCCCCCACCGCCTGCACCGCCTCGAGCCGCGATCCCATGCCCTCGAAGCGTTGCCCGGCCTCCAGGAGGGCGGTGATCGTGGCCCGGTCCGCGGACAGGGCCGGACTCTGTTGCACGTAGACCGCCGAGAGGGCCGCCTCGTCGCGATCGCGCAGGGCCGCCGTCCGTGCCCGGTCCAGGGCGGGTAGCGCTCCCACCGCGGCGGCGTTGCGCTCGGCGGCGGAGACCTGGGAGAGCGACGCGGCCGGTTCCTGGGGCGGCGCGGGCCAGGCTCGCCAGGCGAGCACGGCCCCGGCCGTGAGGAGCAGTCCCAGCGCCGGCGCGTACAGCCACCGGCTCGGGGCACGCCAGGCAGAGACCCCGGCCCGACGACGCCTGCTTCCCCTGCTCAGGCGGGCCGCCACGGACGCGCGGCGCGCGGCGAGCGCGGCCCGCCACCCGGTGGGCGGCGGCGCTTGCGTGAGCATGTGGGGCGAGCCGGCGGCCGTGACGGCTGCGGAGGCGTCCAGGGGGCGGGGCCGCTCCCCCGCGAGCAGCTCGCCCGCGAGTTCCCTGGCCGGCGGCCGCACCCGCGGATCGGCGTCCACGCAATCCTCGATGAGCCGGGCCGTGGCCAGGCTCAGCTCGCGGCACAGCATGATGAGCGGCGTGCGGTGGCTGGCCGGCCCGGGCAGCTCCCCCGTCAGCACCCACCACGCCACGGCGCCCCACGCGTACACGTCCCCCGCCGTGCCCGGTGCCTCCCCCTCCGGCGCGAAGCCGAGGGTCGAGGCGGGCCCGGGCGCCTGCGCCGGCAGCCGGATGGACCCCGGGTCGATGAGCACGGGCGAGGAGTCGGCCCTGAACATGATGTTCTGCGGCGCCACGTCTCCGTGACTCACGCCCGCGGCGTGCAGGTGGGCCAGGGCCCGCGCGAGGGGAACGAGCAGCGTGACCGCCTCCCCGACGGGCAGGGCGCCCCTGGCCTCCATGAGCCCCTCGAGCGTTCCGCCGGGGACCAGCTCCATCACCATCCCCGCGTCGTCGGCGGTGGGCCCGAATAGCGCCACGAGGTGCGGATGGTCCCAGGCCTCGGGGAGCGTCAGCCGCCCCTCGCGCACGAGCCGGCCGCCGCCGTCGTCGTGCCCCTCCCCGGCCCCCTCGGGGCCCTCCTGGCGCCAGACCCTGGCCTGCCCGCCAACACCCACGAGCACCCGGCGTGAGCCGGCATGGGCCGGCGAGGCCACGGCCAATGCCCGCGCCTCGGGTTGCGTCAACGTTGCCGCCGTTGCGTCGGCCCCGGCGGGGTCGGGCGGCGCCCCTCGCGGCGCCGCCGCCGCGCCGCGGGGGCGCGCCGGCCCCGTGATTCCCGGCGAGTCGGCGCAATGGCGCCCCTGCCGATGGGTGGAGCTGATGCGGGTGTCAGGCGAGTGTTCCATGACAACAGTGTGTTGCAACGAGCCTGCCCCGCGTTCGGCTTATCCACAGGGATCCGGGCGTCCGGCGTCCGCGGAGGCCCCCGCGGAGGGATTAGCTTCGCGTCATGGCTACCCACGTCACCCCCGCCTTGTTGGAACCCGGCTACGCGCCGGAGCCCGTCCCGTACCTGGAGGCTTGGGCACTCCAGCGACGCCTCCACGATGGCCTCGTCGGGGACGCCGGCGACCCCGGCTACCTCATCGCCCTCGAGCACGCCTCGGTGTACACGGCCGGGCGGCGCACGCAGCCCTCCGATCACCCCACCGACGGGACGCCCGTGATCGCCGTGGACCGCGGCGGGCTGCTGACCTGGCACGGCCCGGGGCAGCTCGTGGTGTATCCCATCGTCCGCTTGCGGGATCCGGGGGCGGTCAAGGACTACGTGGATCGCCTCGAGCAGGCGCTCATCGACACCCTCGCCGGGCTCGGCATCGAGGCCACGCGCGTGGACGGCCGGGCCGGCGTGTGGATCCGTCGCGCCGGCCAGCCCGACGCCAAGATCGCCGCCATCGGCATCCACATCGAGGACGGGGTCACGATGCACGGCCTGGCCCTCAATGTGAACTGCGCGCTCGACGCCTACGAGGCCATCGTGCCCTGCGGCATCACCGACGCCGGCGTCACCACCGTGGCAGAGCAGCTCGGCCACGACCTCACCCCCGCACAGGTGGCTCCGGCGCTGATCGCTCGCCTCGGCGAGCTGCTGGCCCCGGCCCTCGCCATCGAGGCCCGCCAGGTGGTGTCGGCATGAGCGGCTGCGGCGTGAACCCCCAGACCGAGGGCGCGGGGCCCGCGCCCGAGGGCCGCAAGCTCCTGCGCGTCGAGGCCCGCAACGCGGCGGTGCAGGTGGAGCGCAAGCCGTCCTGGATCCGCGCGCACGTGGAGATCGGCCCCGAATACGTGGGCCTGAAAACCCTCGTCAAGGACAAGGGCCTGCACACGGTGTGCGAGGAGGCGGGCTGCCCCAACATCTTCGAGTGCTGGGAGGACCGGGAGGCGACCTTCCTCATCGGCGGCTCGCAGTGCACGCGCCGCTGCGACTTCTGCCAGATCGACACGGGCAAGCCGAGCACGCTCGACCGCCTCGAGCCCGAGAAGGTGGCCCGCTCCATCCAGGAGATGGGCCTGCGCTACGCGACCGTGACGGGCGTGGCGCGCGACGACCTCGACGACGAGGGCACGTGGCTCTACGCCGAGACGGTCCGCCGCATCCACGCCGTTAACCCCGGCACGGGCGTTGAGCTGCTCATCCCCGACTTCACGGGCCGCCCCGAGCTGCTCGACGTCATCACGGAGTCCCGTCCCGAGGTCTACGCCCACAACGTGGAGACGGTGCCGCGCCTCTTCAAGCGCATCCGGCCCGCCTTCCGCTACGAGCGCTCCCTCGCCACGATCGGGCACGGCAAGCAGGCCGGGCTCATCACCAAGTCGAACCTCATCCTCGGCATGGGCGAGACGCGCGAGGAGGTCTCCGAGGCCCTGCGGGATCTGCACGCCGCCGGCACGGACATCATCACGCTGACCCAATACCTGCGCCCCACGCAGCGCCACCTCCCGGTGGATCGCTGGGTGCGGCCGGAGGAATTCGTGGAGCTCTCGCAGGAGGCGGAGGAGATCGGCTTCCTCGGCGTCATGGCGGGGCCGCTCGTGCGCTCCTCCTACCGCGCCGGTCGGCTCTGGGCCCGCGCCATGCGCGCGAGCGGCCAGGAACTGCCGGCGGCGCTGGCCCACATCGCCGACGAGGGAAGCGCCCGCCAGGAGGCCCTCTCCCTGCTCTGAGCGAAAGCCGTCACGGGTTCGACGCCGGGGCCCCACGAGCGCCCCGGCTCCGGTAGACTCGTGCCGCTATGGCCAAGAAACTCGACGCAACCGCCCAGGAGCAGATCGCCCGACTGCGTGCTCAGCAGAAGGAAGAGAAGCAGGCGGCCAAGATCGCCAAGAAGGAACGCAAGAAGAACGGCGGCGGTGACGGCCGGTGGGCCCAGATCGGCCAGGTCTTCAAGATGACCCGCGAGGAGGAGCCGGCCCTTCCGTGGATCATGCTGGCGATCTTCCTCGGTGCCGGTGCCGTGGGCGCTGGCCTAGGCCTGCTGCTCGGCGGCTGGGTCCTGTGGATGATCCTCGGCCTGGTGGTCGGCTTCTTCCTGGCCACCCTGTACATGAACCGCCGCGCCGAGGGCGTCGCGTTCGCCCGCATGGCCGGTCGCCCCGGTGCCGCCGGCGCCGCCCTGTCCACGCTGGGCCGCGGCTGGATCGTCAAGGACGAGCCCATCGCGATCTCCCCGCGCACACAGGACCTCGTCTACATGGCCATCGGTCGCCAGGGCGTCGTCCTCGTCACCGAGGGCCCCACGACCCGCGTGCGTTCGCTCGTCGAGGGCGCCAAGCGCGACATCACGCGCGCCGTGAAGAACGTGCCGGTCACCATCATCAACTCCGGTCAGCACGAGGACCAGGTGGAGCTCGCCAAGGTCCGCAAGACCGCCAAGGGCATCAAGAAGTCCATCACGCGCCAGGAGGTGGCCGCGGTGGACAAGCGCCTGAGCACCCTGCGCCTGAACCAGCCGCCGATCCCCAAGGGCATCGACCCCACGCGCCTGCGCCCTAACCGCAAGGCCATGCGCGGGCGCTGATCCGCACGCTTGGCCACAGACCACTCGGTGGGCCGCCTCCCTGTTCGGGGAGGCGGCCCACCGTCGTTGTCGGGGGTCCTTCACCGCCCGACGGCGCGGGGCCCGGCCCCAGCGAGGCGCGCCGCCCGCGCGGGGCGGGCACCCGCCGTCGGGCATCACAAAAGGCCGTGGGCAGCCGGTGCTGGGCGGCCCACGGCCTTCACGCGGTGAGGACTAGCGGATGCGCACCAGGATGGTGCCGCGGGCGCGGTCGTGCAGGCCGCGGGTGTCGGCGTCCTGGATGAACGGCGGGACCACGAGCAGCACCAGCAGGGTGCGGATCAGGCCGTCGAGCGGGCGGGCGGCGGTGCCGTTGAGCTTCTGGACCTGCATGCCCAACAGGCGGTGGCCGATGCTGTGGCCGAACAGGCACACGCCCAGCAGCGTCATGGCGGCGAAGAGGCTCAGGGTGACCCACTCGTTGCCGCCCCAGAAGACCAGGGAGATCACGTAGGCGAGGGCCCAGTCGATGAGGATCGCCACGATGCGGCGGCCCCAGCGGGCGATGGATCCGGGGCCGGCCTGCGGGCGGCCCATCCGCTGCCCCGGGTACGCCTGCGTGTTCAGCTGCGGCGGGCCGGAGATCCACGAACCGAGATCGGCCCGGGTGATGCGCTCTGGATCCTTCTCAGTCATGCCCCCCATTCTAGGTGAGCGGGACAGTTTCCCCATTTCGGGCCGGCCGCGCCAGTGTTACACGTCGGAAACACCCGAGACACCCCCAAGTCACCGCAACTTCGTAGAGTTGGAACCGCAAACGGGATTCCAAGCCCGGACAGCCACTCTCTCGACACAGGAGCCACTCGTGTTCACCAGCCCCGAGGAAGTCCTCGCGTTCATCAAGGACGAGGACGTCAAGTTCGTCGACATTCGCTTCACCGATCTGCCGGGCGTGCAGCAGCACTTCAACGTGCCGGCCAAGTCCGTCGACGCCGACTTCTTCGTGAACGGCCAGCTCTTCGATGGTTCCTCCATCCGCGGTTTCCAGGGCATCGCCGAGTCCGACATGCAGCTGATCCCGGACGTGAAGACGGCCTTCCTGGATCCGTTCCGCCAGGAGAAGACCCTGGCCATGAACTTCTCGATCGTGAACCCCCGCACGGGCGATCCCTACCACCGCGATCCCCGCGGCGTGGCCGAGCGTGCCGAGGCCTACCTGGCCTCCACCGGCATCGCCGATACCGCGTTCTTCGCCCCCGAGGCCGAGTTCTTCATCTTCGATGACGTGCGCTACAACACGGACTCGCACAACTCCTTCTTCACCGTCGACTCGATCGAGGCCCCGTGGAACACGGGCCGCGTCGAGGAGGGTGGCAACCAGGGCTACAAGACCCCCATCAAGGGCGGCTACTTCCCGGTGGCCCCGTTCGACAAGCAGGCCGACCTGCGCGACGAGATCTGCCTGCAGCTGGACGCCGCCGGCCTCGAGGTCGAGCGTTCCCACCACGAGGTGGGCGCCGCCGGCCAGGCCGAGATCAACTACAAGTTCAACACGCTGACCCACGCGGCCGACGACCTGCTGAAGTTCAAGTACATCGTCAAGAACGTGGCAAACGAGTGGGGCAAGTCCGCCACCTTCATGCCCAAGCCGCTGCACGATGACAACGGTTCCGGCATGCACTGCCACCAGTCGCTGTGGAACGGCGGCGAGCCGCTCTTCTACGACGAGAAGGGCTACGCCAACCTCTCCGACACCGCGCGCTGGTACATCGGCGGCCTGCTCAAGCACGCCTCCGCCGTCCTGGCCTTCACCAACCCCACGGTGAACTCCTACAAGCGCCTCGTGAAGGGCTTCGAGGCCCCGGTCAACATGGTGTACTCGCAGGGCAACCGCTCCGCCGGCATCCGCATCCCGATCACGGGCTCCAACCCCAAGGCCAAGCGCCTCGAGTTCCGTGCCCCCGACGCGTCCTCGAACCCGTACCTCGCCTTCGCCGCCCAGCTCATGGCCGGCATCGACGGCATCCGCAACCGCATCGAGCCCGCGGAGCCGATCGACAAGGACCTCTACGAGCTGCCCGCCGAGGAGGCCAAGGACATCCAGAAGGCCCCGGGCTCCCTGGCCGAGGCCCTCGAGGCCCTGCGCGAGGACCACGAGTTCCTGCTCGCCGGCGACGTCTTCACCGAGGACCTGATCCAGACCTGGATCGACTACAAGTACGACAACGAGGTCACCCCGCTCTCCGCGCGCGTGTCCCCGCTCGAGTTCCAGCTGTACTACGGCGTCTGATCCTCAGTCCGCCAGACAGCACGACGGCGCTCCTCCCCTTTTGTGGGAGGGGCGCCGTTTGGCGTGGCTAGGGCGTGGGTTCAGGAGCGCGGAGGCGTCGGGTCCTCCGGCTCAGCTTCGTCTTCCTCGTCGCCTCTTCCGAACCACCCGAAGGCGAACACCGCGCCGATGACGATGAAGGGCAGGGCGACCGCCCAGTTCCTGCTGCCGGCGCCCACGCCGAAGCCGATCACCGCGAAGCCCAGGCCGAGGGCGAGGGACGTTGAGGAAGATTTGCTCATGCCCTCCAGCCCATCATCAGAACCGCCGCGCTCGCGTCGCCCGCAGGGATGACTCGCGCGGTAGGTACTCTCCGTGCCCCGGGCAGAGTCTTACCGCCGCAGGGCCGCGAGCGTAGCGCGGGCCTTGAGCTGGGCCTCGGCCCACTCGGCCGCCGGCACGGAGTCGGCCGTGATGCCGCCGCCCACGCCGATCATGGCGCGCTCCGGCGTGATGACGGCGCAGCGGATGCTCATGGCGAGGTCGAGGCCGCCGCCGGAGCCGATCCAGCCGAACGCGCCCGAGTACACCCCGCGGCCGCCCGGCTCCAGCGAAGCAGCGATCTGTGCCGCACGGCGCTTCGGAGCCCCCGTCATGGACGTGCCCGGCGCAAGCGAGGCGAGCACCTCGAGGACGCTCACGCCGCGGCGCAGGCGCCCGCGGACCTCGGAGACGAGCTGGTACACCGCCGGGTAGCTCTCCACCTCGCGGAAGCGCGGCACGGCCACCGAGCCCGGCTCGCACACGCGCGAGAGGTCGTTGCGCGCCACGTCCACGACCATGAGGTTCTCGGCCAACTCCTTGGGATCCGCCGCGAGCTCTTCGGCGAGCCGGGCGTCCTCCTCACGCGTCGCGCCGCGGGGCCGCGTGCCCTTGATCGGGACGGTAGTCGCGGTGCCGTCGCCGTCCACGCGCAGGAAGAGCTCGGGCGAAGCGGCGACGAGGCACAGCTCGCCAATGCGGATCAGGCCCAGGTGGTGCGTGGGGTGCGCCGCGCGCAGCGCGAGGAACGTCTCGAGCCCGTCGAACGCGCCGGGCACATCGACGGCGGTGGTCAGGCAGACCACGTAGGCGTCGCCGTCGGCGATGCGCGCGAGGATCTCCCGCACCGCGCGGGCGTAGCTCTCGCCGTCGCCGCGCCACACGGGCGCCAGGGGCGCCCGCGACGCCTCGGCAGGGTCCGAGGGCCCGACGCCGCCCGCTCGCCCCGTGGGGGCGGCCTCCAGGGCCGCGCGCAGCAGGGCCTCGGCGGCGGCACGCTGGGAGGCGAGCTCCGCCGCCCGGCCCGGGCGGGCGTCGTCGTGCCTGGCCGAGGCCGTTCCGCCGGGTGCGACCTCCTGGACCCAGCGGGCCTCCCCCGCCTCGAAGCGGAGGGCGCCGCGCACGCGGAGGAAGGACGTGGCCGGCTCGTTCACCGCGCCGAGGCCCAAGCGGCCCAGCATCCAGGCGAAGTCAATGAAGCCCACCCAGCCGAGGCCGGGCTCGGAGGCGGCGGTGCCGGCGGGCAGGGCGGCCATGGCGGCCTCCCACTCCCCCACGCTCACGCGCTCCCCCGTGCCGACGACGGAGACCCCGGCGGAGGCGTCCTCGAACCAGGCCTGGTCGGCGCCGGCCTCCCAGAGCGCGCGGGCGTAGAGCGCCGGGGCATCCGGCGGGGGCAGGGGGTTCACGACGCGTCCGGATAGAAGAAGGCCTCGAACGCGGCCCGGGCGTGGCGCGCGGTGCGCATCCAGTCCTCCTCGAGCGCCGCGGCCCGGTCCTTGCCGTAGCCCGTCCACTGGGCCACGGCCCGCAGCTCCTGGCGGTTGGTGGGCAGCGAATCGGAGGCGCGGCCGGTGCAGGCCACCACCGCGGAGCGGGCGTCGGTGGCGAGCAGCCAGGCGTCCTCGAGGGCGCGTGCCGCCTCGGGGGCCAGCAGGCCAGCGTCGGTGGCCGCTCGCAGGGCGTCGAGCGTGCCGGTCACGCGCAGGGCCGGGACCTCGGCCGCGTGGCGCAGCTGGAGCGTCTGGGCCACCCACTCGACGTCGGAGAGCCCGCCCGGGCCAAGCTTGAGGTGGCGCTTCGGGTCGGCGCCGCGCGGGAGCCGTTCCCCCTCGACGCGCGCCTTCATGCGGCGGATCTCCATGGTCTGGGCCTCGCTCAGCCCGCGCTCGTAGCGCACCGGATCGATGGCCTCGACGAAGGCCTCGGCGAGGGAGTCATCGCCGGCCAGCGGGCGCGCGCGCAGTAGCGCCTGGCGCTCCCACGTCACGGCCCAGCGCTCGTAGTACTCGCGGTAGGAATCCAGGGTGCGCACGAGCGCTCCCTGGCGGCCCTCCGGACGCAGATCGGCGTCCAGCTGCAGCCGGCGCTCGGCCTGCACCGCCGGGGTGAGCGGGCGCTGCAGGAGCGCGCCGACGGCGTGGGCCAGGCGCAGGGCCTGCGCGGCGGCCTCCTCCTCGGGGGCACCCTCCAGCGGCCGGTGCACGTAGAGCACATCGGCGTCGGAGCCGTAGCCGATCTCGCGGCCGCCCTGGCGCCCCATGGCCACCACGAGCAGGCGGGTCAGCTCGCCGTTCTCCGCGTATTCCTGCTGCTCGGCCACCCGGAGCGCACCGAGGATCGTGGCGCGGTCGACGTCGGCGAGGGCGTGGCCCACGCCCTCGGCCCCGAGCAGGTCAGCGCCGTCGGCCAGCGCGATGCGCAGCTGCTCGCGGCGGCGCAGCAGGCGCACGAGGCGCATGCCCGCCTCGGGATCGCTCGCGTGGCGGTCCAGCTTCGAGGAGATCTCGTTCCAGAGCTTCTTGACGCTGCGCGGCACCAGCTCGGCGTCGTCGCCGAGCCACGCCGTGGCCTCTGGCGAGACCTCGAGCAGGTCCGTGGCCATGCGGGAGGTGCCGAGGATGCGGCACAGGCGCTCGGCGCCGGCCGGCGAATCGCGCAGCATCGCCAGGAACCAGTGCGTGGTGCCGAGCGATTCGGAGAGCCGGCGGAAGCCAAGCAGCGCGGCGTCCGCGTCGACACCCTCGGCCATCCAGCCGAGCAGCACCGGCAGGAGTTGGCGCTGCAGGGTCGCCGAGCGGCTCACGCCGGCGGTGAGCGCCTCGATGTGCGCCATGGCCTGGCGGGGGTCCGCGTAGCCGAGCGCCGCGAGGCGGGCCTGCGCCGCCTCGGGGCTCAGGCGCACCTCGTCATCGCCGAGCCGCGCCGCGGTGGAGAGCAGGGGGCGGAAGAAGAGCTTCTGGTGCAGGCCGCGCACGCGACGCTTGGTTCCCTGCCAGAGCTTCAGGACGTCGTCGGCGCTCGTGAGGTCCTTGGCGCCGACCTCGACCACGCCGCGGGCGAGGACGCGCAGCTGCGCGCCGGCCGTGGGCATGAGGTGGGTGCGGCGCATGTGCTTGAGCTGGATGCGGTGTTCAAGCAGGCGCAGCTGGCGGTAGTCGCGGCCGAAGTCCTTGGCGTCCTCGCGCGAGATATAGGCCGATTTGGAGAGGGCCTTGAGCGCAGGAAGGGTTCCGCGCACGTGCAGGGTGTCGTCGATGCGTCCGTGGACCAGCTGGAGCAGCTGGACCGTGAACTCGACGTCGCGCAGGCCGCCGGGGCCCAGCTTGATCTGCCGGTCCACCTCGGCCGCTGGGATGTTGTCGGTGACGCGCTGGCGCATGTGCTGCACCGACTCCACGAAGCCGGGGCGCTGCGAGGAGGACCAGATGAAGGGAGCCGCCTCGGCCTCGTAGGCCTCGCCGAGCGCCCGGTCGCCCGCGATGGTGCGGGCCTTGAGCAGGGCCTGGAACTCCCAGTCGTGGGCCCAGCGCTTCCAGTAGCTCACGTGGGATTCGAGGGTGCGCGAGAGCGCGCCGTCCTTGCCCTCGGGGCGCAGGTTGGCGTCCAGCTCCCACAGGGCGGGTTCGACGCCGGGCGAGGAGACGGCCTTGGTGGTCGCCTTGATGAGCTGGGCGGCGAGCGTCGACGCGGCGGCCTCGGTCGCCTCGTCGGTGCCCTCGCGCGTCGAGTGGACGTAGATGACGTCGACGTCGGAGATGTAGTTGAGCTCGCGGGCGCCGCACTTGCCCATGCCGATGACCGCGAGGCGCACGGCGTCCAGGTCAAGGCCCGGGTGGGCGGCCGCCACCTCGGCGCGCGCGATCGCGAGCGCGCCCTCCACCGCCGCGGCGGCGAGGTCGGCAAGCTCCACGGCCACCCAGCCCACGGCGGCCGTGGGGTCGGCCGCGCACACGTCGCGCGTCGCGAGGTCGACGAGCGCTGCGCGGTAGGCCACGCGCAGCGCCGCGGCACCGTCCGTCCCCACGAGGCTCGCCACGGGGGTGTCGGCGGCCGGATCGGCGCCGACCGCCACGAGCAGCTCCGAGCGAAGGTGCTCCGCGTCGGCGGCGATGAACTCCAGCTCGCGCGTCAGCGCCAGCAGACCCAGGTGCTCCGGATGCCGGGCGAGGAAGTCGCCGAGCGCCTCGGAGGCGCCCAGGAGGCGGAACAGCGGGTGGTGGGCCATGACGTCGTCGGCCAGTTCCACCACGCGGGGCTCGCGCTCGGCGATGCGCAGCAGCCCCATGAGCGCCTGGTCGGGGTCGGCAGCGAGCGCCAGGCCCTTGACGAGGCGTTCGGGGTCGGCGCCCTCAAACTCGCGCGAGCCGAGCAGCCGCTCGGCCCGCTCGACGTCGAGCAGGCCGGCGGCGATGAGCTGGCGCCTCGAGAGAGCCACTATCAGAGGATGCCGAGGTAGCGGTTCAGCTCGAAGGGGCTCACGTCGTGGCGGTACGCGTCCCACTCGTCCGCCTTGTTGCGCAGGAAGGCGTCGAAGACCTGCTCGCCGAGGATCTCGGCGATGAGCTCGGAGTTCTCCATGGCGCGGATCGCGTCGTGCAACGAGCCGGGCAGCGGGTCGTGGCCGAGGGCGCGGCGCTCGGCCGTGGTGAGGCTCCAGACATCGTCCTCGGCGGCCGGGCCGAGCTCGTAGCCCTCGCGGATGCCCTTGAGGCCGGCGCCCAACACCACGGCGTAGGCCAGGTACGGGTTGCAGGCGGAGTCGATGCCGCGGTACTCCACGCGGGCGCTCTGACCCTTGTCGGGCTTGTAGAGCGGCACGCGGACCAAGGCGGAGCGGTTGTTGTGGCCCCAGGAGACGTGGCTCGGGGCCTCGCCGTCGCCCCACATGCGCTTGTAGGAGTTCACGAACTGGTTCGTGACGGCCGTGAACTCGGGGGCGTGCTTGAGGATGCCGGCGATGAACTGGCGCGCCGTCTGCGAGAGCTGGTATTCCTGGCCGGCCTCGAAGAAGGCGTTGCGATCGCCCTCGAAGAGCGAGAAGTGCGTATGCATGCCGGAGCCCGGGTGCTGGGCGAAGGGCTTGGGCATGAAGGTCGCGTAGATGCCCTGCTGCAGGGCGACCTCCTTGACCACGGTGCGGAAGGTCATGAGGTTATCCGCCGTGGTGAGCGCGTCCGCGTAGCGCAGGTCGATCTCGTTCTGGCCCGGGCCGTTCTCGTGGTGGCTGAACTCCACCGAGACGCCCACGGCCTCCAGCATCATGACCGCTTGGCGGCGGAAGTCCTGGCCCACGCCGCCCGGGACGTGGTCGAAGTAGCCGCCGTGGTCAACGGGGCGCGGCTGGCCATCGGCCCCGAGCTCCTCGGACTTCAGGAGGTAAAACTCCACCTCCGGGTGCGTGTAGGCCGTGAAGCCCATGTCGGCGGCGACCTCGAGCTGGCGGCGCAGCACGTTGCGCGGGTCGGCGGTGGCGGGCTCGCCGTCCGGCGTCAGGATGTCGCAGAACATGCGGCTCGTCGGCTCGACCTCGCCGCGCCAGGGCAGGATCTGGAAGGTGGACGGGTCCGGACGCAGCAGCATGTCCGCCTCGGAGATGCGCGAGAGGCCCTCGATGGCGGAGCCGTCGAAGCCAAGCCCCTCGGAGAAGGCCCCCTCCACCTCGGCCGGGGCCAGGGCGATCGACTTGAGCGACCCTGCCACGTCCGTGAACCACAGGCGGACGAATCGAACGTCGCGCTCCTCGATGGTGCGCAGGACGAACTCTTGCTGACGATCCATGCCTCTCCCGCCTTGTTCTGCTGAAGATGTTGATGCTGTGCACGCCCGCGGATGGGCGCGTTTCTCACTCTATCCGGCGCCGCACAGTGAACCGGCCCAGAAGTCGCACTTCCGGGCCAGCGTTCACCGCGACGAAACAAAGCGCCGGTCTCAGGACTCCTCGTCCTCGTCCCAGGCCTCGTTGTTGGCCTTGACCTTCGCCAGCGCCGCCTCGGCGTCGGCGCGCGTGGCGTAGGGGCCGATGAGCTGCGTCCAGTCGGACTGCGGGCCCACCTCCACCTCGTGGGTGTTGACGTTGTACCAGTAGTTGCCCTCGTTGGCGTCCAAGTTGGCGTCCATGCCCGTAGCTCCCCTGCTCGTACCGATGTGTTCCTTCGCGCCCAGCCTAGCCAGCCCCGCGCCCGAAGGAAGGGCCCCGCGCCAACCGGCGCGGCGCCGTCGTGCCCTGGTCAGAGCCCTAAGGGGGCCAAGGAGCCCACGTCCCCTAGAATCGAGGGCATGTCCGTCGTCACCGCCGCTCGCGGCCCGCTCACCGCGGGAGCGCTCTCACGGCCCCGCCCCGTCCCATCCTCCATCGCCCGCCCCGAGTACGTGGGCAAGCCGGGCCCCACGCCCTTCACGGGCTCCGAGGTCAAGGACGCCGACACCCAGCGCCGCATCCGCGCCGCCTCGGCGCTCGCGGCGGACGCCCTCCAGGCCGTCGGCGCGGCCATCGCCCCCGGCGTCACGACCGACGAGCTGGATGCGATCGGCCACCAGTACCTCATCGAGCGCGGCGCCTATCCCTCCACCCTGGGCTACCGCGGCTTCCCCAAGTCGCTGTGCACCTCGCTCAACGAGGTCATCTGCCACGGCATCCCGGACAGCACCGTCATCCAGGACGGCGACATCGTCAACATCGACATCACCGCTTACCTCGACGGCGTGCACGGCGACACCAACGCGACCTTCCTGGCCGGCGACGTCTCCGAACCGGCCCGCGCGCTCGTGGAGCACACCCGCGAGGCCCTGCGCCGCGCCATCCGCGCCGTGAAGCCGGGCCGCGAGATCAACGTCATCGGCCGCACGATCGAGGTCTACGCCAAGCGCCACGGCCTCGGCGTGGTCCGCGATTTCACCGGCCACGGGGTCGGCGAGGCCTTTCACACTGGCCTCATCGTTCCGCACTACGACGCCGCGCCCGGCTACGCTGACGTGATCGAGCCCGGCATGGTGTTTACTATCGAGCCGATGCTCACGCTCGGCGGCATCGACTGGGAGCTCTGGGAGGACGGCTGGACGGCCGTCACGAAGGACGCCTCCCTCACCGCCCAGTTTGAGCACACCCTCCTCGTCAACGACGACGGGGCGGAGATCCTCACCCTTCCCAGCACCGCGCTCTGACGCGGTCGGATCCCGTTCCCGAAAGGACAGCACACCCCCATGGCGCAGCAGGCACACCGTTTTGGCATCGGCATCGACATCGGTGGCACCGGTATCAAGGGCGGCATCGTCGACTTGAAGAAGGGCAAGCTCGTGGGTGAGCGCTTCCGCATCCCCACGCCGCAGCCCGCCACCCCCGAGGCCGTCGCCGCGGTCGTGGCCGAGGTGGTCGCCGAGCTCGACTCCCGCGAGGACGCCCCGGCCCTCGACTCCCCGGTCGGCGTGACCTTCCCGTCCATCGTCGTGGACGGCGTCACGCTCTCCGCCGCCAACGTGGACAAGAGCTGGATCGGCACCAACGCCGACGCGCTCTTCACCCGCGTCCTCGGCCGCCCCGTTCACCTCATGAACGACGCCGACGCGGCCGGCCTCGCCGAGGCGCGCTTCGGCGCGGGCAAGGACACCCCCGGCGTGGTCCTGACCATCACCCTCGGCACCGGCATCGGCTCGGCCATGGTCAACGACGGCCGCCTGGTTCCCAACACGGAGCTGGGCCACCTCGAGATGAACGGCACGGACGCCGAGTCGCAGGCCTCCGCTTCGGCCCGCGAGCGCCTCGAGCTGGACTGGGATCAGTACGCGCAGCGCCTGCAGCAGTACTTCTCCCACGTGGAGTTCCTCTTCTCCCCGCGCCTGTTCATCGTGGGCGGTGGCATCTCCAAGCGCAGCGAGGACTTCCTGCCGCAGCTGAAGCTCAAGACGCCGATCATCCCGGCCAAGCTCAAGAACAACGCGGGCATCGTGGGCGCGGCGCTCCAGGCCGGCGTGCAGGAGAAGGCGGCTGCCAAGGCGGCCAAGCACGACGCCGCCGAGGAGCCGGCCGAGGCGTAGCCCTCGGGTTCCGCTGGGAGCCGGTCGACCGCCGTCGGGCAGAAAAAACCGGCGGCGGTCCGGGCTTCCCCTCCCGGGCCGCCGCCGGAGGCGGTGGGGTCCTGCTGTGTGGGCCGGCCAGTGGCCGGCCCTTCTTCATGCCCGACGGCGGGTGGTGCCGTCAGCGGGCGAGCGTCGGTGACGTCCGCCGGGCGTGGGAGCCGCTGGCTCCCTGTACGCCCGGCGCGCCCAGTGCACTCAGCGCGCCGTGAGCGGGCGCTGACGCGGGGCCGCGTCCTCGTGATCCTCGCGCAGGGTCTCGATGGCCCGCTCGAAGTCCTCGAGGGTCTCGAAGTCCTGGTAGACGCTCGCAAAGCGAAGGTAGGCCACCTGGTCCAGGCGGCGCAAGGGGGCGAGGATCGCCAGGCCAACGCGGTGCGCGTCGACCTCGGCCGCGCCGTCGCCGCGGATCGTCTCCTCGACCTCCTGGGCCAGCATCGCCAGATCGTCGTCGGAGACGGGCCGGCCCTGGCAGGCCTTGCGCACGCCGTTGATGATCTTGGCGCGGGAGAACGGCTCGGCCACGCCGGAGCGCTTGAGCACGGAGAGGCTCGCGGTCTCCAGGGTCGTGAAGCGGCGGGAGCACGCGCTGCACTGGCGCCGGCGGCGAATCGCCAGGCCGTCATCGCTCACACGGGAATCCACCACGCGGGAGTCGGGATTGCGGCAGTACGGGCAGAACACGCTCTCGCGCTCCTTTGCACTCTCGGGTCTTCTGGGCCGTCGCCCTGAGCCGGACGACGCGGCGGACCCCCGCTCGCGCGGCGGGTCCGCCCCCAAATTTACACGGTGCGACGCACGTCCACGGCGTCTCCGTGGGCCGGGAGGTCCTCGGCGTCCGAGAGCACGCGCACGTGCTTGGCCACCCCCGCGAGGCCCTCGCGCCCGTAACGGATCTCCTGCACGGCCTTCAGGAAGGTCGTGGTGTTCAGGCCGGAGGCGTGCGTGCCGGTCCCGAGCGTGGGCAGCACGTGGTTGGACCCGGCGGAGTAGTCGCCCAGCGAGACGGGCGAGTACTCCCCCACGAACACGGCGCCGGCGTTGACGATCCTCGCAGCGACGGCGTCCGGGTCGGCGGTGTGGATCTCCAGGTGCTCGGCCGCGTAGAGATTGGCGGCGCGGATCGCGGTGTCCAGATCGGCGACGAGCAGGATGCCGGACTGCTCTCCGGTGAGGGCTGTGCGCACGCGCTCGCTGTGCTTGGTCGCGGCGACCTGGCGCTCCAGCGGGCCGCGCACGGCATCGACCAGCTCGGCCGAATCCGTGATGAGGAAGGCCGCGGCGTCCGGGTCGTGCTCGGCCTGGGAGATGAGGTCGGCGGCGACGAACTCGGGGTTCGCGCCGGCGTCGGCGATGATGGCGATCTCGGTGGGCCCGGCCTCCGCGTCGATGCCCACGATGCCCTTGAGCAGGCCCTTGGCCGTGGCGACAAACTTGTTGCCCGGGCCCGTGACGAGCTGCACCGGCTCGAGGGCCTGCGGCAGGCCGGCCTCGGCGTCGGCCTCGAGGCCGTAGGCGAAGGCAGCGATGGCCTGCGCGCCGCCCATGGCGTAGACCTCGGTGACGCCCAGCAGTTCGGCGGCGGCGAGGATCGTGGGGTGCGGCAGGCCGGAGCCGTCGCGGGCCGGCGGCGAGGCGAGGGCAACGGAGCTCACGCCGGCCTCCTGGGCCGGGACCACGTTCATCACCACGGAGGAGGGGTACACGGCGAGGCCGCCCGGCACGTAGAGGCCAACGCGGCTCACGGGCACCCAGCGCATCGTGACGGAGGCGTCCGGGCCGAACTCGCTCGTCACGTCCTGCGGGCGGTGGGCGGCAGCAAAGGCACGCGCGCGGGCGATCGAGGCCTCGAGGGCCTCGCGGATGCTGGGCTCCAGCGTGGCCAGGGCCTCGGTCATGGCCTCCTGCGGCACGCGCAACAGCGGCGGGCGGGAACCATCGAAGCGCTCGGAGAACTCCTGGACCGCGGCGGCGCCGCGCTGCTTCACCTCGGCGAGGATGGCCTCGACCGCCTCGCGCGGGCCGGCGCCATCGCCCTGATGCAGGCGCGGCAGGGCGTCGCGCAACTCGCGATCGCTCGGCTGGCTCGCGGAGAAGTCGGTGACGGACAGGATGCTCGGGGCTTGCTCACTCACTCCCCCAGTTTAGGCGCGCGCACGCCCCGTTCCCGGCCCGTGTGACGGGCGGGAGCGGGGCGTGCGGTGGCACCCCGGCGCGCGGCGGCCTCAGTTGTCGAGGCAGCTGGGGCCGAGCAGCACCTTGAGGTCGCCGAACAGGGCCGGGTTGGGGTTCACGCGGAACGCCCCGCCCAGGCGCATGACCTCCGTGGAGTGCGTGCCGAGCAGCTTCACACGCACCTCGGACTGACCGTGATGGGCGCGCAGCACGTCGCCGAGCTTGCGGATGACGTCCTCGGTCGCCTTGTGCGTCGGCAGGCTCAGCGTCACGGGCCCCGAGGTGCCGTCCTCCACGATGTCCGGGATGCGCAGCTCCTGCGCCGACAGCGAGATGGAACCGTCGTCGCGGCGCTGCACGCGCCCCTTGACGACCACAATCAGGTCCTCGGCGAGCACCGTGGCGATGGGCTGGTAGGCCTGCCCGAAGAACATGACCTCCATGGAACCGGAGAGGTCCTCGATCTCGCACTTGGCGTACGGGTTGCCGGAGGACTTGGCCACGCGGCGCTGCAGGCCGGAGATCATGCCGGCGATCGTGACCGAGTGGCCGTCCTGCGGACCGTCCTCGGCGATGACGCGGTTCACCGGCATGTCCGCCTGCGAAGCCAGGAGATCATCGAGACCCTTGAGCGGGTGATCGGAGACGTAGAGGCCGAGCATCTCGCGCTCGAAGCCCAGCTTGTCCTTCTTGTCCCACTCCGGCAGATCCGGCACCTCGACCTCGAGGGCGCTCGAGAGCGAGTCGTCCCCGGCGGCGGAGAAGAGGTCGAACTGGTTCGCCGCCTCGTTGCGCTTGAGGCCGACGGCGGCGTCCACCGCCTCCTCGTGGATGCGCAGGAGCGAACGGCGCGTGGCGCCGAGGGAGTCGAAGGCGCCGGCCTTGATGAGCGACTCGATGGTGCGCTTGTTGCACACCACGGCCGGGACCTTGTCGAGGAAGTCGGAGAAGGACTCGAAGCGGCCCTTCTCGTTGCGGGCGCCCACGAGGGCGTCCACGACGTTGGCGCCGACGTTGCGGATGGCGCCCATGCCGAAGCGGATGTCGCGGCCGACCGGGGTGAAGGTCAGGTCGGACTCGTTGACGTCGGGGGCCAGCACCTCGATGCCCATGTGGCGACACTCGTTCAGGTACAGCGCCGACTTGTCCTTGTCGTCGCCCACCGAGGTCAGCAGGGCCGCCATGTACTCGGCCGGGTAGTGCGCCTTGAAGTAGGCGGTCCAGTAGGAGACCAGTCCGTACGCGGCCGAGTGGGCCTTGTTGAACGCGTAGTCGGAGAACGGGAGCAGGATGTCCCAAAGCGCCTTGATGGCGGCCTCGGAGAAGCCGCGATCGATCATGCCCTGGTGGAAGCCGGCGTACTGCTTGTCCAGCTCCGACTTCTTCTTCTTGCCCATGGCGCGGCGCAGCAGGTCGGCCTGGCCGAGCGAGTAGCCGGCCACCTTCTGCGCGATGGCCATGACCTGCTCCTGATACACGATCAGGCCGAAGGTCGTGTCGAGGATGTCCGCGAGCGGCTCGGCCAGCTCGGGGTGGATCGGCGTCTTCTCCTGCAGATCGTTCTTGCGCAGGGCGTAGTTGGTGTGCGAGTCCGCGCCCATGGGACCCGGGCGATACAGCGCGATGACGGCCGAGATGTCTTCGAAGTTATCCGGGCGCATGAGGCGCAGCAGCGAGCGCATGGGCCCGCCGTCGAGCTGGAACACGCCCAGGGTGTCGCCGCGCGCGAGCAGCTTGTACGCCTCGGCGTCGTCGACGGCCAGGCGCTCGAGGTCGATCTCGTCGCCCGTGTTCTTCTTGATGTTCTCGAGGGCGTCGGAAATGATCGTCAGGTTGCGCAGGCCCAGGAAGTCCATCTTGATCAGGCCGAGGGACTCGCAGATGGGGTAGTCCCACTGCGTGATGACCTGGCCGTCCTGGATGCGGCGCATGATCGGCACGACGTCGATGATCGGGTCCGAGGACATGATCACGCCCGCCGCGTGCACGCCCCACTGGCGCTTGAGGCCCTCGAGGCCCAGCGCCGTGTCGAAGACCTTGCGGGCGTCGGGATCGGTGCCGAGCAGTTCGCGGAAGTCGCCGGCCTCGCCGTAGCGCTTGGCCTCCGGATTCTCGATGTCGGCCAGCGCGATGTCCTTGGCCATGATGGCCGGAGGCAGGGCCTTGGTCAGCTGTTCGCCCATGGAGAAGGGGAAGCCGAGCACGCGCGAGGAGTCCTTGAGCGCCTGCTTGGTCTTGATGGAGCCGTACGTGACGATCATCGAGACCTTGTCGGCCCCGTACTTCTCGGTCACGTAGTGGATGGTCTCGGCGCGGCGACGATCATCGAAGTCGACGTCGAAGTCGGGCATGGAGATGCGCTCTGGGTTGAGGAAGCGCTCGAAGATCAGGCCGTGCTCGAGCGGATCGAGGTCGGTGATGCGCATGGCGTAGGCCACCATGGAACCTGCGCCAGAACCGCGGCCGGGGCCCACGCGCACGCCGTGGTCCTTGGACCAGTTGATGAAGTCGGCCACGACGAGGAAGTAGCCGGGGAAGCCCATCTTGATGATGATGTCGAGCTCGTAGTCTGCCTGCTTGCGCGAAGCCTCCGGGACGCCGTCCGGGTAGCGGTAGTGCAGCCCCTTGTCGACCTCCTTGATGATCCAGGAGGTCTCGTCCTCGCCCTCGGGCGTGGGGAACTTGGGCATGTACTTGCCGATGGTCTGATCGAAGTCCACCTCGCAGCGCTCGGCGATGAGCAGTGTGTTATCGCACGCCTCGGGCAGATCGCGGAAGAGCTCGCGCATCTCGCGCGGGGACTTCAGGTAGTAGCCGGTGCCGGAGAAGGCGAAGCGGCTGCCGCCCTGGTCGTAGCTGGGCTCCAGCAGCGTGGAGCCGGACTGGATGGCGAGCAGCGCCTCGTGGGCCTTGGCGTCGTGCTCGTGGGTGTAGTGCAGATCGTTGGTCGCCACGAGCGGGATCTTGAGCTGCTTCGAGAGACGCAGCAGGTCCTGGCGGACCCGGTTCTCGATGTCGAGACCGTGGTCCATCAGCTCGCAGAAGTAGTTCTCCTTGCCGAAGATGTCCTGGTACTCGGCCGCCGCTCGCACCGCCTCGTCGTACTGACCCAGGCGCAGGCGCGTCTGCACCTCGCCCGAGGGGCAGCCGGTCGTGGCGATGAGGCCCTTGGAGTTCTGGGAGATGAGCTCGCGGTCGAAGCGCGGCCACTTGCCGAACACCGAGTCGAGCGAGGCAACGGAGGCCGCGCGGGTCAGGTTCTGCCAGCCCTCGTTGTTCGAGGCCCACATCGTCATGTGGGTGTAGGCGCCGCCACCGGAGACGTCGTCGCTGCGCTGGTGCTCCTCGCCCCAGCGCACGCGGGTCTTGTCGCCGCGCGCCGTGCCCGGGGTGACATAGGCCTCGATGCCGAGGATGGGCCGGATCCCGGCCCCCTTGGCCTTGTTCCAGAAGTCGAAGGCACCGAAGAGGTATCCGTGGTCCGTGATGGCCATGGAATCCATGCCGAGGCGATGGGCCTCGGCGAAGAGATCGCTGACGCGCGCGGCGCCGTCGAGCATGGAGTACTCGGTATGGGTGTGAAGGTGGACGAATCCGTCATCAAGGCTGCCTGGCACCGCTCCATCCTAGTGCGAGGAGCCGACGCCACGCCCACCCGGCGCGGGCGGCTCCGCTAGCCGCGCAACAGCTCGAGCGAGGAGATCAGATCGTTCGGGTACGGCGCCTCGACCTCCACGCGCCCGCCGCGCACCGGGTGATCAAAGCCCAGCCGGTAGGCGTGCAGCCACTGGCGTGTCAGCCCCAGCTCGGCGGCGACCTTGGGGTCGGCGCCGTACTGCTGATCGCCCACGAGGGCGTGGTGCAGGGCCGAGAAGTGCACGCGAATCTGGTGGGTGCGGCCCGTCTCCAGGTGCACCTCCACAAGGCTCGCGCGGCCGAAGGCCTCGAGCACCTCGTAGTGCGTCACGGCGTGGCGGCCGTCCTCCACCACGGCAAAGCGCCAGCTGGCCCCCGGGTGGCGGCCGATGGGCGCATCGATGGTGCCCTTGAGCGGCTCGGGCAGGCCCTGGACCACTGCGTGGTAGACCTTCGTGGGCGTGCGGTCGTGGAAGGCCTGCTTGAGGCCGGAGTAGGCGCGCTCGGACTTGGCCACGGCCATGGCGCCGGAGGTGCCCACATCGAGGCGGTGGACGATGCCCTGACGCTCGGCGGCGCCGGAGGTGGAGATCGACACGCCCTGGGCCACGAGCTGGCCGGACACGGTGGGGCCCGTCCAGCCAGGCGAGGGGTGCGCCGCGACGCCGACCGGCTTGTCGATGACGATGAGATGCTCGTCCTCGTAGAGGACCGGAAGGTCGATCATGTGCTCCTCCGTGAAGCTCGTGGGGGCCGGCACGCGCACGACGACGCTCGCGCCGGCCCGCGGGCGGGCGGACTTGGCAGCGGTGCGGCCGTCGACGCTCACGCGCCCCTCCGCGATCCACGCGGCGGCCACGGCCCGCGACACCTCGGCGGCCTGCGCCACGATCGCGTCGACCCGGGCGGAGCCGTCGATCTGCTCCGGGTCGAGCGAGAGCTCGCTCTCCTGGGCGCTCATGCCTCAGTAGCCGGTCGCTCGTCGTCGGAAGCGGTGACGCGCGGGCCGCCGGTGACCGGGACCCCGGTCCACAGCAGCAGCACCACGGAGATGACGGAGCAGACGATGAGCGAGTCGGCGATGTTGAAGATCGCGAAGTTGCCGACGGAGATGAAGTCGACGACGTGGCCCATGCCGTTGCCCGGCGGCTGGAAGAGGCGATCGGTCAGATTGCCCATGGTGCCGGCGAAGAGGCCGCCGAGGGCCAGCGCCCAGAGGCGGGACCGCACGCGCGGGAGGAAGACCAGCACGCCGACGGCCACGATGGCCATGAAGATCGTGAACACCCAGGTGTAGCCCTCGCCCATGGAGAAGGCGGCGCCCGAGTTACGAATCGAGTACCAGCGCAGCACCCCGGGGATGATCTCGATCCGCTCGAGGAGTTCCATGCGCGTCACCACGAGGTACTTCGTGAACTGGTCGAGCCCGTAGCCGATGACCGCCACGATCGCGGCGAGCAGGGCGACCCGGCCAAAGCTCGCCGGAGCGTGAGCGGTGGAGGGGGGCGGCGTGGCGCTCATACGGGGGTGTCCTTCTGTTGCGCGTGGGGAGGGCGGCAGGGAACGGGTGGGGGCCTGGTCCGGGAGCTGGGCTGGACCAGACACAGACGACGGCGCCATCGCACCTGGTGCGATGGCGCCGTCGTCGTGAGCGGTGCCCGGCGGATGCCGGGACGGGCTCAGTTGGCCGAGGAGGACTCGTCGCCGATCATCGCGGCGGACTCGAGATCCTTCAGCTGGCCCTGGATGTAGGTGCGCAGACGCGAGCGGTAATCGCGCTCGAAGCCACGCAGCTTCTCGATCTGGGTCTCCAGGCCGGACTTCTGACGCTCGAGCTCGGCCAGCGTCTTGCGCTTGGTCTCCTCGGCGTCCTGGGTCGTCTTGCGAGCGGCGGCCTCGGCCTCGGACACGAGGCCGGCGGCCTTGTCCTGGGCCTCGCCCACCAGGCGATCGCGCTCGGTGGCGCCGGCGGTGACGTACTCGTCGTGCAGCTTCTGGGCCATCGCGAGGACGCCGGCGGCGTTCTCGGCCGAGGAAGCGGCCGGGGCGGCAGCGGCGGCCGGAGCGACGGGAGCGGAGACGACGGGGGCGGCGACCGGGGCGGGCTCCGCGACGGGCGCGGCTTCCTTGACCTCGGGCTCCTCGGCCTTCGGCTCCTCGGCGGCGGCCTCGGGCACGGCGGCAACGGGGGCCGGAACCGGCTCGGCGGCCTGGACGGGCTTGCCGGCCTGGCAATCCGCCAGCTGCACGCGCAGCTCGTCGTTCTCCTTGTTCAGGCGACGAAGTTCTTCGACAACCTCATCCAGGAAGTCGTCAACCTCGTCCTGGTCGTAGCCCTCGCGAAACTTGGTTGGCTGGAATCGCTTGTTGACTACATCATCTGGCGTCAGAGCCATCGGGGTCACCTCGATAGTTGGATACGTTGGTCGATGCCGCGGGAAGCGACACCGTAACGGTTGGACGTTGGGGCCTTGCTAGCTGCCCCCGCGCCCGATGCCACTCAAGCCGACTATATAACGGGCCCGTGACCTTTCGTGCACCTGCGGGGGAAATCTCGCTGGCTGCTACAGGTTTTGTCCGATGCTCAACACGATGCGTTGAAGGATCGAGACGACAAAGAAAACAACGATGAAGGAGAGGTCAAGGCGCATCCCGCCGAGGTTCAGCGGCGGGATGATCCGGCGGACCCACTTCAGCGGCGGATCCGTGGTGCGGTAGACCGTCGACGCGAAGACCAAAGCCGCACCCTGGGGCCGCCAGGAGCGGGCGAAGAGCTGCACGAAGTCCACCACGATGCGTGCCATCAGCAGCAACATAATCACCGTGAGCAGGAAGTACACCAGACCCAGAATGGCGCCCGTGGTTGACATCGTGAAGGGTTCCTCAGCTCTGGTTGAAGAAGGCGGACTGCTCGTCCCCGGCCAGGTCCTCGCCGAGGATCTCGACGCCTGCGGGGGTGAGAAGGAACACCTTATTGGTGACGCGCTCGATGTTGCCGCGCAGGGCAAAAACGAGCCCGGCGGAGAAATCGACGAGGCGCTTGGCCTCCGATTCGCCCATGTCCGTCACGTTCATGATGACGGGGATGCCGTCACGGAAGCTCTCACCGATGGTCTTGGCATCGTTGTAAGAGCGCGGGTGAACCGTGGTGATCTGACGCAACTGGGTGTCCTCTTCAGGTGCAGCGGCGGCGCGCTTGATGGGGGTGACGGGCGCCCGGAATTCGGTCACCGTCTCCTCGGCCGGTTCCGGAGCCGGTTCGGGCGCCGGGGCGAGACGCGGGGCCGGTGCGGCCTGCGCCTCGGGAGCCGCCTGGCGGGGGGCCGGGTCCGGCTGGACCTGGGCATGCTCCGCCTGCGGCGCCTCTTCACCCTCGGCCAGGCCGAGGTAGATCATGGTCTTGCGGAGTGCTCCAGCCATGGCTGTCTCCTTTTCCCCTCTACAGGTGTGCACGTCACGGTGCTGACGCGACCGCGCACCTCGACGCTACAACAGGCTCGCGCGGCGTCCCAGCACATCCGAGCCGATCCGCAGGCGTGTCGCGCCCGCCGCCACGGCGGCCTCGAGGTCCCCGCTCATGCCCGCCGAGAGCTCTCGCGCCTCGGGGTGATCGCTGCGCAGCCGCTCGGAGAGCGCCGCGAGGCGTTCGAAGGCCGGGCGCGGGTCCTCGCCCAGCGGCGCCACGGCCATGAGGCCGCGCAGGCGCAGGGCCGGGCTGTTGGCCACGAGCTCCGCCAGCCCCGCCAGCTCCTGGGGCCGGGCCCCTCCGCGCGGGGCATGCGGATCCTCGCTCAGGGAGTCCTCGCCTCGCAGGTCCACCTGCAGGTAGATCCCCGTCGGTTCGGCGCCCGTGTCCGTCTCGGCGCGGCGGGCGGCGGCCTTGGCCAGCGCCGTCACGAGGCCCGCGCGGTCCACGCTGTGCACCTCGCTCGCGAAGCGCAGCACGCGGGCCGCCTTGTTGCTCTGCAACTGCCCGATGAAGTGCCAGCGCGGGGTGGCGCCGTGTTCCGCGGCGAGCACGGCCTTGGGGCCCGCCTCCTGCTCGCGGTTCTCCCCCACCTCCCGCACGCCGAGCCCGTGCAGGGCCACGACATCGGAGGCGGGGAAGAACTTGGTCACGACGATCAGTTCCGGCTCCACCGACCGGCCGGCCGCGGCGGTGGCGAGCGCGATGCGTTCGCGGACGGCGCTCAGATTCTGGCTCAATTCCTGCACACGCTCCGCGGTGGCGGGCGTGAAGACCTCTTCGGTCACTTCGCTTCTTCCTCGGCCGGTTCCGCGTCCAGTGGGGACGCCTGATCCGACGCACAATCGTCGTCGACCCAGAGGAGGGTCGCGTTGCGGGGGGCACTGTCCCCTCCACGGTAGGAGAACCAGGCCCGATCCTCCAAGGTGCAGGCGTGGCTCGCGTGCACCAGGACGCCGGCCCGCCGCAAGATGCTCGCCGCGGCGCCGGGCAGGTCGAGGGAGGGCGTGTCCCAGCTCGTGCGGGCGGAGATGCCCGGCACACGGGTCTCGGCGTCGGCGCGCATGGCCTCCGGCACCTCGTAGCAGCGCCCGCAGATGGCGGGGCCGATCCAGGCCTCCAGCTCCCCGGCACCCTGCTCGGTCAGCGCGCCGAGGGTCGCTTCGAGCACGCCCGCCAACAGGCCGGGTCGCCCGGCGTGGGCCACGGCCAACACGGTCCGCTCCCCCGCGCGCCCGGCGAGGGCCACCGGCACGCAATCGGCGGTGAGGACCACGGGGGCCAGCCCGCCGTCCGCGTCCAGCAGGGCGTCGACCTCGGGCACCTCCGCGCCGGGGGCCGGCGCGGAGGCCACTCGCGCCGAGTGCACCTGGCTCATGTAGGAGAGCCGCTGGGGACCCACGCCCAGTTCGGACGCGAGCCGGGCCCTCGCTGCGCGCACCTGCTCCGGTTCCAGGCCGGTGTGGGAGGCCTGGTTCCCCTCGGCGCGGCCGCTGAAGGCGACGCGCACGCGCGGATGCTTCTCGAAGCGCTCGATCCTCATAGCGTGAGCCTTTCATACCGGCGGCCCGGGTCAGCGAACGACGACGGGCGACCGGTTGGGCGGGGCCGCCCGGGGGGCGGGCGGAACGACGGCGCCCCACGCACCGCGGGGTGCGTGGGGCGCCGTCGAAGGACATGGCTGGCTGGGACTACTTCAGGAAGTCGGGGACGTCCAGCTCGTCGTTGCCGCGGGGCAGCTCGGGCTCCACGAGCTCGGGGAGCTCGTCGACCTCGTCCGCCAGGGTGGCGGGGAGGGCCGGGCCGGGCTGGGCCACCGGGACGGTGCCGGGAACGATCGGCACGGTGCCGGGGACCTGGGCGGGGATGGTGCCGGGCACGGTCTGCGCCGGGAGCGACGCGGGGACCTCGGCGGCGCGCGGAGCGGCCGGCTTGGAGGTCATGTCCACGTTGTCGAAGCCGGCGGCGATGACCGTCACGCGCACCTCGTCACCCAGGGCGTCGTCGATGACGGCACCGAAGATGATGTTGGCCTCGGGGTGAGCCACCTCCTGGACGAGGCGGGCCGCCTCGTTGATCTCGAAGAGGCCGAGGTCGCTGCCGCCCTGGATGGAGAGCAGCACGCCGTGGGCGCCGTCGATGGAGGCCTCGAGCAGGGGCGAGGCGATCGCCAGCTCGGCGGCCTGGACCGCACGGTCCTCGCCGCGGGCCGAGCCGATGCCCATGAGCGCGGAGCCAGCGCCCTGCATGACGGACTTGACGTCGGCGAAGTCGAGGTTGATCAGGCCAGGGGTGGTGATCAGGTCGGTGATGCCCTGGACGCCGGAGAGCAGGACCTGGTCGGCCGAGCGGAAGGCGTCGAGCATCGAGACGTTGCGGTCCGAGATGGAGAGCAGGCGATCGTTCGGGATGACGATGAGGGTGTCGACCTCGTCGCGCAGCGCGTCGATGCCGGACTCGGCCGAGTTGGCGCGGCGGCGGCCCTCGAAGGTGAAGGGACGGGTCACGACGCCGATCGTCAGAGCGCCGAGCGAACGGGCGATGCGGGCCACGACGGGCGCGCCGCCCGTGCCCGTGCCGCCGCCCTCGCCGGCCGTCACGAAGACCATGTCGGCCCCCTTGAGGACCTCCTCGATCTCTTCGGCGTGGTCCTCGGCGGCCTGGCGGCCCACCTCGGGGTTCGCGCCGGCGCCCAGGCCGCGGGTGAGCTCGCGGCCCACGTCGAGCTTGACGTCGGCATCGGACATCAGCAGGGCCTGCGCGTCAGTATTGATCGCGATGAATTCCACGCCGCGAAGGCCAACCTCGATCATCCGGTTGACGGCGTTCACGCCGCCGCCGCCGATGCCGACGACCTTGATGACGGCGAGGTAGTTCTGAGGAGCTGCCACGTCTTGCGTCCCTTGTTCGATGTCCACGAAGAACCGTGAAGGCGAGCCGAGTGGCGCCTCCGACCGAAACCTTGACCCTCTACTTGAGGGTTGGTCTCAAGTCAAGTTCCGTCCTTGCTTCTGAAGTTAACCGTGCCGCAGGCCCCAGCGGTATCGCATCGGGCGGCGTGTCGAGCATTCGATCCACCGATTGCCCGGATTCTGGCCTCGCGGGGCCCTACTTGCTCAGCGGCGTGCGCGGAGTGGACACGTCGATGACCTTGTCCTTCAGGTTTTTGTCCTTCAGCATCGCCGCGAGCACCTTCGCCTTGAGCTCGCCCTCCGAGGCATCGCCCCACACCACGGTGCGCTTGTCGCCGAGCGAGAAGGTCACCGTGTCAACCGAGGAGGCCTCCGCCGTCTCCAGCTGGCCCAGCACCGCGGCCGGGAGCTGCGCGAGCGCGTGCACCACGGTGTCGAAGATCCGGCCGTCCGGGTCCTTGGCGTCCAGCTTGACGAGGGGGAGCTGGCGGTCGGTGCGCTTGCTCAGCGTCTTGAGCTTGGCGCCGTTGTCTCCCACCAGTACAAAGCCCTCGCCGGCGGCCATGACGGCCACCTCACGATGCTCGAGCACCGTGACCTTGAGCCCGCTCGGGCCGTCCAGGCCGAGGCGGATGTCGGAGATCGCCGGTTCCGAGGAGAGCGCCTCCCGCACGCCGTCCGAGGTGACCCGCGCGAGCGGCATCCCCACGTAGTCCTTCAGGAGCGCCTGCACCTTGGCCTCGTCGGCCAGGCGGGTGCCGGAGATCGTGATGGTCCGGACCGAGAGCAGGGGCGTCAGGTACAGCACCGCCAGCAGGGCCGCGACCATGAGCACCCCGATCCCCGCCGCGATCCAGCCACGCAGGCGGCGCCTCCGGGGCGGACGCGGCATCTGCAGGACGCCGCCGCCCGTCTCGGGAGCGCCCACCCGCTGGCCGGAACCGCTCATCGCGGCTCAACCCCCGCGAGCGCAGCAACGATGAGCGGCCCCTGGGCCGTCACGTCGCCGGCGCCGACGGTCATGATGACGTCACCGGGCGCGGCCTCGGCGGCGACGGCGGCGGCGGCCGCTTCGGCCTGCACGACGGCGTGGGGTGCGCTCACGCTCTGCGCCACGAGTTCGCTCGTGACGCCGGGCAGTGGTTCCTCGCGGGCCGGGTAGATCGGCAGCATCCACACGCGGTCGGCGGCGGAGAGCGCCTCGCCGAACTCGCGGGCGAAGTCGCGGGTGCGGGAGAAGAGGTGGGGCTGGAAGAGCACGTGGACGCGCCCCTCCCCCGCCACATCGCGGGCCGCGCGCAGCGCGGCGGCCACCTCCGTGGGGTGATGCGCGTAGTCGTCGTACACGCGCACGCCGGCCGCCTCGCCGCGGAACTCGAAGCGGCGGGCAGCACCGGCGAAGGCCGCCAGACCCGTCAGGGCGGCCTCGGGGTCAAGCCCGAGCTCCAGGCCCACGGCGTAGGCGGCGGCGGCGTTGAGCAGATTGTGGTCGCCCGGAACGCGCAGGGTCAGGGTGCGCGCGTCGCCGTCCGGCCCCGTGAGCTGGGCCGTGGAGCCGAGCCCGCTGTGGGACGCGGCCGAGAGCCGGTACGTGGAGCCCTCGCCGAAGCCGTAGGTGACCACGCGGGAGCCGGGCGCCGCGGCCAGGCGGCCGCGCGCGGTGGCGGCCGCGCCGTCGTCGTCCCCACACGCCACGAGTAGCCCGTCCTGCGGAAGCAGGGCCGCGTAGTCGTCGAAGGCCGCATGCACGGCCTCGGCCGTGCCGTAGTGGTCGAGGTGATCGGCCTCCACGTTGGTCACCACGGCGATGCGCGGGCGGTAGTTCAGGAACGAACCGTCCGATTCGTCGGCCTCGGCCACGAAGGCCGGCCCGGAGCCGAGCTCGGCGTTGGTGCCCAGCTGCGGCAGGGCCGCGCCGATCGCGAAGGTGGGGTCCGCGCCCGCCTCGCGCAGCATGAGGGCGATCATGGAGCTCGTGGTGGTCTTGCCGTGGGTTCCTGCCACCGTGATGCCCGTGCGGCCCTCCATGAGCGCAGCGAGCGCCTCGGAGCGGTGCAGGATCGTGAGGCCCTTGGCGCGCGCCGCCTCGAGCTCCGGATTGCCGTCCTTGATGACGGAGGAGAGCACCAGAGTGTCCGCGCCCTCGATGTGGGCGGCGTCGAAGCCCACGTGCACGCGGGCGCCGGCCGCCTCCAGCTCGCGCAGGACCGGCAGGTCCTTCGCGTCGGTGCCGGAGACGCTGAGCCCATCGGCCAGCAGCAGGCGGGCGACGGCCGAGACGCCCACCCCGGCGATGCCCAGCAGGTGGACGTGTCCCAAGGACTGTGTCGAGGCGCTCACGCGCGCTCTCCCTTCCGGGCCGAGGCGATGATCAGCTCGGCCATCTTCTGCGCGGCATCGCGCACGCCGTGAGCGCGCGCTGCCGCCTCCATCCCCGCCAACCGGGCGGGATCGGTGATGAGGGGCAGCGCCTCCTCGAGGATCCACGCCGCGCTCAGCTGCGCGTCGTCGACCATGAGGGCACCACCGGCGGCCACGAGCGGCGCGCCGTTCAGGCGCTGCTCGCCGTTGCCGATGGGCAGCGGGACCAGGATCGAGGGAAGGCCCACGGCCGCCAGCTCGCACACCGTGCCGGCACCCGAGCGGCACAGCACGAGGTCGGCCGCGGCGTAGGCGCGCTCCATGCCGTCCACGTACTCCACCTGCGTGTAGCCGGGGGCCGTGAAGGGGGTCCCGTCCTCGCCGAGCAGCGCCTTGCCGCGGCCCGTGACGTGCAGGATCTGCACGCCGGCGGCGCCGAGGGCCGGGGCGGCGCCGAGCACCGCGCGGTTGAGCGAGGCGGCGCCGAGCGAGCCGCCCGTCACGAGCAGCACCGGCCCCTCCGGCTGCAGGCCGAAGTCGGCGCGGGCCTGCGGGCGCAGGGCGGCGCGGTCGAGCCGCGCGATCCCAGCCCGCATGGGCATGCCAACGAGCCGCGCGCCGGGAAGGCCCGTGCCCTCGAAGGCCGTGCCCACGACGGCGGCGTGCTTGGCTCCCACGCGGTTGGCCAGGCCGGCCCGCGCGTTGGCCTCGTGCACCACGATGGGGATGCCGGCCTTGCGGGCCGCCGCGTACACGGGCGTGGAGACGTAACCGCCCACGCCCACGACGACGTCGGCGCCGACCTCCTCGAGGATGGCCCGCGAGGCGCGCACCGAGCGGGGGTAGCGCACGGGGAAGCGCAGCGCGTCCAGATCGGGGCGGCGCGGCATGGGCACGCGCTCGATGAGGCGCAGCTCGTAGCCGGCCGCGGGAACGAGCCTGGACTCGAGCCCCTCGGCGGTGCCGATCACGGTGATCCGCGCCTCGGGCGCGGCCTGACGCACGGCATCGGCCATCGCGAGCAGGGGCGAGACGTGCCCGGCGGTGCCGCCTCCGGCCAACACGACGGAGAGCAACTGGCTCATGGGGTCCTTCCGATACTCGGTGCGGCCTCATCCTCCGAGGCCGGCAGCCCGTGCCGAATCTGGTCGCGGGCGAAGTTCAAGACGAGCCCCACCCCGCACAGGGCGGTCAGGAGGGCCGAACCACCATACGAGATGAAGGGCAAAGGCACGCCGATCACCGGCAGCAAGCCGGTCACCATGCCCATGTTGACGAAGGCCTGGCCAATGATCCAGGCGATGACGCCCGCCGTGGCCACGCGCACGAAGATGCTGCGGCTGCGGTGGGCGATGCGGTACATGCTCACGGCCATGACCAGGAAGAGCGCCACGATGGCCAGGGAGCCGATCAGGCCCAGCTCCTCGCCGATGATGGAGAGGATGAAGTCGTTCTGCGCCTCGGGGACGTAGCTCCACTTGAGGCGGGACTGGCCGAGGCCCACGCCGAACCAGCCGCCCGAGGCCAGGGCGTATCGGCCCTGCAGGGCCTGCAGGCCCGTGCCCTGCGCGTCGATCTCGCCGCCCGTGAGCGAGGCCCACCACTCGGTGATGCGACCCATGCGGTTGCCGCTCGTGATGGCCATGAAGAGGATCCCGGCCACGCCGGCCACGAGCACCACGCCGAAGATGATCCGCGGCGCCCCGGAGACCCAGAGCATCACCGCCAGGATCAGCGCGAGGATGATGACCGTGCCGAGGTCGTGTTCCAGGACCACGAGGCCAAGGATCGCTGCGCCGCCCGGGAAGACGACAGGGATGAGCGCGTGCTTCCAGTCGCCGATCAGCCTGCGCTTCTGGCCGAGCACCGTGGCGGCCCACAGGATGAGGGCAAACTTAGCGAACTCCGAGGGCTGGATGCTGATCGGCCCGATCTCGATCCAGTTCTTGTTGCCAAGCACCTCCTTGCCGATGAACAGCACGAGGATGAGCAGGGCACCGGAGACCATGAGCGCCGACCAGGCGAGCTTGCGCAGCCAGCGCGTGGGCATGGCCATGATGACGAACATGCCCACGAGGCCGATCAGGCCAAACACCGACTGCTTGAGGAACAGGACGAAGGGGTCCTGATTCTTCGAGACAAACTCCACGGCGGAGCTGGAGAGCACCATGACCATGCCGAAGCAGGTCAGGATGACGGCGCTCAGGATCAGCAGGTACTGCGCCGTGCGGATGCCCTGGGCATCCGTCGACTCGATCCGTTCCCACTGGCGCAGGATCCAGCCCTTGCGGGGGGCGCCTGCGCCGGCGGCCTCGATCTTCGTGCGTGCCACGCTCAACTCCTCGTGTTCCTCGCGCGAACCGTGTGCCGCGTCAGTCCTGCCCGTGTTCCTCCTGCAGCGCCAGCACGGCCTGCGCGAACGCGGTGCCGCGGTGGGCGTACGAGACGAACTGATCCATGGAGGCCGCTGCCGGGGCCATCAGCACGGTGTCGCCGTCCTTGACCAGGCTCGCGGCGGCGGCCACGGCCGCCCGCATGACGGCCGCGCCCAGCTCCTCCTTGGAAGCCGACGCCTCCGTGCCATGGTCTCCTACGGCCGTATCGATGACGGGGACGTCCGGGGCGTGTCGGCCCAAGGCTGCCACGAGAGCGTCGTCGTCCGTGCCGATCAGGACCACACCGCGCAGGTGGTGCGCGTGGCGCTGGATCAGTTCGTCGTACTCCACACCCTTGGCGAGGCCGCCGGCGATCCAGACGACGGACGGGAACGCCGAGAGCGAGGCGTCGGCCGCGTGCGGATTGGTGGCCTTGGAGTCGTTGATCCAGCGGGCGCCCAGGAACTGCGCGATCGGCTGGATGCGGTGCTCACCGCGGTCGTAGTGGCGCAGGCCCTCGCGCACCGCGACTGCCGGGACGCCCGCGGCGCGGGTCAGCGCGGCGGCGGCCAGGGCGTTGGCCACGGTGTGGTGCGGCGCCGGATCGCCCAGATCGGCGAGCGAGGCGAGCTCGGCCGCCGAGGTGCGGCGCTCCTCAATGTAGGCGCGGTCGACGAGCAGGTCCTCGACGACACCGAGCATCGACAGGCCCGGCGTGGAGGTCGTGAAGCCGATGGCGCGGCAGCCCTCCTGCACGTCGGCCTCCTCCACCATGTGCAGCGTGGAGGCGTCCTCGGCGTTGAAGATCGCGGCGACCCGGGTGCGCTCGTAGATCTTGGCCTTGGCCGCGGCGTACTCCTCGAAGGAGCCGTGCCAATCCACGTGATCCTCGGCCAGGTTCAGGACCACGGAGGCCAGCGGCTCGATCGAGTGGGTGAACTCGAGCTGGAAGCTGGAGAGTTCCACGGCGAAGGCGTCGAAGCCGATCGGATCGCGGACGAGGTCGAGCACTGGCGTGCCGATGTTGCCGCACGCGTCGGCGCGCAGGCCGGCGCGGCGCAGGATCTCCGCCGTCATGATCGTGGTGGTGGTCTTGCCGTTGGTGCCCGTGATGCACAGCCACTGCGCCGTGGGGCGTCCCTCGCGCTCTCGCACGCGCCAGGCGAGCTCGATCTCGCTCCAGATCGGCGTGCCCTCGGCCGCCGCCTGGGCCAGCACGGGGTGGCTGGGGCGCCAGGCCGGGGAGACGACCACGAGCTCGGGACGCTCGCCCGCGACGTCGGGCAGCGCGGCCGTGTGCTCCTCGCCGAGGCGCACGTCGAGGGCGCCCACGATCTTCAGGGTCTCGGCGCGCTCGCGGTTCTTCTCGGTGTCGCCGCCGTCGATCACGAGGACCTGGGCGCCGAGCTCGATGAGGGTGTCGGCCGCGGCGAAGCCGGAGAGCCCGAGGCCCGCCACGACGACGCGCAGGCCCTTCCAGTCGGATTCCCAGCGGGTGAGGGTGGAGAGATCGCGGCTCACGCGCGGACCAGCCAATCGAGGTAGAAGAGGCACAGGCCGGCCACGACGAAGAGGCCGCCGAGGATCCAGAAACGCACCACGACGGTGGTTTCGGCCCAGCCCTTGAGTTCAAAGTGGTGCTGCAGCGGCGCCATGAGGAAGACGCGCTTGCCGCCGGAGAGCTTGAAGTACCCCACCTGGATGATGACGGAGAGGGAGATCAGCACAAACATGCCGGCGATGATGACGAGCAGCAGCTCGGTGCGGCCGAGGATCGCGAAGGCGGCAACGGCGCCGCCGAGGGCCAGCGAACCGGTGTCGCCCATGAAGATCTTGGCGGGCTTGGTGTTCCACCAGAGGAAGCCGATGAGCGCGCCGACGAGGATGATCGCCAACAGCGCGAGGTCCTGCGGGTCGCGCACCTCGTAGCAGGCGCCCTCCACGGCGCGGTCGGCGCCGCAGGCCTGGCTCGTCTGCCACATGCTGATCAGGCCGTAGGCCGAAAAGACCATGATGGAGATGCCCGTCGCGAGGCCGTCGAGGCCGTCGGTCAGGTTCACGCCGTTGGTGGCCGCCGTCGTGATGACGTTGGCCCAGATGACGAAGAGGATGCCGCCCACGACCGGGCCGGCGAAGGCGAGGTTGAGCCAGTCGACATCACGCGCAGCCGAGATCATGGTGGAGGCCGGGGTGCGGCCGTGCGCGTCGGGGAAGTTCAGCGCCAGCACCGCGAAGGCGATGCCGATGATGGCCTGGCCCGTGATCTTCTGCCACGGCGTCAGGCCGAGACTGCGCTCCTTGGCGATCTTGGCGTAGTCGTCGAAGAAGCCGATGAGGCCCATGCCGGCCATGAGCAGCAGCAGGAGCAGGCCGGAGGCCGTGGGGCCCGGGCTCGCCTCGCGCGTCGCGGCCATGATGAGGTGCGTGACGAAGTACGCCACGATCACGGCCACCACAAACACGACGCCGCCCATGGTGGGCGTGCCGCGCTTGGACTTGTGGGACTCCGGGCCGTCGTCGCGCACGAACTGGCCGTAGCCGGCCTTCACGAGCACCTTGATGAACAACGGGGTGCCAACGAAGGACAGGACGAGGGCGAGGATGCCGCCCACCACGAGTGAAAGCATGGATCAGGCCTTCGTGTCGGGCTCGGCGTCGAGGGCGTGTGCCACGCGATCGCCGAGCAGGCGCAGGCCGGAGCCGTTGGAGGACTTAAAGAGCACGATATCGCCGGGGGCCAGGCGCGGCGCGAGGAAGTTGTAGGCCTCGTCGAGCGTCTCGACGAAGGCGGCCTCCTCGCCCCAGGAACCCTCCATCACGGCGGCGGAGTGGATCGGCTTGGCGCCGGAGCCCACCACGAGCGTCTGGGTGATGTTCATGCGCACCACGAGGCGGCCCAGACGGTCGTGCTCCTCGATGCGCTCGTCGCCGAGCTCGAGCATCTCGCCGAGGACGGCCCAGGTGCGGCGGGCCGTGCCCGTCGCATCCGGGCGGCCCAGCGCGGCGAGGGTCTGCAGCGCGGCGAGCATGGATTCGGGATTGGCGTTGTAGGCGTCGTTGATGACACTCACGCCGTCGGCGCGCTCGGTGCGCTCCATGCGGAAGCGCGAGGTGGGGCCGAGGCCGTCCAGCACGGAGGCGATGCTCGCGGCGTCGACGCCGAGGGCCCAGGCGGCGCCGGCGGCGGCCAGGACGTTGGCCACGTGGTGGCGGCCGATGAGGCCGGAGACGATGGAGTGTTCACTGCCGTCGGGGAAGGCGAGCGTCAGGTGCGGGTGACCGTCTGCATCGACGCTGACGCCGGAGGCGCTCACGCCGCCCTGGGCGCCGGAGCCCTCGCCGAACGCGAGGACGGAGGCCTGGGTGCGCTCACGCATGCGCCACACGCGGGCGTCGTCGGCGTTGAGCACGGCGGTGCCGGAGGCGGGAAGCGCCTCGACGAGCTCGCCCTTGGTCTTCTCGATGTTCTCGACGCCGCCGAACTCGCCCACGTGGGCCGTGCCCACCATGAGCACCACGCCGACCTCGGGCTTGACGATGTTGGCAAGGTACTCGATGTTGCCGACGTGATCGGCGCCCATCTCGGCCACGAGGTAGCGGGTAGATTCCGTGACCTCGCAGGCGGTCAGCGGCAGGCCGACCTCACCGTTGTAGGAGTTGAAGGGCTTGACGGTCTCGCCCTGCGTCTGCAGGATCGCGGCCAGCAGATCCTTGGTCGTGGTCTTGCCGGCCGAGCCGGTGATGCCCACGACGCGCAGGCCGGAGGCACGCTTGGCGCGGGCCACGACCTCGGCGGCGACGGCACCGAGCGCCACCACGGCATCCGGCACGACGACGGCGGGGACGCCGGGCAGCTCGCGCTCGGCCAGCACGAGGCTGGCGCCGGCGGCGAGAGCTGCCGGGACGAAGTCTTGCCCGTCCGCTTGCTCGCCCTTCTTCGCGACAAAGAGCGTCCCGGGGGTGACCTCGCGGGAGTCGGTCGTCACGCTGTGAACGGTGGTGGCTGGGTCGGCGCACTGGGAGAGGGTGCCGCCGGTGGCGGCGGCGATCTCGGCGCTCGTGAGAGTGATCATGTCGAAGGAAGACTTTACTCCGTGACGGTGTCTGGATGAGCCGCGGCGAGGGCCTGGCGCAGTTCCTCACGGTCGTCGAGGGCCAGGTTGACGCCGGCGACTTCCTGCCACACCTCGTGCCCGCGCCCGGCCACGAGGATGACGTCGTGGGGGCCGGCGAGCCGCGCGGCCTCGGCGATCGCGGCGGCGCGCGGCGCCACCTCGAGGACCTGGGTGTCCGGGCCCGCCGCTGCGCGGGCGCCGGCCAGCACCTGCGCGCGGATGTCAGCGGGCCCCTCGCCGTGCGGATCGTCGTCGGTGACAATCACCACGTCCGCGTTGCGCGCGGCGAGCTCGCCCATGATGGGGCGCTTGGAGGTGTCGCGCTCGCCCGTCGCGCCGAAGACCACGATGGTGCGTCCGGCGTCGGTGCGCACCGACTCCAGCGCGCGAACGATCGCGTCGGGGTTGTGCGCAAAGTCGACGATGGCCGTGGGCGAGGTGGCGATCACCTGCATGCGTCCGGGGACGGAGGGCGTGAGCGGCCCGGCGGCGTCGGCGACGAGGCCCTGCAGCGCGGCGATCTCCACGCCGGACTCAAGCAGCATCGCGAGCGCCAGGGCGGCGTTGGAGACGTTGAAGTCGCCGGGCAGGCCCGTCACGGCGTCGAGCCGGCGCCCGTCCCGGTGCACGAGGCCGAAGCGGTGGCCGAGCCCCTCGCGCTGCAGCTCGACGACGCTCCAGTCGGCCCCCTGCACCCCGGCGTGGGTCGCCAGCGTCACGGTGCGCACCCCTGCCTCGCGGGAGCGCCCGGCCATGGCCTCGCCCCACTCGTCGTCGATGCTGACGACGGCCGCGTCGGAGTACTCGGGCGTGAAGAGCTTGGCCTTGGCGGCCAGGTACTCCTCCATGGTGCCGTGCAGATCGAGGTGGTCCTGCGTCAGGTTGGTGAAGCCGGAGACGGCGTAGCGCAGCCCGGCCACGCGGCGGAACTCGAGCGAGTGCGAGGAGACCTCCATGGCCGCGTCCTGCACGCCCGCCTCCCGCATGCGCGCCATGAGGGCGTGCAGCTGCGGGGCCTCGGGGGTCGTCAGCACGGACGGGATGGGGGTGTCGCCGGCCAGGATCTCGATGGTGCCCACGAGGCCCGTGGTGCGGCCCAGGGCGCCGAGCAGGGAGCGCAGCAGGTACGTCGTGGTGGTCTTGCCGTTGGTCCCCGTCACGGCCAACACGCGCGGCGCGTCCGCGCGGGTGCCGTACACGGCGGCGGCCACGGCGCCGAGCACGGCGCGCGGCTCGGGAACCTCGATGACGGGGAGCCCGACGCCGCCCAGGACCGCGGCGCCGTCGGCATCCGTCAGGATCGCGGCGGCTCCCGCGGCGACGGCCGCGGGGGCGAAGGAGGCGCCGTGCACGCGGGCACCGGGCAGCGCGGCGTACAGGTCACCCGGCTGCACTGCACGGGAGTCGAGGCACACGCCGCTCACCGTGGCGGCGACGGCGGAAGCCGGCGTCAGGCTGGCACCCGGCCCCGCGGCGTCGAGCACCGCGTCAAGACCCACGCTGGGCGGGGTCGAGGGGCGAAACGCTCGCTCGGCCTCCCCCATCTGCGTGTGCGGGTCCGGCGCCTGGGGGGCCGTGCTCATGCTTCTCACCATCCGTAGTTCTGGTTCTCCCCGACAAAGACCTTGAAGGGGTTGGGCTCGGTGGTGGTCGGCGCCACCGAGTTCTTCGCGAGGACCGCCTTCATGATGGACGTGAAGGTGTCACCGACGGTCCACGAACGCCAATTGCCCTGCGGGTGCTGCATCGTCACGACCACGATGTACTGCGGGTCGTCGATCGGCACCATGCCGGCAAAGGAGCTCGTGTGCTGATCAAACTTACCGTCATCGCCCTGCGCCTGGGCGGTGCCCGACTTGCCGCCCACGCGATATCCCGCGATCTGCATCTTGGTCGAGGTGCCGTCCGTGACGACCGTCTCCATCATGCGACGCATCGTTGCGGAGGTTTTCTCGGAGACAACGCGCTGAGTGGCCGAGTCCTCGGTCTGGTGCACCGTGCCGTCCGGGTCGATGTAGGAGTCGATGAGCTTGGGCGCCACCTGGACGCCGCCGTTGCCGATCGCCTGCATGATCGAGGCCGTGTGCAGGGCCGTCTGGGTGTAGCCCTGGCCAAACATCGTGGTGAGGCGCTGACGGCGCTCCCAATCGCTGTAGTTGGCCAGCAGGCCGGCGTTGGCGCCGTTGAGGCCAATGTCGATCTTCGAGCCGATGCCGAGCTTGCGCATGAAGTCGTAGCGATCCTGATCGCTGAGCTTCTCACCGATCTGCACGGTGCCCGTGTTGTAGGAGCGGGCGAAGACGCCGGCGGCCGTCATCTCGAACTTCTGGTGCTTGAGCGAGTCGTTGATGGTCTCCTTGCCGATCTTGAGGGCATTGGGCACGGTGAACTCGCTCGTGGCGCTCACGGCGCCCTGCTCCAGCGCCAGCGCGAAGGTCGGGACCTTGCCGGTGGAGCCGGGCTCGAAGGCCTGCGTCACGGTCGTGGACGAGCGGTACCTTGTCTCCGTCGCGGCGGGATCGTTGGGGTCCATCGAGGTGGAGTCGGCCAGGGCGAGGATCCGGCCCGTCTTGGCCTCCATGACCACGGCGTTGACCCACTCGGCCTTGAATTCCTTCTGCTTGGCCATGACCGCCTCCATGGCGCGCCACTGGATGTCGCTGTCGATCGTCAGCTTGACGTCCTGGCCGTCCACTGCGGCGGTCTCGGTCAGCGGGGCCGAGGGGATGCGGACGCCGTCCGCTCCCTTCTCGTAGACCCGCTCGCCCGGGGTACCGCTCAGCGCATCGTTCTGGGAGAGCTCGAGGCCCTCCACGCCGGCGCTGACCTCCTCGGTGCTCTTGTTGCCGGCGGCGTCAGTGTTCTCCTTGAGCTGCGTCTGCATGAAGCCGAGCACGGGCCCGGCGAGGGTCCCGTTGGGGTAGCTGCGCTGTGAGGTCTGGATCGCCTGGAGGTAGGGGAAGCCGACGTCCTCCGCCTTGTCCTTCGCCTCGGGGGTGATGGACTTGGTGATGACGGAGTAGCCCTTCTTGGCGGCCCCCTCCTTGCCGAAGACGGCGAGGGACACGGCCTCCTCGTCGAGGCCGAGGGCGTCGGCGAGGGCCTTGACGTCGTCCTTGGCGTCAACGCGCACGCGCGTCTTGGTGACGGGATCGCGCTTGGTATACGTGGACTTGACCTGGCGTTGGTCCACCACGAGGTCGTAGCGCACGATCGAGGTCGCGAGCACTCCACCCTCGCTGTCGAGGATGTCGCCGCGGACCGGCTCGATCACCTGCGTGGTGGTGCGCGCGTCGACGGCCGCCTTGGCGGCGTTGGCTGGATCGATGCCCTGGATCCACACGAGGCGGACCATGAGGCTCACGAGCAGGACGAGCACCAGCACCAGGGCGAGGCGCATGCGCCGCACGCTGCGTGGGGCTTTCTGTTGGGTCGTGACCAAGGCTCTGCCTCCTACGCGGGGTCACCAGCGGTGTGCGGGTGCCCCGATGTACATCGTGCGGCTGTTGTCCTAGTTGCTGGGTGCGGGGATGGTGCCCCCGTTGAGCTGCTTCTTGGTGAAGCCGGTGCCCTGCTCCGTCGCGGAGCCGGTGGTGCCGGAACCGGAGGACGCGCTGTCCTGAGGCGCCGTGGCGGTCTCCGACTTGGTGCCCTGGTTCGCGGAGGTTCCCGTCCCCGCCGTGCCATTCTCGCCCGCCGCCCCGCCCGCGGCGGCGGAGGACGCGCTGGAGGCCTTGGCGTTGGCCTCGGCGGTGGCGGCGGCCTTGGCTGCGTTGGCCTGCTCCTGCTTCTTGGCCACGGCCGCCGCGCGCTCGGCCGGGGTGAGCGGCGTTGCGACGTTGAGGGCGTCCTCCTTGGCGGCCTTCTTGGCGTCCGCGTCGGCGGCCGCCGGGGCGGCCTGCGCCGTCACGTTGCCCTTGGCGAGATCGACCACGCCGGGCTGCCCGCCCGGCACCATCGACTCGGCCTTGGCCTCCTTGGCCAGGTTCTGCGGCGCGCGGCGGTTGTTGATCTCCTCCGTGAGGGCGCCGTTCTCCTGGGCCACGGCCTGCTGCTCGGCCCGGAGCGAGACGAGTTGGTACTGCGTGCGGGACACCGACACGTTCAGCACGAGCACGGTGCCCACCACCGCCGCCACGACCATGACGCACATGAGCACGAACGGCCAGCGTCGCCGCTGCCGCACGGCCGGGCGCACGAGCGCCAGCGGCGTCCGCTTCGGCGCGTTGTCCCCCTGCGGCTGCGGCGGGAGCTCGAGAGCCCGCTCGCTCGCCACGTCTACAAGCGGCAGAGCGCTCATTTCTTCCCCTTCGTGGAGCCGGTCCCCACCGGCAGGCGGAGCCGCTCAACGGCCCGCAACCGGGCGGAGGCCGCCCGTGAGTTTTCTTCGATTTCAGCCTCGGTCGGCCGCTCCGTTCCCTTGGAGATGACCTTGAAGCGCGCCTTGGTTTCCTCCGGCTCCACGGGGAGCCCGGGAGGGGCCGTCGACTTGGCGCCGTCGGCAAAGAACCGCTTGACGATCCGGTCCTCGAGGGACTGGTAGCTCATGGCGACGACGCGGCCGCCGACCGGCACGGCGTCCATCGCGGCCGGGATGGCCCGCTCGAGGACGCGCAGCTCGTCGTTGACCTCCACGCGCAGCGCCTGGAAGGTCCGCTTGGCCGGATGCCCGCCGGAGGTCCCGCGGGGGTAGGCCTCGATGATGAGCTGGGCCAGCTCCCCCGTCGTGGCGAAGGGCGTGACGTCGCGGCGCTCCACGATCGCCACGGCGATGCGGCGGGCGTGGCGCTCCTCGCCCCACGTCCGCAGCACCTGGGTGAGCTCGTCGAGCGAATAGTTGTTGACGACGTCGGCCGCGGTGGGGCCCGTCGTGGAGTCCATGCGCATGTCCAGCGGGGCGTCGTAGGAGTACGCGAAGCCGCGGTCCCGCTCGTCCAGCTGGAAGGAGGAGACGCCGAGGTCGAAGAGAACGCCGTCGGCGTAGTCGAAGCCGGCCGTCTCCAGGGCGGGGGCGATCTCGTCGTAGACGGTGTGCACGGGGTGGAACCGCTCGCCGAAGCGCTCCAGGCGGGCGCCGGCGAGGGCCAGGGCCTGGGTGTCGCGGTCGAGGCCCACGAGGTGCAGCTGCGGGTAGCGGGTCAGGAGGGCCTCGGAGTGCCCGCCCATGCCGAGGGTCGCGTCGATGACGACGGCGATGCCGCGCGCCTCGATGCCGACCAGGATGCCGGGCTCGAGCAGGGAGATGCAGCGGTCAAGGAGCACCGGAACATGGCGCTCTGAGGTTGGGCGGGGTGTGGGCGGTTGCTCCGTCACGAAAAACCTCGTCCCTCATTCTTGGCGAGCCTGGCAGCGGGTGATGCTGGCGGAGACCCGCGCTGGGGTCCGGTCCCCCACCGCTTCCCAAGGAGCCTGACTCAGGGGAAGTTGAGTCAGGATCCTTGGGAAACGGGGAGGAGACCGCATCCCAGCGAGAGCTCCGAAGCCCTAGAACAGGCCCGGAATGATCTCCTCATCCGTCTCGGAGAAGGATTGCTCCCTTTCCTCCAGGTACGAGTTCCAGGACGTGCTGTCCCAGATCTCCGCCCGGTTGCCCGCGCCGATGACGGTGACCTCGCGGTCGAGGCCCGCGTACTGGCGCAGGGGCGGCGGGATCGTGACCCTCCCCTGTTTGTCCGGCATTTCGTCGGACGCCCCGGAGAGGAACACGCGGATGTAATCCCGCGCCTGCCGAGAAGAAAGCGGGGCCGCTTGCATTTGCTCGTGGACCCGCTCGAATTCCCTGGCACTGAAGACGTAGATGCACCGTTCCTGGCCCCGCGTGAGGACCAGCCCGTTGCCGAGCTCGTCCCGGTACTTGGCCGGGAGGATGAGCCGCCCCTTCTCATCGAGACGGGGCGTGTAGGTCCCGAGGAACAGCTTCGCCACCCCCTCATGTGAAGGAGGCGGACGACGCCTCCGGAACCCCTTGGTCTTCCAGTTCGCCCCACTTTACTCCACAACCCTCCACTGTCAACGGAAAAACGGGGGTTTCGGGGGCGTGCCGCTGGGCACACTTCCGCGTCATTGCTGGGATCCGAGGCGGTGGTGGAAGGTGGAGGGCACGGAGCCTGTGCACTCCCTGGGAAGCCCGCGTCGGCGCGCCGCGCTGGTTCCGCCGCGACGGTGCCGGGGCGGGCCTGGGCGGCCCGGCGTGGATGCCGGGCCGGCGCTTGGCGGGCGCGGATCCGCGCCACGGCGCGGCTGTCTGGGTCGCCGGCGGCTCCCACGGTCCCGCCCGACGGCGGATGGCCCAGCCGTGTGGGCCGCCTCGCCTCGCGCGCCGGGGGGCGAAATCGGGGCGGCGCGGGAGCGAAGTGGAGGGCGCGGTGGAGGAAGGTGGAGGGCGTCGTGGAGGAAGGCGGGAGGACGCTGGCTCGGCACGCAAACAGTTGGGGCCCGGCCGTCCTGGCCGGGCCCCAGCTGATGGGAGTCCTTCGTCTCGGCGCTCGTCGCCGGGGAGGTCCTAGTTGTTTTCGCCCCTGCGGCGCTCGTCCCACTCCGCCTCGAGGCGCTGCAGGTAAGAGGAGCGCTTGGGCGGGGCAGCGGCCGCGCCGCCCGAGCCGAGCGAATCGCCGCCGGCGGAGCCGCGCTTGGAGAGGGCCAGGTACACGCCGAAGCACATCAGGAAGAAGCCGATGACACCCACGGCGATGCCGATCACTGCCATGCTCGAGAGCGAGATGCCCACGAGCACCACAGCGAGGCCGGCCACCGCGATGAGCAGGCCGATGGCGATGTTGCGCGTGGAGTAGCGCCCGGCGGATTCGGCCTGGCGCAGGGAATCCGCAAACTGCGGGTCGGCGTGGAGCTGCTTCTCCATCTCCTCGAGCAGACGCTGCTCGTGCTCCGACAGCGGCATGGTGTCCTCCACCTCGTATGGTCCGCCTCGTGGGCGGGGTGTTCTTCTCCCTGTGCACGGGAAAACGAACCGAGGCTCTCCCCGGTTCCCCCTCCCTCAAGGATTCCTCCCATCCTATGACGTATTGGGCCCAGGCACCTAGCCGCTGCCCTGCGCTCCCGGCGAATTCCCTGCTGGGCCCTCCGCCACCCCGGCCTCGTCCCCACGCTCTATGCGGCGCCGCGGGCTGCCGGCGCCCAGCAGCGAGGCCGGCCCCACCGCCCCGGCGAAGCGCGCGTTGATCCGATCCATGGTCTCCTCGGCGTCCCGGCGCGCGTCTTGCGTGGAGTCGAGGCTCAGTTGCAGGCCGGTGCCGGCGGGCGTGAGCGAGTCGAGGCGCAGGCCGATCAGGCGCACGGGCGGCAGCGGCTGGGGCAGCGCGCGCATGAGCGAGACCGCTGCGGCGGCGAGCTCGGCCGCGGCGTCGCTTGGACGCTCGAGGCGGCGCTGGCGGGAGTGGGTCGTGAAGTCCTCCCAGCGAATCTTGAGCGCCACGACCTCCCCGAGCCGGTCCGCCGCCCGCGCCCGCTCCGCCACGCGGTGGGCGAGCCAGAGCAGGGTGCGTTCCAGCGTGGCCGGATCGGTGATGTCGGTCCCGAAGGTGTGTTCGGCGCCGAGGCTCTTCTCCTCGCGCTCGGTCACGATCGGGCGGTCGTCGATGCCGCGGGCGAGCAGCGCCAGCTTCATGGCACCCTGCCCCAGCAGCTTCGAGACCTCCTCGGGCCGGGCGGCGGCGAGCTGGCCCGCCGTGGAATAGCCGGCCAGCCGCAGGGAGCGCGCGGTGGCCTCGCCCACGCCAAAGAGCTCGCCGATGGGCAGGGGATCGAGGAACTCGTGCACGCGCGCGGGCGGGATGGAGAAGATGCCGTCGGGCTTGGCCCGCCCCGAGGCCATCTTGGCGAGGAACTTGTTGGGGGCCAGCCCCACCGAAGCCGGTAGCCCCACCGCCTCACGGATCCCGGCCCGCATGCGGGCGGCGAGCTCCTCGGGGGTGCCGCGCCCGCGCAGCGCGCCGCTCAGGTCGAGGTAGGCCTCGTCCACGCTCACCTGCTCCACGGCCGGGCTGAGCTGGCGCAGGGTCGCCATGATGCCGGCCGAGAGCTCCTGGTAGCGGGCGTGCCGGGGCTCGGCCACGATGGCGTGGGGCGCGAGCCGCTTGGCCTGCGCCACTGGCTGCGAGGAGTGCACGCCGAGGGCGCGCAGGTCATAGGAGGCCGAGAGCACCACGGAGCGCGGGCCGTCGTGGCCCACGATGAGGGGCCGCTGGCGCCACTCGGGCCGATCCAGCCGTTCGGCCGAGACGTAGAAGGCGTCCATATCGACATGCGCGATGACGCGGGGACGAATCCGAGCACCCCCGGCGGCTCTAGGTCGCGCCGAAATTGCCGTTGTCGCGCGAGATTCCAGGGGCTGGCTCAGATTCACCATGTGTCCACCTCCGTCCAGCTCTGTACTCAGATGACCCGCTAGCCTACCAGCCTCGGTCATCTAGCTTACCGAGGTCGGTAAGATAATCTTGACGCTCGGTAAGCTCCAGGCTACCGGCCACACACGACGTAAAGCGGCCCTTCGCAAGGTTCGCGGAGGCGCGAATTGCTGTCGTACGGCATCCACGCCGTCGGCCAGATTTGATATCCGTCGCTGAGGGCGGCGTCAGGCCCATTGCTCCGGTCAGGCACATAACGGTACGCCGGGACGAGGTGACGTCAGGAAGACTTCCGAGGCGTGGAGCCGCCTGCGAAACAAGTGTCAACGCGGGGGCTCCATTCAAGACGTTTGAATCGCCCTGGGTTTCGTTCCTATCGGGTTCCTTGTCCGACGATGGCCGGCTGGGGTGATTCTTGGTCAGCGTTGTGCGCGGCCTCGACCTCGGCAGGCGTGCGGTATCCGAGTTCGCCGTGGAGGCGGGAGTTGTTCCACCACCACACGTACTCGAGTGTCGCGAGCTCGACCTGCTTGATCGTCCGCCACGGGCCTCGGCGGCGGATCAGTTCCGTCTTGTAGAGCCCGTTGACAGCCCCGGCGAGGGCGTTATCGTAACTGTCGCCCACGCTCCCCGTGGAGGGTTTCGCGCCGATCTCGACGATCCGATCCGTGTAGACCACGGACAGGTAGTTCGACCCGCGATCGGCGTGATGGATGAGCTCATCGAGCGGACCCGCCGCGTTGAAGGCGGCCACGTTCAGCGCCTGCAGCGGCAGCACATCGGCTTTCAGTGTGGAAGCGACGTTCCACCCGATGATCATCCGGGAGAACACGTCGATCACGAAAGCGACATACGCGAATCCCGCCCATGCCGCGACATAGGTGATGTCCGCGACCCACAGCCGCCGCGGCGCAGAAGCAGTGAAGTCGCGTTTGACGAGGTCCTGCGGCTGCGGGATCGTCGGATCAGACTTCGTGGTGAACACCTTCTTCGACCGCACCGCCCCGCGCACTCCCGCGAGCACCATGAGGCGGGCGCTCTGGTCACGACCGACACCCCACCCCTGCCGTCACAGAAGCGCATGCATTTTCCGCACCCCGTAGACGCCGTAGTTCTCCTCATGAAGACGGCGGATCTCCGGCACGAGCAGCTCATCACGCAGCTGCCGGGCCGAGGGCACGCGCGTCTTCGCGGCGCGATACCCGCGGGAGGTGACCAACCCTGGCACCACGTCCCGCAGGACGCGGCAGAGGAACTCGACCCCGAACTGATCCCGATGCTCGTCGATGAAGCGGATCATGTCGGTCAAGGCCGGTCGAGTTCCTTCGCGAAAAACACGCCCGCGGCTTTGAGGACCTCGTTCGCCTTCCGCAGCTGAGCCTTCTCACGCCGCAGCCGCTAGATCTCCTCGGCAACATCGGTCGAGACACCGGGCTGCTGGCCCGCGTCGACCTCGCGACGGCGATGCCACACCCGCAACGTCTCCGCACTCATGCCGAGAAGCCCCGCGACATGACGCACCGCGGCCATCAGGTTCGGATGCGAAGGCTTCGCCTCATCCAGCATCCGCAACGCCTTCTCCCGCATCTCGGGCGAGTACTTCAGATTCATCGTTTCCATCCTTGCTTGAAGAACGGAACGAAACCCAGGGCGATCCACCATCAGACCCAGGGCGCTTCACTCGGCTATCAGGAGACCACCTGGTCGCCGGCCCCGCAGCTGCGCCCGGCGGCTGCGCCCGGCGGCGGGTTCATGACGCCGGCCGTCGGCGACGCCGTACTCATCAGCCAGTACGGGCTCTCCAACGTCGAGCGGCGAACGCCGGCCACGATCACCGGCGAAACGCCGTCCGAGTGGATCGTCGGATCGCTTCGCTTCTCGAAAGCCGACGGCACGCAGCTGGAAGCGGGCGAGCACATGTGGCGCCCTCCAGTCGACCTCCTCACCTCCGAGGGCGGGGCCATCGGCCACTTGCTGGAGAACGCATCGCAGCCTGCATAGGGAAACACGAGGCGCAGCGCCCGTAGTCGCCTATCGATCGATTACCCTGGTGCTCATCGCTTCGCCCTGCCCGACTAGGAGACTCCGTGTTCCGTGCTCTCAAGCAGGTGGCCGCCACGACCGCCACTGCATTCGCCCTCACCCTGATGGCAGCTGCCCCTGGGGCTTACGCCTCGGCACCCCTGAATGACAGTGACCACCAATTTTGCAGCGTCCTGACGGTCTACACCGACCGCGGCTGGGAGGATCGGATCACCGTCTCCGAGCACCGCATCCACGAATTTGACAAGATGGCCGACATGTTCGACACCGCCAGGGCAGAGGGCTGGTACGAGCGAAAGATGGGCATCTGGGAACCGGGGCGCCAGGATTGCTTGTGGGTAAATCCCATGGCCAAATGGACTATTCAAGAATTCTGGGACGAATACAAGGCTGCGTTCAAGGCCCAGCCCAAGGCGACCACATCTGCGACCGGCACCGCACGAGTCGGCTCGACGCTCTCAGCCAAGTTCGCTTCCAAGGCGATACCCAAGCAGGCCCTGAAGTTCGCCTGGCTTCGTGACGGCAAAGCCATCAAGGGCGCGTCCAAGGCCACGTACAAGCTCACGGCCTCCGACGCCGGCCACAAGGTCAGCGTGAAGATCACCCGCAGCGCGTACAACTACAAGCCTGTCACGACCGCCTCCAAGGCCGTCAAGGTGGCCGCCGGCGCCTCGAAGGCGGGCAAGGTCGCCGTCTCTGGCACCGCGAAGGTGGCAAAGAAGGTCACGGCGCGCGCCACCGGCTGGGCGAGCGGCACGCGCCTGTCGTACCAGTGGCTGCGCAACGGCAAGAGCATCAAGGGCGCAACCAAGGCGAGCTACACCCTCACCCGCGCGGACAAGGGCAAGAAGATCTCGGTGAAGGTCACCGGCAAACGTGCCGGGTACACCACCGTTGCGCGCACGAGCGGCGCGAAGAAGGTCTCCTAGGCCGTGTTGCTAAAGGTGCTGGTGAGCCAGTGGAGTGTCGCGGCGAGGCAGAGGCCGGCGTGGTAGTTGCGGGCGGTCTTGTCTGAGCGCATCGCGATCCCGCGCCATTGCTTGAGCTTGTTGAAGCACCGCGCGACGACGTTGCGGCCGCGGTAGCGGACCCGCTGCTGGTCACCGAAGTCGA
>NZ_QQXK01000069.1 GCF_003575975.1 Galactobacter valiniphilus | reverse complement strand
GCGACACTCCTATAGTTCAAAGTCAAGCTGTGAGCGCGTCCTGCCGAGGCCGGACTGTATCAACGATGAGGGGATAGAGCTGCCGGACGAGGTAGCGCTTGAGGCACCGAATGATCTCCATCTTCGTCTTGCCTTCAGCGGTCCTGCGCGCGGCGTAGTCGCGGGTCTCCTGGTCGTAGCGTAAGCGCACGATGACGATGTGGTAGAGCGCAGAATTCGCTTGCCGGTCACCGGCTCGATTCAATCGGTGACGGTTCGTTTTGCCGGACGAGGCGGGGATCGGGCAAGCGCCGGCCAGAGCTGCGAACGCAGCTTCAGAGCGCAGTCGTTCGGGGTTGTCGCCAGCAGTGATCAGCAGCTGGGCGGCGGTGTCGCGGCCGACGCCGTACACGTCCATCAACGCGGGGGCATGATCTTCCAGCAGCCGTTGCATGTGACCAGCCAACTCCTCAATCTGCTCGGTCAGTGTCTGCCAACGCCTGGCCAGGAGGCGCAAACTGTATGCCGTCGCTTCATTTGCACTCACGGGCGTTGCGGTTGGTCGCGTCGCGGCCAGCACGGCGATGAGCTTCGTGCTCGACAGCCCGCGGTACCGAGCGCGCAACTGCTCGGGTGCAGTGACCAGCAAGCCCTTGATCTGATTGATCGTCGCGGTCCTGGCCGACAGTGCTGACGACCTGGAAGAACGCAGTACCCGCAACGACTCGACGAAGCCGTCGCCGCCCTTGGGCGCTGCGGTAGCACGTCCGGAGAGGACCGCCTCGGCAGCCGAGTAGGCATCGAAGACATCAGTCTTGCCCCGCAGCCTGCGATCGAACAGGTTGGGGCGGTTGACCTCGACCACCGTCATTCCCGCGTCCCGGACGGCGCGCGTCACCGCCGCCCCGTACGAGCCCGTGCACTCGATGCCCACGCGCACCAACCCGTTCCACGATCCCAGGAACTGCACCGCCGCACGGTACCCGGCTGCCGTGGTCGGTATCTGAACATCACCAAGCCGTCGCCCTGCCGCGTCGATCACCGCGATGTGATGGGTGTCGGCGTGCGTGTCGATCCCGCCGTAGACCGCGATCTGTCTGTCGTTCACCATGGAACTGCGCCCTTCTGCGTTGTCGGGTGCGCAGACCGGCCGGGCGTCAGTCAGTTCACTATCGGGGACTCGCCAGACTCCTATCAGGACATGACGGCCCGCCGGGCTGCACTTCGAAAGTGAGCCGAGCCGGCCGACACGTCGCATGCAGG
>NZ_QQXK01000068.1 GCF_003575975.1 Galactobacter valiniphilus | reverse complement strand
GGCGTGCGCTCACTTTTGCAACCTCCGAGTGCCCCCGGTGGCGCGCCCCGTCTCACGGCCTTGGTCGCAGTCCGCCGACTAAGGCCACGTCTTCGTGTCAGTCTTTGATCATGGGTGAGTCTCGATAATCCACAGTCCAGCGAGGCACGGAATATGCGCCCACATCTTTCCGTGCCCTCTTTTTGTGCTACATTTTTGGTACGGGACTTGAGTGGACGGACAGCGCGGCACGTCACGGGATCTTGCGAGCCGATGCGCTCTATGCGATCTCCCATCACGAGGTCTCTGCTGAGATTGAGGGTCGAGACGGCCTCCGCACGGTCCTCTACATCGGCCACCCGCACGGGCAGACTGATCGATACCTTGAAGTGATCGTGGCCCTGTGGGAGCCGCGGAACATGCAGGTGTTCCACGCGATGGAACTCACCGACAAGTGGCGGTACTACTGACGCAGGAGGAAGACTGATGCAGGCACAGCGAGAGGCCGAGCTGAACGCTCTGGCCGGCGCCGCCGAGCGCGGCGAACTCACCGTGAAGCCGGGCACGGTGAAGCGGGGGAGCGCATCGCGCCAAGAGGCGCAGGCGCTGCTCATGGAAGCGACCGGCACGGCCAGCGTGGAGGAGATGACGCGCGTCGTGCTGGGGCGCCCGCGCGTGGGCGCCGCGGCCGGCGAATCGCCGATCATCCGCGCGCGCGTCCCGCAGGAGCTCAAGGCCGGCTTCGCCGCCCTGGCCCTGCGAGAGGACCGCAAGGAAGCAGACCTGGTGCGCGAGGCCCTGGCCGAGTACCTCGTCTCCCGCCGCGCCGGCTAAACGAGTTCGTGGCCACGAACCCAGCACCGGGCACCGCCGAGGGCGAGGGCCGCTTCTGGTCCAAGGTCCACCGCGGCCCAGAGGGGGCCTGCTGGATCTGGTTGGGCGCGATCGCCGATGACGGGTACGGGCGCTACTACCTCCACGCCGGCACCGGCGGGATGGTGCGCCCGCACCGCTACGCCTACGCCCTCGCACTCGAGATCGAGCTCGAGGAGCTGGGCGAGCTGATGCACGTCTGCGACGTGCCCGTGTGCGTGAACCCCGCCCACCTGCAGCCGGGGGATCACACGGAGAACATGCGAGACCGAATGCGGAAGGGCCGCGCCGACAACGGGCTCTTCGGACATTCGGTGGGGGTAGGGCGCGCCGGGTGAGGTTCGGCGGGTAGGGGTCGAGGTCCCCGAGGATCAGAAGCGCTAACTCCCTGATCTATCACGAGGACCTCGACGTGCTTCA
>NZ_QQXK01000067.1 GCF_003575975.1 Galactobacter valiniphilus | reverse complement strand
TTGACGGTGTAGCCGGGGTGCGCGCGGCGATGGCTGGATAGGGGTCGAGGTCCCCCGAGGATGGAAGTTCCTACACTCGCCATCCGGAAGACCTCGACGTGCTCCACGCTACCTTCGCCGCGCCTGATCTGACCACGTTCTGCCGTCTCGACGAGCTCGGCCTGGGGGCCGTCGGGCAGCTCCTGGAGCCGGACCGGGCGGTGATCGAGTGCCGTGTTCTCGAGTCGGACCCGTGGTGCCGCAAGTGCGGTGCCGAGGGCGTCCTGCGGGACACGGTTACCCGCCGGCTGGCGCATGAGCCATTCGGGCACCGGCCCACGACGTTGCTGGTCCGGGTGCGCCGCTACCAGTGCGATCACTGCCGACGCACCTGGCGGCAGGACATGTCGAAGGTCGCGGCGCCGCGCGCGAAGATCTCCCGCGGCGGACTCACCTGGGCATTGACGGGGATCGTCGTGGACCACCTCACCGTCTCCCGCGTCGCTGCCGGTCTCGGGGTGTCCTGGCATACCGCGAACACCGCGATCCTCGCGGAGGGCAAGCGGCGTCTGATCGACGACCCCGCCCGGTTCGACGGCGTCACCACGATCGGTGTCGACGAGCACGTCTGGCGTCACACCCGCTTCGGCGACAAGTACGTCACCGTCATCATCGACCTCACCCCCGCCCGGAACAAGACCGGCCCGGCACGGCTGCTGGACATGGTGGAGGGCCGTTCGAAGGCGGTGTTCAAGCAGTGGCTCGCGGGCCGCCCGAAGGAATGGAGCAAGCAGATCGAGGTGGTCGCGATGGACGGGTTCACCGGGTTTAAGACCGCCGCCGCGGAGGAACTGCCCGACGCGGTCCCGGTGATGGATCCCTTCCACGTGGTCCGCCTCGCCGGTGACGGCCTGGACCGGTGCCGGCAACGCGTCCAGCAGGACACCCTCGGGCACCGTGGCCGCTCCGGCGACCCGCTCTACCGGGCGCGGCGGACCCTGCACACCGGCGCCAGCCTGCTCACCGACAAACAGAAGGCCCGCCTCGAGGCCGTGTTCGCGGTCGAGGAGCACGTCGAAGTGGTAGCGACCTGGGGCATCTACCAGCGCATCGTCGCCGCCTACCGCGAACCCGACAAGAAGCAAGGCAAGCAGATGATGCAAGCAGTCATCGACGCCGTCACGAGCGACGTTCCCGCCGCGCTGGTCGAGATCCGCCGCCTCGGCCGCACCCTGAAGCAGCGCGCCGCCGACGTCCTCGCGTTCTTCGACCGGTCCGGCACCAGCAACGGCCCCACGGAGGCCATCAACGGCCGCCTCGAACACCTCCGCGGC
>NZ_QQXK01000066.1 GCF_003575975.1 Galactobacter valiniphilus | reverse complement strand
GGGCCTTAACCCCTGATCTTGGACACTCGGATTCCAGCACGATGCTGGGGAAGCGAGAATCTAGGACATGGCGAGGAAGAACTACACGGAGGAGTTCCGGCAGAAGGCGGTGGACTTGTATGAGTCCACGCCGGGGGCGACGTTGAAGGCGATCGCGGTGGATCTGGGGATCACGCGGGGCGCTTTGCGGGAGTGGGTCGACCGGCTCGGTTCTGGGACAACGACGGATTCGGCGGTGCCGGCTCCGGGGTTCGGGGCCCGGCCGCCGTCGCAGGCTTCGCGGATCGCGAGGTTGGAGGCTGAGCTCGCTGCGGCGAAGGCGGAGCAGGTCAAGCTCGAAACGGAGCGGGACATTCTGCGGCAGGCGGCGAAGTATTTCGCCTCGGAGACGAACTGGTGAGCCGCTTCCAGTTCGTTGAGGATCACCGGGACGCCTACGGCGTGAAGCGGTTGTGCCAGGTCCTTGAAGTGACTCGTTCCTCGTTTTATGCCTGGGTGGCTGCCGCGCCCAGCCGCGAGGCGCGGGCGAAGGCTGATGAGGCTCTGGCCGAGCGGATCCGGCAGGCCCAGGACCCCACCCGTGGTGGGGATCGAGCGTACGGTGCGCCGAGGGTCACCGCTGAGCTCAACGACGGGGCTGATGCGGCCGGACGGGTCAATCACAAGCGCGTCGCGCGGGTCATGCGCCAGAACGACTTGGCCGGGATCCGGCTCAAGCGGCGCGTGAAGACCACGATCCCTGAGCAGGCGGGACGGAAGTTCCCGGACCTGATTGGACGTGACTTCAGCACTGGGGCGCCCGGGCGCCGCTACGTCGGCGACATCACCTACCTGCCCATCAAGGACGGCTCGAAGCTGTACTTGGCCACCTGCATCGACCTGGGCTCACGCAAACTCGCCGGCTGGGCGATGGCCGATCACATGCGCGTTGAACTCGTGAAGGACGCACTCGCGGCCGCGTGGCGCGAGCGCGGGAGCCTGGCCGGGGCAGTGTTCCACTCGGACCACGGATCGGTTTACACCTCGTCCGGATACGCCCAGCAATGCGAGGACTTGGGCGTTCTCCAGTCGATGGGCAAGGTCGGGACATCGGCCGATAACGCGCTGGCTGAGAGCTTCAACGCGGCCTTGAAACGTGAGCTCCTCCAAGGCGCTCACGCCTTTGAGAACGAGGCCGCCGCATACCGGGCGGTGTTCCACTGGGCCAACCGGTACAACACCCGCCGCAGACACTCAGCCATCGGCAACATCAGCCCCAACGCCTACGAGAACGCCACCTTGGCTACCCTCAAGAACGCGGCATAACCAAAAGAACACCGTGTCCAAGATCAGGGGTCAAGGCCC
>NZ_QQXK01000065.1 GCF_003575975.1 Galactobacter valiniphilus | reverse complement strand
CCGGCTTCGAGGAGTGCGCGGGCGATGTAGTTGGTGAGGTTGCGGAAGCCGAGGGCCAGGCCACGCAGGTGCTCGAGGCGACCGTTCACGGCTTCGGTAGGTCCGTTGCTCGTGCGCGGCCGGTCGAAGTAGGCCAGGACGTCGCAGGCGCGTCTGGTCAGGGTGCGGCCGAGCTTGCGCAGTTCTACCAACGCCTCAGGCACACTGTCGGCGAGGGCGTCGATCACGGAGCTCATCTCGACGCAGCCGGTTGCCCGGTCGGGGTGACGGTAGGCGGAGATTATGCGCTGGTAGATCCCCCAGGTGCACTCGACTTGCACGTGCCGGTCCCCAGCGAAGAGCTTGTTAAGGCGCTCGTGCTGGCGGTCGGTGAGCAGGTCAGCCCCGGTGTGCAGGGTCCGCCGCGCGGTGTAGAGCGGGTCGCCCTTGCGTCCGCGGTGTCCGTGCAGTTCCTGCTGGACTCGGCGGCGGCACTCATCGAGAGCGTCCCCGGCCAACCGGATGACGTGGAAGGGATCCATAACCGTGACGGCGTCCGGTAGCTCCTCGGTGGTGGCGGTCTTGAAGCCCGCGAACCCATCCATGGCCACGACCTCGATCCCATCGCGCCACGCCTGGTCCCGCTCGGCTAGCCAGTCCTTGAACGCCTTCTTCGACCGACCTTCGACCACGTCCAGCAGGCGTGAGGGCCCGGTGCCGTCCCGGACCGGGGTGAGGTCGATGATCACGGTGACGTACTTGTCAGCGCGCCGGGTGTGCCGCCACACGTGCTCATCGACCCCGACGACCTTGACACCGTCCAGGCGGGTCGGGTCCTCGATGAGCAGACGCCGGCCCTCAGCCAGGACCGCGTCGTTGGCGGTGTTCCACGCCACGCCCAGTCCTTCGGCAACTCGGGCCATCGACAGGTGGCCGACGACGATTCCGACCAGACCCCACCGCAGGCCGGCGCGGGAGATCTTGGCCCGCGGCGGCGCCGCAGCGGTGGTGTCCTGACGCCACACGTGCGAGCACTCCTTGCAGCGGTAGCGGCGCACGGTGAGCACCAGCGTGGTAGGGCGCCACCCGAACGGCTCGTGCGCCAACTCCCTGCTCACCGTGTCACGGGGCACGCCCTGGCAGTCGCACCGCCTGCACCAGTCGTCCGGCTCCACGACCCGGCACGCCAGCACGGACCGGTCAGGCTCGAGCAGCTGGCCGGTGACCTCCAGACCGAGGCCGTCGAGGCGGGTGAAGGTAGTCAGGTCAGGGCGCGTGAAGGTAGCGTCAGGCACGTCGAGGTCTTCCGGACGGGTTGTGTGAGAACTCCCATCATCGGAAGACCTCGACCCTCACCCCGACACCGACGCGCCGCCCCAGGTCGCACCACAGCTACACCCTCATCTGTGAAGAGCC
>NZ_QQXK01000064.1 GCF_003575975.1 Galactobacter valiniphilus | reverse complement strand
GGCGTCTACATGGGCGCATCGTTCGCGCCCAACCACAAGGGCATGCCCGTGATCGCGGCCTCTGCCAAGCTCGACTTTTTCAGCAAGCAGGTGCGTACCTCTCGCAACATCCGGGGCGGCTGGTGGGCCACTTGGCTCATGGGAGGACTCAACTACCAGATCGAGCATCACCTCTTCCCCAGCATGCCGCGCCCGCACCTGGCGCGGGCCAGGATCATCGTTCAGGACTACTGCACCAGGCATGCAGTCCCCTACACCGAAACCTCGCTCATCGAGTCCTACCGGATCGTGATCCGTTACCTCAACCGCGTCGGCCTGGGTGCTCGAGACCCCTTCGACTGCCCCATCGCGGCGCAGTTCGGACGTCGCTGACGTCTCCTCCGTCAGCAACTCCCACTTTGATGTTGCGAAGAGGCCAAAGAGTCTCCCACCCCTTTGCCAGTACGTACGCCTGAACCGACCCTTGCTGGAGGACGGGTCCATCCCTCCCCGCGCCGTCACCGCCGTGACCGCCGTGACCGCCGTCACCCGTACCGCAACCAGTGCGTGCCCAAGAGCAACCTTGATGCATATGATGCCTGCGCAATATGCAAACGGCCGGCCAAAAGAGAAGGATGATTCCTACGTCAATGTCTGACGAGAACGCCCCCGCCCACCTGCCACTGCTCGATGCCCAGGAGGGCTCAGGTAGCGGGCTACATGAAGTGAAACCCTCTTGGAGAGGCTGGATTCACGCCGGCACCTTCCCAGTGTCCATCGCGCTAGGAATCATCCTGGTGGCCCTGGCCCAGGGTGCCGAGGCCACGCTGGCCTGCCTCATCTTCGCAGTCACCTCGGCATTACTCTTTGGCATCTCGGCGCTCTACCACCGCATCAACTGGAAACCTGCAACCAAGCAGCTCTTCCGCCGGCTGGATCACTGCAACATCTTCCTGCTCATCGCCGGGACCTACACCCCGATCGCCGCCCTTGCCCTCCCGCCGGAGAAAGGCACCCCTATCCTCTGGATCGTCTGGGGCGCGACCGCCTTGGGGATCGGCTTCAGGATGTTCTGGCTCAGCGCCCCACGCTGGATCTACGTAGCCCTCTACCTCCTGCTGGGCTGGGGAATCGTCATGTTCATCGGCGACCTCTTTGCCGCCAACGCCCCAGCAATGCTCCTCGTCCTCATCGGAGGACTGCTCTACACCCTCGGTGCCATCGCCTACGCAAGTAAACGCCCCAACCCCTTCCCCGGCGCCTTCGGCTTCCACGAAATCTTTCACACCTGCACCGTCCTGGCTTACCTCTGCCATTGGGCAGCCGTCCTCCTCATCGCCACCTGAACCTCACTCGTTGGACGAGGGACATTGGACGCGGCCCCGGGCGTTGAGAGAACCTACGTGCCGGCAGTGCATGCTCCGGCCGGGGAATGAGGCTCTTCCTACTTGCGGTGGGGGTGAGCGGCGCGCCGGTGTGAGTTGGGCTGCGGGGTGAGGGACGTCGAGGCCCT
>NZ_QQXK01000063.1 GCF_003575975.1 Galactobacter valiniphilus | reverse complement strand
GGCTCTTCCTACTTGCGGTGGGGGTGAGCGGCGCGCCGGTGTGAGTTGGGCTGCGGGGTGAGGGACGTCGAGGCCCTCAGGATCAGGAGCGACCAAGCAACCCGTTCCGAAGGACCTCGACGATGTCCGAGCTTACGACGCGCGCTGCTGCGCATTGCCATCACCGCACCCCCTACTGCTCCCGATGCGACCTACTCGTCGGCTTGGAGGGCTTGCACGTCACACGCGTCGGCCTGGATAGCGACGGCGCGCGGCTCATAGTCCAGGTCGAGTCGCCGCCGGCAGTGATGGGTTGTGCCACGTGCGGTGTCCTCGCGCACAGCCATGGCCGCCGCGACGTCACCCTGGTCGATGCACCGTGTTTCGACCGGCCCGTGAAGGTGGTGTGGCGCAAACGAACCTGGCGCTGTATCGAGGCCGAGTGCCCGACCAAGTCGTTCACCGAACAGGACGAGCAGATCGCGCGCCGACGGGCATTGCTCACCACGCGGGCGTGTTGGTGGGCGATCAACCAACTCCGCCGTGAACACGGCTCGATCCGCGGCATCGCGCGGCAGTTGGGGACGACCTGGAACACGGTGTGGACCTCGATCCACCCCCTGCTGAAGGAGATGGCCGACGACGAGACTCGGTTCGCTGGCGTGGAGCGCCTCGGCGTGGATGAACACGTCTGGCACCACGTCAGCCAGTTCCCGATCGAGTGCGGCGGACGCGGACCCAAGATGCTGACCGGGATGGTCGACCTCACCGGCGATCCCGAGTCCGGGAAGCCGAAAGCAAGGCTGCTCGACCTCGTCCCAGGCCGATCGGGGAAGGCCTACAGCGACTGGCTCGACGAACGTGGCGACGACTTCAAGAACGGCGTGAAGGTCGCGACTCTGGACCCGTTCCACGGTTACAAGAACGCCATCGAGGACCGACTCGAGGACGCCACTGCAGTCCTGGATGCCTTCCACATCGTCAAACTCGGTTCCCAAGCCGTTGACGAGGTCCGCCGACGTGTCCAACAAGAGATCCATGGCCACCGCGGCCGCAAGAACGACCCCCTGTACGGCATCCGCACCATCCTGCGGTGCGGTCAGGAGAAACTCACCGAGCGCCAGCAGAGCCGCCTGAACAAGGCCATCGAAGCCGATCCCCGCCACGACGAGGTCTTCATCGCCTGGCAATGCGCCCAAGAGCTGCGCGCCGCGTACAAGAACCCGAACTTGCCCGCCGGCCGCGCCACCGCACTGAAACTGATCGCTTCACTACCGACCTGCCCGATCCCAGAGATCAAACGACTGGGGAAGACGTTGAAACAGTGGAGTGCCGCGTTCCTGGCCTACTTCGAAAGCGGCCGCGCCAACAACGGCGGCACCGAGGCCATCAACGGCCTGATCGAGCTCCACCGCCGCGTCGCCCGTGGCTTCCGCAACCGCGAGCACTACCGACTACGCATGCTCCTCATCGGCGGCGGACTGACCCACCCCCACCTGAAGTAGGAAGAGCC
>NZ_QQXK01000062.1 GCF_003575975.1 Galactobacter valiniphilus | reverse complement strand
AACCGCGAGCACTACCGACTACGCATGCTCCTCATCGGCGGCGGACTGACCCACCCCCACCTGAAGTAGGAAGAGCCCGCATCATCCGCTCAGGGACGGCGCGTGGGCGGCAGCAGGCTCGACGCCCTCGCGGAACTCGTCAAGGCTAAGGCCACCGACTCCCGGTACTCAGCACGGAGCGGAACGACCGATCTTTGTTGGAGTGCGGCCAAGGCGCACGAAGGGGCCCGGGTCTTTCGACCCGGGCCCCTTCGGTGACGCGTCATTTCTTGAATGCGTCCTTGATCTTCTCGCCCGCCTGCTTAACGTCACCCTTGGCCTGCTGGGCGTGCCCCTCGGCCTCGAGCTTCTCGTTGTCAGTGACCTTGCCAGCAGTCTCCTTGACCTTTCCTGCCACCTTGTCAGCAGTGTTCTTCGCCTTGTCTGCCAGACTCACGATGTACTCCTTAGATATAGCGGTGTTCTTCGGTCGGCGCCCTGAACGGAGGCTCAGGCGTTGCTCTTATTACGTCCCGTAATGAGGCCCCAGATCAGCAGGACAATAATCGAGCCGAGAATGGCGAGCAGCCACGACGAGAGGGAGAAGAACTCGTCGACGTCGGCGTGGAAAACCGCCTGGCCGATCCATCCACCCAGGAGCGCCCCAACGACTCCGAGGATCAGCGTGGCAATCCATCCGCCGCCTTGCTTCCCCGGGAGAATCGCCTTAGCAATCGCCCCAGCGATCAGTCCCAAAACAATCCAGCCAATGAAACCCATATCGGGCCCCCTCCAACGTGTTCGTGATGTCCCCCGCCATGATGTGCGGGGCTTTGACCACACCCCCGATGAGGGATGCGGGAACTCATGGTCGCGCCGACTGCATTTAGTCCAGCGCGCTATTCAGATCTCGAAGAAAATTCGTGACGGTGATCTTGCCTCGGTCGTCCAGGCGCTCCGTCGCCGCCATCATCCCCTCGCTCATTTTGCGCAAAGTGGTTCCCACCTGCGATTGCGCTTTCTCCGTCGGTTTAAGAGCGACCGATCGCCTGTCCTTAGGGTGCGCCTCGCGGGTGATGTACCCGGCCTGCGCTAACCGGTCGACCAACGCACTGACCGACGCACCGGTGATGTGGAGTTGCTCCGCCAAGTCGAGCTGGCGCAAAGTGTCGCCAGCCATGTCGGCAGCGAGCACAAGCTGTAAGGTTTCCAATTCCTTGCCTTTAAGGCCCATCTCTTCATGGGCTTTAGTTCGCACGTGCTCGTTGGTCTGGCGGTAACGATGGAGCTCACTCAAGAGCTCTAGCGTCTCGTCCGAGGAAGCGGACGTGTCAGGGTTCCAAAACATCAGAACGCTCACTTCAATCTAGCTGTTACATCTGGCGAATCGATTTTACAACGGAGGAAAGTATGTCAGCCCAGGTCGGCTATGAAGTCGACTTCGATCACTTCCATTTTCGGGCCTTGACCCCTGATCTTGGACACGGTGTTCTTTTGGTTATGCCGCGTTCTTGAGGGTAGCCAAGGTGGCGTTCT
>NZ_QQXK01000061.1 GCF_003575975.1 Galactobacter valiniphilus | reverse complement strand
ATCAATTTGTTCCATGGCTATCGCTCACATCGCCCTCACGGGGTGAGGACGGCAAGCAACACCATTTCAAATAAAAAACGGTGTCAACAAACTTGGCACACTATTGAGTTCTCAAACAACGAACACCCCACCAGCTACCCCCAGCCCAAACAACCAGGATCACTACAATGAAGCTTCTGAACCCTCCAGGACGCAGCGGAAAATCCGCGGAATCACTGGGAATTTCTGGTCTTCGCATCCGTTTCGATCTAGTCGAACTCGTTGCGGCGACAAGAGAAAATCTTACACGAGTTCTGCCCACACTCCAAATCGGGGGCACCTCCCCGTCAGCTGGACGCGATCTCCCCGAGATTCCGGGCCTGTACGCGCCTCGCCCGCCCATGCAGCGCCGCCGGGTGCCGCACTTGGTTCCGCGACCCCGCTCACACGGTTGGCGTGCTGCCTCTGCTGCACCCCTGGTGGCTTGACGCGTGCGGACGATCGCGGTCACTCTACCTCCCCTGCCCGGCGGGGCCGTGAGCCGGCGGCACCGGCACGATCGCTTGTTGGGTTCGCTCTTCCATGCTGCGCACGGTGTCCGCGGAGAGGGACAGGAGGCCGTCGAGTTCGCGCCGTGCCCTGGTGTAGGCCCGCTGACGCTCCGCCGGAGTGGCCGCGCGATCCACCGAGAGGGTGATGAGCTGACGGGCCAGCTCGAGTCGTTCGCGCTCCCCCTCGCTGAAGTCCCTGTCCTTCACACGGTGAGCCTCCGCCTCGGCGATGTCGAAGCTCACCCGGTAGTCGGTCACGGCGCCTCGATAGCGTTCGATGGCTGCCTCGCCCAGGGTCTCCAGTTGCTCATCGGCCGGACGCAGGGAGTCGGCCAGCCGCTTCGCCTTCAGGTAACCCACCGTGAGCGGCTCCCTCACATCGGTCATGAGCGGGAAATCGATGAGCTTGGTGACGTCGAGCTCGTAGTCGAGCCAACGCGTATTGACTGAGTCATGCTCGGCCATGATGCGGTCCAAGGCGGCAACCCTGGCTGCGGCGCCATGGTCAGTTGCCGAGCTGAGGATGGTCGCGTCCAGGACGGCGTTCATCGCACCGGTCGTGCTCGCCTCAATGCGCTGACGTAAGCGGAGCCGCTCCATACTGCGTTCGTGCCGCTCCCTCGAGGACTTGTTGATCTCCTTCCAGGCTCGGCCGATGAGTCCAGCGGACGCGGCGCCGAACGGGAACACGAGCCACCAGAAGCTACCCGAGAAGTGCCAGAAACCGTCCATGCAGCCACGTTAGAACCGGCCTCCCGCACGGGGAACTGACACGTGTCATGTCTTCGGCGCGCGCCTGAGTCGACCGCTGCTGCCCGATCCCTGATCGGAGTGGCTACGGAACGGTTCCGGGCCTGGGAGCGTGCGGAAGCCACCCCAATGCTGAGTCAGGCTGTGTGGGGGCACGACGGCGGCTGGCCGGCTTGGGCTCCGTCCGCCCCATCGGTGCCCGGGGGGCCGGGTTCACGCACGAGGGCCCCGCCCTCTTCACCCATGACGGGTGGAGAGGGCGGGGCCCGTCTCTGTAGTGTCCACCGGTGCATCCCAACTGGGATCGGAGTGCCGAATGTCGCTCAATCCGGCTCTTCGGACATCCGGTGGGGGGTCATGGGGTGAGGCCGCCGGCGGCGAGGAGCATGCGGAGCCGGTAGTTGCCGCGGTTGCGGAAGCCGCGGGCGAGGCGGCGGTGAAGCTCGATGATCCCGTTCACGGCCTCAGTTCCGCCGTTCGATGATCGTCCGGTCGTGAAGTAGGCCAGGAACGCAGCCCGC
>NZ_QQXK01000060.1 GCF_003575975.1 Galactobacter valiniphilus | reverse complement strand
TGAAGCACGTCGAGGTCCTCGTGATAGATCAGGGAGTTAGCGCTTCTGATCCTCGGGGACCTCGACCCCTACCCGCCAACCATCACCCGGCGAGCCCTACCCCCACCGGATGTCCGAAGAGCCAGTTTTCCGTCCGCACCGGCAATGGTGTCGTACTCATCGAAGTATGGGCGTCCTACGGCGTCGAAGGCGTTCACATGCACTGTGGAGTTCGGCTCGACGAAGGCCGTCGATCGTGCGGTGGTCGTCTCGAAGAACTCGTTGAATGCGGTCGCCTGAGTGCCGACAGCCCGGTTTAGGTATTCGGTCTTAGTCCACGAGTTCCCAGCCTCCAGCATGACGGCGGAAGCGTAGAGCCACGGGTCACCCAGGAGTGGGTTGGCGACTGGTTCGCGCCCAATCGGGTAGTGCGTTGACAGGTCCATCGCTTCTTCGGTGACGTACGTGGTGGTCCCGTCGCCATTGTCGGTCGCAGAGACGTCGGTGAGGGCTGTTGAAGAAGCGCCGCTCGATTTCAGACGGTCTCCGCCTTGCTGCCAGTCCCCGCCGTAGTTGCTGGCGGTGACGAACTGATAGGACTGTCCGGCGCTCGGGCTGGTGCATGTGAATGCGAAACGAGCCGTCTCCTTTTCAAAAACCTCGATCGAGCACGGCGTCGCCGGGTCGGTGGCTTGGGCGGGGACGACAAATCCGAGCGGCAGGGTGAGAGCGCCCACAGCCAAGAGGGCGCTTCCGACTTTGGTGAGACGACGCATGAGAACTCCAAAAGCGAGAGAACAGAAAATACCTGCACGCCACCATGTGTAGGCACGTTCCCATGGAGCACTGGGGTTAGACGGTTCCGGAGCACTGGGCGATCGCGTAGGACCCGGATGAGGTGTTCTGCGAAATGACCTTGCCATCGACCTTGATCCGGCACGTGATGCGGCCGGACCCGTTCTTGTTCTGAGCCATGATCGAGACGAATGAGCCGCTCTTGAACGTCTGGGTGAACCCCATTTCGCCTGTCTTCATTTTCATCGGCAAGTCGGGCGTCGCCTGCTGCACGCCTGTCGGCGTAGTCAATGTGACGCTGGCGTTTCGACGCTCGGACGTCACCGCATTCGCTCCTGGGTCGAACACCTCATACACGACCGTTCGAGTGCTCGACACGAGCGGAGCATACGAGGACGCGCTCGATGTGTTCGAAGAGCCTGCGTTCGAGCACGCCTGAAAGCCGAAGATGGCAACGCCTGCAATCACGACGAGAGTCCACGGCCTGATGAGCGGCTTCTTGTTCGACTCTGCTGGACTATGGGACATAGGGTGCTCTCCTGCGGTTCTCGGGTGATGACCGCCCAAGTCTCACCCGCGAACACTGTTAGAGGCTAGGCGCTCGTCTTGCGCGCTTTCGTCGCTTCTGCGCGCAAGCGAGCCATGAGGCGCTTGGCGTCGGCGTCGGAGAGATGCATGTGGTCGAGCGCCACGAGCTGGCACGCTTCGAGGGCTTCGGCACGGGAGGCGAAACGCTGCTTGTCAGGACGGAACACGTCGAACCCGTCGAGATCGAAGAGAGCGTACCCGTGGCCACGCTTGTCCACGAACGTCGTCCAGTACGCGTCCGTGGACACCCAGAAGCGCGTCGGACCGAACGTGTGCCGCGCAATCAGCGCTTCGCCCGCATCCAGGAGCGCCGAAACGATCTTCTGGTTCTTGGCGTCCCAGTTAAGGGGCTCTTCGGACATCCGGTGGGGGTAGGGCGCGCCGGGTGATGGTTGGCGGGTAGGGGTCGAGGTCCCCGAGGATCAGAAGCGCTAACTCCCTGATCTATCACGAGGACCTCGACGTGCTTCA